>LWTM01000077.1 GCA_002101205.1 Cycloclasticus sp. symbiont of Poecilosclerida sp. N | reverse complement strand
GTTCCAAACGGCAGAATTTACGGAACAATAAGTCCCTATATAAACACTGGGCTAACTGCACATCGGATAGTTGATACCATACGCCAAGCAACAAGCTTCGAAATAGCGTCAGTAAAGAGTCACTGGGACGCCCTGTGTTAGAATCATAGATTGAGGTGAGCAATGTTTCTATTTCAGACCATTCCAACAAGGCTTCTGTGTCATCAAGACTATGAAGAATAGGGTGGTCTAAGTCAGCGGTTGAAAAGAAGAGGTTGGCCTGTGTTGAGAATGATTTTTGCATGATGCATTATAGCAAAATTAATGCGAATTTGTTGGGTTATACTGTCAGCACTAGCACCGCCAGTACACGTGCTGAGGTCTCTAGTCATAATTAAATACGCTGAGCGTTTCGAAAAACCATATATTCACTTTAAAACTCGCTAAAAAATCAACCAAACAACCTTTCATACATGACTTTTGCTAACTCGAAGTCCTCATGGTAGTCAATATCAACAACCATGGAGTTTGTTTCAAATAAATAAGGGTTTACACCAATATGATAATAATAACGATTAACAGTTTCACGCTTAAGAATAAATAAGCTCCATAAAACAGAGTACTGCTTCGGCAAGTCTTGAGATACTTTATGCCAATACCCAAAACCATAATTAACAGGGTTCCCTTTAGAATCTAACAGATGTCCTTTAAATGCCTTTACCGCAACTAGTGAGTCAAACTCGTTTCTCACTTTCTTCCATTCCTTCAATGCTTCAGAAAATTGATTAAAAAGAGGTGATGTTACTTGAATCCACATGATGTCATCATCACCTGGAATAGGGTCTGTTAATGCTTTAACTAGATCGGGTTGGAAGACTGTATTACCAGTTAAAGACTTATCACGTAACAAAAAATTAAACCCATATACATCACATAACTTACTAACGGACTCATTTTCGGAAGATATATAAACATTCTCTGGAGATTCAAACTCGAGGATCTGCTTTGCCTTTATATCAAACAAAGAATCCCCTTTATAGAAGGGACGAATATTCTTCTGGGGAATCCGTGTTGAGCAAGTTTGTAATGGAACAATTATTTTCATAATCAGTTACTCCTAAAAGATAAATTTTTCATGCCGTAGCCACCCTTCAACTTCCTATTCATTTTCAAATCCTCCCTATTTTAGTTTCATTAGAACTAAGCCACTTTTGAAAATCATCTTCACTCATCCAATCATTATTGCTATCACTGGCATATATAAAACCTTCTTTTACCTTTACCCCATCTTTAATACGTACTTCATCTGCGCCCCAGTTATTAATCGTCGGTAGGATTTTAAAGTACTCAGGGTATTCATAGGTATAGGCTGCATCTTCGGCACTAATCATCTTTTCGTGGAGTTTTTCACCGGGGCGAATACCTATTATTTCCTGTTTGGCTTCTGGCGCAATAACTCTTGCAAGGTCTGTTACTTTCATTGACGGGATTTTTTTTACATAAACTTCCCCGCCTTCCATATCGTGAAAGGCATGCCAAACCAAATCTACGCCGTCTTCCAGTGAAATCATAAAGCGCGTCATTCGCTCATCTGTTATTGGCAAAACACCTTTATCTTTAATTGACATAAAAAAGGGAATGACCGAGCCGCGTGAACCCATAACATTGCCATAACGTACAACAGCAAAGCGGGTAAGGTGCGAGCCTGAATAGGAGTTACCGGCTACAAATAATTTATCTGAAACAAGCTTTGTTGCCCCATAAAGATTAATTGGACTGCTAGCCTTATCGGTTGAGAGCGCGACCACTCCTTTGATGTTTTTATCAATGCAAGCATCAATTAAATTCATTGCTCCATTGATATTCGTCTTTACGCATTCAAATGGGTTGTATTCAGCGGTAGGTACTATTTTTGTTGCCGCGGCATGCACCACGTAATCAACGCCATCTAACGCACGATAAATCCGTTCTTTATCTCGCACATCGCCAATAAAAAAACGCACGCGAGAATCACCTTCAAATTTCTTAGCCATTTCCCATTGTTTCATCTCGTCACGTGAGTAGATGATGATTTTTTTAGGATTGTATTTTTCAAGCGTCATTGGCACAAAGGTATTGCCAAATGAGCCCGTGCCTCCTGTAATAAGAATTGTTTTATTATTGAACATACTAAGATTCCTAACGTTTAAATTTATTAACTAACTCCGTCACAAGCTACGACAGTGTTCTGAAATTTGTTCCGCCACTGTTCCCGAATACTCATCAGAAAATAATAGCCAGAAAACCAAGCAAGCCTCAGCCCGTTATAGTGCGACGCTTGGAATCTTGAGACATCGGCATAACGGCATTTATTTAATGGGCTTCCGAATTTAACAACGCTAACACATATTCAGCGAAATATGGGTTCTCACGCCATTTTGATGGCCAACTTATTTGGAACCGTTGAATATCTTTTTTATATCTTTGCAGGAATTTTTTATACACTAATGTTGACTGTAAGCCGTCTAGATCAATAAGAGCGGCGGTTTTCGTATGACAAAGTATATTCTGCGCCTTCAAGTCCCCATGGCTCACTTGATTGCGTTTCAAAAGCATAAATAATTCAGATATTTTTTTAGCCCAATCACTTCTATTTTGCTCATTAAACTGTTTGTCTTCAAAAATATCCCAAGCGGTTGGCGCACTAATAAACTCCGACAATAGATAAGAACGCCTTCTCAACGCTCCCCAACGTCCTTCAATCATTACATATGACTTAGCTGTTGGAATACCCAGCATTTCTAATAGCAAGCCGTTTCGCCACGAGACAGCCGCTCTCGACCACATAAAGCCTCTGATAAAAGAGTGTATTGGTTTTTTTATGTTGTATCGTTTTAAAACATACGTTTTATCGCCTATCTCAACCTTTGCTACAGTGGCTGTGTTGCCATTTTTTAACAGGGTGCCTTTTTCGATGAGCATATCTGGATTCGTTAATGCTTGCGCTACTTCGTCGGTAAAGAAATCGCGTTTAGCCACCAGAAATCTTGAGCTACTCTGTTCGCAATGGTAAGCCGTACAGTCTCTAAAGACTTTTTTATCAATGAACTTTTTCTGTCGCCAGCGCCGTTGACGAATTAAGCGTTGTTGCCACTCTTTTTCATTTGGCGCTTCAAGATCACTCTTTTCTAGCAAGATGTTTTTCAAGACTTGAAAAGTAATAACATCTTGTGTGACTGGAAGCTGCGCATATAAAAGCGCCATGTTTTGTAGCGAACGCTCGTTGTTTAATGGTTCGCTAAATTGCGTAATATCACCTGCATCAATGATAAATACATCATCCTTTCTAATTAAGAGGTTATCTAAGTGTGGATCCTTTATTTCAAAACCAGCACGGTGGCACTCAAGCATTAATGTCGTTGTTTTCGACATTGTCTTTTCAAACGCTGACTGCTCAGGTTCATCTTTCAACCACTTTGCAAGTGATATGGCATCTGCTATGTATTCAATCAGCAGCACTGAGCAACCTGCTTTCTCATACATAGCTAAAAACTTTGGTGTGCGAATGCCTTTTTTTATTAATTCTTTCAGCACAGCAGATTCTTTTTCAACCTGCTGCTGAGCACGCGCACCATAAAAAAACTTAGCAATAACGGTCTCACTTTTCCACTGCGCCAAACAAGTCAATCGTTTTCCTGCTAAGTGTCTAAGTTTTTGAGTTAACTGGATCTCAGCTTCACTGAATTTAATATTAAGTGGTGTAGCAGGGGTTTCCACCCAGGTATCTATTTCTTTCGCAATATTCATTTCATTAATGCCTGTAGTTTATTCAATACTAGTTGCGGCGGTAATGATTGATAACAAGCTGGCTGAACAGATGAAGGCTGGCGATAACCACACTCTTTTTTCAAACAGGGCGAGCAATCAAATTTTGTTTGTAAACTTTCGGTATTTTCACCTAAGGTGCCTGTTAGTACCGCATTGGTTGACCCGTAAAGTGTGACTGCTGGTGTGCCACAAGCTGCCGTTAAATGCGCCAAACCACTATCCACACCTATTACGCCGCTTGCGTGCATCAGTATTGCTGATAGTTCTTTAATACCTAAACGCGGCAACACACGGGCTTTTGCTGATACATCAGCCAAGTTGTCTGCACGTGTCTTTTCTTGTTCATTACCCCAGGGTAAATACACGTTAAAACCAGCCTTTGTCGCTAATGAAACCAGCGATTTCCAATACTCATTTGGCCAATGTTTGCTTGCCCATGTTGTGCCATGCAGGAATATTAAGTACGGCTTTTGCAACGATTCTTGTGGTAAAAAATCAGTTTTTCTCAAACCATACGAAAGCGTATCCGCAGAAAAGTCGTAATCTAAGCTTTGTGCAAATAATTGTCTTACGCGGGTAATCGCATGTTGCCCTTTTGGCACGTCTATTTTGTGTTGGTACGCCATTGCCGCTAACGGCTCTCGACAGCTTGTTTTGGAAAGCCCGTATTTCTCACCCTTAGCATAACGCGTAAAAAAGGCGCTTTTTATCAGCCCTTGCGCATCAATAACCGCATCATAGCTCTCTTGCTGAATATCCTTAATGCTCGCCTTAATATCTGTCTTGTGTTTCCACAAGTTTTTGCGCCAGCGGCGTATAGATACGGGAATAATCCTATTTACATTCGGATGCAATAAAGGGATATCTTGAAATGACTCTTCAACCACCCAGTCGAATGAAGTATCGGGGATTGCTTTTGCCGCATCGGTTAATGCGGGCAGAGTATGGATAACATCACCTAGTGACGACGTTTTAATAATTAAAACATTCATTACAAAACCATTCGCTTAATATTATTTGAGAGTACGCTGTGATGCGCAACTAAAATCGTAGAGTGTCTAAGCCACATTCAGTAATTTTTTACTTTTCTATGCTGAGGCTATATGCCCAACAGCGGGATTGACTTTTTTTGTTATTGTAATATTCAACGGTTTTTACAACTATTTGGAAATTTTTGATGTGGCGGATGTCTCCGATTCCTTTTAGGTTATTATAAATGAATCTAAGCGGTAACAGCCTTACTTTTCCACTGCGCTAAACAAGTCAACCGTTTTCCTGCTGGGTGTCTAAGTTTTTGAGTTAACTGAAGCTCAGCTTCACTGAATTTAATATTAAGTGGTGTAGCAGGGGCTTTCACCCAGCTATCTATTTCTTTCACAATATTCGTTTCATTAATGCCTGTAGCTTATTCAATACTAGTTGTGGTGGTCATGATTGATAACAAGCTGGCTGAACAGATGAAGGCTGGCGATAAGCACACTCTTTTTTCAAACAGGGCGAGCAATCAAATTCTGTTTGTAAGCTTTCGGTATTTTCACCCTTTTATTCTTTTGCTTTATCAGCAGGTGATAATATTTTAACAACATAAAACACTATAAAGCCGACAGCGATACCGATAATTGCCTCATAAGTTAGGCTGTTTAACCCAGTCATACGCCAGATAATAGCAGCCAATAAACCGGATAGCATTATAGTAATACTGAGGGTTTGTGAGGGTTTGTGCCCCATAAGTTGGATAACAAGTAGTGGCATAAAGGCAGATGCTAAGCCAGACCAGGCGAGAATAACTAGCGTAAAGACTGATTCCCCACCATAAAGTGCTATTAATAAAGCAAAAGTTGCCACTAAAGCAGTGCTAAATTTATTTTGTCTGAGGCTTTCTTTGTCTGTGGCTTTGGGTTTTAGTAAATCAGTACCTAAAGCAGCAGAGCAACTTAATATTTGTGAGTCCGCTGTGGAAATAATGGCTGAGAGGATTGCTGAGAGCATTAGACCAACTAACATAGCAGGCAACACAGCAGTGGCTAAGGTTGGTAACGTTGTCTCGGTGTCAAAGTCGGCGGCTAATGTACCAGCAAAATACACTTTTGCCAATAAAGCAGACAATAAGCACAAGCCAGTAAAGATAACGGCAAGCGCGTAATAACCGAATAAAATTTGTTTATATTTGCGGGTCTTTTTCATTGCCATAAAACGCACAACAATATGGGGCTGCCCAGCAATGCCAAAGCCGCCACCAACCCAGCCTAATAAAAATAAGATAATAAAAAACAGACTGCCCATTGATTCAGGAAACCACTGCGTATAGGCCACGGGGTTGTTGTGTAACTTATCAACAAACATAGACCAACCGCCAATCGCATCCAAGCTCAACCAAACTAAAATAGCGATAGAGACAACCATAATGACAAATTGAATGTTGTCGGTCCAAATAGAGGCACGAATACCGCCTACATAAGAGTAGGCTAACACCACAAAATAGGTAAACACAGAGCCTATTATTGGCGACCAGAGTAGCGTGCTTTGTAACGCCTTTCCCGCAGCATTAAATTGAGCGGCGGCATAAATGGATAAAAATATTAGGGTAATAATTGCTGCACTTTTTTTAACCAGCGTGTGGTTTTGCCCCCAATAATTTGCCAATAAGGCGTTATAACTATTGAGGTTTCTGCGTTGAGATACTTGGCTAACTTTCTTAGGCAGATAAATGAACACACAAAATTCACCAAAAATCCAAAACACCATCAACCAAATACCAGAAACGCCCTGAGTATAGGTATAGCCAATCAAGCCAATATACATAAAACCACTATAAGCAGATGCCAAAGCTGACAACACCGTCTGCCAAACTGGAATATTGCCACTAGCAATCAGGTAATCATCCGTAGTTTGTTTGCTAAATCGCTTAGAATAAAGCCCGACGAATAAAATAATTGCTAAAAAAGCAAGAAATGAAGCTAAAATCATATTAATACCTGTTTAAAAAATAAGGGTTCAAAGCTCAAAAAAGGGATGCTACCATTTTAGTGGGCAACATCCTCCTTTTCAATAAAAAATACAGTTTGGTATTGCTTAAATTATTCACCAAACCCTAACTTAAGCCTAAAAGTGGTCGGGTTCACTACACTAGGACATTTAGGCGGTCTCTGTGATGTGTTGATAATCCGCCACCTTACTCGTTAGTGCTTGCCAAACATCATCTGCATTAAGTGTTGGGTAACACGCAGGAGAAACCTTTGATGTGCCTGTTAACACCGCATTGGTTGAGCCGTAAAGGGTGACCGCAGGTGTGCCGCAAGCTGCCGTTAAATGCTACGCCACATCCATTAAACTAAGAACTCGCTCTGGAGAGATTTTCGTCAGGCAATCTAAATGACCTAACGGGCATTCGCGCTTAAAACATGGCGAGCATTCTAAACCTAAGGTAATCACATCCGCATCGGGGTGCAGTGGTGGTGTGAAATTAGGGTCTGATGAACCATACAAGGCGATTGTTTTAATATTAAGCGCCGCTGCAACGTGCATTAACCCCGAGTCGTTACTGATAACAACATCGCATAAAGACATTAAATCTAGTGCCTCAGTTAAGTTTGTTTTACCCGCAAAATCACGGCAAGCCCCCCCGGCTAATTCATTAACTTTTGCCGTTACAGGTTCATCTTTAGCTGAACCAAATAAGTACACTTGCCAACCGTTCTCCAGCGCCTTTTTTGCTACCGCTGCGTAATGCTCTTGCGGCCAGCGTTTAGCAGAGCCATATTCTGCCCCTGGGCATAAGCCAAGTACCTTAGCTTCGGTTAACTCCAAATTAAACGATGCCTTTGCCACATCAACACTGGCAGGATCGATTAATAGTCGTGGTTGCGGAATAACGGGCACAATGGTATTAGCTGCGGATGCTAGTGCAACAAAACGTTGTACGGTTTTAGTTAATAAGTTTTTATTTAGCCTGCGTGAATTATTTAATAAACCCCAACGCAATTCGCCCAAATAACCTGTACGTTTTGGAATGTTTGCGAAGTAAGGCGTTAAGGCTGATTTCCACGAATTAGGCAAAACGATAGACTCGTCGTACTCCTCTACCCGTAGTTTTTCACCTACGGCTTTACGACCTTTAAAGTCGAACTGTCCATGTCCTAACGGCATAACAATCGCTTTTCTTACCTCGGGCATACGTTCCATAATCGCCAGCGACCATTCGGGTGCTAATACGTCAATCGAGCAGTTTTTATGCTGCTGTTTTAACGCCATGAACAGGCTTTGTGCCATGACCATATCACCGACCCATGAAGGGCCAACAATAAGTATGCGGTATGTTGAACTCACGTTCTTTTTAAACTAAACGTGGGTTAACCAACTACTATGCTTCGCAGACCGCCCATGAACCGCATCAAAATACATTGTTTGTAAACGCTCAGTAATTGGGCCACGACCACCATTACCAATCATACGGTCATCCACTTCTCTAATGGGCGTTACTTCCGCTGCTGTGCCAGTAAAGAAGGCTTCATCTGCCACATAAACTTCATCACGTGTGATGCGTTTTTCTACAACTTGCAGGCCACATTCTTCAGCTAGTTGAAAAATCGTTTCACGGGTAATGCCCTCTAGCGCCGACGTTAAATCTGGCGTAATTAATTTACCGTTACGTACAAGGAATATGTTCTCGCCACTGCCTTCAGCAACATAACCTTCATGGTCTAATAACATCGCTTCATCATAACCACAAGAAATAGCTTCTTGTAGCGCAAGGATTGAGTTCATGTAATTGCCATTCGCTTTAGCTTTGCACATAACGCTATTGACGTGATTACGAATATACGACGACGTACGAATACGGATGCCTTTTTCAATACCGTCTTCACCTAAGTACGTACCCCATTCCCATGCAGCAACCATCACGTGAACTTTTAAGCAGTCAGCACGAATACCCATGCCTTCTGATCCGTAAAAGCACATGGGGCGTAAATACGCAGAGTTCAAATTGTTTTTTGAAACCGCATCGCATTGCACCTGGTTAAGTGTGTCTTTGTCGAAAGGCACTTTCATGTTCAAAATATGCGCCGACCTGAATAAGCGGTCAGTATGATCGTGCAATCTAAATATAGCGGAGCCTTCGCTGGTTTTGTACGCCCGCGCACCTTCAAATACACCCATGCCATAATGTAACGTATGCGTTAGAACATGAATTTTGGCATCACGCCACTCGACCCACTTACCATCCAACCAAATGACGCCGTCTCTATCGTCCATCCCCATAACCAATCCCCACCTTTTAACTGTGTAAAAGACCTTTCACGGAAGCTATTTCGCGCAAAGGCCTTTGTAAAAATAAATGCCACATACCTAGTGATTAAAAATATCGTTCCATACTGATGTCACCAGTTGGACGTGGTCTTCGACCAAATATTCACCAACCATTGTTGATGTTTGTGCCAACGCCGCATGATGCACTGCCTTGCGATATGTTTTATAGGCGATGCTCAAACCTTGTTCTTGCTGGCTAGATAAAAAGCCTATGTTCTGCAATTCAAGCAATAAACGAACATTGTCCGTATGCGTTAACAAGGCGTGCTGTTCACTCGCATTAACCAAGACACCGAATTGTACAATAAACTCAATATCGACAATACCTCCAATACCATGTTTTAGATCAAAATAACCCGCTTGCGTTTTCAGCAGAGCGGTGCGCATTCTTTTTCGCATGACAACAACATCATTCCTCAAGGTATCCGTGTCGCGTCGCTTTGCTAACACCTCAGCTCGAATGGTATTAAACGAATCACCCATTTGCTTACAGCCTGCCACAAAACGTGCCCGTATTAATGCCTGATGCTCCCATGTCCATGCTTGGCTCTTTTGGTACCCTGAAAACGAAGATTCCGAGGTCACTAAAAGCCCAGAGTTCCCATTCGGTCTTAAGCGCAAATCCATTTCATACAAGCTGCCAGAGAAAGTACGCGTTGTCATAAAGGTAATCACCTTTCGGCCTAGTCGCATATAAAATTCAGCCAATGATATAGGCTTATCACCCACTGTTATTTCATCTATCGCCACATCTTTATGTAGAAAAATAATATCTAAATCTGAACTAAAACCCAGTTCCATACCGCCCATTTTTCCAAAACCAATGACTGAGAAGCCACTAACACATTTTGAATTTGCACCTTCGGGCACGCCGTATTGGGCACAAATTAATTGCCAGCTAAACAAAAGCGCTTGTTGCAAAACCACTTCTGCAATGCTGGTTAACTTATCGCTGACCACCATGAGTGGAATAACGTCCGTTAAATCTGCCGCTGCAACACGCAAAACATTCACCTGTTTAAACAAGCGCAACGTTTCCATATGTCCTTCAATATCATCACCTTTAACATCCAAAAGCATTGTTTTCAATTCTGCTTCTAACGCTTCTTTAGTCGGCGGGTGATACAAACTAGCGGGGTCAATGAGTTCATCTAGCAGAATAGGTGTTTTTGTTACTTGCGTAATAATCAGCGGACTTAACATCGCTAGGCGGACCAACTGCTCAAACACCGCTTTATTTTCTACCAACAGCACCAAGTAAACGGTTCTATTACAAATATTCTCCAACATAATCAACAACAAGGACAACGTCTTCTCACAAGGCTTTTGCAATAACAATGCATTTAATAACATCGGCATTAATTGAATGAAGTACTCTCGCCCTTTTTCTGCTAATTGGCGCACAGAATAACTGTTGCAAAACTCAATAATATCGTTCTGAGTGGCGCGGCTTGCAACGATATTGTTCGACGCTAGATATTGCTCTAGTGTCTCGGCATCTAACGCCTGCCAATCAATGCCTTTATCAGCAGGACGCTCCTTTGAAAAATCCACCAAACCCTCAAAATACGCGTGCACACGCGCCATAACCCTACGTACATCATCAAGCAACAGCTCCCAGTTACTAACATTCATGGCTAGTAATAATCGTGCTTGGTCTAATTCATTACTTGGCAAAACATGGGTTTGTTGATCGTTTATTTCTTGCAGGTGATTTTCTAAACGCCGCAAGTAAGCGTAATCGTAGGTTAATTCATCCGCTGCCTTTTTAGAGATGTGGTTTTTCTCAGCCAATAAATTTAAAATTTTCAATATGCCACGCTGCTGCAATGACTTATCCCGGCCACCATTAATCAGCTGGTACGCCTGCCCAATAAATTCTATTTCTCGAATCCCACCAACCCCAAGCTTCACATTATGCTCAACTCCTTTACGCTGTAATTGTGCTTCAATTTGACGTTTCATCACTCGGACAGAATCAAACACACCGTAATCTAAATATCGCCGAAAGACGAATGCTCGTAGCATTGAAGTAAGGTTCACTTTATCGCGCTCATTACCGGTAATTAAACGCGCTTTAATCATCGCGTACCGTTCCCACTCACGCGCATGGCTTTGATAATACATCTCCATGCCTTCGCCACTTAATACCAACGCACCACTGTCACCGAAAGGCCGCAGGCGCGTATCAACACGAAACACAAAACCATCCACCGTATTTTGATCCAATAACTTAATAATCAAACGACACTGCCTTGTAAAAAACTCTTCGTTGCTTATTAAACGCAAGCCATCGGTTTCACCAACTGATGGATAACAAAAAATAAGATCAATATCTGAGGAGAAGTTTAGCTCCTTCGCGCCCAACTTTCCCATACCAATAACAATAAGTTTTTGTTCCGCACCTTGCGCATCTCTAGGCGCACCATAGAGGCTAGATAATTGTTGATGCGTCCAGTTACACGCTATTTGAATATAACAGTCCGCCAATTCCGACAAGCTATAAATAACATCGTTAATGTCAGCACCCGTTAGCTGCGCCCATGTAATAAGCAACATTTTTTGATTACGTGATTGCCGCACAATACGCTGAACCGCCGCTTCATCTTTAGCCTGCGCTATCGTGTTTTTCAGTTCTGTGTGAAAGTTTGCCGGCAACTGTAATTTTTGGGTATTCGTTAAGCTAAAACCCGCTACAACCATATGGCGGTGTTTTATTGCTTGTTTTTGCACGAACGCGCTACAGGCTAAAACTCGCGTAAAAGCATTTATGTTTGCTTGGTCGCTTCCTTCAAAATCAACGCCTGTTATCTGCTCCCAAACGGTTGCTACATTTTCATGAAGCGAGTCAGGAATTAGCGACAAACTTTCTTCAATGTAGCGATTTAACCTTTGCTTCGCCCCACGCATAAACGCACCCTTCATTCTTCTGTTTAACTTCCCATTAATTCTTAGCTGAAACGATAGTAAAAAAAGTGCTTATTCAACTTACAGGACAACCACTCAACCCTCTATCGTTGCAACGTGGCATAAAAGATTATGCACTGTCATTTTACGCGACATAATGTTGTACAAAACATTTAATCTAAGTGTAATTCTCTCATCTATTTACAGCACGAATACGATTGAGGGCGGTGAGCTATCATATAACGGAATGACCGATATTTTAAATCTAACAGAAGATCAGATGAAGGAATAAAAACAAAGGCGGGTAAGCAACCTTAAGGGCGCTTATGGATTCTCAGAAGAATATTCAGCCGCAATGTTTTTCGAATTTCTTAAAGGCATGCTCAATACTGTTAACCGATTACATGACCGTGCAAACAAATTAGTTTCGTCTGCCCTCGTTAGCGCAAGATTGGAAGGCCTTGTTTCATCTAAAAAGTAACGGTTCGCTAACACAATGTGTTGTCTAATTTAATGGTAAATAAAGCGGTCCGAATAAGGGATATTTTAAAATCGGAACCTTGGTACAAGGCCGTTTAATCTGGCGTGTCTGGCAGAACCTCTATGCGCGACTTAAAAAAATTAACAGACTTAGAACTCATAAGAATAGATAGCTCAGAAAAAATCACACATCATTATTTCAAAAGCAAAGATTTCTCTAGTAGATCATCCATATTCAAGGTAAAGGCTAACTAACGGTTAACTCATTCAAATTGCTTATTGCTAAATTACAATTTTATATTTTTAAGCCTTAACGCATTACTAATAACCGATACTGAGCTTAAACTCATCGCGGCTGCGGCAAGCATGGGTGATAAAAGAACACCTAAAAATGGGTACAAAACACCGGCTGCAATGGGCACACCGAGGCCGTTATAAAGAAAGGCGAAAGTGAGGTTTTGGCGAATATTCTTCATCGTTTCTTTACTGAGTTTTTGCGCGCGTACAATGCCGCGTAAATCACCTTTCACCAGCACAACCCCCGTGCTTTCTATTGCCACATCTGAACCATTCCCCATAGCAATACCCACATCGGCTTGCGCTAAAGCGGGTGCATCGTTCACGCCATCACCTGCCATTGCGACTAAATTTCCTTTCGCTTGTAGTTCTTTAACTACTGCTACTTTTTCTGATGGCAATACCCCTGCTCGATACTCATCAATACCTAAGCGGCTTGCTACTTGTCGAGCTGGGCCTTGCTGATCTCCCGTTAGCATCATTACTTTTACGCCACTTGACTGTAACTGTTGAATAGCTTCTACAGTTGTTGCTTTAATTTTATCTGTTAAGAAGAAAACACCCGCAGCTTGATTATTAACTGCCATATATAAGGGCGTTTCAGCCATTGACTCTCGCGCTTGTTGTCTTGCTTTTAAACCGCTGGTATCAATATTATTTTCTTCTAAGAATCGTAAGTTACCGATTAAAACAGTTTGCTTTTCAATATCACCAGACACGCCTTTACCCGGTGTTGCGGAGAAATCATCCACATCAAATAACTCTTGATCGCCCCCCATCCGTACCACCGCTTCTGCTAATGGGTGCTCGCTAACTTTTTCTAAACTGGCTGCTAAAATAAGAGCTTTTGCACGATCAATGCCTTCAAGCGTTTCAAACGCTACAACACTGGGTCTACCTTCTGTTAACGTGCCTGTTTTATCAACCACGAGCAGATCAATTTTTCCCATCACTTCAAGCACTGCGGCATCTTTAATTAATACGCCCATACGCGCCCCACGGCCCATACCAACCATAATAGACATAGGTGTTGCTAAGCCTAATGCGCAAGGGCAGGCAATAATTAACACGGCAACCGCATTAACAACGGCTAAACTTAGTGCGTATTCTGCCGCCAAAAAATACCATGCAAAAAACGTGACGACTGAAATACCCAACACAATGGGTACAAACCACGATGCGACAACATCGGCTACGCGTTGAATGGGTGCGCGGCTACGTTGTGCCTCACGCACCATTTGAATGATCTGCGCCAACAGCGTTTCAGCGCCCACGCGCTGGGCTTTAAATATGAACGTACCGTGGCCATTAACGGTGCCGGCCACCACTGAGTCGCTGGTCATTTTCTCGGTCGCAATCGGCTCCCCAGTTAGCATAGATTCATCTATGGAACTATTACCTTCAATTAACACTCCGTCCACAGGTACTTTTTCGCCCGGTCTAACGCGTAACAAATCACCCACTACAACATCTTCTAGCAAAACGTCTTGTTCATCACCATTTTCGTTAACTCGCCGCGCCATATTCGGCGACAAATCCAACAATAAATGAATGGCTTTATTAGTTTGCCCGTGAGCCTTTAACTCCAGCACTTGACCCAATAGAACTAAGCTGATGATGACGGCTGCCGCTTCAAAATAAACGGCTATAACGCCTTGTGGCGTTAATAAACTTTCGGGGAATATTGTTGGCATTAACACCGCAACCAAACTGTATAGCCATGCCACTGTTACGCCCAAACCAATCAGAGTGAACATGTTTAAATTCCAGCTTTTTACCGATTGCACTGCACGTTCAAAAAACGGCCAACCCGCCCAAAGCACAACCGGTGCAGCTAAACAAAGTTGAATCCATTGCAATGCCGGCGCTGACGCTATATTAAAAATGCTATCGCCAACCACCATTTCGGACATCGCTATAATAAATAGGGGCACGGTAAAGAATAAACTGATTTTTAACCGACGCGACATATCGTCAAGTTCAGGGTTTTGTTCTTCAAGAACAACTGTTTTTTCTTCTAACGTCCGACCGCACTTAGGGCATGACCCCGCGTTCTGTTCAACAATATCGGGGTGCATAGGGCAAATATAATTGGTGTGCGTTGAAGGCGGTACAAATATTTCTGGTTCTAACGCCATGCCACATTTTGAACAAATATCTGGTTCGTCGCTTTCTATTCCAGGACACATGGGGCAAATATACTTAGCGGCTAGCACGACTACCGGTTCTGGACGCGGCTTATCGGACAAATACAGCTCAGGGTCTTTGTTGAACTTAGTCAAACAAGCTTTACAACAAAAGCCATACCATTGACCGTTGTATTCTGTATGGTGCTTCGCGTCACCCGTAACTGTCATGCCACAAACAGGATCCTTGTTCTTTTCCGTGGCTGTTTCGTTATCGCAATGACGGCGACTATATTCTTTACTCACTTGGGTTCCTTATTTTACGTTGACGCATTAACATGCTTAGTTCATATGACACTGAATAAAGTTTCATTTAAATTCAAAAACATCACAGGTACATATTAAATGCCACTACCGACCAGTTCCGCAAGAAAAGAACTCCATCGCCGGCAAATCACTTGCACAGGTTTCCGACGTGACGATGGATTATGGGATGTAGACGCTCACTTAACTGATATAAAGACGATTCCTTTTGAAAATGCCTACCGAGGAACAATTCAACCTGGCGATGCCATTCACGATATGTGGGTACGTATTACGGTTGACGAACAATTAGTTATCCATAATTGCATTGCTGTTACTGACAAGTCACCCTTCGGTTGCTGCCCCGATATTACAGCTATTTTTAAAAGACTTATCGGCGAGAAAATCACCGCTGGCTGGACGGCGCGCGTAAAGAAACTGGTCGGTGGACTGCAAGGCTGTACACACTTAACCGACCTGCTTGGACCTGCAACTACAACTATTTTTCAAACTATGGCGGGGGTTCGTAAAGGGCGCAATTCAACCGAAACAACGAAACCTTTTTATATTGATGGCTGCCATGCATGGGCCAGCGATGGAGAGCAAGTGCTTGCTCATCACCCAAAGTTTCACACGAGCGCAAAAAAGCCCTAAGAGTTTGTTTTAAATTGAACTAATCATTGCGCCAGTAGCCAAAAACATGTGCTAGTGTTATATTTCCATGACGATATGGGGGTAATTGTAATGAAACGACGTTTGTATTTTTTATTGCCAGATCATGATACGACCGAACAAGTTGTTAACGAGATGCTGCTCGCCCGTATTAATGAATCCAACATCCATGTGATCGCCAAATCTGGCGCTGATATGTCCGCCTTACCTGAAGCTAATTTACTCCAATCCAGCGACTTTATTCATAGCGTAGAAATAGGCGCTGCAGTGGGTGGTGTTACGGGGATTTTAGCAGGCCTTGTCGCCATGACATTCCCACCTGCTGGGTTAGTATTAGGTGGCGGTGCTATTTTAGGGATTGCAGTAGCTGGTGCAGGCGTGGGCTCTTGGGGTTCTGCAATGATTGGTATCAGCGCACCAAACTCTAGACTAAAGGCCTTTGAAAAAGCCGTGGAAGAAGGGCAATACTTAATGATGGTGGATGTCCCTGTTAAGAAGCTTGCCGACATTACCGAAGGCGTGAAGCAACATCACCCCGAAGCGGATGTTTTTGCTTGCGACGATGATGTTCCTGCACACCCTTTAGGCGGTGTTTACTAATATTTAGTCAGTATTAGGTTGCCAAAACTATCAAGTTCGCACTGCCAGTTCGGTGCTAGGTAGGTGGTGGCTACTTGCTCTACAATAAGTGATTCGCCAGAAATAACATCGCTAGGTTTTAAATGCTGCCGCTGATATATTCGTAAAGTACCTTCTAACTCTGATGTTAATTCGTCATTTTCAGTGCGTTTGCTTTTCTCATCCAAACACGGTTTTGGCATTTCCCCGGACAAGGTGACTCGCAAGTTAACCAACTCAACAGGCAAATCCAAGTCATGCCCATAACGGTTTTTATGCATCTTATGAAAGCTATTTACCGCATCGTCCACACCCGTCCAGATAATCGGTAATGTATACGATTGACCGACGTAGCGTAAATCAACTAAATAACGCAATTCAATATCGTCACGCGCCACCCCTTCAGACATTAGCTCTACTTCCCCTTGCGCAACCATTCCAGCAAAGCCTTGCTCTATTTTCGCAGGCGGCATACTCGACAACTCACCTAATAAACTTCGTGATAGTTCGCGCGAACGTGGCGCTGCTAACATGCCAAACGCCGACAATACGCCTGAATAAACCGGAACAATAGCCGTTCTCATACCTAACGCATCCGCCAATGCGCAAACGTGTAAACCACCTGCGCCGCCGAATGTCATTAATGCGTAGGGTCTTGGGTCGATGCCTCGTTGAATTGAAATAACGCGCAATGCTCGGGCCATGTGCTCGTTGGCCAGCTTGATAACGCCTTGTGCTGCTTGATTAGGTTCACAGCCTAATTCACGAGCAAGGTGTTCCATGGCGCAGTTACTGGCCGCGATATCTAATTCTAGATCACCCCCCAAGAAGTGATTTTTACTCACCCGCCGCAAATACAAATTGGCATCTGTCACTGTTACCTTCTTCCCGCCTCTACCGTAACAAGCAGGCCCTGGTGAAGCGCCAGCAGATTCAGGTCCCACGCATAATAAACCGGCAGCATCAACCGATGCTATTGAGCCACCACCTGCGCCAATCGTGTGCATATCAACCATTGGAACAGCGACGGGATAGCCGCCAACCTTCCCTTCATTGGTTAGAGAAATCGCTCCATCTAATAGAGCGACGTCTGTTGATGTGCCCCCCATATCCAGCGTTAATAAGTTTTCAAAACCAGCGCGTTGACCAATATGTAAAGCCGCCATTAAACCGCCTGCAGGGCCTGACAACAGCATACGAACAGCCTGTTCTCCGGCTTGCTCAGCAGCAATCGTGCCGCCTGAGCTTTGCATTACCGACACCGAGGAGGCTTTGACCGATTGCGTTAGACGCTGCAAATAACCCGTCACCAAAGGGCCAACGTAAGCATTTAGCCAAGTTGCCATGCCGCGTTCATATTCTTTATATTCGGGTAAAACTTTCGATGAGCGCGAAACAAAAATATCATCTGGCATGGCCTGTTCAAGCCGCTTTTCTGCCTCATCATTTAGAAAAGAGAACAACAGATTGATAGCCACTGAGCGCGGTGTTAGCTGTTTTATCTGCGTCACTAATTGGTCAATTTGTGCCTCTGTTAGAGGCTCTATTACATCGCCTTTTGCCGATACACGTCCACCGGTTTCCAGACACAGCTCAAATGGAACGGGCGGTTCTTGCGGCTTGGGGTTCAGGTCATACAGTTCTTTTCTAGCCTGGCGCCCTATCGTTAGCATATCGGCCAAGCCATGATTGGTGACAAAGCAGCAGCGCACGCCTTTTTTCTCAAGCACCGCATTGGTTGCAATCGTTGAACCATGCACAATCAATAATTGTTTGTTATCAACACCTAACTCCTCGATGCCTTGCAAAATAGCTTCTTCGGGCGCTTGTGGCGTTGAAAGCACCTTATGAATACGCACACCAACATCGTCAATATATACAAAGTCGGTAAATGTCCCGCCGGTATCTACGCCTAATAACATAGTGGTATTTTATGGTTGAAAGGGGTATTTTTACATAGCCAGTTGAACTGGCGCACTTTTATTCAATTTGTTTAAAAAACACCTCGGCATGTTAAGCTTTCATCCATAAAAACCTAGCAACATCACGTATACTCATCGGATGAGCGCATTAATCGAAGTCAATAATTTAACACGCAAATTTGGCGGTCACTGTGCCGTCGATAATGTAAGTTTTTCGCTCGACAAAGGCGAAGTCTTAGGCTTTTTAGGCCCTAATGGTGCGGGAAAGTCCACCACCATGAAGATGATTTGCGGCAACCTAACACCGACCATTGGCGAAATTAAAATCAACGGTTACGACATGATTGAACAACCTAAGCTCGCAAAAGCGGAATTAGGTTTCTTGCCCGAAATACCGCCCTTATACCCCGACTTGACCGTTGATGAGTTTCTCAACTATTGTGCAAAGCTGCACGGCTTAAAAAAGCCTGCTATTAAACAGGCGGTCAGTCACGGCAAGGGAAAGTGTGGCTTAACCGATATGGGCAAACGCCTGATTGGTAACCTTTCAAAAGGTTACCAACAGCGCGTCGGAATTGCGCAAGCTATTTTACACAACCCATCTGTTATTGTTTTAGACGAGCCAACGGTTGGTCTTGACCCGATTCAAATGCTCGAAATTCGACAATTAATTCGCGAATTAGGCGAACAACACAGCGTTATTCTATCAACCCACATTTTGCCCGAAGTGCAACAATCTTGTAGTCGAGTACAAATCATTCACCATGGAAAACTCGTATTAAATGAAAGTGTCGAGGGTTTGTCTTATCGCATGACCTCATCCAGTTTGCTGGCTCGGTTTAATCAACCAGCGGATGTGGGGGAACTTGAAGGACTTGCTCACGTTAACGCGATTGAATCGTTAGAAGCAAACCACTTCCGTATTCATCACCAGCAAGGCACCAGTATTGCTGAAGAAGTAGCTGAAATGGCCATCAATAAAAAATGGGGACTTCTTGAGTTGACACCTGAAAAACATGATTTAGAGCAAATTTTCCTCAGCATGACACAGGATTCAAATACGCATGAATAGCCTTATTATTGCCAGCCGCGAACTAAGGAGTTTATTCTTATCGCCCCTTGCGTGGACCATGCTTGGTGTCACTCAGCTTATTCTTGCCTACATGTTTTTAACGCAAGTTGATTATTACTTAACCATTCAGCCCAAACTCGTGGGTATACCGAATGCACCGGGTATTACTGATTTAGTTATTGCACCCTTATTTGCTAATGCAGCCGTCATTTTGTTATTGATTACGCCGCTACTAACGATGCGCGTTATCAGCGATGAACGCCGAAACAAAACCATCAGTTTGTTATTTTCTGCGCCCATCAGTATTAGCGAAATTGTATTGGGTAAATTTTTGGCCATTTTCTCCTTCTTACTCATTGTTCTTTTTTCTATTGCGTTAATGCCCTTGTCTTTATTAACCATTGGCGAGCTTGATCTGGGTAAATTTTCAGCCTGCCTGCTTGCATTAGCCTTATTGATGGCCGCCTTTAACGCGCTAGGGCTTTATATGTCATCTATTGCCTCGCAGCCAACGGTTGCCGCTGTGGGCAGTTTCGGTGCCTTGTTGCTTTTGTGGATTATCGACTGGGCCGGAAGCAACAGTGGTAATAGCAGCAATTTATTGGAATATATTTCCATCATGCGACATTTTGAAAACTTACTTCGCGGGCTGATTCATTCAACCGATATTATTTATTTTGTTTTATTTATCGCAGGATTCTTAATTCTTAGCATTCGTCGACTGGATAACGATCGTTTGCAAAAATGAAAATTTCACAAAAAGCACATCTGTTTATTCGATTACAAAATATCGTTTTTACGATTCTATTCCTCGGCATTTTTGGGCTACTCGCTTGGCTTAGTACGCAATACAGCGCTCAGTCTGATTGGACAGCGAATGCTAGAAACTCTTTATCCAACCCAAGTCTTATTTTGCTTAAAAAGCTCGATCAGCCAGTAGAAATAACCGCCTACGCATCTGAAAATGAAGTTCTACGTCGTCAGATCATAGAACTTATTGATAAATACAAACGACATAAAGCCGATATATCCCTGTCCATTATCAATCCTGACATGCGCCCTGATCAAGCTCGTGAAGAGGGTATAACTGTCGACGGTCAACTCATCATTGAATACGCCGAACGCAAAGAATCATTACAACAATTAAATGAACAAGCCCTGAGCAATACTCTACAACGACTAGCCAATAGTGAGCAACGCTGGGTGGTTTTCTTAACTGGGCACGGAGAACGTAGCTCAGCTGGTTTCGCAAATTTTGATTTTAGTGTCTTTGCTGCTGAGTTGAAAAATAAAGGGATTAACAGCCAAACCATTAATTTAGTCGACACACCGAGCATTCCAACCAATACGTCTTTGCTCGTTATTGCTGACCCGCAAACTGATTTGCTAAACGGCGAAATCATATTAATTAACGAATACCTCGCTGCTGGGAACCCCTTATTGCTACTAGTTGAACCCAATAAAGCAACCCACTTACAAGCCCTACTTAATACACTTGGCATATCTGTATTAGCAGGAACGGTCGTAGACGCTACAACTCAAATGTTCGGCATTGATGACCCAACTTTCGCCTTGGTGACTCAATACCCAGACCACCTCGCCACAAAGCACCTTCAAGCCATGAGCTTATTTCCAGGTGCTGCTGGTCTGACAACTAAGAGTAATACTGAATACAGCGCAAAGCCCTTACTTTCAACATTAGAAAGGTCGTGGACAGAAACGGGGGGTGTTGCAGGTAACATTAAATTTGATGCCAATAGCGATGAAAAACAAGGGCCCATCACTATCGGCTATGCTCTTAATCGCAACCTAAATAATAAACAGCAGCGGGTTGCCGTGTTAGGTGATGCTGATTTCTTATCGAATTCATTTTTGGGTAATGGAGCGAACCTTGACCTTGGCATTAGCCTGGTTCAGTGGCTTAACCGTGATGATTCGCTGATTAATATCCCAGCAAAAACGGCACCCGACACTCAATTAAATATAAACAAAACATGGTCGCTTGTTTTTGGCCTAGGCTTTTTATTTATTCTTCCTGCCTTATTTATTATCACTGGCGTTGTTATTTGGATTAAACGCAAAAAGTATTAGGTAATGAAAAGCCGTTTAATTACCAACCTACTATTAGCGGTGCTCCTTATCACGCTCGGGCTTGTTGCGTGGTTAAAGTCTGGACAAGAAAACGAAGAACAAACACGCGTGACAAGCTTAGATATAAGCGCTATTGATTCTATTGTTATCGAACATAGAAACTCTGAGAACATTTCATTAAATCTAATCAATCAGAAGTGGAAAATAACTAAGCCGTTTAATGCGCCTGCTTTATCTGGGAAAATAGCGCATCTACTGAAAATATCACAAATAGCCCCCCCCGTTATTTACCCGCTAGTGCCTTCTTTGCTTACTCAATTTGGACTGGCGAAGCCCGTAGCCCGTATATCATTTAATGGTGAAACACTCAGCATTGGGGGAATAGAAACCATTAACTCGCGCCGATACGTAACGAGTAATGAACAACTGTTCTTACTAGACGATACATTTTTACATCACTTAACCGCTCAGCCTAACGCTTATATAGACACACGTTTATTGCCCGATAACACTCAAATAGTCGAATTGCAGACGCCTCAAATCCATTTAAAAAGGAACCAAGAAAATATTTGGGCAACCGTTTCACAAACTCCGTTAGAGCTCTCGTCCGATGCCGTTCAAATGTTATTAGATGAGTGGCGCTTTGCGCGGGCTATACATGTCAACTATCAGCCCAAACAAGACACTGGACAGGTCGTTACTATCACGCTCGCTAATAATCAAAAAATCAATTTTAAGTTCATTCAACAAGAAGATGATGCTATTTTAATGTCCACTGGATCCCAACTCGCCTATACATTTAGTCGGGAAAAGTATAAGAAAATGAACACGTTACCTAAACTGGATAATAGCGATGCCTGAGTTACCCGAAGTAGAAACAACGTGTCGTGGCATTGCTCCCCATATCGAAGGCAAACAAGTCGCAAAAGTTATCATTCGACAACAACAGTTACGCTGGCCCATTAGCCCTGAAATTTCAACCGTATTGCCTAGCTTAACGATTAACACGGTAACGCGCAGAGCAAAGTATCTATTGATTAACACCGACGAGGGTACGCTGATCATTCACCTTGGCATGTCGGGGAGTTTGCGCGTGATTAACGCTGACATTGCAGCCGAGAAACACGAGCATATTGACATCATATTCAATGATAACAATTGCTTACGTTACAAAGACCCGCGACGTTTCGGCTGTTTGCTTTGGACATCTGCGCCCATAAATGAGCATAAACTCATTCATCACTTAGGCCCTGAACCACTTTCAAAGGCATTTAATATTGATGACTTTTACCCTAAAACTAGATCTAAAAAAGCACCTATAAAAAGCCTGATTATGGATGGACAAGCTGTGGTTGGCGTTGGCAATATTTACGCGAATGAAGCACTTTTTCAAGCGGGAATTCACCCTAAACGCGCGGCCAATAATATTTCTAAAAAACGCATGGAAGTGCTTATTTTAGCGATTAAAACCATTTTAGCTAAAGCGATTGAACAAGGTGGAACAACGCTTAAAGACTTTGTTAACAGCGAAGGAAAGCCAGGTTACTTTCAACAAACGCTTAATGTTTATGGGCGCGCTAAACAGTCTTGCACAACCTGTAATACAGGCATCAAACAAACTGTCATCGGACAACGCTCAACCTTTTACTGCCCGCGCTGCCAACATTAAAAGCCAGCGACTGCGGCTTAAAATAATGTGCGCATGCACCGCAAATTGCTATACAGTTAATGCTAAGGGAGAGAGGCTTTGTTTCAAATAAAAAATAAATTTTTAAATCAATTATTCGGCAGTTGTCTGGACTTGCTGCCGATTTTTGTTGTTGTTTTTGTTTTTCAGGTCTTTATTCTGCGCCAAGCCATTCCAAACATTGGCGATATGGCCGTGGGTGCTGCCTTTGTCGTGTTGGGCTTAACTCTATTCATTCAAGGTCTCGAAAAAAGCTTATTTCCTATCGGTGAAACAATGGCCTATGCCTTTGCTAAAAAAGGCAGCCTACTCTGGTTACTGGCTTTTGCTTTCGCGCTTGGCTTTGGCACCACTGCTGCGGAACCTGCACTCATTGCCGTCGCTAATGAGGCCGCACGTGTCGCCTCTGATGGCGGCATAATTGAACAATCAGAACAGGCTAAAAATGATTATGCTTTTGGCTTACGTTTTACCGTCGCTTTCTCCGTAGGATTCGCCATACTGTTTGGCGTGCTAAGAATTATCCGTGGCTGGCCGCTGCACTACTTAATTATTCCCGGTTACGTTGGCGTTGTCATCATGACGTTTTTTGCCCCTGCAACTATCATCGGTATTGCCTATGATTCTGGTGGCGTAACCACATCAACCATGACGGTTCCGCTGGTTACTGCGCTAGGTGTCGGGCTTGCTTCTGCCATCAAAGGCCGCAACCCAATGACCGATGGTTTTGGTCTCATTGCCTTTGCATCGCTAACGCCGATGATTTTCGTTATGGCCTACGGAATGGTTTTGTAATGGAGTTATTAAACGAATTATTTTCTACATTACTAAGCACAATATACGACGTTGCGCCCATTATTTTCATCATCGCTTTCTTTCAATTATTCGTTATTCGTAGGCCATTCTTCCGCCTTAACGATTTAATAACGGGTATGGCGTATGTCTTGCTGGGTATGACTTTTTTCCTTGTTGGCTTAGATAAAGCACTTTTTCCACTTGGCTCAGCGATGGCACAACAACTCACCAGCCCTGACTTTATTAACCCAAGTACCGATCAATCCATATCCATCGCATGGCAAGACTACATCTGGGTTTATATCTTTGGCGCCTGTATTGGCTTTGCAACAACATTGGCAGAACCAGCCCTCATAGTCGTAGCTATCAAAGCCCAAGAAATATCTGGTGGCAGCATCAAGGCGCGGTATTTACGCTTGGCCGTATCAATTGGCGTGGCTATTGGTATTTCACTGGGTGCCTTTCGCATTGTCTCTGGTATAGAATTACACCTGTTTATTATTGCCGGTTATGTCATCGTGATTATTCAAACTATGTTCTCCCCGAAACTTATTATTGGCCTGGCTTATGACTCAGGCGGTGTCGCTACATCAACGGTAACCGTACCTGTAATAACCGCTTTAGGCATTGGCTTAGCGTCTACCATCCCTGGCAGGAACCCGCTACTAGATGGCTTTGGACTCATTGCTTTTGCCTGTCTTTTCCCTATTATGGCGGTACTCGCCTACGCTCAATTTGCCGACTGGACAAGTCGACGAGCATCACCTAAAGAAACCGAACAAGAAGGAGAATAATATGCACTTTAAACTAATCATTGTCTTTGTCGATGACAATAAGACCGATAAAGTACTAGACGCCGCAAGAGAAATTGGTGCAACTGGCGCAACTATCATTAATAATGCTCGCGGCGAAGGCATTAACAAAAAAAAGACATTTATGGGGCTAACCCTTGAATCACAACGCGACGTTCTTTTGTTTTTAGTAGAAGAGCATTTATGCCGAAAGATTCTCGAAGAGATTTCTCGGGCAGGATTATTTGACGAAGAACCGGGCAGCGGTATCGCCTTACAAATTGACGTGGAAGATGCCATCGGTGTCTTACATCAAGCCAAAGAAATTACACACAATATTGAGGAAGAACTATGAGTGACATAAAAACAATTACTGTCCGCGATGTGATGAAAACGGGTTTCCACATCATTGATGGAAGAATCACCGTCACCGAAGCGGTCAGAACCATGAAGAAACATAAAACATCCGTGTTATTTGTCGATAAATTCCATGACGACGACGAGTATGGCGTTATAAATGCCGGCATTATCGCGAAACTTGTTTTAGCTAAAGATCGCGCTCCTGAGCGTGTTAATGTTTATGAGATTAATGAAAAGCCATTGATTAGCGTGCATCCTGATATGGATATTCGCTACTGCTCACGATTATTTGCACGCTACGGCCTGATGCGTGCACCGGTTATGGAGCAAGGGAAAATCATAGGCATTGTCAGCCCTATTCAACTCGTTTTAGATGGCTTATGTGAACTATCGGGCGTGTGTTAACAAGCAATGCTTTTTCTTTAACTCGAATACTTCGCTTGCATACGTAATATTTTACGTCTAACGGTTAGCTACTTTTTCCACAACGGCAATACCTTCGCCTCTTGGGTCGCTCGCTGCCGTTATTTTATTTGCCACCTTATTCCACAAAATAACCTGCATATTGCCATAGCGTTGCTCTTTCCGTTTTAAACTGTGTCCTTTGCCCGTTAGCCCCAGTAGAACAGCTTTACTGAATGCCCCCTCTTCGTATTCAATCGTGTCGGGAAGGTACTGATGATGGTAACGGGGCAAGCTCACCCAAGATGCTGAACCATTACCTGCCTGTGCATCTAGAATGCCGAGTAAAACCATACTTATAATTCGGCTACCGCCTGGCGTTCCTAATATGCCCACCATGGTGTCTGTTTCCATGAACGTAGGCGACATACTGGACAACATACGTTTCTTTGGCTCAATGGCGTTGGCCTCTCCACCCACTAAACCATACACATTGGGCACGCCGGGTTTGATAGAAAAATCATCCATCTCATCATTCAGCAAAACGCCCGTGCCGGCTGGCACAAACCCTGAACCAAACGGGTAATTAACCGATAGCGTTGCGGCAACGCGATTACCGTCCCTATCGATAATAGAAAAGTGCGTTGTATCATGCCCTTCGGCATTATTTAATCCTGAAACCTTTTGGCTTACTGTAGCTTTTTTCAGGTCCAAGTTATGGGCAAGCTGTTTAGCATACGACTTTTCTGTTAATACCTCCGCCGGCACATTAAAAAAATCACTGTCTCCCATATGCAACGCTCGTTCTCGATAGGCGCGTCGCATCGCTTCAACGATTAGGTGGATGCGGCTTTCTTCATCCATTGTTTGTAAATCATATTGTTCTAAAATATTCAGTGCCAACGATAGAACTAAACCGCCCGATGAGGGTAGCGCTGCCGTGGTTATTTTCATCCCGTTATAATCAATCACCACGGGGTGGCGTTCTTTTACCGTATAGCTAGCTAAATCCTGTTGCGTCCAAATTCCGCCTGAAGCTCGCACGCCTTCAACTAAACGTTTTGCCACCTCGCCTTTGTAAAAACCATCAAAGCCATTACCTGCTAATAACTTTAAGGTTAAAGCTAAGTCTTTTTGTTTAATTAATGTTCCAAGCGCAGGCACGTTCCCATCCACCAAGAAAATGGCGCGTGCTGCCTCGCCATTCAGCAAGGCTGCTTGCCGAAACCGCGCCAGGCGCTGATAGTGCTCGTTCACCAAGAAGCCTTCCTCTGCTAGCCTTATCGCTGATTGCAGAGTTACCGATAACGGTAATCGGCCGTAATGTTCAGACAGGTGCGCAAGTGCCGCAGGTAATCCAGGAATACCTGCCGCCAACGCGCCATCGACCGACGCCTTATTAATGACTTCGCCCGCTGTGTCTAAATACATATCACGGTGCGCGGCCAAAGGGGCGACTTCTCTGCCATCAACCATGATCTGCCTGTTGCCTTTAGACTCATGCAATAACCAAAAGCCGCCACCACCTAAGCCTGAACTAAACGGCTCTACAACGGCTAAAACTGCGCTCACCGCTACCGCAGCATCAAAGGCATTGCCGCCTTTATTTAGAATACCAATACCTGCTTGTGTTGCGGCTAGATGCGCGCTGGCTATTGCTTGTTCGTTCGGTTTTACTGTATGCGCTGAGCACCAGGTCAATGATAAAAGTAGACCCAATATGGCGAGTCGTTTCAGTATCATAATTGTACCGCCATTAACTGTTTATACTTTAATTGTAGTTGCGCGTTTGTCTCGAGATTATTTTTGTCTTTAGGTATACATTCAACGGGGCACACTTCTATACATTGTGGCGTATCGAAATGTCCGACGCATTCTGTACATAAGTGCGAGTGTATTTCGTAAATATTCTCACCCATATAAATAGCATCATTAGGACATTCAGGTTCACACACATCACAATTAATGCATTCATCGGTAATAATGAGTGACATTATGAACTCGGTTTTTTTTGAAACATTTTCGCTACATTTGCAGGGACAAAGGTCGATACATCGCCTCCATGGTGCGCTATATCCCTTACCAGCATTGACGACAAATGAGCCCAATCCGAATGCGTTGTTAGAAACACTGTTTCTAGCTCAGGTAGCATTTTTCGGTTCATCCCTGCCATTTGCGCTTCATATTCAAAATCTGCAGTGCTACGAATGCCTCTAACCACAATGTTTGCATTGTACTGCTTTGCCAGGTCCACCAACAAACCATCAAACAAAACAACGCGAACACTGGCATAACTAGCTAATGCCTCATTCGCCATCGCAACACGTTGCTCTAAATCGAATAATGGTGCTTTCCCCGCGCTTTTAGCCACAGCAACAAGCACTTCATCAAACAATTCAGCAGACCGTTGAATAATATTAAGGTGCCCATTCGTTAAAGGGTTAAATGTGCCTGGGTAAATAGCTGTTTTTTTCATACTGATTCTCGGTGATACAAATAATAGGCAACTTGCCCAGCTGTTTTACTGCGATGCTGCACCCAATTTGTGGGCAAAAAGTCTAGCGATAGCTCTCGCTCACACTCTAAGTAGATAATTGCATTATCCGACAAGCATTGGCTTTGTTCAAGTTGTTTTACGCATCGTTGTAATTCATCTTTTTGGAAAGGTGGGTCCAAGAAAGCTATTTCTATCGATTCAGTCGTTTTTTTCAGCCCTTGCTTTAACAGGTCAACCGCCGTCCGTTGCATCACTTGTATATTATCAGCTTGTATTGTTTGTTTATTCGATTTCAAACTTCTAATAACAGCTATATTATTATCAACCATCAATACTGATTTTGCGCCACGTGAAGCGGCTTCAAACCCTAGCGCACCACTGCCTGCGTACAAATCTAAACAATGCGACTGTGGCAAATGCGGCTGCAACCAGTTAAACAACGTTTCACGGATACGGTCCGCTGTTGGGCGCAGGCCCTCAATACTTGGGAATTCAAGTTTACGTCCTCGCCATCGCCCACCGATGATACGAACTTGGTTTTTCTTACCGGCCATTATTTTTTACTGCGCACCGTCTGTCCAACCGTGACCATTACCATGCTATCTATTTTAATCCGGCGCTGAAACGCATCCGCTATTTGCTCACGCGTTACTGCTTTAACCTTAGCCATATACGTATTTAGATAATCAAGAGGTGCATTACTTGCAGCGATACTAGCAACATGACCCAGCAACTTCTTGTTACTATCCAGCTTTAGCGCAAAGCCACCGATAATGTTTTTCTTAGCGGCTATTAATTCATCTGTTGTTGGACCATGTTCAATGAAACTTTTCAGCATTTGTTTAACCGTTGCCGCTGCTTCTTCAACTTTTTTATTACGCGTTTGTAAACCGATTAGAAAAGGACCCTTTTCAACCATGGGGTGAAAATAGCTGTATGCACTATATGCGAGCCCTCGTTTTTCACGAATTTCTTTAACAATTTGTGAACTAAACCCGCCGCCACCTAGAATATGGTTACCGACGTATAGTGCGAAATAGTCCGAATCATTGTGCTTTAAAACGGGCAAGCCATACAACATATGCGTTTGCTGCGAGGGGTGTTCTTGGTGAATGGTTTTACCTGTTTGTACAGCCTCTACTGTTGTAATCGTTTTCGCCTTAATACCTAAAGGCAGCTTACCGACCAAACCTTCAACCATATTCTTCGCTTGCGCTGTTGATAAGCCGCCCACGAGAACAATCTTTAAATTATTAGCGACGTAGTACTGCTTGTAAAAATGCTCAAGGTCACTAACCGCCAACTGGCTTACTGTACTTTCAACGCCTCGTATGGCGTTACCGTACGCATGGCCATTAAAAATTTCTTTATATAAAGCTAATTGCGCTAATATTCCAGGTGACTCTTCACGCTGAGTGATCGCTAATAAAGTACGTTTTTTTTCTCGCTTAAAATCGGCTTTAGGGAAATCCGGCTCATTCACTACCTGCTTTAAAACACCCCAAGAAGTTTCCAATGCTTTCACATCGGTTAAGCTTCTAAAAGAAATTGATGTGAAGTCACGCGATGTTGATGTGTCCATCTGTGCACCAACACTTTCAAGCTGCTCGGCGATATCTTGCGCACTTTTCCCAGCCGCACCGAGCTCTAGTAAGGCACCGGTTAAAGCTGCCACCCCAGCTTTTTCACCGTCTCTTACACTCCCTGCATCAAACACTACGCGAGCATCTAAAATGGGTAACCCTTTTGTCGCTACGAAATACACATTCACGCCATTGGTGGTTTGCCAATGTTGAATACTCGGCATAGCAAAACTGGCGGTACTAGCCAATAACAATGCACCTATAAAAGCCCCCGTGTTAATGCGCACCTTGCATCTCCTCAACTTGCATATGCACCACCGTAAGGTGATCTTCAATTAAATACCTGCTCGCCACCGCTTGAATTTGTTCGGCTGTAATTGCTTTTACCTTTTCCACATAAGCCTCACCTTTTTGCCAACCAACACCGACTGTATTCAGCATGCCTAACTGCATAGCTTGATAAAAATTAGAGTCCTTCTCATACACAGATGAGGCGATCACCTGTGCTTTAATTCTGTCTAACTCTTTCTTTTCAACAGGGTGTTCTTTTAATAATTTAAGCTGTTCTAACAAAGCATTTTCTAGGCTCTTTACCGTCGTACCTTTGACCGGCACAGCATCAAAAAGAAACAGTGTTGGCAACCTTGCGTTCATGTCATAACCAGCACTGGCACTGGTTGCGACTTGCGAACCACGCACTAAACGAGACGCTAAACGGGCACTGCTGCCGCCGCTTAAAATGCCAGACAATACTTCTAAGGCATAAATGTCGGCATCATCCTCAACCGAATTCAGTACAGGAACTTTATAGCCCATCAGTAAGTAAGGAACCTTTGCCTTTTGTTTAACCACAGCACGTCGAATACCGACCTGAGGGACCTCAGTACGGTTTTTAACTGGTTTAAAATTTACCGTTGGAATACCTCCAAAATATTGCTCTGCCAATACAAACACATTCTTCGCGTTTACATCACCTACCACGACCAATGTTGCATTATTGGGTGAATACCATCTCTTATACCAATCAGCCAAATCTGCTAATTCCATGTCTTCTAAATCTTGCATCCAACCTATAATTGGATTGCGGTATGGACTATTTGTATACGCTAATGCTTTGAAGTACTCATATGTTTGCCCTTGTGGCTTGTCTTCTGTGCGCATACGGCGCTCTTCCATCACAACCTGTAACTCTTTCGCAAACTCTTTTTGTTGAAATTTTAAGTTCTGCATTCTGTCTGCTTCAAGCTTTAAACTCACTTCCAAGCGAGAGGCCTCCATGACTTGGAAGTAGGCCGTGTAATCTGCGCCAGTGAAAGCATTCTCACGCCCACCATTTTCAGCAATGATTTTAGAAAACTCCCCAGGCAAGGTACCGTGCGTTCCTTGAAACATCATGTGTTCTAAAACATGCGACAGACCCGTAATACCACCGTGCTCGTAACTTGCGCCTACTTTATACCAAAGTTGAGAGACCATCACCGGCGCCCGTCTGTCTTCTTTAACCAGTATTTTTAAACCATTTTTCAGCACTTTTTCGTGTACTATATTAGGCGAAACTTTTGGTGAGGCAAAACTGCTAAGCGCATAAAGACCAGTCAAAAAAATAATCACTGCTGAAAGTTTTTTCATATTGTTCTCACTTAAGCGTAAACATATTAGAATGGGTATTTTACGATAAAATTCCCTTAAAAAGACACGATATCATGTTTGGATTTGGCAACAAGAAAGGCACTAATACGACTGATAAATCTCCCATTAAAGAAACGAATGGAAGTTTCTTTGGACGTTTAAACAGTCAGCTTACAAAAACACGCACAAGATTAACAACCGATCTAAGCGATCTGTTTTTAAGCAAAAAACAGATAGACGATGACTTATTTGAAGAGTTAGAAATGCTTCTTCTGACAGCGGATGTTGGCATTGAAGCGACTCAGCAAATCATTAACAATTTGACCCAGCGCGTTGCTCGAAAACAGTTATCCGATCCTCAAGCACTAACGACCGCGTTACAAGAAGAAATGTTATCCATTTTAGAGCCTAATCAACAACCACTGCACATTCCAGAGGGTGAGGGGACGTTTGTTATCTTAGTGGTCGGCGTTAATGGCATGGGTAAAACCACCACTATCGGCAAATTAGCCAAGCGCTTACAAGCCGAGGGGAAAAGCGTCATGCTGGCCGCAGGTGATACATTTAGAGCCGCTGCCATCGAGCAATTACAAGAATGGGGAATGCGTAATAACATTGACGTAGTCGCCCAGCATAGCGGAGCAGATTCCGCCTCCGTTATTTACGATGCGTTTGAAAAAGCACGCGCTCGCAACATCGACGTATTACTGGCAGATACTGCAGGCCGCCTGCATACGCAAACCAATTTGATGAATGAATTGAGTAAAATAAACCGTGTCATTAAAAAAATTGATGAGCAGGCGCCACATGAAACGATGCTCGTTCTTGATGCCGGCATTGGTCAAAACGCTGTCGTCCAAACAAAACACTTTAATGAAGCAACGCCGCTTACCAGTATCACCCTCACCAAGTTAGATGGTACCGCTAAAGGTGGCATTATTTTCGCGCTGGCTAATCAATTCAATTTAGCTATTCGGTTTATTGGTATTGGCGAAGGTATTGATGATTTACGTGAATTTAATGCGCTCGAATTTACAGAAGCGCTTTTCGAAAAACAGAACGTCGAAAAATAGGCTCCTATGCTTCAATTTATTAATGTTAGTAAACGATACCCTGGTGGCATCGACGCTTTAAAAAACGTCAATTTTGAATTAAGTAATGGTGAAATGGCTTTTTTAACGGGGCATTCTGGTGCGGGCAAAAGCACGCTACTGAAATTAATCGCTATTCTTGAACGCAGCACCCAAGGCCAAGTGATGCTGGACAATCAAAATATCGGCCGAATTTCAAAACGAAACATACCCTATGCGCGGCGCAAGATTGGCATGATTTTTCAAGACCACCGTTTATTGCACGACCATACTGTATTCGACAATGTTGCGCTTCCGTTAATTATTGCAGGCATCGATAGGCATGAAATTAAACGGCGCGTTCGCGCAGCTTTGGACAAGGTAAGTCTGCTTGGTAAAGAGAAACGGTACCCTATTACCCTTTCTGGTGGCGAACAACAGCGTATTGGCATCGCCCGTGCTGTCGTCAACAGACCACCGATGATTTTAGCCGACGAACCAACCGGTAACCTAGACCCCGCTTTATCTGAAGAAATAATACAACTGTTTGAACAGTTCAATCGAGTGGGCGTTACCGTGCTTATCGCCAGTCATGATGTGCCCCTTATACAGCGTATGGGGTATCGCACACTGCAGTTATCCAACGGCGAAATGGTGCAACACAGTGGCTAGTCGTCGCAGTAATATCCAACGACCTCAAGGTCGCTTCAGTGTGCACGCATATTTACTCATTCACCTGCGTACATTTTTCTCAAGCCTTGGCCGCTTTTTCATAGCGCCGTTTAATTTCATAATGACGGTGAGTGTTATTGCTATCACCTTATCTCTACCATCAGGTTTATTGGTATCGGTTAATAATATTCAGTCATTGAGCGGCCAAATCGACTTAAATAATAATATTTCTGTCTTCCTCAGGCAATCCGTCACACTTAAGCAGGCAAAAATATTATCTGATTCATTGCAACGAGACCCTAAGATCATTGAAACCAATTTAATTGATAAGAATGCAGCCCTTGAAGAGTTTCGCCAATACAGTGGCTTCGGTACTGCTATTAGCGTACTCGCTAGTAACCCTTTGCCACATGTTATTCAGATAACACCCCTTCACAGCATCGACAACCAAATTAGCCTGAGATTACTTGTTAGCGAACTAAAACAACGCCCTAATATTCAGCTGGTACAAATGGACATGGGCTGGTTAGATCGTTTAAACGGTATTTTGAATGTTGCACAACGCGGCGTTACCATCATCACCATTTTATTGGGTTTGGCCGTCTTGCTGATTATTAGTAATACCATTCGCTTGGAGCTACAAAACCGCCACGATGAGATTGATATCATGCGCTTGGTCGGCGCCACTCACGCGTTCATTATGCGTCCTTTTCTCTACAGTGGCTTTTGGTACGGATTCCTAGGCGGCATTTTTGCCTGTATTCTCGTTAATTTATCTGTTTGGCTAATTGACGGGCCCACAAGCTCCTTAGCTATGTTGTACAACAACTCATTCAATTTAGCTTTTATGCCTCTCATTCATGCGGTTTTATGGGTTACTTTCTCGGTCTTTCTTGGCATTATTGGCGCTTGGATCGTTGTTAGTCGCTATTTGAATGAGCTGGAAAGTTAAAGCCCGCAGAACGTTTCTTTAACGCCAAAATTGCCTTATAAACAGAACTATTGCTATAATTAGCGGTCTTATGATGTGGGTGCTAGGTCTATTGGCACCAAACTTTGAGGAGTACTATGACCCACGCGTTAGCTTTACCTACTCGTTTATCAGCTGGTTCTTTGGATGCCTATATCGCATCTGTTTCCTCTGTGCCCGCTTTAACGGCAGAGCAAGAAAGAGATCTCGCAACTCGTTTGCGTGATGATAATGATATTGAAGCGGCGCGTACGCTGGTGTTATCGCATATGCGTTACGTTATCCATATCGCAAGAAGCTATAGCGGCTATGGCTTAGCATTACCCGACTTAATCCAAGAAGGTAGCATTGGCTTGATGAAGGCTGTAAAGCGCTTCGATCCAGAAATGGGTGTTCGTCTCGTATCTTATGCCGTGCATTGGATTAAATCCGAAATCCACGAATTCGTTATCAAAAACTGGCGCATTGTGAAAATCGCCACCACGAAAGCGCAACGTAAATTATTCTTTAACCTGAGAAAGCATAAAAAAAACCTTTCTTGGTTAAACGAGAGCGAGGCTGATGCTATCGCAAATGACCTTGGCGTTGATAAGTCTGCCGTGTATGAAATGGAAAAACGCCTGAGTAATTTTGATATGGCGTTTGATGGGCATCAAGATGATAATACTGAATCAGACGAGCTTGTTCATACGCCGGCCACTTTCGTGGCCGATGAAGAGCTTAACCCAGCCAGCTTGGTCGAAACGCATGACCAAACAACGCACAATTCATCGCAGCTGCAAACAGCACTTAGCAACCTTGATGAACGTAGCCGCGAAATTATAGCCGAACGTTGGTTAAGCCAAGAAAAGTCGACCTTGCATGAGCTTGCCGACAAGTTCCACGTATCTGCGGAACGCATTCGACAGCTTGAAAAGAACGCCATGAATAAAGTGAAGAAAGAATTGGGTTTTCGTCTTTGCTATTAGTATCCACCATTGTACGACCTATCATTATTCACGTATCAACTTCAATGTTCAGAAGTTAGACTTATATAGACCCCGCAAACGTAGCTAGGGCAGTCGTTATGCTGTGAGGTCTCTTAATAGCCTGTATATACCTAATACTAGGGCAATCTGCCTTATACTTGACGTTAGCCCTTAGAAAACATACGCAAAAAACTACTGGTCACATTTTGCGTTAATGGAGGGTTCTGTTATTCCCATTTATTAGGGTTTAAGTCGTAGCGTTAGCTGTTTGTTTTTTTGCTCCATATCAACGTGTTTTAGAAAGCTCATTCCCAATAAAACAGCCTTGCCATCCATATTTGGATTGATGTGTGCCGTTACATTGTTTAGCTTAATCGCCCCTAGCGTTACTGAATCGAGCATCACACGATAAACAACTATATCGCCATTTGCTGTACGCGTCCTTTGTGGACGACCTTCGGTCAGGCCCATTTCTTTAGCTACTTTCGCGGGAATGCTGACATTCGTCGCGCCTGTATCCAATACAAAAGTTGCCCAATAATCGTTTAATTTCCCATCGGCAATATAGTGGCCTTGCTTATTTTGTTGCAAAACGACCTCTGCAGCACCATCAGAAGCATAAACAACATCTGGCCGTTCATTTGGATTCGCTTGCTTTCCAAGAAAGCGATCAAAACCAATAACAAGCATTGCTAGCAGCCCAATCCAAGCTAGCGATACCATCATTTTCGATATTTTATTTTTAGAGTCGACCGTCTTCACAATATTCGCAACCTAAAATCGCATCATATTCGACAGCAATGTTAGAAATTCCGCTGCATCTTCAACGTCATTTTCATCAGCTTTAGTTAGCCACTTTACCGCTTCAGTACGCTGTTTTTTTGAACTGGTCATCAAACCTTCACCGTAATTAGTAGCCAACATCACGCCCAAATTGAACTGCGCTGTTTCATCACCTTGCAGAGCCGCTTTTTCCAACCAGAAAGCCGCCTGCCACAAATCACGATCAACACCTAAACCCTTTTCATAGGCCATAGCAAGTTGGAATTGCCCACGTACGTCACCAAGCTCAGCAGCCCTTCTTAGATAAACAATAGACTGCTGTAAGTCTCGCTCAACGCCTTGGCCTTGCTCATACAAGTTAGCTAAATTTATAAGCGCTGAGCTATTATTTTTTTCTGCCAATAACAGCCAAATTTCTCGCGCTTCGTCGTACTGCGCCATCTTATATTTTGCATACGCCTCTAGCGACTGAATCGCCTGTACGCTGTTCTTATCACGCCCTGCTGTAAAGTCATTCCCAAAAACAATGTTGGGTAAAAATAAAAGACAAATGAGGGCGGTTATTTTCATTTTCACAATGCCTTTTAGACGTAATGATCTATTAACAATGCTGTAAATAAAAGCATTAAATAAATAATCGAAAACCAAAATGTTTTCATTGCGACCACGTCATCAGCTGTTTTTTTCAGCCGAATAACGTAATAAAGAAAAACCAAACCAAGAACAACTGCCGTTACTAGGTAAAGTAAGCCGCTCATGCCGGTTAAAAACGGCAGCACACTCACCAACAACAATAAAACCGTATAAAGGACTATGTGGAGTCGTGTGAACTCGGCACCATGCGTCACGGGGAGCATTGGAATATCAGCTTTTGCATATTCATCTCGACGTGCAACCGCTAACGCCCAAAAATGCGGCGGCGTCCAAATAAAGATAATAAGGAACAACAATAAAGCGTGCGGATCAATCGTCGCTGTGACTGCGCACCAACCTAATACCGGCGGCGCGGCGCCGGCGGCGCCGCCAATAACAATGTTTTGCGGCGTTGCGTGTTTCAAATACACGGTGTATACAACGGCGTAACCGATAAGCGATAAAAACGTTAGGAAAGCCGTTAACGCATTGACTAAAAAGATCAAAATCAACATGGCAATAATGCCAATGGAAAAAGCGAAACTTAAGACCTGCTTGCCGTTTAAATCACCATGCGGTAAAGGTCGGCCTTTTGTTCGAGCCATTTTTGCGTCGAACTTTTGATCTAAATAATGATTAATCGCTGCCGCAGATGAAGCCGCTAAACCAATGCCTATTGTGCCGAATATTAAAGGTTGCCAAGGCACCATGCCTGGCACTGACAGAAACATTCCAACAACGGCCGTAAAAACAATTAGCATAACGACTTTGGGTTTGCACAAAGCGTAATAGCTTTTCCAACGAATGCCGTTTGCTGGGTTTATGATTTGTTCTGTCAAAATAAAGCCTTATTAATGTGGGTCTTTGGCCAACCTAAAGTTTACGTAAACTAAACTCAAAAGAAGTGCAGCTGCTATGGCATTATGCGCCACAGCAACGTGTAGTGGCAAATTCAGCAGCACATTGAGGACACCGAGCGCTAACTGTGCGAATAAGAAAGTCACCAGTAATAACGACTCTTTCACTGCGCCTAACTTAAATAATAGGAAGGCTAAAAAACTGAGAATAATCGTCGTAATCAATGCACCTATACGATGCACCCAATGAATGGCCGCCCTTGCTTCGTTACTTAGCACACCAAATTCATAATCCACACCGAGCCCGCGCCATAGAACAAAGCCTTCTTTGTAATCAACATCAGGGTTCCACGAATCGCCATAACACGTGGGGAAATCAGGGCAGGCAAGCGCTGCATAATTTGCGCCGGTCCAGCCACCTAAGGCAATTTGCATCACGAGAACAATTAAGCCTATAACCGCCAATGATTTCACATAATCATTACACATCCTGCTCGGCAATCGCCTTTTGCCAATCCGTAACAAGAGCAACAGCAACAAACTCAGCGTTGCTAAGCCTCCTAATAGATGGCTCATAACAATCACCGGCTTTACCAATAAAGTGACCGTCCACATCCCCAAAGCTCCTTGGAACATCACTAATAAAGACAGACAAACCGTTAACTTTAACTGACCCAACCCCGGTCGCCGCCATGCGATAAAGGTAAGAATCAAAATCACCAACCCTAATGTGCTGGCAAAATAGCGATGAATCATTTCTTTCCACGCCTTTGACGCCTCTAAGGGTCGCTCGTAATTTTCAGTTGCGTGCTCCAGACCTTCTGCTGACTCATCAAGAATCAAGCTGCCATAGCAGCCGGGCCAATCAGGGCAACCTAAGCCGGCATCAGACAACCTCACATATGCACCCAGCACAACGACCAATAAGGTCAAAAGTATTGCGAATATTGTTAAACCTCTAAACACGCTGTTAGCCAATTTGCGACGCTTTAAGAAGCAATTTAAGGTCTTTTTGTATGCCGTAAGGGTCTGCGTCGTGATGGTACTTCATCATAATATTTCCAAGAGGGTCGACTAATAACATATCACTGTCTCGAAGCTCTTTAACCAAACCCATTAACTTTTCTATATGTTGTTTGTCCCATTTAAATACGTTTAATTCCGTATCTTTTGTTAGCTCACTTCTTTCCTGAAGGCTTGATTTATCGAGATACACTCTTTTTAACCGACCCGAGTCTTTATTCAATAAGGTATTTAACTGTTTCATCATGTGAACGGATTTCTCACAGGGCTTGCTACATTTAGCATCTAGATCAATGTGCAGTAGCACCCAGCGACCAGCTAAGTGTTGCATATCAATATCAGCACCATTGATCACAAATTCACTTAGCTTCGATGGAATAGCGGGTGAAATGAGCTCACCATGATTTTTTGTTTTCCCACCTGCTAATAACTGCTGGTTACTAAAAATAAACCAAGCCGCCATAACGGGCAGGGCAAATAAAATAGTGATAAAAACTAACTTCAATCTATTTTTTGTTAATGAATTCATTCTTCTTTACGTTTTAATTTAATCGTCACTACAAAATACAAAACAACCCAAGCCGCTGATAGTGCAAACCATTGAAAGGCATAACCGTGATTTTTTTCTGGCCCCATTTTCATCGGCACCCATTCACGATCATAGCCATCGCTCTCATTAGACCCCAGTAAAACTTGATAGGGCAAAATCTCATAACCAAGACGTGCTGACACTTTATTTACATCAACCAACTGCGCCACAGCTGGCCAGCCTTCTGAAAGCACATCGGCCCCCTTCAGCTTTATCCCTACCGTTGGAAAATGATCCAAGTGCCCCTCCATCATAGAAGTGCTTTCTCCCTTTAGGTCTACATTCGGCAATACATTCCTATCACCGCTCATCGGCAGCCAGCCTCTATTAACAAGAATTGCCTTATTTTCGTCGAGCAATAGCGGTGTTAACACCACGTAACCTACTTGTCCTTGCCTAACCTGATTATCTAGCAATATCTGCCGGTTAACATCAAACTTCCCGTTCAATTTAACGGGCAAGTAGCGCAAACCTGCTTGCGTCATATCAAGCAACTTTATCTCCACGGGGCTTAAATTTATCCTACTGGTCTGTAAATCTAACAAGTCTTGCTTTTCTTGCGCTCTGTCTAACTGCCAGTTACCCAAGCTGACGAGTAAAAAAAACACTAATATGGCGAGCACTGTTAGAAATAGGTTGGCTTTAAACTTCATATTTCGGAAACCTTTGTCGTCTGTTCATTTTATTAACTGGATTAGGTATAAAATAGCGCCATCAACACTAATTGAGACTGATTACATGCCCCCTTTGATTAAATACCTCGTCGTTTTTACGTTGGTTTTTATTATCTACAGCTTATTTAAAGCTTTTTATCACCTCTACAGCAGGAAATCCAGCCCTAAGCAGGTTGTGAAAGCACTCGCTATTCGGGTGGGTCTTTCTATTACTTTGTTTGCTTCTTTACTCTTTGCGTCATATCTTGGCTTTATTAAACCACATGGTTTAATGCCTGCTAGCGAAGCTGTTGAGAAAAGTATTAACTCAAAATGATAGCGCGGCAGAAAACTTAGTAATTCCACACTGTAATAGCAATGTATCAATAAAAAAAGGCGCTACTGAGTAGCGCCTTTTTCAATCCATTTTATTGCTTATAGCCAATAAACGAAGATAAACAAGCCAAGCCAAACAACGTCCACAAAATGCCAATACCAAGCAGACGCTTCGAATGCAAAGTGATTTTCAGGCGTGAAATGACCTTTCATACTACGGAACAACATCACAGTCAGCATTATTGCGCCAACAGTTACGTGAAAACCATGGAAGCCCGTTAGCATGTAGAAAGTTGACCCATATACACCAGAGCCCAGCGTTAAGTTAAGTTCTTGGTAACCATGGCTATATTCAAGTGCTTGTAAGCCTACGAAGGCAAACCCTAATAGAACGGTCAGCGCTAGTCCAACAATCAGCTGCTTACGCTTGTTAGCAATTAAACCCCAGTGCGCCCATGTGCATGTAACACCACTGGTCAACAACAATAAGGTATTAATTGCCGGCAAGCCCCAAGCGCCCATTTTTTGATACTCGCCACCAACATCACCTGGCCCATTAGTTGGCCACGTGGCTTCAAAGTTAGGCCACAAAAACTCATTTGTTGATACACCTACACCCTCACCAGCTAACCAAGGCACTGAGAACACTCGAATGTAAAAAAGAGCCCCAAAGAATACTGCAAAAAACATCACTTCAGAGAATATAAACCAAGCCATACCCATGCGAAATGAAGCATCTTCCACATGCCTATATGTTCCTGTTTCGCTTTCAGCGATCACTTCACCGAACCAGCCGAACATCATATAAACCAAAACTAAAAAGCCCACCGCCATAACAGATGAAGCCGAAGTAGAACCATTAAGTTCGTTGGCAAAGCCACCCAACAATAATGTTAGGCCAACAGAGCCAACAATAGGCCACTTGGCATCATGCGGAATGTAATACGCGTTTTCTGAAGACATAACTTTAGCTACTCCAATTATTTATTCGTTAAAAAGATAAATGACCCAGCGTAAAACGCGATTGCAACGGCCGCTAATACGATGACTGTAATCAGGTTTTTCTTTTTTTGATCATTCATTTTCTATCATTCATTATGCGCCTAGATCTGTCTAGGCGTATTTTAATTACTTAATGACGGGTGCCGTCGTAAAACTATGATAGGGCGGAGGCGACGATAGCGTCCACTCTAAACCATTGGCGCCTTCCCATACTTGGTCTGTTGCTTTCTCACCACCCTTGATTGTTTTATACACAATGTAGCAGAAGAAAACCTGTGAAAGACCAAACACAAAACCACCTATACTTGACCACATATTAAATTCAGCAAACTGTATAGAATAGTCAGGAATACGACGCGGCATACCCGCTAAGCCTAAGAAATGCTGAGGGAAGAACAACACATTCACAGACACTGTAGAGATCCAAAAATGTATCTGCCCATGCCTTTCATTGTACATATTACCTGTCCATTTAGGCAGCCAGTAATATGCTGAAGCCATAATTGCATAGATAGCTCCTGTCACTAACACGTAATGAAAATGCGCTACTACAAAGTAGGTATCGTGGTATTGAAAATCAGCTGGCGCAATCGCGAGCATCAAGCCAGAGAAACCACCAATAGTGAACATAATGACAAAACCAATGGCAAACAACATCGGTGTTTCAAAAGTCATTGAGCCTTTCCACATTGTAGAAACCCAGTTAAACACTTTCACACCCGTTGGTACCGCAATCAACATGGTGGCGTACATAAAGAACAATTCACCCTGTAACGGCATACCCACTGTAAACATGTGGTGAGCCCAAACAATAAAAGACAAGAAGGCAATTGAGGACGTTGCATACACCATTGAGCTGTAACCAAATAAAGGCTTACGCGCAAAGGTTGGGATAATCTCTGAAACGACACCAAACGCTGGAAGAATCAAAATATACACTTCAGGGTGTCCAAAGAACCAGAAGATATGTTGGAACAACACAGGGTCGCCACCACCGGCAGCATTAAAAAATGTTGTGTCATAGAACTTATCTGTTAGCAGCATGGTTACCCCGCCGGCCAATACAGGCATAACCGCAATCAATAAATACGCGGTAATAAACCATGTCCATACGAATAAAGGCATTTTCATCAATGTCATGCCTGGGGCGCGCATATTTAAAATAGTCACAATGACGTTAATCGCACCCATCACTGATGAAATACCCATCATATGAATAGCAAAAATCATGAACGGGAAGCCATTACCGCCTTGGAGAACTAAGGGTGGATAAATCGTCCAACCACTTGCTGGTGCACCGCCGTCCATAAAAAAGGTCCCTAACAACATAGCGAAAGCAAAAGGAAGGATCCAGAAGCTCCAGTTATTCATCCTTGGAAGCGCCATATCTGGCCCGCCAATCATAATGGGTAACATCCAGTTGGCCAAACCAACAAAGGCAGGCATAACACCACCAAAAATCATGACTAATGCATGAACTGTGGTCATTTGATTAAAGAAACTAGGGTCAATAAACTGCATGCCAGGTTGGAATAATTCCAAACGAATAACCATCGCCATTGCGCCACCGATCATAAACATGATGAGTGCAAATATTAAATATAGCGTGCCGATGTCTTTGTGATTAGTTGTTGTAACCCAACGCATTAAACCTTTTGCTGGACCGTGATCGTGATGATCGTCGTGTGTCTCTGTAACAGTCGTCATTATCTGAATCTCCTAATTATCTTAATGCAGCAATTTCAGCAGGCTGAACAGCGTCGCCAACTTTATTGCCTAATGAATTACGTTGATAGGTTACAACCGCCGCTAACTCAAGATCTGTTAGTTGGTCTTTATATGCTGCCATCGTAGTACCTTTCTTACCGTTCATAACGATATCAATGTGCTTATTGATATCGCCTGTTGCCACTGCGCTACCATTGATTGCTGGGAATACGCCCGGCAAACCTTCACCTTTTTTCTGATGACACGCTATACAGTTTGCACGGTAAACTTTTTTGCCGGCGCGTTTTAGCTCTCGAGGGTCCAAGTCTTCTATTGCTGCTAGTTTAGCTACCTGCTTCGCCACTTTTTGAGCCACTAACCATGTTGCATAATCGGCTTCTGATTTCACCTCAACAACAATCGGCATAAAGCCGTGATCTCGCCCACATAATTCTGCACACTGGCCACGGTATACGCCCGGCTCATCAACAATAACCCAAGCCTCATTGATAAGCCCAGGAATTGCGTCTTTTTTCCAGCCAAAATCGGGAACCCACCACGCATGAATGACGTCCTCAGCTGTCAGCAAGAAACGAACTTTTTTGCCCACTGGAATCACTAACGGGTGATCTACATTTAATAAATAGTCTGCTACCGTTGATGGGTCAATGCCTGAACCAACCTGGCGTGCTTCGTTGCTTGCAGCATCTAATGAGCTGAAAAAATCAAGGTCTTCGCCAATATACTCATAGTGCCATTTCCACTGATAGCCCGTTATTTTAACCGTCATATCAGCTTCTGATGAATCATGCATTTCAATCAACACCTTAGTCGCAGGAATCGCCATCACAACCAAGATGATGAAAGGGATAACAGTCCAAACCAATTCGGCCGTCATACTTTCATGGAATTGGGAAGCGACCGCGCCTTGTGATTTACGGTGATAAACCATTGAATAGATCATTGCACCAAAAACGACCACACCAATTGCCACGCAAACCCAAAGTATAAGCATATGCAAGTCATACACCTGACGGCTCGTTTCAGTCACACCAACAGGCATGTTCAACCCATATTCCGCATGTGCAACGCCCGACATAAGTGTCAGAGCCGCGACGCTAGCAAAAATTTGCTTTAGTTTATTCACAGAAACGATCTCCCTTATTTTTAAATTTCAACTCACTATACATCGGCGCAATTAACATCTTCTTAAGCTACACCGTTAACTTTTCTCGTTCGCTTTCAACTAGAAAGCGGCCGACTTCAATTTTTTACCGTGCGATTTAATAATCAACTTCACCAAGTAGCCTTTATATTTAGAACTCTCCAGCTCAACTTGAACCCAAACTCATTGAAGCTTACTTTTTATTCAACTTTGTCAGAGCCTCGCTCTACCCGTATTACTTTATCTGCAATGATGATGACTTCTTAGACGTTACATATTCTCAACATCAATATCAGGCAACAACCCAACAGCAACTCCAACCTAAAAACTGCAACACCATCCACAAATCCGTAAAACACATTAATAGGACGACAGCCAAAGATGCAATCAATATAGCAACAAAAAAGCAGCTGCTTGTCGGAAAGACAATGAAGGATTCGGCATTAACACGATATATCGCGTTCCAGTCTATTCATTGCCACAAGCCACTATTTTACAACCTATTTAGACTCGCAGTGTTTTCACGTGCAATTTAACTAAACTCAAGCAAATAATCAAGTAGCTTTGCCGTATTTGCTTGCACCGCAACAACATTATTTTCTTTTGTAGACTGTTGCTTAAAATAACCAATACAAGGCGACGCCATGAGTTCTTTCAATGTTTCCATATTTGCATCCGCCTCACCAAACTCTTGACTCACCACATTTCCAACCCAGCCTGCCAAACGGTTTTTTTTAAGAATAGACGCTTCTGATAATAATGCATGACTAATGCAACCTAATTGAAGCCCAACAACCAATATCACGGGCAGGTCTAACGCTATCGCGACATCATCAAAACTTAATTGGTTACCCAGTGGCACCTTCCAACCACCGGCACCCTCTACAATAACCACATCAGATGCTTCTGCATGCTTTTTATAACAAGATTGGATTTGGGAGAAAGCAATATCAACTCCAGCTTGATTTGCTGCAAGATGAGGCGCAATAGCCGGTTCAAAGCAATAAGGGTTGACGATTTCATAGGACAAGGGAACGTTTGACTCGTGCATTAAAGCGAGGGCGTCTTCATTCTCTAAACGCCCATTCCCCCAAACAGCACCTGACGCCACTGGCTTAAAGCCGGAAACTTTAAGCTGGAGTTCTCGAAAAGCACGGATTAAATTTACCGCAACGTATGTTTTACCAACGCCAGTATCAGTGCCTGTGATAAAGAAACCTTTACTCATCAAGTTGCACCGCCTTTATTTACGCGCATAAACGTAAACCGCCTGAAAAGTAGCAGGAATACCCTGCCATGTTCTTAATAACTCATACGCGTTCAATATGGATTTGTATGCCCTAACCCCAGTTAAGCCAAGGTTACGACCTTGATTAAGGTTATGCGCACCCATGCCTTTTAAATCCAACATCAATTGTTTCGGCGTGTCGTAATACATCAAGATGGTTTCGCTCGTCACGTTTATATCTTTAAACCCGGCAAGCTTCATATCTCGCTCAATAGTCTCCGGCTCAACAAATGTGTTAACGTGCACAGCTCGGTCCGCCTTAGCCCATGATGCTTTTAATTCACACAGCGTTTGCGGGCCAAATGTACTGAAGGCAAATAAGCCATTTTGTTTTAGCGCACAGCTTACTTCGTTAAATACCTGAGGCAAATTCAAGCACCACTGAAAAGTCACGTTAGAATAAATTGCACTTAATGATTTATGTTTCAAGGGCAAACTTTCAGCATCGCAACACAACAAGCCGCTTAAAGGCTCGCCTAACATGCTCTGCCTAGTTTCCCGCAGCATACCTTGCGAAAAGTCCAAGGCATATATATTTTCCACGTCACCTATCTGGCAAAGCTGCTTTGTTAAATAACCAGTACCTGAGCCAATATCCAACACATCAACATGGTCTGCATCAGGCCTCTTTTCAAGCAAACTATCACCAATGGTTCGTTGCAACGACGTAAATTGATTGTAATTTGCTGACGCCAAATCGAACGATTGTTGAACCGCCAATTTTGCAAAGGCTGCCGCTGCCGGCCGGCTCATTAAACACGCTCCTTGGCGGGTATAAACTGTTCAATAGCTCTCATAACGTCTGCTTGATGAGACAAAAAAGGCACGTGAGCTGCGCCGCTAATCACGACTAATTTAATTTTCGTATTCAACGCTAACGAATCAGTCCCCACGCCAACAGGTACCAATTGATCTTGCTCACCCAACAACATTAACAATGGACAAGAAATGGACTTTAATTCCGCCCTTAAGTCCATCTTTTTCAACGCATCCAAACCACTATTTAGCGCTATCAATGCCTTAGCGGGCGCATCATTTACCAAGCCCTTTAATAAAGCTGTCGTTTTTCTTGCTCCCCGCATACCTTGTGTTTGTAACAGCAAGAATTGCTTAACTGCTAACTTCGGATTTTCAAGCAAGCCTTCGCCAAAAACAGTGAAGGTTTCCAGCGCTTGAGCGTGCTGCCAATCACTTGTTTGCACAAACTTAGCGCTGCTTGCGAGCATCACCAAGCTCTCTACTTTAAGGGGGTATTTCGCCGCATAGGCCAACGCAACCATGCCGCCGAGCGAATGACCCAACACGCTACACTTTGCAGGTAACTGTTGAGCTAACATTTCTAATAGCTCATTCATTGACCAGGACTGATTATGTTGACTTATCCCATGCCCCGGCAATTCAACGCGAATAACTTGATAGGATTTTTCCAGCTCATCAAGCCAGTGCGCCCAAACCAAGGAGCTCATTGCCCAACCGTGTATTAAAACAAGATTCCGCCCTTTACCACTGACTTGTATATCCAATTTCATCAACAAACCGCTTCTTCAAGAGCCATAAGTAAACCGTCTATTTGCGATTTTGTATGATTCGCCGATAAGGTAATGCGTAATCGTTCACTGCCTTTTGCAACCGCAGGGTGGCGTATTGCGCCAACTAAAAACCCTTTGCTTTTTAAATGTGCGTGAGCGGATACGACCGCTTGATTGCTGCCTAAAACAATCGGCTGAATAGGTGTTTCAGAGGGCATTAAATTAAGCCCTAATTGCGCCGCGCCTTGACGAAACTGAGAAACCAAAGATGCTAACTTTTTGCGCCGCCAACTTTCTTGTTGACACAATTTAAGGCTCACCCGTGTTGCCGCCATAATGGCCGCCGGCATGGCCGTTGTGAAAATGTACGTTCTAGCTTGTTGTATCAACGTTTCAATCAACTCTTCACTGCCTGCAACGAAAGCCCCTGCTGTGCCTAAGCCTTTACCTAGTGTTGCCATTAAAATAGGTACTTGTTGCTGATTTAGACCACGCTTTTCCAACACGCCCCCACCGCTGTTGCCCAACACGCCAATGCCGTGTGCATCATCAATCATCAACACCGCTGTTGATTGCTCTGCGATTGATACAAGGCGAGTAAGCTGCGCTTCATCACCATCCATACTAAACACACCGTCACTAACAATAAGCTTTCGGTTCAAATCTGTTTTTTCTAATGATTGCTGCAAACGCTGAAGGTCGCCATGTGAATAACGTCTTAGTTGTGCGCCTGATAGTTTCCCACCATCAATTAATGACGCATGGTTCAACTTATCTTGAAAAACCACATCACCTTTTTTTAGCAATGCCGAAATAACACCCATATTCGCCATATAGCCTGTAGAAAAAACAAGCGCGCGCTGACGGCCGGTAAAATCCGCCAATTCCTCTTCTAAAGCATGGTGTTCTTTGGTATGTCCGCAAATAAGGTGCGCCGAGCCACTGCCAACACCATACTCATTTGCTGCCTTCTGAAAAGCACGAACAACATCCGCATGGTTCGCCAAGCCAAGGTAGTCATTACTTGAGAAGTTGTTAAACATCTCACCGTCAATAACGACGTTAGTGCCCTGCGGGCTCGCGAGCACCTGTCGCGTTCGATATAACTGCTGCGCTTTTATCTCACCAAGCTGGCTGGCTAGATTCCAGTGATCCATGAAAGCTGCTAAGCCGTCGCAGGGTGAATCCCAAGTCTTTTGAACAGCTTATAATCAGCGCTTTGCGATGGGTTTTCTGTCGTTAATAATTGATCCCCATAAAAGATGGAGTTTGCGCCAGCAAAGAAACACATCGCTTGCATTTCATCCGTCATTTCAGAGCGCCCCGCCGACAAGCGAACTTGAGAGGCCGGCATTAAAATACGCGCCACCGCAATCGTTTTTATAAACTCAATCGAATCAATTAACTCAACACCTTCTAACGGCGTCCCCTCAACCTGCACTAATTGGTTAATCGGCACACTTTCCGGTGGCCGCTCCATATTAGCTAAGGTTTGTAACATTTTTGCACGGTCCGATATTTCCTCTCCCATGCCTACAATACCGCCGCTACAGACATTGATGCCAGCGCTACGGACGGCATCAATCGTGTCCAGTCTGTCTTGATAGGTTCGTGTCGTGATGACTTTCTTGTAAAACTCTTCAGAGGTATCAATATTATGGTTATAGTAATCTAGCCCCGCGTCTTTTAGCCGTTTTGCTTGGCTATTTTCAAGCATACCCAATGTCACACAGGTTTCCATCCCCAAGGCTTTCACCTCTTCCACCATTTGCGTGACTTTATCTAGGTCTCTATCTTTCGGGCTACGCCACGCCGCGCCCATACAAAAGCGACTCGCACCATTGGCTTTAGCCACCTTCGCCTGTTCAACCACCGCTGCAATTTCCATTAGAGCTTGTTTCTCAAGACCCGTATCATAACGAACGCTTTGTGGGCAATACGAACAATCTTCTGGGCAAGCACCGGTTTTAATACTCAGCAAGGTGCTGATTTGCACGGCATTAGGGTCAAAATTTTCGCGATGAACAGTATGCGCTTTGAACAATAAGTCGTTAAATGGCAGAGCAAAAAGCGCCTGCACTTTGCTCAACGACCACGTGTTTCTAACAAGACTAACCGTCGCCATTTTTTGCTCGCCAACCACTTCTGCTGATACGCTCATATTGAAACCGCTCTATTTAAAAACTTAAAACCGCATAGTACCTTAGCTGATAAGGTTGTCAAAATTAATTTGCTGAAATATGAACAACTGTTCAAATTTAATACACCTTGGGCATTGCCCTCACACCTACTTTATTTGCAATCAAGCGGGGGAGAGACGCCTTAGACTTGTGCTTAAGCTGCCTACAAGATTTACAGATAAACAAACATTCACGCATCATCTGGGACATTGAGCTAACAACCGATAACAGCACTTGCGGGAAATGTCTAAAGGCAACGCCTTCCACTACAAAGTACTTAAGAGCATATAAACTGTTGCCATCATAGATGATGTTGTAACAACAGACTCTACCGCCAATGAAATTGCAAAGATATTAAAAAAGAGGGTGTTAAATGCGTTGAAGTTTGGGCGAGCTTAACCATTTTATAGTTTGTTTGTATAATCCAGCAACACACCGATAAAAACAGCCAAGCCTAAATAGTTATTATTCAAAAAAGCTGTCATACACTTTGTTGGCAAGCGATCTTTAATCAAATATTGCTGATACACAGAAAACAGACCCGCGACAAAGACACCCGTAAAATAGAACACCCCAAGTTCAGCTTTTTGACCAATGATGATCAGTGTGGTCAGCAATAATATTTGAAAAAAACTAATCAATACTTTGTCCAGTTTACCGAACAAAATAGCTGTGGACTTCACCCCTATTTTTAAATCATCCTCACGATCAACCATCGCGTACATCGTGTCGTATACAACCGCCCAGATCAGCGTTGCAATAACTAGCAACCATGCAAGCGGCGGAATTGTATTCGTTTGAGCCGCAAAAACCATCGGTACAGCCCAGCTGAAAGCGGCGCCCAAAAACACTTGTGGAAAATGTGTATACCGCTTCATAAAGGGGTACAGAGCCGCTAAAAAAACCCCGCCAAAAGACAGCCATACCGTTAATTTATTCATCGAAAGAACCAACAAAAACGCCGCTACAATTAATAAAGCAAATAGCTGCAATGCCTCCACAGGTGTAACTCGCCCAGATGCAATAGGTCTGCCTTTCGTACGCGATACGTGTAAATCAACCTCTCTATCCGCATAATCGTTAATCACACAACCTGCTGAACGCATTAACACCACACCCAGCGTGAAAACGATAAACACCAGAGTGTTAGGGCTCCCGCTACTTGCAATCCAAAGCGCCCAATACATTGGCCACAACAACAGTAAAATACCAATCGGTTTGTGCATTCTAGTTAGCTGCCAATACGCCTTCAAATTGGTTTGTTTTAATTCAACTATCATTTTGAAAATATAGCGGGTAGAAAAAACTCACTCACAATAAATGCCTGCTTGTTAACTCTATATGTATTACGACGCGCCCAAATATATGATTCACCGACAAGCTGTTGCTGCATTAGAGGGCTTAAGTGATCTACTTTAATTTTTGCAAAGTCCAAACCTACTCGTTGCAAATCAAGGTAGCTAAAAATCACCTCGCCTAATGGCTTTGTACCTAGGTGCGTTAACTCTTGAAGTTCCCGTGCCACTTTCCTCGGCAACGTCGTGCGCGCAAAAACAACCGCTTCATCACCCACTTTAAGCAGCGTTTCTCGAATGAGCGCGTGATGGCAAATGTGCTGTTGTAAACACCGAGAGTCTGCTAAAAATGGCTTTGATAAGCCTTGTCCTTGAAGCTGGACATTAAAAGGCTGAACAAATGTTTTTTTTATTTTTAACGTTAATGAATAAGGTTCTGTTAGCCAATCAAGTACACGCGGCGGAATTGAATTTAAGCGCCAGCGTCTCATCGCGCGCCACTGCGGCTGTTTTATAAAAAAATGATTCACTTTTCTCAGCGACAACAGACCCAGTTAAACTTGGGCATATTCTGCTGAATTAGCTACCCAGCGGTGGACTAATGGTTCGACTAACTCGGTGTGCTTTTGTAATACTTCTGTAGCGCATTGGGCAACATTGTCAAGCATATGAGCATCTCTAGCCATATCAGCCACTTTAAAGCGCATAAAGCCGGCTTGGCGTTTACCCAATAACTCTCCATGTCCGCGTAGTTGCATATCTTTTTCTGCTATCTTAAAACCGTCAGTGGTTTTACGCATGATGGACAGTCTCTCATTTGCATTAGAGGATAAAGGCGATTGATACATCAACACACAATGGCTATCACGATGTCCACGGCCCACGCGACCACGTAACTGATGCAACTGCGCCAAACCTAGCCGCTCTGCATTTTCTATCACCATTAAGCTTGCATTAGGGACATCGACACCCACTTCAATAACGGTTGTTGCCACTAGAATATGTAGCTCCTGCTGTTTAAATTTTGCCATAACAGCTTCTTTTTCGTCCGCCTTCATGCGTCCATGCACTAAACCGATTTTTACCCCTTGCAAACTATTGACCAATAACTCAGCAGCTGCCTCAGCCGCTTGGCACTGTAAAGTTTCAGATTCTTCAATTAAGGTACAGACCCAATAAACTTGCCTACCATTTTCTACACCTTGTTTAATTCTGTCGATAACCCGCTGTTTTTTTGAAACCGGCAAAATGGTTGTTGTTACCGGAATTCTACCTGGTGGCAGTTCATCAATAACCGATAAATCCAAATCCGCATAACCGAGCATTGCCAAAGTTCGCGGAATAGGTGTTGCCGTCATCACTAACTGGTGCGGGCAACTGCCATCACGTATGCCTTTATCTCTTAACGCTAGTCGTTGCTGCACGCCAAACCGGTGCTGTTCATCAATAATAATCAAGCCTAATTTGGCAAATTCAATTTTGTCTTGAAACAGCGCCTGCGTGCCAATAACAACATCCGTTTCTCCTGCTTGAATAGCACTTGTTTTCTCGTTGTATATAGCGCCTTTATGTCGGCCGACTAGACAATCAACACGAATATTCATCTTCGCCAGCCATGATTGAAAATTCTTAAAATGCTGCTCTGCCAATAGCTCTGTCGGTGCCATAATCGCTACTTGATAACCAGCCTGTATGGCCTGCAATGCCGCGCATGTCGCGACCACCGTTTTACCAGAACCCACATCGCCTTGCAGTAATCGCTGCATCGGTTTTGTTGCTTTTAAGTCCGATGCAATCTCATCGACGACTCGCCGTTGCGCAGCTGTTAAATCAAAACCCAGTTCACGCAAAAATTGCTGTTGACTATCATCACTCAACTTAAGGCTTGGCGCGTCCCATTGCTGAACGCCCTGTTTTAAACGGCTTAAACTTAAATGGTTAGCCAATAGTTCTTCAAATATCAAACGTTTGAATGCAGGTATATCACTCACGTCAGACGGCATTGATTGCGGGTAGTGAAGCTGCTGCAGGCTTTCCACTAATGGAACAAAACGCAGTTCTTTCAATAGTTTTTCTGGTAAAAAATCATGTACATAAGCACCATTTTTTAATAGCGCAAATGCTTGCTTGATGAGTTTACGGAACGACATTTGGTGCAAACCCTCTGTCACGGGGTAAACTGCTAACAGGCCCTCATCGAGCTGCCCGCGTTTATGCTCTGAAATAAGCTGATATTCAGGATGAACAACCTCAGGCCCTGCACTTTTACTATAGACTTTAACGTCACCAAAGCAACGCAGCCACTGCCCTCGTTGCATCGTTTGCTTTTGACTATTAGAAAAATGAAAAAACCGCAGCGTGACAAAACCTGTGCCATCACTTAAACGAACCAGCATTGAGCGCCGCCCTCTAAAAACCACTTCTGCAATCTCCACTCGGCCTTCAAACAAACATGAATGCCCCGGCTTTAACGCGCCAATTGAAATGACCTTACTTCTATCTTCGTATCTAAATGGCAAGTGGAACAATACATCCGCCACCGACACGATATCTAAACGACCCAATTTCTCAGCGACTTTCTCGCCAACTCCTATTAGGCGTGTAATAGGCAAATCATCTAAACAACTAGCCACAGTCATTAATCGTTGGTTAAAACCATTACTGCATCGATCTCAATTTGGCTGTTTTTAGGCAAGGCTGTTACACCAATTACTGCCCTTGCTGGATATGGCCGAGAAAAATATTTCTCCATTATTTCATTAACAACCGGAAAGTCATTCATATCCGTTAGATAAATATTGAGCTTTACAATATCAGATAAACCGCCACCAGCAGCCTTTGCTACAGCCGTTAAATTCTTTAAAACTTGCTCAATTTGACTCGCAACATCACCGTCTATAAGCACCATAGCATCTGGCATTAACGGAATTTGCCCCGATAAATAAACCGTTCTATTCACTTTTATAGCTTGAGAATACGTACCAATCGACTCTGGTGCTGACGTTGTGTGTATAACTGTTTTTTGCACTAATGCTCCTAGTTTCTAAGGCGTGATATTTTGAATACAGATGGCAAACCACGCAGGCGTCGCGCCACCCTCGCAAGGTGCTTCCTATCTCGCACCGTAATAGTGAATCTGTCGTGCGAATCGTTTTTCGAATGTTTCGCCATGCTTATGTTCTCAATATTACAACCCGATTTTGATAACGATAAGGCTATTTCCGCTAAAACGCCTCGCCCATCTTGTAAGTCCAAACTGATATCTGAACTGAATTCGCCATCCACATTTTCTGCCCATTGAACATTCAACCAATTGGCGTTTTTACGCCTCTGCTCTTTGGTGTTTTTACAATGCGTTCGGTGCACAACGATACCTCGTCCTGGGTTGAAAAACCCAAGGATTTTATCCCCAGGTATCGGCCGACAACATGTTGCTAAATTGATTAACATGCCTTCTGCACCGTGAATATTAAGCGTCGCTGTCGACTGCTTACCTTTGCTAATATCTAATGAAGGCTCTTCCTGGCCAACAGGTGGTATTAAATGCTGAGCAACAATCAGTGGCATCCGGTTTCCAAACCCTATGTCCATCAGTAAAGCATCAACCGATCCTAGTTGCTGCGCATTCAAAAACTCGTCCAGCCTATCCTTATCAAGATCACCAAATGTAACGCCAGACTCCTTTAACTCATCATTTAATAATTGCCCACCCAAAGCAATAGCATCGCGTTCCTTAAATTCTTTTAGATGATGACGAATAGCATTTCTGGCCTTATTAGTCGTAACAAAATTCAGCCAATTCGGATTACAGACCGCAAAATCGCTGGTCATGATTTCTACAGTTTGCCCATTTCTTAAAACCGTGTGTAAAGGCTCCATTTGCCTATTTACTTTCACGCCCGCACACGCCATACCTATATCTGTATGCACCGCAAACGCAAAATCTACGGCCGTAGAACCTGCGGGTAGTTTGACAATTTCACCTTTCGGAGAAAATACAAAAATTTCTTTGGGAAATAAATCTACTTTTAAATTATCAATAAACGCAAATGAGTCTGCTTCATTTTTTTGAGTTTCCAATAAAGTTCTCAGCCATTCATGCGCTCCAACTTGAGAGTCCCCAAACACATCTGTCGTTTTATATAGCCAGTGTGCAGAAATGCCAGACTCTGCCACCTGATCCATTGCCAATGTCCTAATCTGAATTTCTACAGGCACACCAAAAGGGCCAACCAGCACAGTATGCAAAGATTGATAGCCGTTACTTTTGGGTAGCGCTATATAGTCCTTAAATTTCCCAGGAACAGGCTTATACAAAGCATGAAGGACACCTAACGCTTGATAGCACTGCTCAGGCGTCTCGACAATCACTCGGAATGCATACACATCAAATACTTCGTTAAACGGTATGCTCTGCCGTTTCATTTTTTGATAAATGCCGTATAAATTCTTTTCTCGACCTTTAATAACACCTGGGAAATCCGTATTTACAAATCGCGCAACAAGCGTTTGCTCTAGCTTTTCTAACATTTCCTTTCTATGTCCGCGCGCTTTCATAACACCATTAGCAATCGCTTCTTTTCGATAAGGGAATATTGCTGCAAAACTCAAATCTTCTAACTCAAGTCGAAACTCGTGCATCCCTAAACGATGGGCGATGGGGGCATAAATCTCTAACGTTTCTTTTGCAATACGGCGTCGACTAGCGGGTTTCATAAAACCAATAGTCCGCATGTTATGTAAACGATCGGCAAGTTTAATGATGATGACTCGCAAGTCTTTTGCCATCGCAAGAAACATCTTGCGCATATTCTCGGCTTGCGCTTCTTCACGAGATTTAAAATTTATTTTGGTCAACTTGCTAACAGCAGCAACAAGGCTAGACACATCCTTATTAAAATTTTCCGCCAACTCATCAAGAGTCACATCCGTGTCTTCTACTATGTCATGCATAATGGCTGCCATAATGCAGTCTGCATCCATTTTCATATGGCTTAAAATAAGCGCAACAGACACGGGGTGACAAATATAGTCTTCTCCACTGAGGCGAAACTGTCCCAAATGAGCACTGCTAGCCACTTGATAGGCTTGCTGTATTTTACGCAATTGCTTTCTTGATGAATAAGCACCAACCACCGACAGCAATTCGGACATGAGTGTTTCCTGCGACAAAACGTTTTCTTTTTTCTGACTTACTGCCATAGACTCTACTTTGTAACTTAAAATTATAGGCATAAAAAATGCCCATGACCTTGCCATGAGCATTTGAGTCTAGCATTAAAGCTGAATTAAACGAAAGTGCTTTGTATTCGTTTCAATGAGTCTTATGCCGGCGGTATAAAGCCGACACAACAAAAGTGCTTTGTCTTAGTTTTAATAAGCCTTATGCAGGTGGGGGCAGGGCTGACACGACGAAAGATTTACTTTTTTGCAACCTGCTCCGTATCTTCTTCATCAATGAAAAGCTCTTCAATAGGCTGGTTATCAACCAAGTCCAGCACTTCTTCTGTGATGTTGCCGGCGGCTATTTCTCTTAGAGCAACTACTGTTGGTTTATCATTTTCAAGTTCTAGACTTGGCTCGGCACCGTCCAGAATTTGACGAGTCCGTCGAGATGCCAATAAAACCAACTCAAAACGATTATCTACTTCTTTTAGACAGTCCGAAACTGTTACACGTGCCATTTTAACCCCTTACGAATGTTAAATTTTAAATAGCGAGCAATTATACCCTAGTTAGCTAATTTAATTAACCAACTGCTCAATCAATGTTGCGTTGACCAACTTGCCTCTGCGCATCGCCAAACGTTGGGATTTAATCACCGCGATTAATTCAGTCAACGTCATATCAAAATTATCATTCACCACAAGAAAGTCATATTCGTCATAATGCGACATTTCATCGACTGCTGTACGCATACGTTTAGCAATAATTTCTTCACTATCTTGCCCTCGTCCTTTAAGCCGGTCTTCAAGGACTTGCTTAGAGGGAGGCAGAATAAAAATTGAACAGCTATCATTCATAGCTTTGCGCACCTGTTGTGCACCTTGCCAGTCTATTTCAAGAATAACATCAATGCCTTGCAATAATTTTTGATCGACATGCGCACGCGATGTTCCATACGAATGGCCAAACACCGTTGCATGTTCAAGAAAATCGTCCTGATTAACCATCGTTTGAAACTCATTTTGATCACTAAAGTGATAATCCACACCCGAAGTTTCACCAGAACGCTGCTTTCTTGTTGTATAAGAAACTGACACCATAATGTCAGGCAAAGCCTCTAACAACGCTTTAATTAAACTCGTTTTTCCTGCACCAGACGGCGCCGATACGATAAATAATTGCCCTCTTGCTGTCACTTTCTACCTTTATTCTATGTTCTGAATTTGCTCGCGTATTTGCTCAATTAATACCTTTAATTCCACCGATACATTCGTTGTTTGTATATCCATAGACTTTGAGCCGAGGGTGTTAGCTTCTCTATTTAACTCTTGCATCAAAAAATCTAAACGCCTACCTGCCGGTTCATTTTGATCAAGAATGCGCCTGACTTCTTTAACGTGCGCATCGAGCCGATCTAACTCTTCTTCCACATCCATCTTCTGGAGGAAGTAAACCAGCTCTTGCTCTAACCTTGCTTGTTCTGGCTCTTCTAATAAGTTATTTATCTTTTTCTGTAGTTTTTCGCGTAATTGCACCTGCACTCCTGGCAAGTGTTTTTTAGCAATGGACATTTGCTGTTGAATTAATTTACAACGTGAATCGACCATATCCTTAATCTCTGCACCTTCACGCTCACGCGACTCAAGCAATTGCTTTAACGTATCATTGAGTAGCTCAATAGCTTCCGCATAAACGGGCACCATGTCTTCTCGCACCTCGGACTGAACACCTGGCCAACGTAAAATATCTAACGGCGATATTGCTTGAGATTGAACCATGCTTCTTTCAATTTTAGTCGTTGCGTTCAATACTTGCGTTAAACGCGCGATATTAATTTCTATGCTTTCTTCAGCTTCCTTTGCTTTTCTATAAGAAAGCCCGCAATCAATTTTCCCACGTTTTAAATATTTCCCAGTCGCCTCACGCACTAAAGGCTCAATAGCTCGAAAAGCTTCTGGCAATCGTGGCGAAACATCTAAATAACGATGATTAACCGACCTAATTTCCCACGTCAACATATAGCGACCAGCCGCCGTTTCGCCACTTGCAAAAGCAGTCATACTTTTTATCATTTTCAAGCCTTCCTTCACCACATAAAAATCGAATGTTAGGCTTTTTTGAAGAAAATTCATAGCCTGTCAACCAGAAATATCCGCCAACGGCTATCCTTTAACGAGAAAAGTGGCTAATCAACACTTGACAGGCTCTTTTTCATCCAATAAGTCCCCTTTCTTACTTTATAATGTCGCTTATCTTTCAGTTATTGCCTCGCGCGTAACTTCAAACAATTTCATTTACCTAGGAACAAACATGAGACCCAGTGGACGTAATACAGATCAACTACGCGATATTAAAATAATAACTAATTTCACCATCCACGCTGAAGGCTCTGTCCTTATCGCCTGCGGCAATACTCAAGTACTATGCACTGCGTCTGTTGAAAGCCGCGTCCCACGTTTCCTGAGGGATAAAAAACAAGGCTGGGTGACAGCAGAATACGGCATGCTGCCTCGTTCCACACATACCCGCATGGGACGAGAAGCCGCACGCGGCAAACAAAGTGGTCGTACACAAGAGATTCAACGACTCATTGGCCGCTCTTTGCGCGCTGCGGTCGACTTAAACGCGCTAGACGGTTACACCATCACCATTGATTGCGATGTTCTACAGGCTGATGGCGGCACACGGACTGCGTCTATTACTGGCAGTTTTGTTGCCCTTTCTATCGCAATAGACAAACTATTAGCCGATAAAAAAATTAGCTCCAACCCTATCCATGGCCAAATAGCTGCCGTGTCAGTTGGCATCTACAACGGCGTACCTGTTTTAGATTTAGACTATCCAGAAGACTCGGAAGCTGAAACCGATATGAATGTCATCATGAATGATGCTGGCGGCTTTATTGAAGTACAAGGCACCGCTGAAGGCCATGCATTCACCCGTGAAGAGCTCGACGAAATGCTAAACCTTGCCACTTCTGGCATCAGTGAACTGATGCAACATCAACGAGGTGCATTGGTAAAGTGACTCAACGCATTGTTTTAGCCAGTGCTAATGAGGGCAAAATTGCAGAAATTCAAACAATTCTGCAACAACATGCTATTGAGGCTATCCCTCAATCCGCCTTCGACGTACTTGATGTTGCCGAAACAGGCATGACCTTTATTGAAAACGCTATTATCAAAGCAAGGCACGCCGCGAGTATTACCAAACTGCCTGCTATTGCAGATGATTCTGGCTTAGAAGTTGATGCTTTAGGCGGCTCGCCTGGCGTTTACTCCGCTCGATATGCAGGCTTGCCATCGAATGACAAAAACAACACGGACAAGTTGCTGCGGGCATTAGCAACCATACCAACGGAGCAACGTAGTGCTCGTTTTCATTGCACGATGGTTTTTATGGCTCACGCAAATGATCCATCTCCTTTAATTGGGCACGGTGTTTGGGACGGCCGCATTACTTTAGAGAGATTTGGCGATAAAGGGTTTGGCTACGATCCTGTTTTTTACGTGCCTGAGCGAAACTGCACATCTGCTCAATTAGACCAGAGTTTTAAGAATTCGATTAGCCATCGCGCCCAAGCATTGCAAACACTCATGCCGCAAATTGCACGTTTTTACACGCATAAGACATGATGCCAATCAACCTCGAATATAGTCTTTATATTCATATCCCTTGGTGCGTTAAAAAATGTCCATATTGCGATTTTAATTCGCATGAAAAACGCGAAGATTACGATGAAGAAGGCTATGTTAACGCCCTTATTAAGGACATTACGCTTGAGTCGCAGCAACTTAAAGCAAGACGTTTAAAAAGTATTTTCATCGGTGGAGGGACACCTAGCTTGTTTTCTGCAGCGAGCATCGGTCGCGTTTTAAATGCTGTCGACCAACAGCTTGGGATAGCGACCGGTATAGAAGTGTCGTTAGAAGCAAACCCCGGGACAGCAGAAGCCGATAAATTCAGAGCTTTGCATAGAATTGGTATCAACCGGTTATCCATTGGCGTACAAAGCTTTAACGATAGCCATTTACAAAGATTAGGCCGTATTCATGATAGCGAACAAGCACGTCGTGCTATAAAAGTGGCACAGGATGTAGGGTTTACGCGCATTAACCTCGACCTCATGTTTGGCTTACCTAACCAAAGCGTTGCACAAGCAGTTAGCGATATTGGTACAGCGTTGGAATATCAAACAGGTCATTTATCGCACTACCAACTCACGCTCGAAAAAAACACACTGTTTCATAAATACCCCCCGGCGTTACCGCAAGATGAAATAATTTGGGATATGCAAACGGCGTGTCAAAAACAAATTTCGCAGCAACTAACGCAATATGAAGTATCTGCTTATGCGGCAAATGAACAACAATCACAACATAATGTAAATTATTGGCAGTTTGGTGATTATATTGGAGTCGGTGCAGGCGCTCATGGAAAATTAACCCATGAAAGTGGAGAGATCCATCGCTACTGGAAAGTTAAACAACCTCGTGAATTCATGAACTCAGCCGGCACCTCAGAATCAATTGGCGGTCAAAACATTGTCATCGCTGAAGAGTTACCATTCGAATTTATGATGAATGCTTTACGCCTAAAAATTGGCTTTACCTTAGAACAGTTCACCCAACGCACTTACCAAAACGCATCAAAGGTTGAGTCCATATTGGTTACTTTACTCGACAAAAAATTGCTCACACTGAATGACTCAAGGTATACATGTACAGAGCACGGATGGAATTTTTTAAATGACACTTTAGAGCACTTCTTGCCTGGCAAATGAGCCGCTTAACAAGCATATTTGGTCGCACAGTCAATCCCTACGAACATATACGCTTTGCCCTCCGCCGTATGTATCTCGCTAATACCCACATGAACATAACCCACAGGATATTGTTTAAAGGTTTTTCTTAGCTCTATTCTTGCCTTGTGCTACAGGAAGGCTATTAAGCCCGTGCCGCACTAAACAGCGATATTAACGTTTTGAGTATTGAGGGCGTTTTCTCGCTTTATGCAGACCCACTTTTTTACGTTCTACTTCGCGTGAGTCACGTGTTACAAAACCAGCCTTACGTAGGGCCGGGCGTAACTCGCCGTCGTATTCTATTAACGCACGCGTAATGCCCAACCTGATAGCGCCTGCTTGACCTGACGTGCCACCACCTTTCACCGTCACAAGGAAATCAAATTTACTTGTTGCTTCCGCAGTTTCTAAAGGTTGACGAACAATCATACGGTCGGTTTCTCGACCAAAGTACTCATCTAGTGATGCGTTGTTAATTTTTATTTCGCCTTTGCCTGGACGTGCAAAAACACGAGCCACTGAACTCTTGCGACGACCTGTTCCATAATATTGGGTTTGTGCCATTATATTAAACTCTTCTTAAATATCTAAAATTTTAGGTTGCTGCGCCTGATGCGTATGTTCCGCGCCAACAAATACTTTCATTTTCTTGAACATACTTCTACCCAACGAGTTTCTTGGCAACATGCCTTTCACTGCGGATTGAATAATGCGCTCTGGCTGTGTTTTACGTAGTTTGGCTAATGAAATAGACTTTAAATTACCAATGTACCCTGTATGCTTGTAGTACATTTTATCTTTTTCTTTATTGCCCGTCACACCAATTTTCTCAGCATTAACCACAACAATGTAATCGCCCGTGTCCACATGTGGCGTGTATTCCGGTTTGTGTTTACCACGTAAATGATGCGCTATTTTTGCAGCCAAACGGCCCAACGCCTTACCTTCGGCGTCAACAACATACCAATCGTGTTCCACTGCTTCTGCTTTCGCACTAAATGTTTTCATTTCATGACCCCGCCCACCCAGTGTGAACTTTAATAAAAAGTAGCCGCACAGTTTAACCCACTTTAAACGCTAATAACAATAGTTTAATCGGGTGCACTACATTTAGGACATTTAGGCGGCCTCGTTGATGTGTTGATAATACGCCATTAGTGTCATCAAATCCAAACTATCGTGAGGACGATAGTAGTTATAACGCCATGGGTACTTTTCTAGCTCAATGTTAAGTGTTGGTACCGTTAAGGTTCTCTCATGAAATGGATAGAACTCATAACGACCAGTACCATTAGCACGTTCCACACAACCTTTTCATTTTAGCTTTCTGGGCGGCGCGCCTTGCCGCGGGCAGGCAATACAAATAATGAAATATTCAATTGTTCACATCTGGCCTAAAAGCTTGACGGCTCTAGGAAAGCAACCGCTCTAGGAATGAAAGGTCCTCTTTATTTTCCAATACAAAAGGATGAGAAAATTTCACCTAATAAGTCATCTGGCGTTATTTTCCCTGTGATCTCTGATAGTGCTTGTTGCGCTAAGCGTAGGTCTTCTGCAAACAACTCGCCAGCCTGGTTTTTTAATAGCTGATCAACACCTGTGTTTAAAAACTCATTTGCTCGGGCAAGCGCATCTAAATGACGGCGTCGCGCTAAAAACACGCTTTTCTCTTGCGAACTAAAACCCATTGATTCTTTTAAATGGTTTGTTAATAAATCCAGCCCCTCGTTGTGCTTAGCAGACAACTTAATGGTCGCCTGTTCTCCATTTATTTTAATCCTAGGTTTCGCGCCCGTTAAATCTATTTTATTAAACACCGTCGTTACTGGAGCCCCCTTTGGTCTGTCTTTTAATGATTCTAAATAAGAATCTGAATAAGGCTCTTGATCATCTACTATAAGCAAAACATGGTCCGCGGTTGATACGGCTTGTTTCGCTCTTTTCACGCCTTCTCGCTCAATGATGTCGTCGGTTTCACGCAGGCCTGCTGTATCTATAATATGTACCGGCATACCATCTATTTGTATTTTTTCTTTCAATATGTCTCTAGTTGTTCCAGCTACTTCGGTAACAATGGCAGCCTCGCGCTGAGCCATGGCATTCATTAAACTAGACTTTCCAGCATTCGGTTTACCTACTAATACAACCGTCATTCCATCTCTAAGTAAACAGCCCTGTTTAGCTTTGTTTGAGAGAGTTTTAAACGACTCTTTTATTGTATAAATCTGTTTTTCAAGCTCTTCTCCACCTAAAAAATCGATGTCTTCATCACTAAAATCTATAGCCGACTCAGTGTACAATCGCAAATGTGTTAATTGTTTTTGTAAATCATTGATGTGTTTAGAAAAGTCACCCTCTAGCGAGCGCTGCGCAGATGTAGCTGCGGCCTCGGTTCCTGCATCAATAAGGTCTGCAACGGCTTCAGCTTGAGCTAAATCTAATTTATCATTCAAGAAGGCGCGTTGTGTGAACTCGCCTGGTTCTGCAAGCCGCGCTCCAAGCGTTATAATTCGCTTTAATAGCATATCCAGAACGACAGGGCCGCCGTGACCTTGTAGTTCTAGCGTATCTTCGCCGGTATAGGATGCTGGGCCCTTAAAAAACAGCGCAATTCCATTGTCAATAATTGAACCATCTTTTTCTTTGAATTTTTGTAAACAAGCTTGTCTGGCAGGGATTTTAGTGCCCAAGATTTGCTCACAAATCTTGTTCGTGCGCGGGCCACTGACACGAATAACACCAATGCCACCACGGCCTCTAGCCGTTGCTATAGCTGTGATGGTGTCGTTATTCTCAATTCGCATGTATTTGCCCTGTGAATACGTTTGTCGGGGCCGCTGTCTGGTTTTTTAAAGTTATATATCGCTCAGTTACTTTTTCTTAGAGCTTCTGCTTCTATTTTTTTCATAATAACGGTTTGCTGAACAATCGTTAAAACGTTATTTACAATCCAGTACAACACCAAGCCTGCTGGGAAAAATGCAAAGAAACCCGTAAACATAATGGGTAACATTTGCATCATTTTTTTCTGCATAGGGTCAACAGGAGAGGGGTTTAAACGCTGTTGCAAGAACATCGTAATGCCATAAATTACCGGCAAAATAAAGTAAGGATCGGCTGCGGAGATATTATCAATCCACAAAGCAAACGGTGCCTGCCTTAACTCAACACTTTCCAATAAGGTCCAATATAAAGAAATAAACACAGGGATTTGAATAAGAATAGGCAAACAACCACCAAGAGGGTTTATTTTCTCTGTTTTATACAACTTCATCATCGCTTGGTTTAATTGTTGCTTATCATCACCATAGCGCTCTTTGAGCGCAACAATTCTAGGCTGAACTATTTTCATGTTCGCCATCGATTTATAGCTTTTTTCTGATAGCTTGTAGAACAGGGCTTTAATAGTAAACGTTACCATAATGATGGCAAAACCCCAGTTTCCAACAAGATCGTAAAACATGCTCAACAACCAAAAAATAGGTTCGGCAATAATTGTCAATTTACCATAATCAACCATTAGCTCTAGTCCAGGGGCTGTTGTAACAAGCTGCTCTTGGAGCTTTGGCCCGGCAAATAGCACCGAGTTAATCGTTTTTATCTCACCGGCAGCAACTATTTTATTTGGGGAATACGCGCCGATAACATAAAAACCACCCTCTAATGCTTTCGTGTAATAACTGTATTGGTTTTCTTTCTCAGGAACCCACGCCACACCAAAGTAGTGTTGAATCATTCCAGCCCAGCCACCAGTGGACTTCACACTAAGGTTTTCATCCTGCATATCATCAAAATCAATTTTTTGATATTTCTCTTCGTCTGTATATAGAACCCCGCCCGTATAGGTATAGATGAACGAGTTTGCTTTCTTCTCAGCATAATCATTACGTTTGATTTGCAAATACTCTCTGGCCGCCCAATCACTCGCTGAGCTGTTCTCTATGCGTGTTTCTAGCTCGACCCTATAGCTGCCTTTTGTAAACAAATATGTTTTTGTTACGGTGACGCCACGGCCGTTATTCCAAACAAGTGGCACACGTAACTCATTACCAAGCAGCTCATAGTGGTCTTTTTTTGCGACCCATATAGCATGGTGACTTGGGTCGTCGCCATTTTGTGTAATTAAGCCTGATTCAACGACAAACGTTTTAGACTCACTGTTCTTTAAAAGCCGAACCGTCTCAATGTCACCTTTTTCTTTAGGATATCGTGTTAAATCTAGTTGACTAATGCTTCCGCCTAACGAGCTTATTTCAAGCTTATAAACGTCTGTAATAACAGATATTGTGTTCGCTAATTTATTGCCATCAAGCGCCTCAGCGCCAATGTTTCTTGTTAAATCAGCACCCAGACTTGCTTTAGGAACGTCTTTTGCCACGCCATTAATAGTAGCCCCTGGCGCATCAATTAGGGGGGGTAGTACATAGTCTTTTTGCCATGCTTGCCAAATAAGAACCGAAATAAAGGCTAGTGCTGCAAAAAGTAACGTTCTTTGATTATCCATTTTTATTCTGTGGGGTTGGAAGGGGGTCTACGCCGCCTTTACACAAAGGCTGACAACGAAACAGTCTTTTTGTTGTTAAATAAAATGCTCTTGAAAAACTATATTCTTCAAACGCCTGTATCGCATACTCTGAACAAGTTGGGTAAAAACGACAGCGGCTCATCATTATTGGGCTAATAAAACGCCGGTACAAACCAATAATGAAAATAAAAACTCTGTTCATGTTGTTAGCTTTTTCCAGTGAGCCTCTATAGATTGTTGCAACATCTGTTTTGTTGCTAACGCAGCATCTTTCCGGCACATAACAACAAAATCATAATCAAATAGTTTGTTTTTTTTACGTCGGAAAGACTCCCTAACTATCCTTTTTATATTGTTTCTTTGAGATGCTTTTTTTACACTTTTCTTCGCAATTGCAAGACCAAGTCGAGCATTCGGCGGCGTTGTTTGTTTAGCTAAAACGGTAAACAAGCGATCTGTACTGCGTTTTGCTTTACTAAATACGGTGGAATATTCCGACGCCGTATTAAGCTTGTCTTTTTTACTAAGCCCTTGTGAAATATTGTTAACTAGGCTGATAAACGAGCACGACCTTTTGCGCGTCTTGCATTGATTATCTTACGCCCAGGCTTTGTTGACATTCTTGCTCTAAAACCATGCGTTCTTGATCTTTTCAAAAGACTTGGTTGAAATGTTCTTTTCATGCTAATAACACCCTTAAAAATAATTGATTAAAATCACCCTAAAAGAAAACCTAATTTATCATTTCTCTTTCTTTCAGGCAAAGACTGGGCACATTACGGTTTTTTGACCTATAAGTCAATGTTTGTTAGTGCTCGCAAATCCCCAGATAGAGCTTGATCAGCATTTCAAGAGTACCCATAAGCTTTTTTAGGCCTCATCTTTAACCGACGCAGCGAACATGGCAAAGAGGTTGGATCAAAAATCTGTTCCTCTGCGTCTTATCCTAAGCAATCAGTGCTTAACTGAGCTGTTTTGAACGTATCTATCCTACAAATTCGTTATTTAAGGTACTTCAGCCCGTGCCGTTTAAATCTATCAAAGACATCACGATAAAACAAAGTAGTGAGACTACTTGTTTAGTCCCGTAATCTTATGGTTTGGATTTTGTTTGAAATTATTTGCATCTTCAGCAAAAAAACAACGCCTTCGTGCACTCAAACACTTAGCTTTGTTATGATACTGTTTTTGCCAATATGCCACACTCACTATGATTCAACTCGTCCTCGGCGGCGCTCGTTCTGGTAAAAGCCAATACGCCGAACAACAAGCCAGCCGCACCGACAAAACTGTTTTTTACATTGCTACCGCTACTGCGGCTGACAGTGAAATGAGCGAACGCATACAGCATCATCAGCAACAACGCCCAGATCACTGGACAACTGTTGAAGAAACCCACCACTTGGCGGCCGTTTTACAACAATACGCAAAGCCGAACCGTACCTTATTAATAGATTGTTTAACGCTTTGGCTCAGTAATATTTTGTTTACACCCACTGGTGAGACTGACGAAGCCTGCTTTAAAACAGAAACAACTGCATTATTAAAAACATTACCTACTTTAGTCGGTGATATTATTTTAGTGTCCAACGAAGTTGGCCAAGGCACAACGCCTATGAACCCAATGGCTCGACGCTTTATAGATGAAGCAGGAAGGCTTCACCAACAAATTGCTGAATGCAGTGACCGCGTTACTTTCGTTACCGCTGGACTCCCACAACAATTAAAACCAACACTATGAACTGGATTAATGAGCCGATTAAAAAACCTTGTCTCGCATCGCTAGAAAAAGCCAAGGCACAACAAAGCCTACTAACTAAACCAGCTGGATCACTGGGTTATTTGGAAGAGCTTGCAACTCGCGTTGCCTCATTACAAGCCTGCCAAAAACCTTCATTAGATAACGCACACATCACCATTTTTGCCGCCGACCACGGCATTGCAAACGAAGGAGTTTCTGCGTTTCCACAAACGGTAACAAAAGCTATGGTGGCTAACTTCGCATCGGGCGGTGCGGCCGTTAGTGTACTGGCAAAAACACATAACGCTTCGTTAGAAACTATTAATGTAGGCGTTGTTGATTGTTCAACTGCTGGCGTTCTTCATCAACCCGTTGCTAACGGTACGGCAAGCTTTGCTCAACAAGCGGCGATGACTCCTGAACAGCTTACCCACGCTTTAAGTGTTGGCAAACAGGCCATCGAACGTATTCCCCAAGCCGATGTGTTTATTGGTGGAGAGATGGGTATTGGCAACACCACCAGCGCAAGTGCTTTGGCTTGCGCCATTTTAGGTAGCCCTGCCGAACAATTGGTTGGCGCTGGTACGGGTGTAAACCAGCAAGGCATTAATAAAAAACAGCAGCTTATTGAAAAAGCTTTGGAACTGCATAAACCTCATTTGAATAGCCCTTTAAGCGTTTTGCAGCACTTGGGCGGTTTTGAAATTTCTGCTCTCGTTGCTGCTTATCTTCGTTGTGGCCAACTCGGCATACCCGTCATTATTGATGGTTTTATTAGCACTGTAGCCGCATTAATCGCAGTACGCATTCACCCATCGTTAAACGATTGGTTTTTTTACGGGCATCAATCGGAAGAACTAGGACATCAATATGTACTCAACGCGCTAAACGCACGCCCTATTTTAAATTTAGCGATGCGCTTAGGTGAAGGCAGTGGCGCAGTAACCGCGCTGCCTATTCTTCGCGCCGCTTGCGAACTGCACAACAACATGGCTACCTTTGAAGAAGCAGGTATTTCCGCATGAGCCTAACCATCGACTTACTACGCCATGGGGAAGTAGCCGGTGGCTTAAAGCTACGCGGCAATGTGGATGACCCTTTAAGTGATAAAGGCTGGCAACAGATGCGCCACGTCATCCGTGGAGAAAGTTTACCGTGGAAACAAATCATCACCTCACCCCTACAGCGTTGCGCTTTATTTGCTGAAGAACTATCACTGCGCACAGTAACGCCTTTAACGACCCATAGCGGCTTCAAAGAAATTAGCTTTGGTGATTGGGAAGGACAATTTGTAAGCACTTTGTACGAAAATCATCCACAAGACATGCAGGATTTTTGGAATAACCCAGAACAAATCACCCCGCCAAATGGCGAACCTTATGTGCTATTTGAAAGGCGTATAAGGGAAGCCTGGCAACAGCTAATAGAAAATAACGATGCCGAGAATATTTTATTGGTGGCTCATGGTGGCGTTATTCGTGCTATTTTCAAGATAATATTAGGCTTGCCAATTCAGTCTTTTTTCAGCATTGATGTGCCGCACGTAGGGTTAAGCCGAATTATTATTGAAGAAGGTACGGCTCGCATTAGCTTTATTAACGGGCAATTATCATGAACGCTTTTCTTTTAGCGCTTCAGTTTCTAACCCGTATACCGATTCCCTTCGCCGCAGAGCCAACACCTAAAAACTTAGGCAACTCTGTTCTTTACTACCCACTTGTTGGCGCTATTATTGGCTTCTTTCTATTCGCTGCGGCTTACCTATTAGCCGATGTCGACACCCTTCTATCCGCCGCTTTAATATTAACCTTATGGGTTGGGCTAACCGGCGGCTTGCACTTAGATGGCATAGCAGACTGTGTGGATGGCTGGATTGGCGGCCAAGGAAATATAGAAAAATCGTTACACATTATGAAGGACCCTAATGCTGGGCCTATGGGCGTAACCGCACTTGTTTTATTATTGTTATTAAAATATGCCGCGTTAACCGTCCTATTGAACAACAATGCGCTCAGCATTCTACTGATTGCCCCCATTATTGGCAGAGCCAGTGTTCTGTTTTTAATGATTAGCACAAACTATATAAGAGCAAACGGCCTTGCTGAAACGATGATAAAAAACCTGCCGCGCAATAAAGCTACGGCCATCGTTTTAATCGTCATAATACTTTATATATTTATTGCCAATATCTGGCCCGCCCTACTTTTAACCTTATTTGCCTGCTTCCTTAGACATCTATTCATCAGTCTTTTTAACGGAATAACAGGCGATATGTTTGGTGCGTCAGTCGAATTGAATGGGCTGGTTGTTCTACTATTGGCAGCACTTACTTAATATCAATGAGCACCCAAACACACTCACCCATTCTGAGAGTTATAATTTGCTGGGGTTAATAGCGCTGGTTTTCTCGTACAGTTTGCTGATGGGCTGGAACAGGAGTGCGCCTCCTGATTTAGGGAATGGGATGTAGCCGAGCCCATCAATAATTACGCCGTCCACTAATTGTAATTAGTCGGACTAAACTGCCTTGGCGATGCCCTGTTTATTCTTTAATTAGAACATTGATTAAATCAACCGCATTAAAGAAACGAGTTTTCATGCCCCGCTGTATGGGTTTTACCCGTTCCTGCCCCGCCGACTAAAATCAAGTTATGTGCAAACTGGCCTGTACATAAAGACTCTATAGTCATTTGTTCAATCGCTGGTGACGAATAATCAAATGTGGCTGTAATCACCGCAGCTTACAATACGGCACTAAACAACCACTGTACCGCGCAACATTTGATTATTAACCGTTATATCACGACCTCGTCACCTACAATGACTATTGTCAAGGGGTGGTTTCATTATGATGCGAGACCGATTAAACACGTTAACGGACTTAGTGGTGAGGAAAAATGTAGCTACTAATACGCAAAATCAGGCGTTAAATGCCTTGGTGTTTCTTTATAGCAAAGTGTTAAATAGATCATTGAAAAACTTGCACGAGGCGCGTAGTCGCAAAGAGCTACGAACCCCTGTTGCGTTGAGTGTTAAAGAGGTGAATAAAGTATGGGCAAAATTACAAGGGACAAATATTTTAATGGTGCAATTATTGTATGGTGGCGGTTTACAGGTTTTTGAGTTGGTGCGTCTTAGAGTGCAAGATATTGATTTTGAATATAGCCAAATCACCGTGCGTGATGGCAAGGGTAACAAGGACAGAGTAACGCCGCTGGCACAAAAAGTGATACCGTCATTTTTATTGCAAACAGGCACGGATATTCGCACCATTCAAGGATTACTTGGGCATAGTGATTTGCAAACGACAATGATTTACACGCACGTGCTGAAACAAGGTGGGCGAGGGGTGGTGTCGCCGTTGGATAGATTGTGATTTTTTCTAATACAGAGTTATTTTTAGTCAGTCTAATTTTTATATGGGCGGGTTTTGTGCGCACAGGATTAGGCTTTGGTGGTGCGGCATTGGGGTTGCCGTTGATGTTGTTAATTGGTGCGTCGCCTGTTTATTGGTTGCCGATTATTGGTATTCATTTATTGTTTTTCTCGTCATTGACGCTGCTTAAATCAATTAAAAAAGTGGATTGGGTCTATCTGAAATCTTCGCTTTGGTGGATTATCCCGCCGACTTTTATTGGTGTGTTTGGGCTGATTTCCTTGCCTGCTAAAGTGATGATTATTTTTGTTTATTCAATTGCAATTTTCTATGCGGCTATTTGGATATTTGGTCAAAAAATCACTTCGCATAAGCCGTGGGTAGATAAACTTTTATTGATATTTGGTGGCTATGTGGCAGGCACGTCGCTGACAGGTGCGCCGTTGATAGTAGCAGTGTTTATGCGTCACGTGACTAAAGAATATCTGAGAAATACATTGTTTGTGCTGTGGTTTATGTTGGTCAGCATTAAGATGCTAACTTTTGTGGCAATCGGGGTAACGATTGAGTGGCAATTATCCCTTTGGCTAATCCCTGTGGCGGCGATTGGACATATATTTGGGCTGAAAATGCACGATAAAATTATTCACAATGATGCGCTATTTAAACGCTGGGTTGGTGGGGCGTTGTTTGTGGTGAGTTCGTTTGGACTTTTAAAGGTTATATGGTAATAATTTTTTTGCATTTTATTTCTTTATTCTTGGTAAGTATTGAGTTACCGAAACTGCTTTACCGTGTTGCCTCATTTCGAAAAAAAGAACTCGCCGCTTTTTGTTATCTAAACCAATTTCAGCAATTGCTTGGCCTTTTTTAACAACACTCCCTTCTTTTATTAATAACTGCTTATTGTATCCATACGCAGTTAAAAAATCCTTATCGTGCATAATAATCACAAGGTTACCGTAACCCTTTAAACCATTGCCCGCATATACGACCTTTCCGGCCTCACTACTTCTAACGAGCTCTCCATGTTCACCTAATAGCACTACGCCTGATTTCACACTGTTTTTTTCTAGCTTCCTTACACTTATAGGCCATTGCCAATTTAACTTCAGCCCACTTTTATTTTTATATAAAGCCTTCTTTATTACCTTTTTCTTAATTCGTGAGCTTTCTGCTTTATGTAATCTAGGCCTTATCGGCTTTTCCAATCTGCTTTTATTCACTTTTTTAGCAACTAACAATAACTTCTGTCCCTTATAGATCGTATAAGGCGGTTGAATGTTATTCAGCTTTGCCAGTTGCCTGTAATCCTTCCCTTCCTGCCAAGCAATCGAATATAACGTATCACGCAGTCGAACTGTATGCGTTGTTGACGACCGATCTTTTACCTGATTATTAGTAAGAACCGGTGCGTATAGCTTAGGTGATCCACAAGAAACCAAAAAAACAGTAAGGGCAAATAACACACTAAAAGCAACTAATCTGTCTTGATTTTTACGCAAACTGTAATCGCTAAATAAGTTTATAAATAACAATTCCAACAATCACGAAACCTGTTACTAACCAGCCAATGTGTTCAATATAATCGTTTAATTTATGGCGTAATGCTTCACCACCTAAAGATACAAGAAAGGCGACTAAAAAGAATCGTGAGCCACGGCCAATAATTGAAGCTATAACGAAAGGTAAAAATGCCATGCTGAGTAGCCCAGCTGTTATCGTGAACAGTTTATAGGGTATGGGTGAAAACCCGGATATAAAAATCGCCCAAAACCCCCATTCGGATAGCCAGCTTTTCACAACTTCAAGATTTTCTTCGTAATGCATCATAGTAATAAAAGATTCGAGCATACCGAAAGAAAACAAACCAATAAAATAACCAATCACTCCGCCAAGCACTGAACCCAAGGTTGTTAAAAAAGCATAATGATAACTTCTCAACGGCTTAGCTAAACACATTGGAGCTAGCATGACGTCTGGCGGGATGGGAAAAAATGAAGACTCGCTAACACTTAAAACAAAAAGGTAGCTTTTAGCCTTAGGGTGCTGCGCCCATAATAAAACTTTGTTATACAGACTTTTGAACATATCACTTAGCCCTATGCTCGTCCTTTTAAAAACGGAACAAAACTAACCGGCTCAATCGTTTCAACCTCATAAGCCGCTTCTGTACGTGTCACTCTTTGTAATACTTGCTTTCCTTCTTCGCCGATGGGTATGATTAATTTAGCGCCTACAACAAGTTGCTCTAATAAATTCATAGGGATTTCAACCGGAGCGGCCGCAGCAAGAATCCCTTGATAAGGCCCGCATACTTTCCAGCCCCAACCACCATCAGAATGTTTAAAGTTAATATTTCTAAAACCCACATCAGCCAACACCTTTTTGGCCTGATCTTGTAACGGACGAATACGCTCGACCGAGAAAACCCTAGGAACAAGGCTCGCCAAAATAGAAGACTGGTAACCCGACCCTGTACCTACTTCTAAAACATTTTCTGGCAAACCATCTTCTATTAATAACTCGGTCATGCGAGCAACCATATAGGGCTGTGAAATAGTTTGCCCATGGCCAATAGGTAAAGACGTATTCTCGTATGCGCGACTAGCCAAGGCTTCTGCCATAAACAAGTGTCTCGGTACTTTACGCATGACAGATAAGACACGTTGATCCTTAATGCCCAGCTCTTGTAATTGCGCAATTAAACGATCGCGTGTCCGTTGCGATGTCATGCCAATACCTAGCTGCTCATTCATAATGGCATCTTTTCAACCCAAGTGCTTAAATCATCTAACTGTTGATGATTTGTTAGATCTATTTGTAATGGTGTGATCGAAACATAACCGTTCTCAACAGCATGAAAATCCGTCCCTTCACCCGCATCTTGCTGTCCACCAGGTGGGCCGACCCAGTAGATTTTTTGGTTCCTTGGGTCACGACTTTCAACAACCGGCTTTGATCGATGTCGCTGTCCTAGTCGAGTTGCCTTAAAGCCTTTCAGTTGCCTAAGGGGTACGTCAGGCACATTCACATTAAGAATCGTATCTGCTGCGAGGGCAAATTTTAGCAACTGCTTAAATAAACAAACCGCCACATGAGCCCCTGTTTCAAAAAACTTTGGTTGACTAGCATTCATTGAAATAGCGATCGAAGGCAGCCCTAAAAAACGCCCCTCTGTTGCTGCGGCGACTGTTCCTGAGTAGAGCACGTCATCGCCCATGTTTTCGCCATTATTAATACCTGAAAAGACAATATCAGGCTCTTGTTCTAAAAAACCTGTAATCGCCAAGTGAACACAGTCAGTCGGTGTTCCTTCCACACTAAAAAAGCCATTCTCTTTTTCTTGCACGCGCAGCGGCATTTCTATGGTTAGCGAATTACTGGAGGCACTAAGGTTTCTGTCTGGCGCAACAACGGTAACGTTCGCTATCTTAGATAGGCTTTTCTCTAACGCTAACAAGCCAGGGGCGAGGTAGCCGTCATCATTACTAATTAAAATATGCATTAAACTAATTTATAGAATGACATTCTTTATAATTTGTTAAACTCTTATTATGCCTGAATACAAAAATAAACTCTTTAGTTCAGAGGAGGATTCTGCTTTATTTAAACAATCAATGCAGGGTGTCAAACCGCTATCAACTGACAAGCGCCTTCCTGATGCTGGGAAACAGAAACCACAGCCTGTAAAGAAGCAGTTTGCCACGGAACGAGGTACTCACTCAATAGCTTTCGAAGAAACACTTAATATACAAAGCGACGATATTCTTTTTTTCGCGCAACAAGGGCTGCAAAACAAGACCATTCTATTACTAAAGCGCGGTGCTATAGCTGTTGATGATACAGTTGACTTGCATGGGTTAACCAAACAAGAGGCAGAGCAGCTCCTAAATGAGGTTTTAAGCTTCCATATTGAAGAGCAAAGCCGTTGCATTTTAGTCGTTCACGGCAAAGGGAAGGGCTCTCCTAATAACAGACCCGTCCTTAAAAACCTTGTGTTTCACTTACTAAAGAATGATCCGGCGGTTCTCGCCCTTGCATCAGCCCAGCAGCGAGATGGTGGCACGGGTGCCGTTTATGTACTGCTGAATAAACGCTACTCAAGTGGCGTATAGGTAGAGTAAAAACACACCTAAAATTAATCGGTAAATAACAAACGGTAGCATACCAACTTTTTCAAGCACTTTAAGGAATAAGGTAATGCAAGCAAACGCGCTAACTGCTGACACGAGCACACCGGCTATGATTGAAAACCAATCGACGGGCACCGGACTTTCAATTAAATGTATCGTTTTCAGACTACCCGCCAAGAAAATAAGTGGAACAGACAGCAAGAATGAAAACCTAGCTGCCGCATCGCGTGTTAACCCTAAAAATAGACCTGCTGTCATCGTGACGCCAGACCTAGATGTGCCAGGAATAAGCGCTAGAACTTGATACAAACCAACAATCAACGCATCTTTTAAAACCAAATTTTCTTGCTCTCTTATCTGTGCCCCCGTTGTATCTGCTCGCCATAGTAAGAGCCCAAAAACGATCGTAGCCATTGCTATAACGATAGGCGAGCGCAGATAAAGCTCAATTAAATCGTTTGCAAATAAAGCAACTAGACCCACGGGTATTGTGCCGATGATAATAAACCAAGCCAATCGACTGTCTTGAGTTTTTTGTTGCTTAAAAACAGACACAAACCAAGCTAAAATAATGCGTGACAGATCCTTTCTAAAATACGTCGTTACCGCAAGCAAAGAACCAACGTGTACCGCCACGTCGAAGGCTAAGCCTTGGTCTTCCCAGCCCAAAAGTAAAGGTAAAAGTATCAAATGCGCGGAGCTAGAAACAGGTAAAAACTCTGTTAAACCTTGGAGAAAACCTAAGCCGAGAATATGATTAAAATCCATTTTTATTTTTTACTGAGCGCTATTTTCTGATACATCTATTAACTCACGAATAACTGCTGTCGCATAACTGCCAGATGGTAATTTAAATGATAATCGTAACGCGTCATCAGCAACTAGGTCATATTTAAAACCCTCGGGGATGACTCGAAGAGCACGCCTCGACGTCTCCATTTTCTGCCTCCTCAAACCGTCACAAAACACATCGTTCATTGAGAACACATTCTGCTCTATATCCTGTGCATTATATTGAACCATATCCTTATTCACGCCAAATAGCGGGCCCGTTGCGCTAATATCGTGCTCCAACATTCTTTTGTGAATTTCACTTGAAATATCGGCGCCATAGAAACATTGCCGTGTGCCGTTGAGCATAAAGGCATCTCCTTGTATTGCTTTATCCCATACACCCTCATTAACACGCTGCGCAAGCACCTTGTTAAACAAAAACGACCTCGCCGAAGACAAGAAAATCCCTCTCAGTTTCTTATTTCGAATCGGCTCTTTCTTTATAAAGAAATCAAAAGTTCTACTTAAATTCTGGCATTGGTAACCAAATCGCTGTCTCATAAAGTAATTAGGCACACCTTTGTTTTCGATATTCAAAGCTTTTTGCTCCAGTTTTTCGTTATCCACCGACATATTGCTTATCAAAATCTCAAACTGATTATGCTTTATCGTACCCCGCTTCAGTTTTTTTGCGTGCCGAGTAACCGATTCGATCAATATTTGATCATTATTTAAAGCGTTCCAATCAGTGCCTTCTTTTCCTGGTAATTGCACGCTGAACCACTGCTTACTAACGGCACGGCGATCTTTCATACCCGCGTATGCAACGCTATGCCTCGTAACATCCGCATGTTTGCTCAGTATTTTCGTGACATCACCCGTATTTAAATCAGTCTTTTGAATATATAAGAAAACATGCTCACCTTCACCCGATGGTTCGAAAGTTAATGTTTCATTAACACGAAAGTTTTCAGCTCGTTCCTTGATTTGCCCTGATCCAATTTGCCCGCCGTGTGCGAAAGGAAGTTCTTCTACATGCGAATCAAAATCCATTATTCTCGGAATTAAGCTTTGCGCTTTATTAGTAAAACGGCGTGCGTTTCTATGCCTTCTTTTCGTCCAGCAAAGCCCATGCCTTCGGTCGTTGTTGCCTTAATATTAACTTGAGATTGATCGCAATTTAAATCTTCTGCAATCAAATCCGACATTTTAGCTAAGTGTGCTGACAGTTTTGGTTCTTGAGCAATAATAGTTAGATCAATATTACCTATTTCATAACCCAGATTTGCGACCAACGCCCATACATTTCGTAACAAAATGCGACTATCAATATTGGCATATTCATTTTTATTATCAGGAAAATGTTGTCCAATATCGCCTCGTCCAATAGCCCCAAGTAAACCATCGCATAGGGCATGCAAAACGACATCTCCATCTGAGTGCGCAAGCAAACCGAAGTCATACGGAATCTTAACGCCACCAAGGACCAAAGGTTTATTTTCTTCGAAGCGGTGAGCATCATAACCGTGGCCTATTCGCATTCTGATTGCTCTTGTTGATTTATATAAAAATTTGCAAGTGCTAAGTCAGACGGCACCGTTACCTTTATATTATCAGAGCGCCCTTCAACGATTTGCACTTTAATACCTATCTGCTCAATGGCACTCGCCTCATCTGTGATAATTGCATCTATTTTTTTGGCCGCTAATAATGCTTTTTCTAAATCAACTAATTTGAATATTTGTGGCGTCAGCGCATGCCATAAACTTGATCTATCAAGTGTTTTTGTAACCAGAGCACCGTTTACATCTTTCACCGTATTATGAATGGGTTTCGCCAATATGCCGCCTACGTCCGTCTGTAGCGTGGTATTAATTAATTTCTCAATATCGCTCAAACTAACACAGGGTCTAACGGCATCGTGCACTAAAACCCAGTCATTATCGTCAGCTTGCTGTTTAATAAAATGTATGCCATTTAAAACAGAGTCCGCTCTTTTTAAGCCACCCGCCGTTACTTCTACTTTAGGGTTGTCAACATAAGAACTTTGGCTTGAGAAACTGTCATCGGGGTGAGTGCACACGATGATTTTTTCAATTTCCTGGCACGCCGATAAACGTTCAATCGTGACATCAATAATCGTTGACGCACGAAAAGGTAGGTATTGTTTAGGTCGCTTTTCACCAAATCGAGAACCGACACCAGCAGCAGGCACAACACACCAAATTTTCGCTGCCTTATTTTTCATCATTTGGCTCAATATATTGAAAAAACGTTTCGTCTTTACCAATCAAACCCAGCTCGCGCCTGGCTTTTTCTTCTATAACGTCATGCCCACTTTTCAGATTAATAACCTCTGCTTTTAGGGCATTATTACGCTGCGTTAACTGTTTATTTTCTTTGCGAAGTGTTTCTATACGCTGCTCTAAAGCCCAAGAGTCTTGGACTTTTCCTTCGGCTACCCACAGCTTATATTGCAAATAGCCAAAAAGAAGAATAAGAATAACGAGGAGTGCTTTCAAGTTAAGTATTTAAACGCCTTCTTTCCTGCATAAATAGCATGTATACCAAAATCTTCTTCAATACGCAGTAAACGGTTATATTTAGCTACACGGTCAGAACGACAAAGCGAACCGGTTTTAATTTGACCTGAACACGTCGCCACAGCTAAATCTGCAATGGTTGTATCTTCTGTTTCACCTGAACGATGAGAAACAACAAATGTGTATGAAGAGTCATGCGCCATTTTTATTGCCGCTAAAGTTTCTGTCAACGTGCCAATTTGATTAACTTTAATCAAAATAGAATTGGCTATGTTTTTATCGATACCTTGCTTTAATATTTCAGGGTTTGTTACAAATAAATCATCGCCAACCAATTGAACCTTGTCGCCCAATTGCTCGGTCATGTGTTTCCAACCATCCCAATCATTCTCATCCAAACCATCTTCAATAGAAATAATTGGATATTGATCGACCCAATCAGCTAGAAAATCTGTCATTTGCGTTGAGTTAAAACGTTTGTTTTCTGATGCTAAGAAATACTCACCTTTCTCATAAAATTCCGAACTGGCCACGTCAAGACCCAGTGCTATATCGTCACCTACTTTCAAGCCCGCTTTTTCAATCGCTTGCAAAATAACGTCAATAGCTTCTACATTTGATGATAAATCAGGTGCGAAGCCTCCTTCATCACCGACCGACGTACTAAGCCCATTCGCTAGCAGCACAGACTTTAAAGCATGGAAAACTTCTGTTCCATACCGTATGGCTTCGCTAAAACTTGGTGCGCCAACAGGTAAGACCATAAATTCTTGAATATCCACACTGTTATCTGCGTGTGAACCGCCGTTGATAATGTTCATCATCGGTACGGGTAAAAGAAACTCATCACCACCGAGGTAACGATATAGTGGCACACCACCTTCATTCGCCGCCGCATGTGCTGCGGCTAAAGACACACCCAAAATCGCGTTAGCACCTAGTCTTGCTTTGTTATGCGTATCATCAAGCTCTATCATCTTGTTATCTAATGCTTGCTGATCGGCAGCGTCCGCACCTAACAAACTGTCTTTTATTTCGCCATTAACGTGACTAACAGCCTTAAGCACACCTTTTCCGCCATAGCGGCTTTTATCGCCATCACGCAGCTCAATCGCTTCACGTTCGCCTGTTGAAGCGCCTGATGGAACCATCGCGCTACCAACAACGCCTGACGCTAAAGTAACATCCGCTTGAAGTGTTGGATTACCACGTGAGTCGAGTATTTCACGCGCTTTAATATCTATAATTTCTGCCATGACATCTTCAAATAAAATATTTTTTGGGCTAAAAAATTAAGCCAGTAACAAGTGTAAGTTTAAAAGTTTTCTTCTATAAAGCCGGCTTGCTTAACGGCGCTATCAATTGTTTTCATAATACTAAGCAGCTGTTTCATTTTCCCTAAAGGAACTGAGTTAGGCCCGTCACTCAAAGCTTCTTCAGGATTAGGGTGCGTTTCCATAAACACACCCGAGACACCAGCTGCTATTGCTGCTCTCGCTAAAGTAGGCACAAATTCACGTTGTCCGCCTGATGAACTGCCCTGCCCACCCGGCAATTGAACTGAGTGAGTTGCATCAAAAACAACTGGCGCATTTGTTTCACGCATGACCGCTAATGAGCGCATATCTGATACGAGGTTGTTATAACCGAAACAGACCCCTCGTTCACACACCATTATATTTTGATTACCGGTTGCACGCGCTTTATTCACAACGTGCTTCATATCCCAAGGCGCTAAAAACTGCCCTTTTTTGATATTTACTGGCAAGCCTGTTTCAGCGACTCGCGTAATGTAATTCGTTTGACGGCACAAAAAGGCAGGTGTTTGTAACACATCGACAACCGAAGCTACTTCATCCATCGGAGTGTCTTCATGTACATCAGTGATCACTGGCACAGCCAGCTGATCTTTAACTGCCTGTAGTACTCGTAAACCCTCTTCCATACCAGGACCTCTAAAACTATCCACCGATGAGCGGTTTGCTTTATCAAAGGATGATTTATAAATAAAAGGAATGCCCAAATCGGCCGTCATTTCTTTCAGTGCGCCCGCAGTATCAATAGTCATTTGCTCACTTTCAACAACACAGGTTCCAGCGATTAAAAAGAAAGGTTGGTCTATACCAACGTCAAAACCACATAGCTTCATTATTGCGCCTTATCGTTTGATGATGAGTAATCAATAGCGGCTGATACAAAACCGCTGAATAAAGGGTGTCCTGTTCTTGGTTTGGATGTGAATTCCGGGTGAAATTGACATGCTAGGAACCATCTGTGTTGTGGGATTTCAATGATTTCAACCAAGCGTCCATCCATTGATTTGCCGGATATTCTCAAGCCTTCTGTTTCAAATTGCTCTAAAAAGGTATTATTAAATTCGTAGCGGTGTCTATGTCGCTCTGTGATCACGTCTTTGCCATATACTTTATGCGCTAAAGACCCAGGAACCAATTGACACTTCTGACTACCTAGTCGCATGGTGCCACCAATATCTGATGACGCATCGCGTTTCTCAATCGTACCATCCTCACTTAGCCATTCAGTAATAAGAGCGATGACGGGATATGGAGAATTAGGCATAAACTCGGTGCTATTTGCCCCCTCGAGACCCATTTTGTTTCTTGCATATTCAATAACTGCAGATTGCATGCCAAGGCAGATCCCTAGGTAGGGCACATTATTTTCACGCGCGTAACGAATCGTCGCTATTTTTCCATCAACGCCTCTTTCTCCAAAACCGCCGGGTACGAGAATAGCCTCGGCCTGTTTTAAAACATTCGTTCCATTATTCTCAATTTCTTCAGAATCAACTTTAATAATCTCAACTTGCGTTTTGCTATGAATCCCTGCGTGTATGAGTGCCTCGGTTAATGATTTGTATGCATCGGCGTGATCTACGTATTTACCTACCAACGCAATTTTAACTGTTCTTTCCGGAGCAAATAGGCCTTCAACGACACTATCCCAGTCTGATAAATCTGCTGGGCTTGCATCAAGGTGCAGCTTGTCCACAACAATCTGATCTAGTCCCTGTTCATGCAACATTCTTGGAATTCGGTAAATACTGTCTGCATCTAAAGCAGTAATAACGGCTTTTTCTTTTACATTGGTAAACAATGCTATTTTTTGGCGATCAGACAGCGGGATAACGCGTTCTGAACGACAAATTAAAATATCTGGCTGAATACCAATGGTTCTCAGTTCTTTTACAGAGTGCTGAGTCGGCTTAGTTTTGATTTCCTTGGCAGGTGAAATATAGGGCACTAACGTTAAATGTATGAACAAGCAGCGATTGTCGCCTAGTTCAACACGCATTTGTCGAATCGCCTCAAGGAAAGGTAATGATTCGATGTCGCCAACTGTTCCACCTACTTCAATTAAAGCAACATCAACACCCTCGCCACTTTTGATAATGTTGCGTTTAATCTCATCGGTTATATGAGGAATAACTTGAACTGTTCCGCCCAAGTATTCGCCGCGCCTTTCTTTCTTAATAACGCTTTCATAAATTTGGCCTGTGGTGAAATTATTGGCCTTCGACATGACGCTATTACTAAAACGTTCATAGTGGCCTAAGTCCAAATCAGTTTCTGCCCCATCATCTGTTACGTACACTTCGCCATGCTGAAAGGGGCTCATTGTGCCAGGGTCAACATTAATGTACGGGTCTAATTTAGTCATGGTTATGGTCAAACCACGAGCTTCAAGAATGGTTGCCAAGGAAGAGGAACAAATCCCTTTACCTAATGACGAAACAACGCCGCCAGTAATAAAAATATACTTAACCATACGTACCTAAATGAAGTAAGAATTAAATCCTAGACATTATACGCGAATCGATTACCTATAAGTGAGCCTGTAGACATAAAAATGGCAGCTGGAAATTCTATTGCCGCCTGATTTTAAAATTAGGATGATGCCAGAGAATCTCATAGCCTTGTCCATCTTTATCCGCTACAAACTCTTCTGCTAGCCATATATCAGCCACCGCCGCTAACTTATCGCCTAAATAAATTAACGGGATAAGATCTCTAGCCCAAGGGAAGACCTTATACTCATAAAAGAGTTTTTTAAGTTTTTTGGTACCCTGTCGGTTAATGAGTTTAATGCACTCTCCCCCCGACCTTGCCTGAATAGTAACTTTAGACCGTTTCCATTTTTCCTTATCAAGACCACCAATTTGACTATCCGATAAAGAAAGCGTCCCTAAATTATTTGCAAGCTCAACGTCACCACAGACCCACTCAGCAACATTTAACTTTTGTGGCTTATCTGGTTTTTTCAATAAAAAGAAACTCCCATCAAACAACCTAACTTGATTGCCAGCCCATTCGATAAGGGCCGAACAAGCAGGCTCGTCCGTTATCTCGTTCTGCATTTGGTGAAGTACTTTCTGTGATGGCATCCGGACACCATTGTTCGCCAACCATTGCCTAATAATCAGTCGTTGGAACTCATCGTCCAAACAATTAACAGCAGCTAAAGGCAAGACGTCCTTTTCATCTTCCATGATAAATTTAGCCGCCTGTTTCGCCAATAAAGATGACGCTTCAGCACAATGAACAGCACTTCTTGATGTGGTATTCGAAAAAGCAGGCCATCTTTCCTTAATAATGGGGATTACACGTTGGCGCAAAAAATTCCTGTCTAGAGATGTATTCAGATTACTTGGATCTTCTACCCAACTAAGCTGATGATCTAGTGCATAATCCATTATTTCTTGTTGTGTGAACGTTAATAATGGCCGCGCTATTTGCCCTTCGCCGAACGCATTTAATGCAGGCATACTCGCCAAGCCATTAACACCTGCTCCTCTTAACAGTTGAAGCATCAGTGTTTCCGCTTGGTCGTCTTGATGCTGAGCAGTTAGTAATACCGAGTCAGCATCAATAAAGTGTTGCAAAGCATCGTACCGCGCGTGGCGTGCTGCTTGCTCAGGCCCATCACCACGGAGGACTTCAACCGCTACCTTTACACTCGTAAAGTTAATATCAAGCGTTTTACTCACCTTTTCGCAGTGATAGCACCATTTATCAGAGTCGTCGTGCAAATCGTGGTTTATATAAACCGCATGGAAGTGAATATGTGGAAATGTTTGGATTAAACTTGAACAGCCATGCAGTAAAACGTGAGAATCTACTCCACCGCTATACGCAACAACAACTTTTTTAAGGTTAGGAAGCGATGTTAGCTGTTGCTTAACACTGTCAACTAATCCACTCAATTCAATACCCTAATAACTAACCCGCTTAAGCCTCAGTGAATTTCCCGTAGGCCATAAGGCGTTCGTAACGTTTCGCTAACAAATCATCAAGCGGCATTGAATTAAGGCTATCGACTTCTTTTAATAGCGTCTCTTTGATTTTAGCTTTCATAAAGGTAAGGTCTCTATGAGCGCCGCCTAATGGTTCCTTAATGACACCATCAATCAGGCCATTTTTCAATAACTTGTTTGACGTAATCGCCATCGCCTCAGCTGCTTGAGAGGATTTCTCTGCGCTTTTCCATAAAATAGAAGCGCAACCTTCAGGGGAGATAACTGAATATGTACTGTATTCCAGTAACAAAAGCTTATCACACACTCCCAACGCCAAAGCACCACCAGAACCGCCTTCTCCAATTACAAGGCTAATAATAGGTGTATTAAGCGTAGACATTTCAAACAAGTTTTTAGCAATCGCTTCGCTTTGTCCCCGCTCCTCAGCACCAACGCCCGGATAAGCCCCTGGTGTATCAATAAAAGTGATAATGGGTAAGTTAAAACGTTCTGCCATGTGCATCAAACGGAGCGCCTTTCGGTAACCTTCAGGTCTTGGCATACCGAAATTACGTTTGAGCTTCTCTTTTGTATCACGACCTTTTTGATGGCCTATCACCATAACAGGCATATCATCTAATCTCGCCATACCGCCAACGATAGCAGCGTCGTCAGAATAATGCCTATCGCCATGAAGTTCTATGAAGCCTTCGAATACACCGTCGATATAATCAAGTGAATAAGGCCGTTTAGGGTGACGCGATAGTTTTGATATTTGCCAATCAGTTAACTTGGCGAAGATTGATTCCGTTAATGAGTGGCTTTTTTCATCTAGTCTATCGATCTCTTTTTGTATATCAATTTCATTGTCGGTACCAACACGTCTAAGCTCTTCGAGCTTTTCTTCAAGTTCAACAATAGGCTGTTCAAAATCTAAATAATCTAGGTTCATACTTTTATTTTATCGTGAGTGGCTACAATCAGCCAGTAGTAATCAATAGCTAATGGTGATTTTCTGATTAGGTAAGGTTTTTTCAAATTCTTTTAACAATAAATCCTTGGGCGAGATACGCCACTCATTTGGTAGCTTTAAAGCCGATGAAGCACCTTCAAGATTGACTTTTATTTTAACTGGACAATCTCCACCTCTATACTTTTGAAGAACCTGTTGAAGCTGATTAATTTCACCAACGTGGTTAACAACACTGCAATTAATGTTTATTAACAAGCCCTTTGAAAACTTTTCTCTGGCTTTCTCAACAGAAAAAACCGACTCAATCGTTATTCTATTTTGACCCGCAAAATCATCGAATGCGATAGAGCCTACGATAACGACTATCTGCTCGCTCACTAATTGTTCTCTATAGCTCTCAAACACCTCAGCATATGCAACCGCTTCCATCCGAGCGCTAGCATCATCTAATATAACGGTAACTATTTTCGAGCCTTTTTTCGTTGCTCTGGTTTTTACCTCAATCACTAGACCTGCAACTGTGACGCGTTTTCCTTTGGCGCGCCGGTATTGCCCACCAAAGGAGGGCAGTTCCATTTCCTGTAGGGTCAGAAGTTTCCCTGAAGTGATGGGTTGCATTTCTTCTCTGACCAAATCAAATGGATGCCCTGTTAAGTACAAGCCTAATGTTGTTTTCTCGGCTTTAAGACGCTCCTGCTCCGGCCAGGGTTCAATAATTAGTTTAGATGGTTTTTGTGGCGCTTTGACGAAAGCCAAACCAAATAAGTCATTTTGACCCGCTGTCTCGCTCTTATTATGTTGCTCAACTATTTGCAGGACATTAGGCAACTCTTCCATTAAGTTCGCCCTATTTTCATCAAAACAATCAAAAGAACCTGATTTAATAAGCGCTTCTTGCACACGTCGGTTGGCTTTTCTTAAATCAATCCTTCGAACAAGGTCTTCGTGATTTTTGTATTTACCCTCTACGCGTTGCTCAATAATTGACTCAATCGCGGCTTCACCGACGCCTTTAATAGCCCCCAAGCCATAAATTATTTGTCCTGCTTCATTCGTTGTAAAGCGGTACGCTGATGAATTAATGTCGGGCGGCAAAACCTTCAAACCCATGCCGCGACATTCATCAATAAGCACCACGACTTTATCGGTATTATCCATATCTGATGAAAGCACGGCTGCCATGAATTGTGAGGGGTAATGCGCTTTCAACCAAGCGGTTTGGTACGCAATGAGAGCATAGGCTGCTGAATGCGACTTATTAAAGCCATAGCCAGCAAATTTCTCCATTAAGTCAAAAATATGAGTGGCAATCTTTTCTTTAACACCGTTCGAAACAGCACCTGTGGTGAACATTTCGCGTTGCTTGGCCATTTCTTCAGGCTTCTTTTTGCCCATTGCTCGGCGTAATAAATCTGCCGTACCTAAGTTATAACCAGCTAAATCTTGGGCTATCTGCATCACTTGCTCTTGGTACAGGATAACGCCGTTTGTTGGCTCTAAAATCGGCACCAATGCGGGATGCGTATATTTCGCTTTTTTACGTCCATGCTTTACATTAATGTAGTCATCAACCATGCCTGACTGCAAAGGCCCCGGCCTAAACAGTGCCACTAAAGCAATAATATCTTTAAAGGAGTCAGGTCGCAAACGACGAATTAAGTCTTTCATCCCTCTGGATTCAAGCTGAAAGACCGCCGTTGTCGCGCAATTTTTTAATAGCTCATAAGTTTTTTTGTCATCTCTAGGAAGCGTGTCAATATCGACAAGTGGCTTTTCTTCCACTGCCATACGCTGATTAATATTTTGTAGCGCCCAATCAATAATGGTTAGTGTTCGTAGACCTAGAAAGTCGAACTTAACCAAACCAACAGCTTCAATATCGTCTTTATCAAACTGTGTGACTAAATTCTCGCCGCCTTGTTCACAATATAGCGGTGAAAAATCAGTCAACTTACTGGGTGAAATAACAACACCACCTGCGTGTTTTCCGGCATTTCGAGTAATACCTTCAAGCTGCATAGCTAAATCTATTAACTCACGAACCTCTTCCTCTTCTTTATAGGCTTCTAATAAGTCAGGGCTCTCATCGAGCGCCTTGGTTAGTGTCATACCTATTTCAAAAGGAACTGTTTTAGCTAAGCGGTCAACAAACCCGTATGGATGACCCAAAACACGCCCCACATCGCGAATAACCGCTTTCGCCGTCATACTGCCGTAGGTGATGATCTGCGAAACCTTCTCTCTCCCATAGCGGTTGCCAACATAGTCGATCACCTTATCGCGGCCATCCATGCAAAAGTCGACGTCAAAGTCAGGCATCGAAACACGTTCTGGATTTAAGAAGCGCTCAAACAAAAGATCAAACTCCATTGGGTCTAAATCCGTGATTCTCATCGCATAAGCCACAATTGAACCTGCGCCTGAGCCACGCCCAGGACCTACTGGCACACCATTGTTCTTCGCCCATTGAATAAAGTCAGCAACAATCAAAAAATAACCTGGAAAACCCATCTGACAAATAACATCGAGTTCACGGTTTAATCTAGCTTGGTAGCTTTCACGCTTTTCGACATCAAAGTTGATTCTTTGCGATGTTTCTTCAATGCGTTTTTCTAAACCCTTTTGCGCTAAATCAATGAAGTATTCATCCGTTGTCATACCTTCTGTAACGGGGAAATTTGGCAAGAAATTATCACCTAAACTGAGTTTAATATTGCAACGTTTCGCAATCTCCACAGAGTTTTCTAACGCTTCTGGCAAGTCAGAAAACAGCTCTAGCATCTCTTCTTGACTTTTTACATAATGCTGCTTTGTATGCGTTTTTACACGCCGAGTATCCGACAGAACGCGGCCTTGATTTATACATACGCGGGCTTCATGCGCGGTAAACTCATCTTGTGTTATAAAACATGACCCATTTGTCGCTACGATAGGGATTTGATGCTCTATCGCTAACTCGACCAAGCCGTGAATGAATTGTTCCTCCCCTGGTTTACCAACGCGTTGCACTTCAAGATAAAAACGGTCGCCAAATGAATCCCGCCAAGCCCGTATAGAACTTTCTATTAACTCTGAATCATTACTTCTCAATAGTTCTGAAAACAAACCATCTAGGCAGCCGGACAGTACGATTAAACCAGCATTTCTATTCCGTATTTTTTCACTGCTTAGGTAAGGGACCCCTTTTTCTTGGCCATTGATATAGGCATCCGATAGCAACTCACAGAGGCCAAGATATCCTTCTTTGTTCTGGGCAAGCAAGGTCACAATAAAATGGCCTTTTTGATCAGCACAGTCGCGCACAAGTACATCAGCGCCAATAATGGGTTTCACCCCAGACTCTATAGCCGCACGATAAAACTTAACAGCTGCAAACAAATTTGATTGGTCCGTTACCGCTATCGCTGGCATGGATAACTTAATTGCGTGCTTGACCAAAGGTTTTACACGAATAATGCCATCAACCAGGGAGTACTCCGTGTGGTTCCTAAGGTGTATGAATTTTACGCCCGAGTTCATAATGACAACTGCTTCACCGGAGCAAAAGACTGGCGATATATTTCTGTTACACCTTTATTCATAATGTGCTTTTTATGCGCTGGCGTGGGATAGCCCATATGTTTAGACAATTCATAACCTGGATTTAGAACATCAAGAAGCGCCATATGTTCATCCCTGTATACCTTCGCTATAATTGAAGCGGCTGAAATTTCTGCAATCAAATTATCCCCTCCTTTTATGCATTCTCCAGGAACCCGTATATCGGGATAAAAAGTGCCGTCAACTTGAGCAAAGTTAGCACTGACGGTTAGACCGTCAAAGGCTCTTTTCATCGCTAACAGACTTGCTTGCAGAATGTTAATTTCGTCAATTTCAGACGCTTCAGCGCGGCCAATAGACCAATCTTTCGCATACTTTATAATTATTGAAGACAGTTCGCCTCGTTTTTTTTCAGATAATTTTTTTGAATCCATCAAACCACTGATGGGCTTGTCGCTATCAAGAATAACTGCCGCAGCAACGACAGGCCCAGCTATACAGCCGCGACCAACTTCATCTAAGCCGACAATAAGCTGCTTCATTACTAATTTTCACCTTCAATAATGCGAATAACAATCTTTGCCGCCTGAGTACTAGCGTCGCGTGTTAGTTTTGTTGCCATTTTTGTGAATTCCTTCTCCATACTTCGCACCGCTTCGGGCGTCTGGTGTAACCGTAGTAATTCTTTTGTTAATGCCTCGGTCGTCATTTCCTCATGCAAGTATTCTTTTACCAAGCCTTTTCCGGCTATTAAATTAGGCATCGATACATAAGGGGCCTTTAGTAAATCAAACGCTCTAAAGACCCATGTTGTTAGCGCCGATAATTTATAAGCTACAACCATTGGCTTTTTAAGCAACATCGCTTCAAGTGTTGCTGTGCCAGATGCAACCAACACCATATCGGATGCTGCAATCATAGTTTTACCTGCCATTTCCTTTATTTCTAGATCTAACTTTATCCCCGATTGCTCATATATATTGCGGAAAACTTCAACCGCCGCACTATCTGGTAAAGGTACAAGAACTTTAAGTCCTGTAATTTCATTCGAACAACGTTGCGCGGTTTCAAGAAAAATCAAACTATGCCGTTCCAGCTCTCCAAGGCGACTGCCTGGCATCATCGTAAGAACGGGTGCCTCAGGATTAATTAACAACTCTTTTCTCGCTGATAACGTCCCTTCATGATCTTCATATTCGTCAGCCAATGGGTGGCCAATAAAATGAGCGGGTACAGGCGTATTTTTAAAGTATTCTTCCTCGAACGGGAAAATACATAATAGCGCGTTAAGCGAATTAATTAGTTTTTTTATTCTTTTAGGGCGCCAAGCCCAAACCGTTGGGCTCACGTAATGCACAGTCTTAATACCTTTTTGATAAAGGTCATTTTCAAGCTTTAAATTAAAGTCAGGCGCATCTATTCCTATAAAAACATCTGGATTTTCATGCAAAATACTCTTTCTCAGGTTCCGCCGTATCCCTAAAAGTTCTGGCAAATGTTTAAGCACTTCAAATAGACCAAACACTGAAAGCTTGGACATTGGGTAATAGGATATAAAGCCCTCAGACTCCATCCGCTGCCCGCCAATCCCTGCAAACACAATATTCGGGTAATATTCTTTCAGGCGTTTCATTAAGCAAACACCCAGAATATCTCCTGAATGCTCACCAGCAACCATCATAATTTTTACAGGCTTATTGATAGTGGTCGACCTATTTTATTGTTTATCAAACATCAACAAGTAGGGGCTTAAAAGACGCTTTAGATATCCCCCCCATAGAAAATTATCGTAAAATGCTTCGACTTGAGTTTTGCAAGAATTCAACCATAAGAGCTAACTCTGGTTGTTCTTTTGAAACAGCTGTTAATTCATTAGTAGCATCTGCTAACTTCAACCCAGACTTATACAAAATTTTATAGGCTCGCTTAATCTGTAAAATCGCATCCTTAGAAAACCCACGGCGTTCCAAACCGACAGAGTTAATGCCATGAGGCTTTGTAGGCCTGCCGCCTACCGTTACGAATGGCGGTACATCTTTACTGATTGCGCTGCCCATAGCAGAAAAACAATGATCGCCCAAATGACAAAATTGATGGACGATAGAAAACCCACCTAAAATTACATTATTTCCAACATGCACATGCCCGCCTAACGAGGCCGCATTAGCTAGAATAACATCGTCGGCAATTACGCAGTCATGGGCGACATGCGTATACGCCATTAATAAGTTATTGCTTCCAATGATCGTAATGTTTTTATCTTGAGTAGTCCCTCTATGAATCGTTGTGAACTCACGGATTTCATTATTATCGCCAATTTCTAAATACGAGTTCTCACCGACATATTTTTTATCTTGAGGGTCCTCTCCTACAGAAGAAAACTGATAAATACGATTGTTTTTCCCGATGCTCGTCGTACCGTTAATGGTGACATGTGACCCAACAATCGTTCCTGAATCAATTGAAACATTCGCGCCAATAACTGTATAAGGGCCAATTTCTACATCTGCAGCAACCTTCGAGGCAGAATCAATAATGGCTGTGGGATGAATCATTTGGTCGATTCCTTTGATGCGCACATAATGTCTGCTGACACAATCAACTTACCATCAACAGTGGCCGTCGTAGAAAAAGACCAAATGTTACGCTTATTTTTTTTATGCAGTACTTCAAGCATTAATTGATCACCCGGTACAACTGAACGTTTAAACCTCGCGTTATCCACTCCAACAAGGTAATACTCACCAAAGTTTTCACCTTGGTCAGCTAATGTTTTCATCGATAACAATCCTGTTGCCTGCGCTAAGGCTTCAATAATTAATACGCCAGGCATTATTGGGTTATGCGGGAAGTGTCCTGTAAATTGCGGTTCATTATAGGAAACATTCTTTAAGGCCAATAAACGCTTGCCTAGTTCATATTCAACTACTCGGTCAATCATCAAAAAAGGATAACGATGCGGTAGAAATTCCATTACTTTTCTTACATCATCTTGCTGCATTAATCATCCTTCTGGGATTTTATTAGTTGATTGATTTTTTTTGTTAATTTATCTAATTGTTTAAAACGAACAGCGTTTTTCAACCAGTCACGATTTGTTTGAAATGGCGTTCCTGATGAATACACACCAGCTTGTTTAATCGAGTGCGTTACCATCGTCATGCCCGTCACATGTACGCCATCAGCAATTGAGATATGACCTACAAGGCCAACGCCTCCAGCTAAGGTACAGTGCTTTCCAATCGTTGTGCTACCCGCGATACCCGCGCAGCCAGCGATAGCACTGTGGTCACCAATTTTTACATTATGAGCAATCATAACTTGGTTATCAATTTTAACACCGTTACCGATAATTGTGTTTCCTAAAGTGCCACAATCAACGGTTGTGTTAGCACCTATTTCAACATTATTACCGATAACAACATGACCAATTTGCGGGACTTTCTGCCACCCTTTATGGTCGCCTAATGGCGCATACCCAAAGCCATCACTTCCGATAACAGCCCCAGGGTGAATCGTAACATTATCACCAATATGTGTGCCCACACCAATAGTGACATTCGCCATTAAAGTAACATTTTTACCCATGCTGACATTGTCATCAATAAAACAACCAGCACTCACTGTGCAACCACTTTGTAGGCTCACGTTTTTTGATACAACCACATTTGGGCCAATAACGCAGTCTTTTGCTATATATGACTTATCACCAATAATAGCTGTCGCATGAATGTCTCCGACCTGTTTAGATTTTTGGTGAATTAGCGTTGCAGCTTTCGCATAGGATAAATAGGGGTTTTCAACAACGAGCGCATTAACAGGACACTCATCAGCAAGGGGTTCAGATAAAATAACCACGCCTGCTTTTGTCGTCTTTAAAGCTTTAATATACGTTGAGTTATAAATAAACGATAGTTGCCCATCATGAGCTAATTCTAATGTTGAGCAGCTTTCTACTGTGTGCTCAGGGTCCCCTCTTAATTCCGCACCTATATGTGCAGCTAAGTCTTTTAGGGGAATTATCACAAAACAGAACCTTCGCTCAGTTTTATTTAAGGAAAAATAATCGTTGCTGCACCTTCATCGTAATATCTACAGCGTCACTTGCAAACACTACGCCATCATGCAGCACCAAGTCGTATTTTTCAGTTTCTGACAAGCCTTTAATTGCTTCAAAAACAAGGCGTTGCAACTTTGCAAGTTCTTCATTACGGCGCAAATTAAAGTCTTCCATGTACTCTTCTTGGTCACGTTTATATGCTCTTTTTTTCTCAAGCACGTCACGTTGTAATCTACGCACCTCTGTTTTATTCATCAGCTTTGCATTACGTGAAAGTGTTTCATCTAGTTTTTTAATTTCTCTTTGATTGGCCAGCAAACGCTTATTTCTAGGGGAAAACTCTTTTTCTAAAGAGACTTTAGCCGTTTCAGCCTGCGGGGCTTTTTCTAATATTTTAGCTACGTTGACAAAGCCAATTTTAATACCAGTCGCTTGGGCTAGCGTGCTTGCTAAAGCAATTGTTAGAATAGTCGTAATTAAAACTTGTTTGAAAAATCTCAAGGTATCTCCCCCAAAAAATATTTATAATAACTTATATTCCAGTGCCGAAAGAAAACTGAAACGCTTGTACTTCATCATTTTCACCATCATTTATAGGCAAGGCCAAACTGATTGATAAGGCACCAAATGGTGATAACCATTTAGCCGATATTCCAACAGAGTAACGTAATTCAGCAATATCAATTTCATCATCAAAAACATTACCCGCATCGATAAACGTACTTAATCTAACTGTTTTACTTTCTGGCAAAAATGGAACTGGAAAAATAAATTCAGCATTAGCAATGAGCTTCACATTACCACCAACAGGATCATTAGATTCATCCCTTAGGCCTAGTGTATTATCCTCAAAGCCTCTAACTGAGTTTTTGCCACCCGCATAATAGTTTTCAAAAAACGGAAGTGAATCAATCGCACCATATGAGCCACCATAACCAAGCTCACCATTTAAATACAATGTTGTATGTTTTGTAATAGGAATATATTGCTTTTGGTTATATGATATTTTATAAAACTCAAGATCGGAGCCAGGAACCGTTACCACTCCAAATAAACGCTTCGAACCACCCCGAGTTGCAAACACGGCTCTGTTTCTTGTGTCTGTAGCCCAACTGGCAGAGGCCTTTAAATTTATATATGCATCACTGTTTTCTCTAACAAAAGCAGCAGCCCTTCCAGAATCGATTTGGTTCAAGTCGAGTGCCGTTGATTCAAGATTCAAGCCGAACCCTATCCGGTCTCGTTCGTTCACAGGCAAGCCAAAATTAACACCACCAGAAAACGTTTCTGTTGAATATGACGAAGTGTTCGCCTCTTCAGCATCCGTTGTTTTGTAACGAATATTAAATCCACGACTTACACCATCGATTGTGTAGTAAGGGTTCGTGTAACCTAAACTGTACACCGTGTTAACAGAACTGTTATTAAAGCTGGCACTCATTCTTTTGCCTGTACCTAAAAAGTTATTTTGACTAATACTGGCATTAAGCACTAGGCCTTGAGATTGAGAAAACCCTGCACCAGCTAAAATATTACCTGATGACCTTTCTTTTACCGTGTATTCCACGTCAACTTGATCGCTTGTACCAGGAACAGGTACTGTCTGCACATCTACTTCGTCGAAATGTCCTAAGCGAGACAGCCGAGCTTTGGAACGTTCAATAGACAAGGTCGAAATGGGCGCCGCCTCCATTTGCCTTATTTCTCTTCTTAACACTTCATCACGCGTCTTTGTATTGCCTTTGATAACAACCCGGCGAACGTAAACGCGCTTACCGGGGTCAACAAAGAAAGTAACTTTTACTGTAGAGGTTTCTTTGTCAATTTCGGGAATCATATTCACGTTAGCAAATGAATGTCCCTCATTACCGAGAATAGTTGAGATATTTTCGGACGTTTGGATCGCCTTTTTTCTAGAAAAAACATCGCCTACCTGAACGCTCACAAGTGGAATGAGCTTATCCGGATTAACAATTAATTCACCTGCAAGTTTCACCTCACCGATGGTATGCACTTCATCTTCGTCTAAGTTGATTGTTATATAAATGCCGTTTTTATCTGGGCTAATAGAAACCTGTGTGGAAACCACGTTAAAGTTAATAAAGCCACGATTTTGGTAAAAAGAATTAACTCTTTCTAAATCGGCAGACAATTTTTGTTTCGAGTATTGATCGCTATTCGTATAAAATGAGAATAGTGTTGGCGCGGTGAGTTCAAACTCGCTAAGGATGTCTTCATCAGAGAAAGACTTATTACCTACAATATTGATTTTTTTAATCTTGGCCGCTGAACCTTCTACAACACTAATTAAAATAGCCACGCGGTTTCGTTCAAGCACCGTAACTTTGCTTTCAACTTCAGCAGAATATTTACCATTGTTGTAATACTGCTGCAATAATTCATTTTTAACTTTGTCCAAAACTAAAGGGTTAAAAACTCGCCCTGTTGCCATGCCGACGTCTTTGAATGCCTCTAGCAGTTGCTCTGTTTCAATATCTTTATTGCCTTCTAACTCAATACTCGTAATAGCGGCTCTTTCTTTGACTGAAATAATAAGCGTATCATTGTCTTGATCAACACTGACGTCGCTAAAAAACCCCATTCGGAATAACTCTCTAATGATGTCTTCGGAACGAGCATCATCAAAGGTATCGCCTACTTTGGTTGTCAAGGCATTAAAAACAGCACCCGCCGTAATCCTTTGCAAGCCATCGATGCGAATGTCTTTAATGGTGAAGGAGTCAGCAGCAAATGCTGTGGCCGAGGCCAAAAGCAAGGCAACTGTTACACATAAAATTTTGATTGTTCTTATCACGATTTAATTTCTTTTACGTTTATTTTAGATATATCTCGTTAGTATAGGTAAAACAACTAGCCGACTCAATACGAATTTACACGTTAGCCCAACAATCTGCTCAGATCTATAAAAACTGCTAAAAGCATTATTGACAGCAGAACAAACATGCCGAACCGCATAAACACCCCTTGCGCCTTATCTGACACTGGTTTGCCTTTAACTGCCTCAATTAAATAAAAGAACAAGTGCCCGCCGTCTAGCATAGGAATTGGTAGCAAATTAATAACCCCCAAGCTAATGCTCAAAAAGGCTAAAAAATTCAAGAAGGGGACCAACCCAATAGACGCTGTTTTACCCGCATATTGCGCGAGACGAATAGGGCCGCTCAAGTTTTGTACAGATGCCTCCCCTACAATCATTCTGCCTATAAGCTTAAACGTTAGTAAAGAATAGTTAATGGTTTGTGTTGCCGCTTCAGTCATGGCAGAAAACCCGCTCAAGGAGTAACTTGAATAAAAATCCCTCGCTATATTTTCATCAACGATTGGTGACACACCAATACGACCGATGACCTCACCATTTTCTGTTATTTCCTTAGGCGTAACAGACATCTGTAATATGTCGTTATTTCTAATGACTTGAATAGATATTGATTTGTTGTGGTTAGTTCGTATTAAGCTCACCCATTCTCGCCATGTTTCGATCGCTTTTTGATTAACCGATACAATCAAATCACCTTGTTTTAAACCTGCTTTGTGCCCCGCCTCTCCATCTATGACTGTACCTATGATGGGTTTTATTTTTGGCAAAAGTGGCTCAATTCCAATACGGTCGACGACCTCGTTTGGTTCCGGCAAAAGGTTTGCTGGAAAACTCAACACTACTTTCTTTACTTGGCCACCTGTTTTGGCAACTGTTAATTCAACATGACCTGTATCTAACAACTCGCTAGCCATTAAACCGACAGCAACTCTCCAAATGCCCGTTGGCCGATCATTGACTGCGAGAATTTCATCACCTATCTCTATGTCTGAATGAATCGCAATGCCTGACTCGGTCATGCCTCCTATTACCGGCTTAAGCCCATCTTCACCAATAGTTAAAATGGCAAAAAAAGCAAAAAAAGCAAAAAGTAAATTAAACACAGGGCCGGCCAATACAATCAAGAAACGACTGAATAAAGGTTTGTTATTAAACGCCAAGTGCTTTTCGTGCTCTTCAACAGCACCTTCGCTTTCATCCAACATTTTTACATAGCCACCTAAAGGAATACCCGCTAAGACATACTCAGTAGAATCGTTATTTCGCCTAAATGTGAATAATGGTTTACCAAAACCCACAGAAAAGCGTAATACTTTGACGCCAAATTTACGCGCAACCCAAAAATGCCCAAACTCATGCACTGTCACCAAAACACCCAGCGCGACAATGAATGAGATAACCGAAGTCAGCAATGCCATCATATTTCAGCCAACAAATGGGTCGTTAATTCGCGAGACTCAGCATCGGCCATCAAAACAGTGTCGATTGAATCCGCCGCAACAATGGTCGATGCGGACATTGTTTTTTCTATTAGTTTCGGAATATCAAGAAAACCAATTCTTCTCGCTAAAAAGGCATTCACCGCAATTTCATTAGCTGCATTTAATATGGCAGGTGCAGTGCCTTTTTCTTCCAATGCCCTAAAAGCCAAACCTAGGCAAGGAAAGGTCTCATACGACGGCGGCTGAAATGATAATTTATTGTTGACAATAAAATCTAATGCGCAAACACCGCTGTCATGGCGCTGCGGCCACGCTAAAGCATGCGCTATCGGTGTTCGCATATCAGGGTTGCCTAGTTGCGCTAAAATCGAGCCATCAACATAGTCAACCATTGAGTGAATAATACTTTGCGGGTGTACCAACACATCAATTGAACTGGCTGGTAAATTAAATAAATAACTCGCCTCAATGGCCTCAAGACCTTTATTCATCATCGTTGCCGAGTCGACAGAAATCTTACGTCCCATTGACCACTTTGGATGATTACACGCTTGCTCTACGGTAACGTTTGCAAGCTCTTCATAAGGCGTATTTAAAAAAGGCCCCCCCGATGCTGTCAGTATAATTTTCCTGATACCTTTAGCCGTTTGACCCACTCTATATCCTTGCGGCATACATTGAAACAAAGCGTTATGCTCGCTATCAAGCGGTAACAACGTTGCACCACTGTCGTTAACAGCCTCTAGGAGTAAGTTACCAGAAATAACCAATGATTCTTTATTTGCGAGTAATAAGGTCTTACCTACTTTTGCCGCCGCTAAAGAAGACAATAGACCCGCCGCACCGACTATTGCTGCGACAACAATGTCCACAGAGTCTAACGATGACAAGATTTCCAATGAATCTATTCCTGATAAAACCTTTGTTGCGGAGGCGTCAGAACACTCAACTTTCTTTCTAAACTCTTCGGCAAGGGTTGCATCTGGAATGGAGGCGTAGCATGGTTTAAACTCAATACACTGTTCTAATAAGCGGTCAATATTTTTGTTCGCTGATAAAGCAACGACCGAATATGATTCGATATTAAGCCGAATAACATCTAACGTATTGACGCCAACTGAGCCGGTAGCACCAAGGATACAAACACCTTTCACTTAAACAACCCACTGAGCATAAGGCAAGCTAAAAAAACCGGTGCTGCGGCAATCAGGCTATCGATTCTATCTAAAACACCACCGTGTCCAGGTAAAATACTCCCGCTGTCTTTAAAATTTACACGCCTTTTCATTAGGCTTTCAAACAAATCGCCATACACCGAAACAAACGCAACAAAAAGCGACAAAACAATAAATAAGAATCTGTCTTCAGCAATTAGAAATGGTCCACCAGCAAATGCAAAGACTAAGCACGTTAATAAGCCCCCAATGACCCCTTCAATTGATTTACTAGGACTAATCACAGGGGATAATTTGTTTTTACCAAAAAAATGTCCTGCGAAATAGGCACCGCTGTCCGCAGCCCATACCAATAACAACAAGTACATCAATAAGGCTACTCCTTGTTCATAGCTTGTTCTAATTTGAAAAAGCGCTACGAAAGTTAAGCAGACAACAACAATGCCCAGTAAGGCCACGAGAGGCTGACTAAGTGGGGCTTTCAAAAGATAATTCGGCTTCGCAATAACAAGTGCTATGAAAATAATCCAAAAAACCAAACTTGCACTAGACAAGAGATATAAAGCATTGCTATCAAGTCCATTAACCGTATGTCCTATTGCCAAAACTATTAGTGCAAAAGCTGATTTCTTTATCGGGCAATTAAATCCGCTTAAACCACCCCATTCATAAGCACCAACAGCAATAATTGCACTTAAAACAAAAAGAAATACGGACTCAGGGGAAAATAACACAACCCAGACAACAACTGGCATAAGAACTGCAACTGTTAGCAACCTCTGAGTTAGACCATTCATAAAGTTAGGTGCTTTGATCGATTTGCTCATCGGTTTTTCCAAATCTTCGGTGACGTGAAGAAAAACTCTCTATAGCTGAAACAAGGTCTTGTTTGTCAAAATCTGGCCATAGTGTGTCAGTAAAATATAATTCACTATAAGCAATTTGCCAAAGCAAAAAGTTACTCACTCTTTTCTCGCCACCCGTACGAATGAATAAATCTAATGTGGGTAAACCTGATGTTGATAAGTAGTCTTCTAGGTTCAATTTTGAAATCGGCACATTAGAATCCAGAGACTTTTGCACCATTTTATGGGCCGCCTGTTCGATATCCCAATGCCCGCCATAGTTTGCCGCTATAACAAGAGACATACCACTATTGCTCGCTGTTAGCAGCTCAACTTCTTTAATTTTATTTCGTAGCGAACCAGAGAACCTTGATCTATCACCAATAACAAGTAGTCGGATATTATTCTTGTGCAGTCGTTTTGCTTGGCTTTTAAGTGTCACCATAAACAAATTCATTAGCACATCGACCTCTTTGACAGGTCTAAGCCAATTCTCACTGCTAAAGGCAAATACCGTTAATGCCTCAACTCCAATCTCCGCACAGGACTCTATCGTTTCTCTTAGCGCATCAACACCCGCTTTATGCCCATACGTACGCGGTTTATTTCTTTGCTGCGCCCAACGACCATTACCATCCATAACAATAGCAATATGCTTAGGTATATCTGATTGATTGAAAGAATTTAGTCCATCTAACACAAGAACTCCTTTCGCTTATTTTGATGATAGCTCGAAAGTTTGGCGGATGAAGCACTACACATAACGCAACATTAAAATTAATTACATTGACATCAAGTCGGCTTCTTTAACTTCAAGGTGTTTATCAACCTCTTTAATATGCTGATCTGTGACATTTTGAATTCTATCTTCACCACCATGTAACTCATCTTGCGTAATCATCTTCTCTTTAAGTGCTTCTTTAAATTCTGAGTTTGCATCACGACGAATATTTCTTACCGCAATCTTTGCGTTTTCAGCTTCGTTACGCACCACCTTAACGAGTTCTATACGACGTTCTTCAGTCAAAGGCGGCATCGGCACTCGAATAACATTACCGGCCGTCACTGGGTTAAGACCTAGGTCGGCTTTCATAATCGCTTTTTCAACAGGGCCAATCATACCCGCTTCCCAAGGCATAATAGATAACGTTCTAGCATCCTCAATATTAACCGTAGCGACTTGGTTTAATGGCGTATCCACATCGTAATATGACACCATAACGTGTTCCAACAAACCTGGGTGAGCACGGCCTGTACGTATTTTTGTGAGTGCTTTTTGGAAAGACTCAACCGACTTTCCCATACGTACATTTCCATCTTTTACAATATCATCAATCATAATTATCTCTATTGAACTAACGTACCAACATTTTCGCCCTGAACAACCCGTTTTACCGCGCCCTTATCAAATATATTAACCACTCGTAAAGGTAATTTATGATCCCTACAAAGGACTAATGCAGTGGCATCCATCACATTTAATCGCTTATCAATAGCATCATCAAAACTGATTTTTGGATAGAACTGTGCATCGGGGTTTTTAACAGGGTCAGCCGAATAAATCCCATCAACCTTTGTTGCCTTCACAAGCAGATCAGCATCCACCTCTACGCCCCTAAGGCTTGCCGCAGAATCAGTGGTAAAAAAAGGATTTCCTGTTCCTGCAGCAAAGATAACGACACGGCCTTTCTCAAGGTGGCGAATAGCTCTACGGCGTTTAAAGTCTTCACATACTTGGTTGATTTGTAGCGCTGACATAACCCTAACGGCTTGGCCTAACGATTCTAAGGAGTCTTGCATCGCTAACGCATTAATAACCGTCGCCAGCATACCCATCTGGTCACTAGTAACACGTCCAAGCACATCAGATGCTACCTCAGATCCACGCAAGATATTACCGCCGCCGATCACTAGACCAACTTGAACACCTAACTCACACAGTTCTTTTATTTCTTCAGCCAAGCTTAGAACAGTAACGCCATCAATACCGCCAGCAGAGCCACCCATAAGGGCCTCGCCGCTTAGCTTTAATAGTATTCGTTTATACGTTAGTTCACTCATCGATATTAGCCTCGAACTTGTGCCATTACTTCAGCTGCAAAATCATCTTCTTTTTTCTCAATACCTTCGCCTACTTCAAAGCGAACGAATGAAAGTACTTTAGCATTATTAGATTTTAATAATTGTTCAACGGTTACATCACCGTCTTTCACAAATGGTTGACCAAGCAAAGTAACACCTTTTAAGAACTTCTTGATTTTACCAACGACCATCTTTTCAACAATTTCCGCGGGCTTGCCACTTTCAGCGGCTTGGCTTTTGAATATTTCTTTTTCTTTTTCAATTTCCTCAGCAGGCACTTCATCTTCAGAAACGCACATCGGCTTCATCGCCGCAATATGCATCGCAATATCTTTTGCTAAAGTCATATCGCCGCCTTCCATTTCAACTAAAACGCCAATACGAATACCGTGCATATAAGAGCCAACAATGCTGCCGCTTGTTTTGATTGTTTGAAAACGTCTCACATTAATGTTTTCGCCAACTTTTGCAATTAACGTGCGTCTTTTTTCATCAACAGTGACGGACTCGTCTGTCACTTGCGTTGCATTCAATGCATCAACATCGGCACTATCATTATTAACAACCGTATTTGCTACGGCGCTTGTGAAATCGATGAAATCATCACCTTTCGAAACAAAGTCTGTTTCACTGTTAATTTCTACAATTGATGTAACTGATGCGTCACCCGATATTGCAATGGCAATTAAACCTTCTGCAGCAATACGCCCTGCTTTTTTATCCGCTTTCGCCATGCCAGATTTACGCATGTTTTCAATCGCAACGTCTAAATTGCCACCTGTTTCAACTAATGCTTTTTTACATTCCATCATGCCAGAACCCGTTCTTTCACGTAATTCTTTCACCATTGCTGCTGTTACACTCATTTTCTAAACCTCAATATATTTTATAAAAACGCCCCCAGATAGGAGGCGTCCATTAGCAAATTACTTTGCCAGTATCTAACCTTCTTTAGCTCCAGATTTAACTTTTTCTTCTGCTTTAACTGCTTTTTGGCAGGTGCTTTTTAATGGCTAGAAACCTCTGCATAACCACTACGCTAGACAATACGGCGTTGCTTAAGATGTCTACTCTTGGTGTCTTGCCCGCACTCGCTACGTTATGCAGAGGTCTCGGGTGCTTTTTCAGCCCCTGGTTTCTTGGCCACTTCTTTTTCAGCCTCTGGTTTCTTGGCCACTTCTTTTTCAGCCTCTGGTTTCTTGGCCATTTCTTTTTCAGCCTCTGGTTTCTTGGCCACTTCTTTTTCAGCCTCTGGTTTCTTGGCCACTTCTTTTTCAGCCTCTGGCTTCTTAACCATTTCTTTTTTAGCCGCTAGCTTCTTAGCAATTGCTTTTTTAGCCACTGGTTTCTTAGTAATTGCTTTTGAGGCTTCTTTATTTTCCACAAACTCTTTAATAACGTTGGCCTTACCTTCAAGAATAGAGGCTGCAAAACTTTGACAATACAGTGTTAATGCACGAATTGAATCGTCATTACCAGGGATAACGTAATCAACGTCTATAGGCTTATTATTAGTATCCACGATACCAATAACGGGAATACCTAATTTAGCGGCTTCCTTAATGGCGATTTTCTCATAGCCTACATCCATCACCAACACGGCATCTGGCGGACCTTTAAGGTCTTTAATCCCTCCAACACTGCGCTCTAACTTTTCAAGTTGGCGCATAAATTTAAGGCCTTCTTTTTTGCTGAATTGCTCTAAACCACCGTTTTCACGCATAGTTTCAAGTTCTTTCAAGCGATTGATTGATTTTTTGATTGTGCCGAAGTTAGTTAACATACCACCTAACCAGCGATGGTCAACGTAAGGCATGCCGCAACGCTTTGCTTCCGTCGATATAGTTTTACGAGCCGCTTTTTTCGTCCCAACAAATAATATTGTGCCTTTATTAACGGCCAATTTATTAATAAAGTTCAGCGCATCATTAAATAATGGCAATGTTTTTTCTAAGTTAATAATATGAATCTTGCCACGCTCACCAAATATGTAAGGAGCCATTTTAGGATTCCAGTATCTCGTTTGGTGACCAAAATGAACACCGGCTTCGAGCATTTCACGCATTGTGATATTAAACATTTCTTTCCTTCTTTGTTATAGCTATGCAGCCAAACTGCATAACTCGGGTTAATAACTACCACGCACCCCAAACGGTAACCTGAATTTTAATCAAGCACCCTACCGGATGTGTTGATGCATGTGATCGTTGTTGCCAAAAGCGGCGACGTTTTATACCATATTTAGCGATGCGCGGCAATTTTAATACTGGCTAAGGCTCTCAGTTTTAAACAGCAGTTGAGAAAAACTACCGGGCTGAACACAAAACTGTGGCCAAATTTCTTTGATTATTCATGCTGTATTAACCCTACTGACTACGCGGGTTCTGAGTCCCTGATGACTGTTCGAGTTATTACATTAATGCGTTATGTTACGCTCTGAATTGTTATCGGTTTTACCTTCTTAATAAAGAACAAAGCTATCACTCCGTCGAGCTGTAACATAAGGCCTTGTAGCCCCGACCTTCAGAGCGTTCATATGTCGCAGAAAACCATGGACACAAACCCCTAAAAGGCTTTTTGCCTCATCTTACGTTAACCGTTTACTGTTATATCCTTCATATGTTTTTTCGAATCTCATCTGTTTTAATCTCCCGTAAAAATTTGTCCAGTTCAGTCTTCAGCCCCCCAAATAGGGATAGAACAAATCTGGGCAGGTCACGTGTTAATTAATAGGACAGATAATTTACTCCTAACAGTTACTTTCAGGTTTTTAATCACCCGCTCAATATTTCATTTAAGATAACGACATGAACTATTTTAATTCTCTTCTTAAAAGAGGCCGGCTCATAAAACGTTTTGTCAAAACACGCATCGGCGCAATATTTTTAGTCAGTTTTTTTGTTTATCCAAGCTTTTCCATAGCGGGCGACCTCACATCCATAAGAATTTCTGTTTTAAAGTTTGGTTCCGTCAATTGGACGCTAGAAACTATAAAAAAGAGCGGCCTTGATAAGAAAAATGGTTTTGAATTAATTATTCAACCTCTCGCCAGCACACAAGCAAACAAAATTGCGTTGCAAGCTAACGCTGCTGACATTATTGTTTCTGATTGGACATGGGTTGCCCGCCAAAGAGGCTTTTCCTCTGATTACTCATTCTCCCCTTACTCAAGCTCTTCTGGTTCATTAATGGTGCCTAATGGATCGCCCATAAAGTCCATTCGTGACCTTGTTGGCCGAAAACTAGGTATCGCAGGTGGCGCCTTAGATAAGAACTGGCTATTACTTCGGGCTCTTGCACTAACTGAAAATATTAATCTTGATAACGACGTTAAAAAGGTTTTTGGCGCACCTCCTCTACTTAACAACCTTATTCAACAAGGTGAATTAGACGCCCTTATTAATTTTTGGCACTACAGTGCTCAGCTTGAAGCAAAGGGTTATCGAAAATTGACCAATACACACGACACCATCCATCGACTCGGCATCAGTAAAACCGTGCCTATTTTGGGCTACGTGTTCAGACAAGAATGGGGCGACAATAATGCTCCCGCATTGAACAAATTCCTATCTGTAAGCCGACACGCAAGCAATCTTTTATGCACCTCAGATTCACATTGGGACGCCGTTTTACCCTTGACAAGAACCCATGACATCGCAACGCAAAAGCTGCTCCGCAGCCGCTACTGTGAAGGACGAGTCGAAAGTTTCACATTAGAAGATCAGCGAGCCATTCAGGACATTTATGCCATTTTAGCTAAAACAGGTGGAACAAAACTCGTTGGCTCTATCAATCAACTGGACCCTAAGTTATTCTGGGACACCAAGCCTCTGTAATAAATTTTAGACACCCTGTTTTGATACCACGCTCTTCGTTTTTAAATTCAACACTATCATTAGGATTGCTGCTTGCAGTCTGGCACGTGACTGCGGCTTTGTTAAACACCGCCGTGCTGCCAACACCCTTCCTTGTTTTAGAGAACTTGCTTGAGGCCACTCAAAGTGGCGAATTACCGTATCATCTAGGTGTCACCTTATATAGGTTAGCCATTAGTTTCTTTTTGGCCATGTTGCTTGGCATCGCGATTGGACTAATCCTCGGGCGCTATAAAAAAACCAGTTTGTTCTTTGACAGCTGGCTCATTATTTTGCTGAACGTCCCCGCTTTAGTCACCATTATCTTGTGCTATATTTGGTTTGGACTTGTTGAAACTGCCGCTATATTTGCTGTGGTAATCAATAAACTACCTAACGTTATCGTTATCATCCGCGAAGGCGCTAAAAACTTAGATGAAACGCTAATTGAAATGGCGAAAGCCTACCGCTTCAGTCGCTTTCAAACATTACGGCACGTCATTTTTCCTCAGCTATATCCTTATATTATGGCGTCGGCTAGAACTGGCTTAGCTCTCATTTGGAAAATTGTTTTGGTTGTTGAGCTACTCGGTAGAAGCAACGGTATGGGATATCAAATTCATTTGTTTTTCCAATTATTTGATATCACCAGTATTTTGGCGTACACCGTTTCATTTATTGTTGTTATTCAATTAATTGAAACAACGATTCTCAAACCGTTAGATAAAAAATCTCAACGCTGGAAGTAACACTATATGAGCCAATTAACCGTTGATATTAAACGTAAAATTTACCCGCAAAATGGCAATAAAGCCGCCTTTGTCGCGATAAAGGACTTACGCTTTGAGTTATCCAGTAATGAGTTTGTTTGCATCGTCGGCCCGTCTGGCTGCGGCAAAACAACGTTGCTTAATATCATTGCCCAACTCGACCAACAGTTTGATGGCGTGATACAGTGGGACAACAATAGCGCTGAAATAAAAAGCAGTTATGTTTTTCAAACGCCGCGGTTGCTTCCTTGGCGAAGCGTCATGGAAAACATTCAACTCGCCAATAATAACCAAAACTCTTTCGCCAGCATGAAAAGCCTTTTGCAGAAATTAGGCTTAGAAAATAATTTAGACAGCTTTCCAAATCACTTGTCCCTCGGTATGCAGCGGCGCGTTGCCTTAGCACGTGCCTTTTGTGTTCAAAGTGACATTCTATTGATGGATGAGCCTTTTGTTTCATTGGATCAACCCACGGCTCGTAAAGCCCGCGAGTTGCTTTTAGCGTTATGGCAAGAGCAACCCAGATGCATCATTTTCGTTACCCATGATTTAAACGAAGCGATTGAGCTTGCGGACAGGGTCGTTTTTCTTTCCGAATCCCCTAGTAGCGTGGCGGGCGACATAGACATTACAATACCGAGAGACAAAAGATATGCAAAAAACATTGCCGCATTCAAGCAACAATTAAGTACATCGCACCCCTCGCTGAATCATCTTATTTAAAGAGGCACGCTCATTTACTCCACATCATTCAATCATTAAAGGTTGGTAAGTTTAAACCCACTTGTTTTTAACAAGAACCATAAAAAAAGCCGCTACCCAAAGGTAACGGCTTTTCAAACATTAACAGCAAGTACTCCCGAAAGAGTACGGCCGTTTATTCAGTTTTAATTAAGCTACTTTTTTAACAGTTGCTTTTACTTCTTTAGTTACCACAGTGTTGCTTTCTTGAACAAGTTTAATAACTTCTTCATTGTAAGCTTTAGCACCTTCAACTAATTCTTTGCTGTCAGCAACAACTTTTTCGAAACCGTTTTGAGCTAGTTCAACTTGCTCTTTAACGAAAGCGTTTAAGCCAGCAACGTCTTTGATTGCTGTAGCAGCTTTGATACGCGCTTCTGTAAGAGCGACGTATTCTTTAGTAGCAGCTTGTTGTATAGCAATTGCTTTCTCGATTTGTGTTTTGTTTAATTCAGCTAATTTTTTAGCTGGGGCTAATAATGATTCTAGATTGTTTAACATGTTATCTCCTTTATTTTTAAGTTAAGTAACAAATATTATTTTGTTGCGGTGCATTATACTGATTTTTTATTGCAGTGCAACACTTTTTATAAAAATCATTATTCGTCCGCTGAACTTGTTATCTAAACACCACACCATTACCCTGTTAAGCACAAAACAAAACGAAACAAAGTGAACTAAAAAATTATGACCCAAAAAACTAATTTTGAAAGCCGCGATCCTTTGCCTAATGTAAATTCGCTTTTCCATCAGCGTTGGTCTCCGCGCGCTTTTAAGAAGACACCAATCGGTGCGGATACTATTAAAAGTGTTTTTGACGCCGCTCGCTGGGCCCCGTCTTGTTCGAATGAACAGCCATGGTTGTTTGTAACCTCTTCTGGCGAAAAAGATTTTGATACATTTCTAGGCTTATTAAATGAGTCGAACAGGGTTTGGGCAAAAAATGCTGGGTTAATAGGTTTTATTTTTGCGAAAAAAACATTTACCCGTAATGGCAATGACAACAATAAGGCCAAATTTGATTGCGGCGCCGCCTGGATGAGCATTACCTTGCAAGCAAATATGCATGGCTTATACACGCACGGCATTGGAGGCCTCGATTACGCCAATGTATACAAGACACTTAATATAGCAAAAGATGAATTCGACATTATTTGCGGCTTTGCACTTGGTGAAACTGACCAAGCAGGCACCTTGCCCGAAGCCTTACAGGAAAAAGAAAAGCCATCTTCACGAAAACCTCTGGCCGACATTTGGCAAGCCGGAATTCGTTAAACACCAACAATATCAACATGCGGCCATCGAGTGTTTTATGGGTTTTGGTTTTTGCTGTATTCTCAGGTTCGTCTTTATGGCTTTCCAGTAACGCTATTTTAGATCAGCTTATTATTGCTACTCCTGATGCAAGCTTTGATGTATCCAACATTACATCAGCCGTGCAGTTTGGTTTTATTATTGGAACGCTAACATTTTCTCTTCTCAATATTTCAGACAGGTTCCCCGCTGGGCACGTGTTTTTTATTTCTAGCCTGTTAGGTGGCTTATCGAACGCTCTAATTGTTTTGGCCCCGCTCGACACACATACATTAATCCTATCACGCAGTTTAACTGGGTTTTTTCTCGCTGGCATTTACCCCGTCGGCATTAAAATTGCGGCACTGTGGTTTAAGGATGACCTGGGCCGTACGCTAGGGTATATCGTTGCTGCATTAGTTGTTGGCACGGCCTTCCCACACTTCATTAGCAGCTTTGAACTATCCTTAAGTTGGCAAACAGTCATTATCAGCGCATCAACCCTCGCCATTATAGGCGGCTTGCTCGTTCGCTTCGCTATAGCTGAAAAATCAATAGCAAAACGCACCCCCCATCACGAAGGTAAAGCCCTTCTTAATATATTTAAATCAAATGACTTTAGAGCTTCGTCATTGGGTTACTTTGGGCATATGTGGGAGCTCTATACATTTTGGGCCTTCGTGCCGATGATTTTATCCGTCTATGCTGGTCAAACAGCGGCGCACATCAATATTCCTCTGTGGAGCTTCCTCATTATTGCATCCGGCGGGCTCGGCTGTTCGGTCGGAGGAATGCTCAGTCTTAAACTCGGTAGCGCGCGTGTTGCTTTCTATCAACTGTCTATATCTTGCGCTTGCTGTTTACTTTTCCCATTGATGCTTGCCAGCTCTATGCAGATATTCCTTTGCTATCTCATCCTTTGGGGGGTAACCATTGCTGGCGACTCACCGCAGTTTTCAACTCTCAACGCCAAAACTGCACCCGCTGAAATAGTCGGTTCTGCCATTACACTTGTTATTTGCCTTGGGTTTACGTTAACTATTTTTAGCCTGCAAATATTCGAATTTTTAATCTCCAACTTCAATCTACAAACTGCCGTATCATTAATGGCTATTGGCCCCCTTTATGGCTTATGGTCACTTCATCCATTAAAAGTAAAGAACCCACGAACTTAATAAATATAAAGAGAGTACGTATGTTTATCGCTATGAATCGTTTCAGGGTAACGCTAGGTAGCCAACCCTTAAAAAACACTCAATCATTTGATTTATAACTGCATATTCCGGATCAAAGTGAACACCCATTCCGGCCTAGTGTGAACACCTATTCCGGTTTGACCTTAAACGCCCTAAACGTGAGCGCCGTACTGCACAAAAGCTGTATGAGTAGTTAATAGAGGAAGGTTACTTAGGTTCTTACTCACCAGTATGCCGCTTTATTAAAAAGCTTAAAACAACACAGCTATCGTTGACTGATGGCTTTGTACCTTTGGTGTTTAAAGCGGGCGATGCCATACAGTTTGATTGGAGTCTTGAAGTTGTCATGATTGGTGGTGTTGAAACAAAGATTAAAGTGGTGCATTTATGGGTTGAATGCGTCAATTATATATGGTGCTTGTTGTGCGTTAATGATTCTATTATTGATTATCATTATTTATTTGCTCCCACACAAACTCAGTAATATTTTTTGCTTTACTGTCAAAACAAATACCCACTATAAAAATATCTCTACTGTCATTTAGGTATTTTTGATAATATTTTTTCTGCTTTATTTGGGTTAAAGCGGCTTCTTTTATATCCACTTTAAACTCAATAATAACAATCTTATTAATTAGTTTTAAGGTTAAATCAATTCTACCAGTATTGGTATTATCCTCTTGTATTAACTCAAAACCTAATGATGCAAAATAGGTAAAAACCACACTGGCATAATAACCTTCATAATTAGCTATATTATTTTTTTTGTAGTTTTCATAAGATATTGAGGCAAACAATGAATTTAAACTTGACTGTAAATGGCTTAAATCATCATTTTCCAAACTATCAATCAGCGCATCCTGATATTGCAGCCTTTTGTTGACATTATTGGTTAGATAGTCAATAAATAATGAGTTTAATGCGTGTTGAATTTCCTTATTAGGAATACGCATTTTATATTTGATGAAGTCATTCTTAATAATGTATTTATCAAAGGTTAAATAGCCTGTTTGCCATAATAAAGCGACTAGGTCTATTTTTTCCACATCAAAGGTGTTGAGTATTTCTTCAGTGGTAATGATATTTTCTAATTGAGGGATGTTGTAGGTGTTTTGTTTTAGTAAATCCACCAAGAATTTGGGATTACCAGTTTCCCACCAGTAGTTTTTGTATAAACAGCCATTGGCGACAAATAGCAAAATATCATAAGGGTTATAAACAGGGTCGCCAAAATAATTATAACCGTTATACCAAATCTTTAACTTTTCTAAATCAACACCTTGTAAATGTTCAATAAAAGTAGTTTTTATATCATTATGGGTATAACCACAAATCGTGGCATATTGTGGGTTGATAGTGATATCTTGAATGTTGTTTAAGCCACTAAATAAGTTAAGTTTGGAGAATTTGGACACACCTGTCATCAACACAAACTTTAGGTATTGATCACAGCTTTTAATCACGCCATAAAACACCCTTAAAATATGCCTGGCTTGGGTCGCTATTTCTGGGTTGGTGATATTATCTAAAATTGGTTTGTCGTATTCATCAATCAGAATAACAACTTTTTGATTGTGTTTTTTGTAAGTTGCAATAATCAAATCATTAAAACAACGCGGTATATCCTCAGTTACTTCACAAGTCACCCCTAGTGTTTTACTGATATTATCTAAAATAGCAAAAACTCTATTTTCAATACCTTTTACAGTAGCAAAATCACCTACATTAAAATCAATCCTAATAACAGGATATTTGGTGCTCCAATCCCATTTATCATAAATATATAAGCCCTTAAATAAATCTTTATTAGCGCAAAATATATTATCCAAGGTATCTAAAAACAGGCTTTTACCAAAACGCCTTGGTCTGGATAGAAAGTAGTATTCCGCACTGGTAATCAGTTTATATGCAATATCAGTCTTATCAACATACAAATAATTTTGTTGCTCGTCTCTTATTTTGGCAAAAGTCGTAATACCTATAGGAAGTTTTTTCATATTGTTAAATTTTGAATCTTTAAAAACAAAAATACTTAACCATCTGATAAATAGCCATTAATTCATCAGTATCGAGTAAGTCCTGCATTTATGATGCAAGTTCAAGAAAAACAGAATCTGATTTTTTTTATGGCGTTCAAAATCTGTTTTATTTTCAGTTGTAAAAAAATACCTTTTGAGCCAAATAATATCACCTTGGTTGAATTTCCAAAAAGGGCGGTAGTTTCTACTTCTTTCACTGCACCCTAAAACCGACACGCCCATTGTCTTGTTATTCAATCTTTAAAGGATTGTTGATAACATCAATACACCAGTATTTTTTGAGATAATTTCGTTTTCTTAAAACTTCATGTTCAAAATAATCTGTATAACTGTATTTCATTATTTAATTTTAGCACATTGGTTTGGTTTAATTTAATTCAGCATAACATCCGCATCACGGACCGCCGTGAGTGGTGCGTATTTTGCAAAATGGGAAGTAATAGGGACAGGCTGCTTTTTATCAAGCACCGATTGGCAGCAAAGATTGGGTGGTTAAAATAGCGCAGAAATATGGTTTATTACCAACCTTGAAAGCAAGAGGAATACCGAAAAAAGAGAAAAAGTTACGATAAAAGTAGCCTGTCACTATCCTCTCTGTCCCTATACTCTCCCAGATTTCGGTTGATATTGACCTGTCAAAATTCTTTCCAATTTTTTAGGCTTCAGCTTTAAAGGCAAAACTATTGTTTGGCATCCCAAAAGTTTGGAAAAGTTCAAACACCGGGTGCGAGAACTGACCAATCGAACATGGACGTGTCAATGCAAGTTAAAATCCAAAAGTTAAGTATTCAACCCTTAAAAACCACTCAACCAACTGATTTATAGCAATAAACCCAACAAAACCCATAGAAAAACAACCAGTATTTGGTAAAATAACCGTCCTTTCTTGGTCGTTTTGCTTAAAAAATATGCTAACAAAATCAACCCCAGACACTGGGCAACTAAACCTCTTTCATTCAGAACTGTTTTCCCAATTAGACACCAAAGACCCGTTAATACAACTAGCCAACACTATTAACTGGACAGTCTTTGATAATGCTTTTGAGAAGTATTATTCTAAAGACAATGGAAGACCCTCAAAACCCATTAGACTGATGGTGGGCTTGCTTCTTCTTAAGCAACTTGAGAATCTATCTGACGAGCGCGTTGTTTTGCAGTTCAAACGCAATCCTTATTATCAATACTTCTGTGGTTATTCGAACTACACGCCTGATGTGCCTTGTAATGCGACCGAATTGGTACACTTTAGGAAACGCATTGGTACTGAAGGTTTTAATCTTATTTTTAAACTGAGCGTTGAACTGCACAGCAAGGCTGCACAAGAGTCAACCGTGCTAAAGAAGTGTTAGGTGCAAAAATCATTTTGCCTAAAAAGCACTCAAAAAGGACAATCGCTATCAACGCGATAAAAAGCGCAAACTGTGTAAAAGGTGCTATTTCTTTCATAAAAAATGATTGGTTTTTTGTTGTAATGGGTAAACGGCTAAAATCAAATAGAATTTAGCCGTTTTTAAGCTGATAGGGGTGGTTTTTGGTTTGGGTTTTTAAGGGTTGACTAGGTAGGGAATATGATTTTGAATAAGTTTGGCGTAAACGAGAATTACGCCTCAAAGATGTCGCGGGCTTTCAAACGTTTTATCTGCTAAAAGGCCCTACTTTAGATGATCACACCTTATTCGCATCTCACACCACGTGGCAAGACAAAGAAGCATTCGATGCATGAACTCACTCTGATGCGTTCAAACAAGTACACGCTCAAGCAGGGCAAACGAAAGGTTTGTATTTAGGGTATCCAAAATTTGAAGGGTTTGAGGTCGTTTTGTAATATTGAACAGCCCCGTTTAGCCCTTTATAAAATGGTATGAAACCCTTAATCATCTTTATTTAACTTCCTTGGCTCGTCGTCTTCTCGCTTAAATTCGCCCTCGATAATATCTTCACTCGTTCCATCACCATTTTCTTTTTGTCCGAACGGCCCACCCCCTTGGAAGGAACCTTTATTAGCAAACTGGCTTTCTAAAACAGATAGAGCAAACTTTTGTCTAAGCGCAGGCATCAAGCAGGTAAAACCAACAACGTCTGTGACAAAACCAGGCGTCAGTAATAACGCACCACTGACTAACAGCATTGCACCCTCTATCATTTCTACTGCTGGAATTTCACCTCGCGATAGACTCGCCTGTACTCGTTGAAAAACAGATATGCCTTGCAGCCTAAAAATATAAGCACCCAGCACGGCCGTGACAATAACCAACATAACCGTTGGGAATGCGCCAATGGCTCCACCGACTTGTATAAGAAAGTATATTTCCACCACGGGAACAATAATAAGCAATAACAAAAAAGCTGAAAATGGGTTCATAACAAAGAGCTTACACATGAAAAACAGTTTTGTAAAAAAACCAGTATTTCGCCCGACAATGGATTCGCTGACCATCCGATGAATAAACGACATAACCCACGAAAGATTGAACTAGTCCGCGCGGTCTAGTTATAGCTTGAACGAAAATGAATATATTCATCCTAAACAGCGCGTATAATAAACGCATAATGACATTATAACGGCAACTATAGTTTTCAGCCTTATTATCGATACAGCACCACTCCATGCAAAAACCCTTACGAAGCTCTATTTTCCTTTGCATCTGTTTACTGCTCACCGCCGTGAGTTTTGCAGCAGATCAAAGCAACGCGCCTAGTAACCCTCTTGATACTATCAACAGCTTGTTCTCGGGAACTAGCGATACGAACTACGCTGAGTTACTTGAGCCAGATGATGCCTTTAGTTTCGATGCCTACGTTGATAGTGATCAGCAAATCAACCTGAACTGGCGTATCGCAGACGGTTATTATTTATACCAAGAGAAAGTCAGCGTCAGTTTAATCAGCCCACAAGGTCTAACATTAAAGCCTTTGTCTTTCCCAGCTGGGAAAGACAAATCAGATGAGATATTCGCTAAGACCGTGGTCTATTACGGTAGCCTCTCACTCAAACAATTACTGGCCACGCCTATTTCCAGCCCTACTGACATAACTCTTAATGTCGGCTTTCAAGGCTGTGCTGATATTGGTGTTTGCTACCCGCCAATGAACAAAGTAGTGACCCTTTCTTTAAAGCCCGCTAACAGTTCTACCCCTTTAGCTAGTATTTCCGAGCAGGATCAAATCGCAAGTACTTTAGTCAGCAACGCGATTTGGCTGACTTGTTTAACCTTCTTAGGTTTTGGGCTTTTGCTGTCTTTAACACCGTGCGTTTTCCCTATGATTCCAATTCTATCTGGCATTATTATTGGACATGGGGAAAGTTTAACAGCCCGCAAAGCCTTTTATCTATCGCTAAGTTACGTCGTCGCTGCGGCGCTTACATACGCGCTATTTGGCGTGCTGGCTGGACTGTTTGGCAGTAATTTACAAGCCACTTTTCAAAACCCGTGGATACTCAGTTCCTTCAGCGGCGTTTTTGTTCTACTCGCACTGTCTATGTTTGGCCTATACGAAGTACAGCTACCTGCAAGTATTCAAAGCAAATTATCCTCTATTTCACAGCATCAAAAGCATGGTTCTTTATGGGGGAGCGCGGTGATGGGAGTATTGTCCGCCTTAATTGTTGGCCCATGTGTTGCCGCGCCACTTGCAGGTGTTCTTATTTATATTGGCCAAACAGGTGATGCAATATTAGGCGGTTTAGCCCTGTTTTCTCTTGGCATAGGAATGGGCGTACCTCTCATTATTATTGGCATGTCTGCTGGTAAGATTTTGCCTAAAGCGGGACATTGGATGGAACCGATTAAGTATTTCTTCGGCGTTTTATTATTGGCCGTTGCTATTTGGTTAATGGACCGCATTTTACCACCCGCTATTACACTTAGTTTATGGGCTGGCTTACTGATCGTCTGTGCTGTTTATCTTAAAGCGATAGACCGTTTACCTGACAATGCTAACGGCTGGCAGAAACTTTCCAAAGGGTTGGGCACTGTGTTCTTAATCTATGGCATTCTTTTAATCGTTGGTGCCGTTTCAGGTGGAACAAATCCATTAAAGCCCTTGGCTAACTTTAACGTCTCTCAGCAAAGTACTTCACAGCAACACGCCCTGCCTTTTCAAGCTATCAAAAGTATTAACGAGCTAAATGACGTGCTTGGGAAAGCCGCCCAGCAAGATCAATTTGTCATGTTGGACTTTTATGCCGATTGGTGCGTGTCTTGTAAGGAAATGGAAAGTTATACTTTCTCTGACCCAAACGTTCAAAAAGCTTTAGGGAATTTCATTCTTTTACAGGCCGACGTGACACAAAACGACGATAAAGACAGGGAATTACTAAACGCATTCTCACTGATTGGCCCACCGGCTATTTTATTTTTCAAACCTAGCACCGGCGAACTAACACAGCAACGTGTTATTGGTTATATGGAAGCAGGCTTGTTTTTAAAACGAATCAAAACGTTAAATTAAATGCCTAAACGGCTACTTTTGTTACTGGTTGTCTTGGCTATATTGGTACTAACTTTTAGCATTTTTAGCGACTCCTATAGCAACACCATAGCGGCGCAGGTGAGCAGTTGTACCAACAACACCGTTATTCGTCCTGAATTCGCTCTGCCTGACGTGCAAGGCAATATCCACAGCATTAAAGAATGGGACGGCAAATACATCGTGCTTAACTTTTGGGCCACATGGTGCGCGCCTTGTCGTGAAGAAATACCGGAATTTATCAAATTACAAGAAGAATACGGCGCATCCAACTTACAGTTTATTGGCGTTGCTATTGATGATGCTGTTTCGGTCGATTCTTTTTCATTGGAGATGGGTATTAATTACCCAAACCTTATTGCCGAAGCAGAAGGCATTGAGCTGGCAAAAAAATACGCGAACATTACCGGTGCATTACCTTACTCCGTTATTATTAACCCGAATAAAGAAATAATATTTCGCCATGTAGGCTTACTGAATCGCGAAAAAATTCTCGATGTTATCCAATTAACAAAAGGCTAACTCCGCGTAACTTGCTTATATTTGCTTTTATCTTTCACGAAGTGTAATTTATCTAGACTTTTGGCTTCGGCTTTGACAAAATCCACGTGTTGCACAATGGAATTGCATCCAGCAATTATTTTACGTTTTTGAGGTAACCAATAACATGGCAATTATTTCTGTTATCAACGGACCCAACCTCAACATGCTTGGTGCGCGTGAGCCTGGTATCTATGGCACTCAAACATTAGTTGATATCGAATATAATCTTGAGCAATTAGCGCAACAACATGGGCATGAAATACTTTTTTATCAAAGTAATGCCGAGCACGACTTAGTCGATACTATTCAACAAAGCAAACAAAATAATGTTGCCGTCATCTTGTTAAACCCCGCCGCATTTACACATACAAGTGTTGCTTTACGTGATGCCTTATTAGCCAGTGACACCCCTTTTATAGAATTGCACTTGTCGAATGTTCATGCACGCGAATCATTTCGGCAACACTCCTATTTTTCAGATATTGCTCAAGGTGTTATCTGCGGTTTTGGACCAAAAAGTTATGATCTGGCGCTGCTCGCCGCTCTCCCATTAATAGAAAACACATAAGAGATAAGTTATGGATATTAGAAAAGTTAAAAAACTTATTGAACTCATTCAAGAGTCCGATATCGCCGAAATTGAGATTCATGAAGGTGAGGAGTCTGTGCGTATTAACCGTTATTCTTCTCAGCCTGTCGCGGCGGCGGCGGCGGCACCAGCACCAGCTGTTTGTGCTACAGTGGCTACAGTGGTCACTAATGACGATATCGAAGAGCTATCGGGCCACGTTATTACGTCGCCTATGGTCGGTACATTTTATAACTCACCATCGCCCGAAGCTGGCGCATTTGTCAGCTTGGGTCAAACGGTTAGCGAAGGCGATACCTTATGTATTATTGAGGCTATGAAAATTCTCAATCAAATAGAAGCTGATAAATCAGGCGTTATCACATCAATTATGGCTGAAGACGGTCATGCTGTTGAGTTTGGCCAACCTTTATTTATTATCGAATAACTGCCTTTTTAAATTTTCACACATCGACGAGACAAATATGTTCGATAAAATTCTTATTGCTAATCGCGGCGAAATTGCTTTACGTATTTTGCGTGCCTGCCGTGAGCTCGGCATTCAAACTGTAGCCGTTCACTCTTCTGCTGACAAAAACTTAAAACACGTTCGCTTAGCAGATGAATCTGTCTGTATTGGCGGCGCATCATCAACTGAAAGTTACCTCAATGTCCCCGCTATTATCAGCGCTGCTGAAATCACGGATGCCGAGGCTATTCACCCGGGCTATGGCTTTTTGTCTGAAAATGCCGACTTTGCTGAACGCGTAGAGAAAAGTGGCTTTACCTTTGTCGGTCCTCGCTCAGAAACCATTCGCCTAATGGGCGATAAAGTATCGGCCATTAGAGCCATGGTAAAAGCTGGCGTACCTTGCGTACCCGGTTCTGATGGGCCCTTAGACGACGACAAAGAACGTAATATCAAGCTTGCAAGCGGCATTGGCTACCCCATCATCATTAAAGCTGCCGGCGGTGGCGGTGGCCGCGGCATGCGTGTTGTCCACACCGAAGCGGCCCTTTTAAATGCTATTGCTCTAACTAAAACTGAAGCAAATAGTTTCTTTGGAAACGATATGGTGTATATGGAAAAATTCCTTGAAACGCCAAGACATATCGAGTTCCAAGTCCTTGCGGACAAACATGGTAATGCGATTCATTTGGGCGAGCGCGACTGTTCTACACAGCGCAAACATCAAAAAGTTATTGAAGAAGCTCCCGCTATTGGGATTACTGAAAAAGTTCGCCAAGAAATTGGAACACGTTGCGCTAATGCATGTGCTGAAATCGGTTATTACGGTGCAGGAACGTTCGAGTTTTTATATGAAAACAGTGAGTTCTATTTCATCGAAATGAACACACGTGTACAAGTAGAACACCCTATTACTGAAATCATTACTGGCGTCGATATCGTCGCTGAACAACTTAAAATTGCAGCGGGTGAACCTCTGGGCTACACGCAAGACGATATTAAAATTTCCGGTCACGCTATCGAGTGTCGCTTAAATGCTGAGCATCCAGAAACATTCATTCCCTCGCCCGGTAAAATCACTCAATTGCACATTCCTGGCGGTCCGGGTATACGCGTTGACACGCACATTTATAACGGCTACACCGTCCCTCAATATTACGACTCGATGGTAGGTAAGCTCATCGCATCGGGTAACTCTCGTGAGTCCGCATTAGCACGCACTAAAACGGCGCTGAGAGAAATAGTGATTGATGGTATTGACACAAATATTCCTTTGCTTCGGGATATCATTGTTGATAAAGATTTTGCTTCTGGCATCTACAATATCCATTACTTAGAAAAAAAACTTGGACTGTAAATGTCGTGGCAACAACTCACCATTTCTACGACTCAAGAATTTGCAACACAATTTGAAGCACTCATAGAAGACCTTGGTTCACTGTCCGTCACTATGACGGACGGTGCTAGTCAACCTATTTACGAACCACCACTCGAAACAATGCCTTTATGGCCGCAAGTCCTTGTTACCGGCTTGTTTGAAGAGCAGCATGACTTAAGTTTAGCTGAGCAATATTTTCAGCAACACATCAACACACCAGACAGTTGGAGCATGGAAATCGAAGCGCTTGAAGACCAAGTATGGGAGCGCGTGTGGCTTGATGGTTTTCAGCCAATAAAATTTGGTTCCAATTTTTGGGTTTGCTCAACTAAACATGAAGCACCTGAACCTAATGCCACGATTTTACGCTTAGACCCAGGCCTTGCTTTTGGCACGGGCACGCACCCAACCACCGCGCTATGTCTTGACTGGCTAGCCAATCACGCCGTGCACGGACGTAACATTATCGATTTTGGTTGCGGTTCAGGAATCCTTGCTATTTCTGCTTTGTTATTGGGTGCAAGACGAGCCGTTGGCATTGACATTGATCCACAAGCACTGATAACCACCAACAGCAATGCCGAACAAAATAACGTGCTTAATAGGATTCGCCTGTACAACGAAAAGCAATATCCACGTGAGCCACAATCTATCGTCGTCGCCAACATTTTAGCCGAACCGCTTATCCAACTGTCTGATGAAATATCAGCCCTCGTCGAACCGCAAGGCGACCTGTTACTCTCAGGTTTATTAAGCGAACAAATTGAGCAAGTAATGCAGCCTTATCAGAGATTTTTTAACTTTTCCTCCCCTACGATTAAAGACGATTGGGCGTGTCTTCACGCAACAAAAACAGCTTAGCCGATGGCCATTACACTGCCCACCCCCGCTATTCGGCTTTCTTAGCTTCCTGCTGTCTCTGCCTTTGAAATATCATTTCACTAACCCGCAGCGCCGAGTAAAGGTTAAACTATTCATACATATGAAAATCGGTTCTTGCACATTAAGCAATAATTTAGTCCTCTCGCCTATGGTGGGCATTACTGACCTGCCGTTTCGTCAGCTTTGCCGAGAGTTAGGAGCTGGGTTAGCCGTCTCAGAAATGACCACCTCAAACCCTGCTTTACGTAACCACCGACGCACCTTACTCAAGCTAGATCACACAGGCGAACAAGAGCCGCGCTGTGTTCAAATTGTTGGTACAAACCCTGAACAGATGGCGCAAGCCGCCAAGTTCAACGCCGCTAACGGTGCGCAAATTATTGATATTAATATGGGCTGCCCTGCAAAAAAAGTGTGCCATGTTGCCGCAGGCTCTGCGCTATTACGCGATGAACCTCTGGTAAAACGTATTTTGGAATCGGTTGTGTCGGCCGTCAGCATTCCTGTCACTCTTAAAATAAGAACGGGCTGGGATCCGTTAAATAAAAATGCCGTCACCATCGCCAACATTGCTGAGCAAGCAGGCATTCAAGCACTTGCCATACATGGGCGAACACGCGAATGTAAATACAAAGGCAACGCCGAGTTTGAAACGATTAAATCTGTCAAGAAATCTATCCGCATCCCCGTTTTTGCCAACGGCGATATAACGACATCTCAGCGAGCAAGCGAAGTGCTCGATTACACGCAAGCCGATGGCTTACTCATTGGTAGGAGCGCGCAAGGACGGCCGTGGATATTCAGAGAAATTGATTACTTCTTAAAAAATGGTGTTCTTTTAGATGCGCCCAGCAGCCGTGAAATTCAAGATGTTATGATACGCCACATCAGCGAGCTTCATGCCTTTTATGGAGAAATAATGGGCGTTAAGATTGCAAGAAAACACATTGCTTGGTATTTTACTCACATAGATTCATCGTTAATGCCTCTTGTTAAAAAAAGTTTTTTGTTTCAAGAACCTGCGCAGCAACTTGATTTTATTCACCATGTTTTCAATCAGTATATCCATAAAAACAACCGCGCCGCATGAGCTTAGTTAACCTTAAACAGCCCTTATCCAAACAAGTTGCGAGAGCACTAGAGAGCTACTTTCAGCAGCTTGATGGACAAGAGGTTATAGATTTACACGCTTTGGTTATTAGCGAAGTTGAAAAACCCTTGTTAGAAGCAGTGCTAAACCACACGAAACACAACCAATCAAAAGCCGCAAAAATACTCGGACTAAGTCGCGGGACATTAAGAAAAAAACTATCCAGCTATAAGCTTGGTATCTAGCAATAGCACTGTGAGCCATCGGCATTAAAATAGCCTAACAAAAAAACCTGCTTTTCTATAAAATACCTCGTTTGTTGACACGCCTTTCGCCTCGTTAAAACACATACAACAGGTCACTATATGAGCAATAAAATCTCCTGCGCACTGATTAGCGTTTCCGACAAAACTGGCATCCTTGAGTTTTGCCAGCAACTCAGCAATTTAAACGTCGAAATTATTTCCACAGGTGGTACTGCAAAGCTATTGCAAGAGAACAATGTACCTGTTACTGAAATCAGTGACTACACTGGTTTCCCCGAAATGATGGATGGTCGCGTTAAAACATTACACCCAAAAGTACATGGCGGTATTTTAGGCCGTCGCGATATTGATCAAGCTGTTATGCAAAGCAACGACATCAAGCCTATCGACTTAGTTGTTGTTAACTTATATCCCTTCCAAAAAACCGTTGCTAACCAAGATTGCGACCTTGCAACCGCCATTGAAAATATTGATATTGGCGGCCCGACGATGATTCGCGCGGCCGCTAAAAACCATAAAGACGTGACCATTATTGTTGACCCTAATGATTACCAACAAACCATCGACTCTATTAAAGCAACTGGCGGCATCGATGATGTGAGTCGCTTTAACTTTGCCGTTAAAACATTTGAACACACTGCGCAATATGATGGCGCTATTGCCAACTATCTCGGCAGTATCCAAGCCGACGGCGAAAAGGTTGACTTCTCTCGAACCATTAACCTTCAATTTAAACAAAAGCAAGTGATGCGTTACGGTGAAAACCCTCATCAAAAAGCGGCGTTTTTTATCGAAGACAATATAGTAACCGGAAGCATCGCATCAGCCGTTCAGTTACAAGGAAAAGAACTTTCTTACAACAATATTGCTGATACCGATGCCGCTTTAGAGTGCGTAAAACAATTTAATGACTCGCCTGCTTGCGTCATTGTCAAACACGCTAACCCTTGCGGTGTAGCTCTTGGTGACAACATTTTAGAGGCATACCGCAAAGCTTACCAAACAGACCCTGAGTCTGCTTTTGGCGGCATTATCGCGTTTAATCGTCCATTAGATGCCGACACAGCGAAAGCCATTACCGAACGTCAATTTGCTGAAGTTATTATCGCACCTGGCATCAACAAAGACGCCGCTGAGGTTGTTGCCAGTAAGAAAAACCTGCGCTTGCTCGATAGCGGTCAGTGGGAAATAGCGAGCAGTAGCCGACAAGACTTTAAGCGTGTCAATGGTGGCTTGCTTGTTCAAACGATTGATAACGAACTTTACGCGGGCTTAACCGTTGTGACCAAACGGCAACCAACTGAACAAGAGATGCAAGACCTATTGTTCACGTGGAATGTTGCTAAATTTGTCAAGTCCAACGCAATTATTTACGGCAAAAACAATATGACAATTGGCGTGGGCGCAGGTCAAATGAGCCGCATAAATTCAGCCCGCATTGCTGGCATAAAAGCCGAGCAAGCGGGTCTTGAAGTGCTGGGCTGTGCCATGGCATCTGACGCTTTCTTTCCCTTTCGAGATGGCCTTGATAATGCCGCCGACGCAGGTATACGCGCGATTATTCAACCGGGAGGTTCGGTGCGTGACGAGGAAGTTATTCAAGCTGCAGATGAGCATGACATCGCTATGGTGTTTACGGGCATGCGTCACTTCAGGCACTAAAAGGAAAGCATTATGAATGTATTGATAGTAGGTGGTGGCGGACGTGAACACGCGCTGGCTTGGAAAACGAAACAGTCTCCACACGTTAAAACCGTATACGTTGCCCCCGGTAATGCTGGCACGGCACAAGAAGAGGGGATTCAAAACATTAATATTGCGGCTGAAGATATTGATGGATTATTGGCTTTTGCTAAAAAAGAAAATATCGAGCTGACCATCGTGGGGCCTGAAGCACCCTTAGTCGCTGGCATTGTTGACCAGTTTAACAGTCAAAACTTACGCTGTTTCGGGCCAACGAAATTGGCGGCTCAGTTGGAAGGCTCTAAAGCGTATTGCAAGGATTTCTTAGCGCGTCATAACATCCCTACTGCTGACTACCAAAGCTTTACGGAAATAGCACCCGCTTGCGACTACATTCGTTTAAAAGGTGCTCCTATTGTCGTTAAAGCCGATGGTTTAGCAGCGGGTAAAGGCGTTATCCTCGCGCAAACAGAACAAGAAGCTATTGATTCTGTTACTGACATGTTAGCCGGAAACGCTTTCGGCGAAGCTGGTCACCGCGTCGTGCTTGAAGATTTTTTAGTCGGCGAAGAAGCCAGCTTTATTGTTATCGCTAATGGTAAACAAGCGTTGCCAATGGCCTCATCGCAAGACCACAAAGCCCGTGATAATGGAGACACCGGACCTAACACCGGCGGTATGGGTGCGTATTCACCAGCACCTGTTGTGACCGCAAAAATGCATCAAACCATTATGCGTACCATTATTCAGCCTACCCTAAATGGCATGATTAAAGATGGCATCCCTTACACTGGGTTTCTATATGCTGGCGTGATGATTGATGCGCAAGGGACTCCAAAAGTACTGGAGTACAACTGTCGCTTTGGCGACCCTGAAACGCAGCCGATTATGATGCGCCTGAACAGCGACTTGACCGAGTTGTGCAATGCCGCGATTGATAACCAACTCGACAACATCACCGCTCAATGGGATTCGCGCACATCAGTCGGCATTGTACTGGCAGCGGGCGGTTATCCGTTTAGCTACAACAAAGGCGATGTTATTTCAGGCATACCCGCAGAAACGGCGAATACTAAAACATTTCATGCTGGCACATGCGTGCAAGACGAGAACATCACAACTGATGGCGGCCGCGTGTTGTGTGCCTGCGCATTAGGTGACAGCGTTGAAGATGCACAAATAAAAGCTTACGAGGTCGTTGGCGCTATTGAGTGGGACAATGTTTATTTCCGCACAGACATTGCTCATCGCGCCATTTCAAGGGAGAAAAATACCTAAGTGCCCTTAAATATCGCACAATAAAAAAGAGCTTCTTGAAGCTCTTTTTTATTGTGTGGCTTGTTGAGCGTTATCGTTTCATTGAATCGAAAAACTCATTGTTCGTTTTCGTTTTCTTGAATCGTTCTAATAAGAATTCGATTGCGCCCGTTTCATCCATCGGGTTAAGGATTTTTCGTAATATCCATGTTTTTTGCAGAATATCCGCATCAACAATATATTCTTCTCGGCGTGTACCAGAACGGTTCACATTGATCGCAGGATAAATACGCTTCTCAGCAATCTTACGTTCAAGATGCAACTCCATATTGCCAGTACCTTTGAACTCTTCGTAAATAACGTCGTCCATACGTGAGCCTGTTTCAACCAACGCTGTTGCGATGATTGTTAAGCTGCCACCTTCTTCAATATTTCTGGCCGCACCAAAGAAACGTTTGGGGCGCTCTAACGCATTCGCATCAACACCACCTGTCAAAATCTTACCGGATGACGGTGCAACCGTATTATAAGCCCGGCCCAATCGCGTAATAGAGTCCAATAGAATGATCACGTCTTGCTTATGTTCGACCATCCGCTTGGCTTTCTCAATCACCATTTCAGCCACCTGAACATGACGTGAGGCAGGTTCATCAAAGGTGCTAGAAATCACTTCACCTTTCACTGTACGTGACATTTCAGTCACTTCTTCAGGACGCTCATCAATCAATAAAACGATTAGATGACTTTCAGGATTGTTTTCAGAAATAGAATGCGCCAAGTTTTGCATAATCATCGTTTTACCCGCTTTCGGCGGTGAAACAATAAGGCCACGTTGCCCTTTACCTATTGGAGACACTAGGTCAATAACGCGTGAGGTTAAATCCTCCGTCGTACCGTTACCTAACTCAAGTATTAAACGATCATTTGGAAAAAGCGGGGTTAAGTCCTTAAACGCAATTTTGTTTTTTGCGTGTTCTGGCTTTTCATAATTGAGCTGATCAACTTTCAATAAAGCGAAGTAACGTTCACTGTCTTTTGGGGGGCGAATTTTTCCAGAAATCGTGTCGCCGGTTCTTAAACCAAAATGACGAATTTGACTTGGTGACACATAAATATCATCTGGGCCTGCCAAGAATGACCCATCTGCGGCCCTTAAAAACCCAAACCCGTCTGATAAGACCTCGAGAACACCATCGCCATGAATAGCATCGCCTTTTTTAGCTAATTTTTTCAGTATCTGGAAAACTGTATTTTGTTTTAAGGATCGACCTGTATTATCGACTCCTAAATCTTTAGCAATCTGAAGAATTTCAGTTGCTGGTTTGCGTTTCAGCTCGGTTAAATTCATATAAGTTTTTTGTGAAATAAAGAAAGGATGTGCATGTAAAATTCAGCACGAATTTTTTTGAAATGTTTTTTTTGATTGTTTGCACGGCAAGTTGCGTGCTTGTAAGAATTCATTACTAGTTCAAAGATACCATTAAAAAAAGCCCCCGTCTACCTTTATGATCCGATTCTGTACGAATTTATGCAGAAAATAAGAAAGAGCCGCATGCTTGTCAATGAAATTCAGCGGTTATGCTGAGGTCAAAGGCAAGAAAAGGTAAAAGTCTCAACACCGTTAAGCGCAGTTTATTTGCAACTAGGGCTTTTGGGTGGATCAGGTCTTGCCTCTAGTTTTACAAAATCCCCTACGTACTTTAATTGCACTAATTCTGGATATTTTTTAGTGCGTGATTTTAAGCTGTAGCGAATAGAGCGAATCATAAAGCGTGTATGGGTGTCCCAAGGCATATCAAAAGTATTTTGACAGTGTGTGCAGGTGAACTTTGCTGTTTTATCATCATGTTCAATAGTGGTAATGGTCCAACAGTCGCAGCTGGTACAAAGGTCCTTAATTTGCATGATATGAGTCTTGCTCCGTTTTCAATTGATGTATATGGTCGCCAATAAAAAAGGCGGGGTCAACCTTGGTTTTATTCAAGTAAACATTCCAGTGCAAATGTGGGCCTGTTACGCGGCCAGTGGCTCCAATTTCAGCAATCTTTTGCCCTTGTGTTACCTTATCGCCGATAGAAACGCTCGTTTTACTTAGATGGAAGTAGCCGCTGATAAGCCCTTGCCCGTGATCAAGCAAAACGGTATTGCCGTTAAAAAAATAATCGCCAATATTAACGACCGTACCATCAGCAGGTGCTTGTACAGTCGCGCCCGTTGGCGCGGCAATATCTAAACCGCTATGCGGGTTCCTTGCTTGCTTGTTGAAAAAGCGTTTTAAGCCAAACGGGCTGCTTAATCGGCCGTGAGCCGGCAGGATAAAATCAACGTGTGGTGTGGAGTTGCTCCAAGTGTCTAACGCGTTGGATAGGATTTTTCGTTCTCGATGAATTCGGGCCATATCTGTTTCATTTGGGTTAACCATGCGCTTATTTTTTGCGCTCTTTTTTAGCGTAATATATTGAGCAGGGTAATCTTTCTCAACAACAATAAAAGATGATTTAAGAGACGATTTTTTATCGAGGACAGTATGTTTGCCAGTGTTAGATGATAAGGGAATACCGACAATAGCGTGCCATTTATTGTCTTTAAACAGCGTGAGAACTTTACGTTGATTGTAATAAACGGCAGGTTCAGTTTCGCTGTGAATATCCACAACAGCAATGCCACCTGGCACAAGGTGCTGTTCAGGGAAGGCGTTAGCAAGCGGTACAAAGAAAACTGCCGCTAATAGAGACCATGGTGCAAAATTTCTTTCGCTCCTATGCGTCCTTAAAAACGTGCTCAATCGGTCATTTACTGTAGCCAACTTCCTTATTCCGCGCGTTTTTAGCTTGCCTAGAAACGAAACTTTCTTTCGTGTAATAGTCTCTAGTAGAAAATAAAGACTATGTTTTTTGATTAATTTCATCTACATGTGTTTTTAATGAACCGTCAAACAGCTGGATATTAACGTTATCGCCGACGCTAATCGATTTTATGCTTTTAACAACAGCGTCGTCTGATGTGCGCTTAGTGATACTGTAACCCCTAGAAAGTGTGGCTAATGGGCTTAATATTTCGAGTCCTTTATTGCAATCAGTAAACCGAATTCGTGCTTGTTGTAGCCTGCGCTGTAGCGGTGCTGGAAAACGCTGCTGTAATGTCGAAAGGCGTTTTTGCAATGTGTTGATTTGTTGATTAGGCCTGTTACTTAGTAATCTCGCGCTCAGTTGAGATAAACGCAGCTTATCACGCCGCAGGCTGTGTTGAGGTGTTTGTGCCAGTCTTGCTTGGCAATCATCTAATCGCTGTGCATGCATCTGCAATTGTATGCAGGGATGACGCTGTTTCAAGCGATGTTGTAATTGGCTTAATAAGCTTTGCTTTTGTGACAAGCCTTTTGTTATGTTTTTGGTTAGCTGCTGAGTCAGATGATTAAAGTGGCTAAGCCACTGTTGCTGATCGGGGCTAACCATCTCAGCTGCTGCCGATGGAGTAGGTGCGCGATGGTCTGCAACAAGGTCGGAGATGGTAAAGTCAACTTCGTGGCCGATAGCGCTAATAATAGCTATGTTGGACTCGTGTATTGCCCGGGCGACTATTTCTTCGTTAAAGGCCCATAAGTCCTCAATTGAGCCACCACCACGAGCCAATATAAGAATGTCGCAGTCGTTGCGTTCATTGGCGAGCTCAATAGCAGCAATGATGTCATGTTTAGCCGTATCACCTTGGACCGCGACAGGGTAAATAAGCACCGGCAGTGCGGGAAAACGGCTCTTTAGCACTGTTAAAATATCATGCACAGCAGCACCACTTGATGAGGTGATAATGCCAATTTTTTTAGCAAGCTCTGGCAATGGTTTTTTTAAATCGTCATCAAATATCCCTTCAGCAGAAAGCTTGTTTTTTAATGCCTCAAATTGTTGGCGTAATGCGCCCTCGCCGAAGGACGCCATCTGATCAATAATAAGTTGAAAACGACCACGTGTTTCATACAAGCTGACGCGTGCTTTTAGCTTAACTCGGTGCCCGTTTTCGGGTTTGAATCCGGCTTTCCTTAGCTGTCCGCGGAACATAGCGCACTGAATTTGCGCTTTGCTGTCTTTTAATGTGAAATAAATATGACCAGACGCTGGGCGCGACAAGTTGGAAATTTCGCCTTCAACGGATAAGGTTAAAAAATTAGTTTCCAGCAAGAGTCGAGTTTCACGGCAAAGTTGTGAAACGCTATATATATGGTCGCTATCGTGCATTGGGCTACAAAAGTATCTATATAGGTGATAATTAACGGAGCATACCTTATAATGAACTGCTTTTTCTACCTGAAGCGACCGATAATATGCGATTCGAACAAGAAGCCTTAACATTTGATGATGTTTTGCTAGTACCTGCTCACTCAACGGTACTTCCTAGAGACGTTAATTTGCAAACACAATTAACGCGCGGGATTTCTCTTAATATCCCCATTCTTTCAGCGGCAATGGACACCGTCACCGAAGCGCGTTTAGCGATAGCGCTGGCTCAAGAAGGCGGTATGGGTATTATTCATAAGAACATGACTTCGCAGCAACAAGCACTGGAAGTGATGAAGGTGAAACGCTTTGAAAGCGGAGTGGTGAAAAATCCGATAACTGTTTCTTCTGATACAACTATTCGTGATGTGATGGCACTGACAAGGCATCATAATATCTCGGGTGTGCCAGTTGTTAATGGCAACGACTTGGTGGGTATTGTTACCAGCCGTGATTTACGTTTTGAAACGCATCTGGATGCGCTCATTGAGTCTGCAATGACGCCAAAAGAAAAATTAGTTACCGTACAAGAAGGCGCCGATAAAGCAGACGTTATCGCTTTATTACACAAACACCGTATTGAAAAAGTGTTGGTGGTGAATAATGACTTTCAGCTATGCGGCATGATTACCGTTAAAGATATTCAAAAAGCTAAAGATTACCCGCAAGCTTGTAAAGATAGCCAAGCGCGTCTTCGTGTAGGTGCCGCAGTGGGCACTGGAGAAGGCACAGAAGATCGCATAGGTGCCTTGGTTGATGCCGGCGTTGACGTGGTGATTGTCGATACGGCGCATGGCCACTCACAAGGTGTGCTGGACCGCGTTTATTGGGTTAAAAAGAACTATCCAAATTTGCAGGTGATCGGTGGAAATATCGCGACAGCAAACGGAGCATTGGCACTGGTTGACGCTGGTGTTGATGGGGTTAAAGTAGGTATTGGGCCAGGTTCAATTTGTACAACACGTATTGTGGCTGGTGTTGGCGTGCCGCAAATAACAGCGGTTGATAATGCTGTTCGAGCTTTAAAAGAAACCGGTGTTCCTGTTATTTCAGACGGTGGCGTGCGTTTTTCTGGTGATGTTGCAAAAGTGATTGCCGCCGGTGCTAGTTCAGTCATGTTGGGTAGTTTGTTCGCAGGCACAGAAGAAGCACCGGGCGAAGTTGAACTGTTCCAAGGACGTTCATATAAGAGTTATCGTGGCATGGGTTCATTGGGCGCAATGTCGCAGCAAGAAGGCTCAAGTGATCGATATTTCCAAGACGCTAACGAAACTGAAAAGCTCGTACCAGAAGGCGTTGAAGGCCGTGTGGCTTATAAAGGAACGATGGTCAGTATTGTTCATCAATTGGTGGGTGGCTTGCGTGCTGGCATGGGTTATACAGGTTGTGAAAGTATTGAAACGATGCGTCACAAAGCTAAGTTTGTTCGTATTAGCGGTGCAGGGATGAAAGAAAGCCACGTACATGACGTGAGCATTACAAAAGAAGCGCCAAACTACCGTATAGAACGGTAAAAAGAGGTTTAGATTGGATACGCAACAACATGGGGATATCCATACCCATAAAATTCTTATATTAGATTTTGGTTCGCAATATACTCAGCTCATCGCGCGGCGCGTGCGTGAAATTGGCGTGTATTGTGAGATTTACCCCTATGATGTTGAGCCGCAAGCCATCAGTGATTTTAAAGCTAACGGTATTGTTTTATCTGGCGGCCCAAAAACAGTCACAGAAGGCGAAGCACCGCAAGCCCCCCAAATTGTTTTTGAACTGAATATACCTGTTCTAGGGATTTGTTACGGCATGCAAACTATGGCGGTGCAAATGGGCGGACGTGTGGCTGTGTCGGCAGACAAAGAATTTGGCTATGCCAGTATTCGCGCAAGAGGCCATATGGAGTTATTGCGAGATATAGAAGATCACGCAACGCCTGAAGGTTATGGCATATTGGATGTGTGGATGAGCCATGGCGATAAAGTCGTTGCCTTGCCAGAGGGTTTTAAGGTCATGGCCAGCACAGACAGTGCGCCTATTGCTGGCATGGCAAATGAAGAAAAGAGATTCTATGGTTTACAGTTTCACCCAGAAGTAACGCATACCAAGCAAGGCGGTAGAATTCTAAGCCGCTTTGCAGTAGAAATTTGTGGTTGTGAAGCACTTTGGACATCAAAGAATATTATTGAAAGCAGCATCGCATCTGTTCAGCAGCAGGTAGGCTGCGATGAAGTGATATTGGGCTTATCCGGTGGGGTTGACTCATCGGTGGTCGCCATGATGCTACATAAAGCGATTGGTGATCAGCTAACGTGCGTATTTGTTGATACGGGCTTACTCCGCTTGAATGAAGGCGATCAGGTGATGGCGATGTTTGTTGAACATATGGGTGTTCGTGTTATTCGTGTGAATGCGCAGCAACGATACCTTGATGTATTGAAAGGTATCGCTGATCCAGAGGAGAAGCGAAAAATAATTGGTAATTTATTCGTCACAATATTTGATGAAGAGTCAGCGAAACGAAACAGTGCTAAATGGCTGGCGCAAGGCACTATTTACCCGGATGTTATCGAATCTGCAGGAGCTAAAACAGGTAAAGCGCATTTGATTAAGTCTCATCACAATGTGGGTGGGCTACCGAAAGAGATGAAGCTAAAGCTTGTGGAACCGTTGCGCGAGCTATTTAAAGATGAAGTACGTGAGGTTGGCGTGGAGCTGGGCTTGCCAGCTGATATGGTTTATCGCCACCCATTCCCAGGCCCCGGATTAGGTGTGCGTATTTTAGGCGAAGTTAAAAAAGAATATGCCGATTTGTTGCGCTTAGCAGACGATATTTTTATTAGTGAATTGCACAAGCACGACTTGTATCAAAAAACCAGTCAAGCCTTCGCAGTCTTTTTGCCGATCAAATCGGTTGGCGTGACCGGTGATGGTCGGCGTTATGAATACGTTATTGCATTGCGTGCGGTCGAAACGATCGATTTTATGACGGCTAGATGGGCGCGTTTGCCGTATGAATTTTTAGCTCATGTCTCGAACCGTATTATCAACGAAATATCCGCTATCTCTCGTGTTACCTACGATATTTCAGGTAAGCCTCCAGCTACTATTGAATGGGAATAGTTATTAGCGATGGATGACGAAACTTGGATGCGCAAAGCAATAGCATTAGCGCATGAAGCTGAATCAGAAGGTGAAGTCCCTGTGGGCGCGCTTATTGTTAAAGACGGCGAGTGTTTATCTGAGGGGCATAACCTACCTATCAAGAATAATGACCCGACGGCACATGCAGAAGTTGTAGCGATTCGCGCGGCGTGCCAACAAATCGAAAACTATCGTGTTGTTGATGCAACTTTATATGTCACATTAGAACCCTGCGTGATGTGCATGGGCGCCATTCAGCACGCACGAATAAAGCGCATTGTGTTTGGCGCAAGAGACTCTAAAAGAGGCGCTGTTTGTAGTGCTCTATCTTTGACTGAGGCCGAATATAGTAATCACTATATCGAATGGTCGGGCGGCGTATTAGAGGAAGAGTGTTCGGCACTTCTCGTCTCTTTTTTTAAACAAAGGCGCTAATAACAGGCGGTGTGACAGCTTTCATTTAAATTTTCGTGTCAGTCAGGGTTACCTTCTGTCAATAAATGCCTATACTTTCATTAGGGTCAGAAATGAAAGGGCGCAAGCGATAATGACAACACACAGCGAAACACAGTGGATGGCATGTGATGGAACAGCAATGCATGCAGTGCGCTGGCTGCCAGATTCAGAGCCTACGGTAGTTATCTATCTTATTCATGGCTTAGGCGAACACAGTGGTCGTTATTCAAATATGGCTGAATATTACGCCTCGTTGGGAATAGAAGTGGTTTCGTTTGATTTACGTGGACACGGCAAGTCTGATGGACAACGCGGCCACTGTGATGATTTTTCGCAAATGATGAAAGACATCGATTGTTTCTTATACCAAGTCTCGAAAATTGACACCGGCAAGCCTCACTTTATATACGGACACAGTCTCGGTGCTACATTGGCCATTAAGTATGCAATGTCACACCCAGGCGAATATAACGGCGTTATTTTAAGCGCCCCGATGTTTAAGCCAGCGTTTGAACCGCCCAGATGGAAGGTAACGCTGGGCCGCTACATCCAATCCATTTGGCCGACGCTTTCTTTATCCAATGAAATTGATATGAACGCATTGTGTAGAGATAAAGTTTTATTGGAAAACCACAAAGACGACCCATTAAATCACGATAGGATTTCAGCTAAATTTGGTACGCAATTACTGGAAGAGGGCGAACGGTTGTTGAAAGAGGCGTCGCACGTGAACTTCCCCTTATTGATAATGCATGGTGATGCTGATGGCTTAACTTGCCATAAAGCGAGCACGCTATTTTCAGCACGTGCAGGTGATCAGTGCACGTTAAAGATATGGGAAGGTTTTTATCACGAACTTCATCATGAGCCAGAGAAAGAAGGCGTCTTTAATTATTGTTTAGATTGGATGAACAGACACTCATAGAGACCTCAGCATAACATCTAAATTTTATCGTTAAACAGGTGTTATCGTGTTCATATTGTTCTCCGTTTAGGGGGTTATAAAATACAAGCACTTACACGTTTTAATTTACAGGCTCGTTTTAAGCGAGGCAAAAATTGGCGAAAAAGCGCAGTTTACTAGTGTAAATGAGCATTTTGAGCCGATTCATACTAACAGTAAGTGCCTTAAGCAACGTCGTATTGTCTAACGCAGTAGTTATACTGAGGTCTCAATTTAGTTTTTATCATTTTATTTAGGCGCAAGTCCACTGACGTGGTGTAAACTTTTCAGACCTATAGAGAGGGTATTAATGAATACACAATTTAAGTGTGTCGGGCTTATTTCAAAACCTGGCGCCGCCGACATCACCGACACCGTTCAAGCGCTATGCGAGCTTTTAAAACAGGCTGGCATTTTTGTCTACGCCGATTTAGAAACAGCCCAACACGTTAGCTTACCTAGCGAACAAGTAATTCCGATTGGGTCACTGGCTGAAAACTGCGACCTCGTTATGTCTATTGGTGGTGACGGCACTCTTTTGTCATCTGCTCGCGCATTAGTGAATACAGATGTACCGTTGATTGGTATCAATCGTGGGACTCTGGGGTTTTTGGTCGATATTTCTCCTGAAAAAATGCACATTAAAATAAAACAAATCCTTGAAGGTGCTTTCAATGAGGAAGAACGAATCATTCTCATTATACAAATTATCCGCGATGGGCAAGTCATCCAAGAGCAACCCGCTTTTAATGAAGTGGCGCTTCATCGTTTAAAATCTCCAGGGCTGATAGACATAGAAACCTATGTTGATGGTAACTTTGTAAATTCACAACGCTCTGATGGGCTTATTATCGCCACGCCAACAGGCTCAACCGCGTACGCCCTTTCAGGCGGCGGCCCGTTGATGCACCCTTCACTAGATGCGATTGTTATGGTGCCTATTAACCCCCACACACTGAGCAACCGACCTCTTGTTGTCGATGGCAATAGCGAGATTGGCGTTAAGTTTAGTCAGCGAGACAAGCACCGAGCCCAGATTACCTGCGACAATGTTATTCTGCCTGATGTGCTAGAAGGCGATTTTATTAACATCAAACGCCATCCCAATAAAATTCGCTTATTGCATCCCATCGATCATGACTTCTTCAATACTTTACGCGCAAAACTAGGTTGGAGCCGCGCTCCTCAGGCTTAGCCGCTTATGCTTAAATCTATTGATATAAATGGGCTTGCTGTCGTTGACCAACTAACCCTTGAGTTAGGCGGCGGCATGACCGCACTCACTGGCGAAACAGGCGCTGGTAAATCGATACTACTTACCGCAATGAAGCTGTGCCTTGGCGAACGCGCCGACGCAGGATTGTTGCGGCCAGGTGTTCAAAAAGCCGACATCACGTTGGATTTTAGTATAGACAGCAGCGGCCCGGCGAAGAACTGGCTTCAAGAAAACGACCTTGATGATGAAAATGAGTGTTTAATTCAACGTAGCGTTAATGCAGACGGCCGTTCAAGAGCATCTATTAATGGCACGGCTGTTAATTTAAAAACCCTTCAGCAATTATCTGAACACCTTATTTGCATTTATGGGCAACACGCTCATCTAGATTTGTTGTTGCCAGCGAAACAAGGACAGTTACTCGACGCATCGCTACCATCAACACAGGACCTTCTAAGTTGCCGTGCTCGCTATGAGTGCTGGAAAGCATTGAATGATGAATTGCTCAGCCTAACCAACGGAAACGAAAACAATGATAGCGAAAAACAGTTACTCAAATATCAAATCGACGAGATAGAACTGGCAGATATTCTCCAGCTAAATTACGACGAGTTAGTTCAAGAACATGCGAACGCATCCAATATGAGGAAGATTATTGAGATTGCTGAAACGCAAATAAACACTTTGTACGAAGATGAGAGTCACGCCATTCATACACAACTTAGTCGCGCTTCGCACGAACTAGAATTGTTAACAGCTTTGTCACCTGCTTTTTTGACAATATCCGAGCAAATTAAAGGTGCCAGCATTCAAATACAAGAAGCGTGTATAGATTTAAGGCGCCAAGTTGATCAGCAAGATGACGACCCCCAGCGCCTCGCAGTGCTCGACAGGCAACTCGGTGTAGTTCACGAGTTGGCTCGCAAACTACACATTGATCCGCAACAACTTAACGACAAATACAACGAATTAGTCGAGCGACTTAATGCCCTTGAAAAGCGCAATGAGCGCTTAGCAGGCATTCAACAAGAAATCAAAGACGCTCAAAAACGCTATGAAGAAGACGCAAAGACACTGCATCAGCTACGCGTAAAAACTGCTTCTGAGCTGAGTAAAAGTATTACAAAAATACTCACCACTCTTGGTTTACCCGATGGTCGTATGGATATTCAAGTCAATTATTGCTCTGAAGATAAACCGCAAAGAAACGGCTTGGATAGCATCGCGTTTTTAGTGACGACAAACCCAGGTATGCCGGCCTCACCTATTGGAAAGGTAGCGTCTGGCGGTGAGCTGTCCAGAATCAGTCTTGCTATACAAGTGGTCGCTACACAAAGCAACGTTGTACCCACCTTGGTGTTTGATGAGGTAGATGCTGGCATAGGCGGCGGTGTTGCCGAAACTGTCGGCATGTCTTTACGGGGAATAGCATCTGACCGACAAGTGCTATGCGTTACTCACCTACCGCAAGTAGCTGCCCAAGGGCACCAACACTTATTCGTGAGCAAAAACAAAGACCACGAGCAAACTAAAATCCAAATAGACCTGCTAGATGCTCAACATCGCGTTAAGGAAATAGCGCGCATGTTAGGCGGTTTAGAAATGTCCGATAAAACGATTGCTCATGCTCAAGAAATGGTTGAGAAAGCTATTTAGTACAGGCTGAACAAACACCATATATACACAGACTGTGATCAGTCATTTTATAACCTTTCTCCACCGCTATCGATTTTTGACGCTGCTCAATAATCTCGTCATAAAACTCATCCACTTGACCGCATTTAACACACAAAATATGATCATGGTGCGCGCCTTGGCTCAACTCAAACACCGAGTTACCGCCTTCAAAATGATGTCGGTTAACTAGACCGGCTCCTTCGAACTGTGTCAAAACACGATACACTGTTGCCAAGCCAATTTCTTCACCTCCAGCCAATAATCCCTTATAAACATCTTCTGCTGACAAGTGCCTAGTGCCAGTATTTTCTAACATGTCAAGTATTTTTAAGCGTGGCAATGTAACCTTTAAACCGGCATCACGTATATCTTTTGACTCCATTACAACCTCCCACAATCCCCAGATAGAAACCTCTAAAACGAATAAAGCCTTGGCTGCATAATGGTTAGCAACAAAACCCTCCATCACCCATTTGGGTGTAACAACTCAAGGCCTACGGCTATCTTACCTTATAAACTCGATACAACGAGCGATCTATTGACCTGTTGCGCAGGTTTGTTGGCTATTGGTCAACTAATGGAGTCGCTGAGCCTTGCAGAACTGCAAAAAAAATCACGCTGAACATTGACGCCACCGAAATTGTCGTCCATAAAACGGATTTACCGTGGGCTTACAATAAAAACAAAGGCTTTATGCCGATGGTGTAGCAGGTTGCTGAAGTCGGGCAGCTTTTGCTTGATAAGCACAGGACGGCAGCTATTTGTAAAACGCAGGGAAAAACATCGAACATTATGGGAGCAAGTCTGTTGAACTGAAGGAGTTTTAACCACCGCCTATTTAACCCAAAGCGAACAAAAATAACTCAGTTAAGCACTAATTGCTGACGATAAGACGCAGAAGAACAGACTTTTGACTCAATCTCTTTGCCAGAGCTGCATCGGTTAAGATGAGGCTTGAAAAAGCGCATAGGCACTTTTGAAATGCTGATTAAACCTTACCTGGGATTTGGGCGTAGAAACTTCACCACGACACCCTTTTTGCTTCGGTCTTATATTTTCACAAGAGTATCCTTGCTAGATTTTATGCAAAAAAACCGCAGATACGGGGTTATTCTCTATTCTAATATGTCTTCTTACAAGCTGTAGTACAGATCAAACTCAATGGGGTGAGTGCTCATACGTAAACGAGTCACTTCTTCCATTTTAAGGTCGATATAAGCATCAATCATGTCATCCGTGAATACGCCGCCTTCTGTTAAGAACGCACGATCTTCGTTCAGTGCATCTAATGCTTCGTCGAACGATTTAGCTACTTGTGGAATTTTTGCTTCTTCTTCAGGAGGTAAATCATAAAGGTCTTTATCCATCGCTGCGCCTGGATCAATCTTGTTTTTAATACCGTCAAGGCCGGCCATTAACATCGCTGAGAAGCAAAGGTATGGGTTCGCTGTTGAATCAGCAAAACGAACTTCGATACGACGTCCTTTAGGGTTTGCAACAAAAGGAATGCGAATGGATGCTGAACGGTTGCGCGCAGAATAAGCCAGCATAACAGGCGCTTCAAAACCAGGTACTAAACGCTTGTAGCTATTTGTCGATGCGTTTGCAAAAGCGTTGATTGCTTTAGCGTGCTTAACGATACCACCAATGTAATGCAGCGCTGTTTGAGATAAACCGCCGTATAAATCGCCCGCAAATAATGCTTTACCATCTTTAAAGATTGATTGGTGAACGTGCATGCCGTTACCATTGTCTCCAACGATTGGCTTAGGCATAAAGGTGGCTGTTTTGCCGTATGCGTGCGCTACGTTTTGTACAACATATTTTAGTTCTAAAACTTCGTCCGCTTTTTTCGTTAACGTATTGAATACGGTACCTATTTCACATTGACCTGCTGTTGCAACTTCATGGTGATGAACTTCCGTTTTTTGGCCCATTTCTTCGAGTGTTAAGCACATAGCTGCACGCATATCGTGAAGAGAATCTACTGGAGGTACTGGGAAATAACCGCCTTTTACCCCAGGGCGGTGACCCATGTTGCCACCATCGTATGCTTTTTCTGAATTCCAACCCGCTTCTTCAGAATCGATTTCGTAGAATGTGCCTGACATATCAGTTCCCCAGCGAATATCGTCAAATATGAAGAATTCGTTTTCTGGGCCAAAATAAGCTGTATCACCAACACCGGTTGATTGCAGGTACTCTTCAGCTCTTTTAGCGATTGAACGTGGGTCACGCTCGTAACCAGACATATCACTTGGCTCAACAACGTCACAACGCAAAATCAGCGTTACGTCATCAAAAAATGGGTCTAAAGTCGCCGTTGCGGGGTCTGGCATTAAAATCATGTCAGATTCGTTAATGCCTTTCCAGCCAGCGATAGATGAACCGTCAAACATTTTACCGTCTTCGAATAGACCTTCGTCTACTGTGTGAGATGGAACGGTTACGTGTTGTTCTTTACCAATGGTATCAACAAAGCGGAAGTCGACAAAAACCACCTCTTTTTCTTTGATTAAATCTAATACATCTTGTGCTGACATGATTACTCCTATAAGAGTTAGTGTTTATTAAAATAGTTAACTGGGCAATTTTGGCATAATTTATGCCAAAATATAACCCCTTGATTGGGTTCACTACATTTTGGACATTTAGGTGGCCTCTCTGCTGTGTTGATAGTACGCTATTGGTGTTATCAAATCCAAACTATTGTGAGAACGATAGTGGTTATACCACCGTGAGTGTTTTTTTATGTGTGATTGGGTTATCACAGAGGCTACCCGTTTTTTTATTCCTTGCGTCCTTTTAGTTGTTTATCTACACCCAAGAGCATAGCTTCACGCGAGCACCAGATGCTTTGCACTTGAACTTTAATGCTGAGTGATTTTAGCGAGCCACGAGCCTTAGCACATACTTATGCGTTATCGTGATTCTTTTCCCCCAACAACTCGCCTTTTTCGGACCAAGATTTGAACACACCAACACGCTCTCCCTGCTCCAACATGCCTTCTTCTCTTTTTTGCCCATTAGGCCAATATGCCGTAAAAAGGCCATGATAATGACCATTAACAACCATTGCCGTTAACGCAGTAGTTCCACTTAGATACCAAGAAGAGTGCTGTCCATTCATAACACCATTTACAAACTCTGTTTCTGAAATCTTTTTGCCAGAAGGGTGCCAAATAGTCCGCTTACCATGAATAACATCGCCCAAGTACTCACACTCTTCAACTAATGCCCCTTCATCGTTATGTTTGACCTTAATCGTTATTTTATCGCTCATGCAGCCTCCTAAATATATTCAGCGAATACAAAAAACGCGCAATGTATGCGCGCTCATGTTTCCAACCCAGCTGTCTACGCTGGTGTTTTTTATTTTTTCAGTGTTTTCAACCCTGTCTGGCTAGCAAAATAGGCGGCTAAATCCGCAATATCCTGATGGCTTAATGCCGCCGCAGTTGCCTGCATAATCGGGTTTTTGCGTGCGCCAGTTTTGTAATCTTTCAATGTTTTAACCATGTAATCTGAATGTTGACCTGCAAGCGTTGGAAACATAGGACTAGGGCTTACGCCATCGGCTCCATGACAAGCAGCGCATGCGGTTGACTTGCCTTTACCCGCTTCAATATCCCCCGCAGCTATTGCACTCGCTGATGCCGCAGCAATACTCGCAGCAAAAATCATTTTAATTAATTGTTTCATTTTATTCCTCGTGACTTGTTTTGACGTTTATTTGCCGTCTTGTTCAAAATACGCCGCAATATCTGCCATATCTTGCTCAGATAAATCAGCAACATTGCCGTACATGCTTCCATGAGAGCGCGAATCCGTTTTATAGGCTTTCATCGCCGCAACCAAATAGGCGGCGTGTTGGCCACCAAGTTTTGGCACGTGATATGTTGGGTACACATTGTTGTAATTAGGGATGCCGTGACAACCCAAACACGTTTGTCCTTTAATCGCACCTGCTGCCACATTACCTTCAGCATACGCTGCTACAGGAAATGCCAACCCTACTAATAAAATTGCTAATAATCGCTTCATTGCTTCAATCTCTTTTCGTTTAACTGAATAAAATATTTTGTTTTGCTAATTCTACTGAAAAGCATTCCGTTCTGCCAGTAGAAACCTAATAATGTAGACTCAAAACGCTAGTCCTACCGTATGGGTGAGTCGCTGAGCCTTGCAGATCGCATCGACTAATGCTTTCCACAACCTAAAAACAACTGCGAGTATAAACCTTCAGCGTTTATAAAAGCCCTTGTTTTAATATAGCGTGAAGGTGGCTTTCATCTGACGATATTCGCTGGACTGACGATGCTGATGCGCTACATACCGTGCTGGATTTAAAAAAGCCTCCCAAATCGACTACCCTTAGAGACTGGCTTAGGCGAATGGGAAGCTAACCCTGAGCAAGATGCCTAGGTAGAGGTTAATTTAGCCATGGCGGTTATATTTACTGTGCGCTGGTGCCTCGATTTGATGGCGGCAAAATAAGCACTGATTGCCGAAGATAAGATGCACAGGAACAGATTTTTGACTCAATTTTTTTGCCATAACTGGACTGGTTAAAGGTGGGGCTTAATAAAGCTTATAGGTGTTTTTGAAATGCTAATCAGGTTTTATTTGGGGGTTTGGGGCTAAATAACGGTTGACCGTTAAAATATTGCCCCTATAATACGTTTCTCTTCTAGCTAGGCAATCTTTTATAAAGCAGTGATTAGCGAAGGAGAATTAGCAAAAGCAATCTAATGTTAACGAAATAAAGTTAATTATATGATTGCTTTTAAAAAGCATCTGTATTACAATGCTTCGGTTCGATTAGGCGTGAATGTCGAATCAGCTCTTTAAAAATTTATCAAGTAATTTGTGTGGGCACTTGTGTTGATTGTTGAAAGTTATATAAAAATAATCAATGTAGGTTGAACACACTTAAAGTTCTAAAATTTAAGTAATACGTTTAATTCTATATTGAGCAAGATCTAGACTTCTTTTTAAAGCTGAATTAAGCGAAAGTGCTTTGCCTTTCGCTTCAATGAAACTTATTGCCTTTGGGTATTAAGAGGTCGAAAAGTATAAACTGAAGAGTTTGATCATGGCTCAGATTGAACGCTGGCGGCATGCCTAACACATGCAAGTCGAACGGAAACGATGCTAGCTTGCTAGCAGGCGTCGAGTGGCGGACGGGTGAGTAATGCATAGGAATCTACCTAATAGTGGGGGACAACCTGGTGAAAACCAGGCTAATACCGCATAATCCCTACGGGGCAAAGCAGGGGACCTTCGGGCCTTGCGCTAATAGATGAGCCTATGTCGGATTAGCTAGTTGGTGAGGTAATGGCTCACTAAGGCGACGATCCGTAGCTGGTTTGAGAGGATGATCAGCCACACTGGGACTGAGACACGGCCCAGACTCCTACGGGAGGCAGCAGTGGGGAATATTGCACAATGGAGGAAACTCTGATGCAGCAATGCCGCGTGTGTGAAGAAGGCCTTAGGGTTGTAAAGCACTTTCAGTAGGGAGGAAAAGTAAGTCGTTAATATCGGCTTACCCTGACGTTACCTACAGAAGAAGCACCGGCTAACTCCGTGCCAGCAGCCGCGGTAATACGGAGGGTGCAAGCGTTAATCGGAATTACTGGGCGTAAAGCGCGCGTAGGCGGTTAAATCAGTCAGATGTGAAAGCTCCGGGCTCAACCTGGGAACTGCATTTGATACTGTTTAACTAGAGTATGGTAGAGGAGAGTGGAATTTCAGGTGTAGCGGTGAAATGCGTAGAGATCTGAAGGAACACCAGTGGCGAAGGCGGCTCTCTGGACCAATACTGACGCTGAGGTGCGAAAGCGTGGGTAGCAAACGGGATTAGATACCCCGGTAGTCCACGCCGTAAACGATGTCAACTAACTGTTGGGCGGGTTTCCGCTTAGTGGTGCAGCTAACGCAATAAGTTGACCGCCTGGGGAGTACGGCCGCAAGGCTAAAACTCAAATGAATTGACGGGGGCCCGCACAAGCGGTGGAGCATGTGGTTTAATTCGATGCAACGCGAAGAACCTTACCTACCCTTGACATACAGAGAACTTTCTAGAGATAGATTGGTGCCTTCGGGAACTCTGATACAGGTGCTGCATGGCTGTCGTCAGCTCGTGTCGTGAGATGTTGGGTTAAGTCCTGTAACGAGCGCAACCCTTATCCTTAGTTGCTACCATTTAGTTGGGCACTCTAAGGAGACTGCCGGTGATAAACCGGAGGAAGGTGGGGACGACGTCAAGTCATCATGGCCCTTATGGGTAGGGCTACACACGTGCTACAATGGCTGGTACAGAGGGCTGCTAACTCGCGAGAGTAAGCGAATCCCTTAAAGCCAGTCCTAGTCCGGATTGCAGTCTGCAACTCGACTGCATGAAGCTGGAATCGCTAGTAATCGCGGATCAGAATGCCGCGGTGAATTCGTTCCCGGGCCTTGTACACACCGCCCGTCACACCATGGGAGTGGGTTGCAAAAGAAGTGGGTAGGCTAACCTTCGGGAGGCCGCTCACCACTTTGTGATTCATGACTGGGGTGAAGTCGTAACAAGGTAGCCCTAGGGGAACCTGGGGCTGGATCACCTCCTTTCTATAACATAAACGTTGCATAAGTGTTCACACAAATTACTTGATCATTACCCGAGCTAGGGTCTGTAGCTCAGCTGGTTAGAGCGCACCCCTGATAAGGGTGAGGTCGGTGGTTCAAATCCACCCAGACCCACCACGCTCGATAGACCTGATATTGGGGCCATAGCTCAGCTGGGAGAGCACCTGCTTTGCAAGCAGGGGGTCGACGGTTCGATCCCGTCTGGCTCCACCAATTCAATAAACCTTTAAAGGCAGACGAACTGGCTGGATGATTTATTCAGCCTCGCGAGACTTGTATCCTTTGGATATTAAAGAGGGTTTATTGAATTGACATTAGTGTTGATAGCTCTTTAACAATTTAGAAAGTTGTACATATATTTTTTAGCACCTAGTTTGCTAAAAAGTATTTTTTGAAGTATGGAATGTGATATCGCATATTCCATACTGCTAAAGTAATTCATATAGATAGTTATTTACTGTCATATAGCCTTTTTGGGGTTATATGGTCAAGTGAATAAGTGCATACGGTGGATGCCTTGGCGACAAGAGGCGATGAAGGACGTTGTAGCTTGCGATAAGCTTCGGGGAGGTAGCAAACAACCTTTGATCCGAAGATTTCCGAATGGGGAAACCCGGCCATTTTTAATGGTCACCTTATACTGAATACATAGGTATAAGGAGCGAACCTGGGGAACTGAAACATCTAAGTACCCAGAGGAAAAGAAATCAACCGAGATTCCCTTAGTAGCGGCGAGCGAACGGGGACCAGCCCTTAAGCTCTATTTGTGTTAGTGGAACATTCTGGAAAGTTTGGCCATAGTGGGTGATAGCCCCGTACACGAAAATACATTTAGAGTGAAATCGAGTAGGTCGGGACACGTGATATCCTGATTGAACATGGGGGGACCATCCTCCAAGGCTAAATACTACTTGTCGACCGATAGTGAACCAGTACCGTGAGGGAAAGGCGAAAAGAACCCCTGTTAGGGGAGTGAAATAGATCCTGAAACCGTATGCATACAAGCAGTGGGAGCACCTTCGTGGTGTGACTGCGTACCTTTTGTATAATGGGTCAGCGACTTACTTTCAGTGGCAAGCTTAACCGTATAGGGGAGGCGTAGGGAAACCGAGTCTTAATAGGGCGAATTAGTCGCTGGGAGTAGACCCGAAACTGGGCGATCTATCCATGGCCAGGGTGAAGGTGGGGTAATACCTACTGGAGGCCCGAACCCACTTATGTTGAAAAATGAGGGGATGAGCTGTGGATCGGAGTGAAAGGCTAAACAAGCCCAGAGATAGCTGGTTCTCCTCGAAATCTATTTAGGTAGAGCCTCGCATATCACTGTTGGGGGTAGAGCACTGTTACGGCTAGGGGGTCATCCCGACTTACCAACCCGTTGCAAACTCCGAATACCAACAAGTGCAATTGCGGGAGACACACGGCGGGTGATAAGGTCCGTTGTGGAAAGGGAAACAGCCCAGACCGTCAGCTAAGGTCCCAAAATGATACTCAGTGGGAAACGATGTGAAAAGGCACAGACAGCCAGGAGGTTGGCTTAGAAGCAGCCATCCTTTAAAGAAAGCGTAATAGCTCACTGGTCAAGTCGGTTTGCGCGGAAGATTTATCGGGGCTTAAGTATCATACCGAAGCTACGGATGCGTATTTATACGCATGGTAGAGGAGCGTTCTGTACGCCTGTGAAGGTGAATCGAGAGGTTTGCTGGAGGTATCAGAAGTGCGAATGCTGACATGAGTAACGATAATGGGGGTGAAAAACCCCCACGCCGAAAACCCAAGGTTTCCTGCGCAATGCTAATCAGCGCAGGGTTAGTCGGAACCTAAGGCGAGGCCGAAAGGCGTAGTCGATGGACAACAGGTTAATATTCCTGTACCGCTTATAACTGCGATGGGGAGACGGAGAAGGCTAGATCAGCATACTGTTGGATATGTATGTTGTAAACATGTAGGGCGAGTTCTTAGGTAAATCCGGGAGCTCATTAAACCTGAGATGTGATACCGAGGACTCTATGGAGTCCGGAGTGATTGATGCCATGCTTCCAAGAAAATCCTCTAAGCTTCAGGTTATAAGCGTCCGTACCCCAAACCGACACAGGTGGGTGGGATGAGAATTCTAAGGCGCTTGAGAGAACTCTGGTGAAGGAACTAGGCAAAATGGTACCGTAACTTCGGGAGAAGGTACGCCCTCTAGGTGATCGGACTTGCTTCGTAAGCTCAAGAGGGTTGCAATAAAATGGTGGCTGCGACTGTTTACTAAAAACATAGCACTCTGCAAACTCGTAAGAGGAAGTATAGGGTGTGACGCCTGCCCGGTGCCGGAAGGTTAATTGATGGGGTTATCTTCGGAGAAGCTCTTGATCGAAGCCCCGGTAAACGGCGGCCGTAACTATAACGGTCCTAAGGTAGCGAAATTCCTTGTCGGGTAAGTTCCGACCTGCACGAATGGCGTAACGACGGCCACACTGTCTCCACCAGAGACTCAGTGAAATTGAAATTGCTGTTAAGATGCAGTGTACCCGCGGCTAGACGGAAAGACCCCGTGAACCTTTACTATAGCTTTGCACTGAACTTTGAACCTATTTGTGTAGGATAGGTGGAAGACTTTGAAGCAGAAACGCTAGTTTCTGTGGAGTCATCCTTGAAATACCACCCTGGTATGTTTGGAGTTCTAACTCAGGTCCGTTATCCGGATCGTGGACAGTGTATGGTGGGTAGTTTGACTGGGGCGGTCTCCTCCCAAAGAGTAACGGAGGAGCACAAAGGTACCCTAAGGACGGTCGGAAATCGTCCGCTTAGTGCAATGGCATAAGGGTGCTTGACTGCGAGATAGACACATCGAGCAGGTACGAAAGTAGGTCATAGTGATCCGGTGGTTCTGTATGGAAGGGCCATCGCTCAACGGATAAAAGGTACTCCGGGGATAACAGGCTGATACCGCCCAAGAGTTCATATCGACGGCGGTGTTTGGCACCTCGATGTCGGCTCATCACATCCTGGGGCTGTAGCCGGTCCCAAGGGTATGGCTGTTCGCCATTTAAAGTGGTACGCGAGCTGGGTTTAGAACGTCGTGAGACAGTTCGGTCCCTATCTGCCGTGGGCGTTTGAGAATTGAGGAAAGCTGCTTCTAGTACGAGAGGACCGAAGTGGACGAACCTCTGGTGTTCCGGTTGTCATGCCAATGGCATTGCCGGGTAGCTACGTTCGGACGGGATAAGCGCTGAAAGCATCTAAGCGCGAAGCCCCTTCCAAGATTAATTCTCACTGATTCTTTAAGAATCCTGAAGGGCCCTTGAAGACTACAAGGTTGATAGGCACGGTGTGGAAGCACAGTAATGTGTGAAGCTAACGTGTACTAATTGCCCGTGAGGCTTGACCATATAACACCCAAAAAGGTTTAGTTGAATGAGTTGTTTATAACTCAATGAAACTTATCCACTTTGTGGGAGTTATGTAAATAACAAACTATATGAATTGATGTACAACTTTCTAAATTATTGCAGAGATATTTCTCTGATGCCGATTTGCCTGGTGGCAATAGCGAGCGTGTACCACCCGACCCCATTCCGACCTCGGAAGTGAAACCGCTTAGCGCCGATGATAGTGTGGCAGTAGCCATGTGAAAGTAGGGAACCGCCAGGCTTTTACACAAAAACCCGCCAAAAGGCGGGTTTTTTTTCGCGCTCAATATTTATAAACTTGCTGTATAATGAATTTCAGTTTATATATCCTCTGTTCATCTTAGTATGTCAGTCTTTATATAATCTAATCTGTCATAAATAAAAAAGAGAGCAACAATATGAAAAAAATATTATTGGTTTTAGCGTTTGTTTTTTTATTCATCGGTGGCAAGGCATTTGCTCATGGTGATGCCGCACCTCAACCCGTTGATGTTTCAACACTGCCGCCATTAGGAGAAGAGTGGTTAGAAGCAAATCCATATAGTGGTAATGAAGAAGCTATTAAGGTAGGCAAAACTGGCTATACATCTAACTGTGCTAGATGTCATGGGTTAGGTGCTATCTCTGGCGGTATTTCTCCCGATTTGCGTGAGTTAGAAGAAGGCGAAGAAGGCGATGAGTGGTTTATTTATCGCGTTAGAACGGGAGCGACACGTAACGGTATTACATACATGCCTGCGTTTGAAGGTATCTTTAGCCAAGAAGCTATGTGGGCTATTAGATCGTGGATTGAAACTATCCCAGCGGACTAGCTGATGAAAAATATTTATTTACTAATCCTGTTGGGTTTTTTTTCTCAGCAGGTTTTTTCGTTTTCAACGGTTCAAGAAAAAGGTTACCTACGAGTTGCTGTCTACAAAGACTATGCGCCTTTCGCATTTCGTGAGAAAGGTAAGCTTGTTGGTATTGAAGTAGATTTAGCCAAATTATTGGCGGCTAAATTAAACGTTGACCCGTTGATTTGGGCTATTAGTGCCGACGAGACAATGGAAGATGATTTGCGGAATTCTGTTTGGAAAGGACACTATATAGGCGGCGGTACCGCTGATGTGATGTTACATGTTCCGGTGAATAAAGAGTTTGCCAAGGAAAATGATCAAGTTGTCATTTCAAACCCATATTTCAAAGAAGAAACCGTTGCCGTTCGCCATAACTCACGGTATTCACTACCATTGACCAAATTATTCGAAGATTATCCGATAGGTGTAGAGCTAGATACCTTGTCCGACTTTTACTTGATAGGCGCGATGGGCGGGCGCTTTAGAGAAAATGTTCGGCACTATACGACTGTGCAGCTTGCAATAGAAGCTATGGAAGAGGGCGCGGTGAGGAGCGTTGTTGGACCGCGGAGTCAGATTGAATCTGCATTAGGCGAAACAGCGGATGAATACTTATTCAGCAAAGTTTCTATGCCGCTTTCTTACCAGTCTAGCTGGGTCGTTGGGACAGCGATTAAAGAGGGAAGAGATGAATTAGTCGCTGAAATAACAAAGGCGTTTGAAGCACTGAAAGAATCAGGCGAGTTAAAGGCTCTATTTAAGAAATATAACATCAGTTATATTCGGCCCTAGAGTTTAGATAAGCCTAGTTTTTAATATCACCGAGATCTTTCGATGAAAAAAATATTATTTGTAATGTTGTTTTTTTTAAGCTCCGCTTCTTTAGCATCACCATTAGAGGGGCTGAAAAAAATATACCTTGTTAGCACAATGGGTGAACTTACACAAATTGCGAACGTCGAATTTGAGTCTAATGAAAAGGGTGTCGCTTATAAGGTTTCAATGATAGACACGCCGTTTGAAAATCAATTTTTATCCATGAGACCCTTTCAATGCTTAATGGGTAAGATACAGGTCATGTGCCATGTGCCGTACCCGTACGAAAAAAAAGGTTATGTGACACAAAGTGATTTTAGTAACCTTTCGTATGACTTGTTATTCCTGCATAAAACCCCTTCTGAATATGGCATTAATATGTGGAACGGGATTTTCTATAAACTCGGGCTAAACAATGGAGAGCTGAGTGGTTTGGTTTTAGAAATTGACATGAATATTTTAGCCGTGCCGCCAGATGATTTGGATGAACCGATTCCAGAAGATGAGTTCTTTGAAGCGGATGTAACGAATTATGCCTACCCACGGATAGTAATAAAATAGATAAAACCATGAAAAGAATACTGATTGTTTTGTGCACCTTAACTTTTTGCACGCTATCTGTAGCAGATGATTTACCTAGTGACCCACTCGGCTCGGTTCAATGGAATGATATGTACAACGCATTTTTAAAAGGGCATCCGGCGGTTTTTGATAAGCGGGTAAAAGTGTTAGCCGCTGGCTATGCTGAAGATCCAATGAATGTACCTGTAACAGTGGATGCCAGCGAATTAGAAAATGTTGAGCAGCTTGTCATTTTTGCTGATTTTAACCCAATACCCTTAATTGCGAAATACTATCCAACTGACGCAAAACCATCGTTGTCTTTCCGATTTAAAATTCAGCAAGCATCGCCAGTTCGTGCTGCTGCATTAGTCGATGGTGTTTGGCATGTTGGCAGCTTATGGATTAACACGGCCGGTGGTGGCTGTACGGTAGCCAGCGTTGGGCGTATGGTAGGCGATTGGTCTGATTATCTTGGTGATACTTACGGTAAAAGATGGAGTGGCAAAAAGACGAGTCGCGTGCGTTTGCTAATACATCACCCTATGGATACTGGCCTAGTGGAAGGAATTCCAGAATTTTATATCCAAGATTTAGAATTTTTTGATGAAGCAGACCATGAGTTAGCACGAATTGAATTGTTTGAGCCTATCAACGAAAATCCAACTTTAGGCTTTGAATTTAATAACACCGAAGCATCATCGGTTATTTTTATGATGGGCGCTGATAATAACGGTAATGAATTTGAAGCGAGATTTGCTCAATGAATATACTTAAAAGACTCGTGTTATTTGCCGTTGTTCTAGCGATGGCAACATTTGCGGTGCAAGCAGGAAATTTTGATTACCAGCTTCAGGCCCAAAAAGTGGCGAAAGACACCTATGTTTTTGTCGGCAAAACCGAAGATTTTAGTTTTGAAAATGGCGGTAATATTGTCAACACAGGCTTTATTGTAACAACAGCTGGTGTCATTGTGATTGATACGGGCCCTTCGCTTCGCTATGGCAAGCAAATGAAGTCAGCGATTGCGTCTGTGACCGATAAATCGATTAACCGAGTCTATTTAACACACCATCACCCTGACCACTTCTTAGGCAATCTAGCGTTTGAAGGCACGCCCATTTACGCCCTAAGTACGACGGCAGAAAACATTAAAAATGAAGGTGCGGGATTTGCAGATAACCTCTATCTCATGGTCGGCGATTGGATGCGGGGTACGGATTCTTTTCAGCCAACAAAAATTGCGAAGGCCGGGCGAGTTTTGCTAGGCGGGCACGATATTGAAATACTTTCGTATTCTGGCCATACCAGTGGCGATATGGCTATTTTAGACAATACAACAGGTGTGCTATTTTCGGGTGACTTAATATTCCACAAGCGGACATTAACGACACCTCATGCGAATATTGATAAATGGCTAGCGACGATTGATTCATTAAATAAATTGCCTTTTAAAGTGCTTGTGCCAGGACATGGTCCAATTAGTCGTGATAAAACTGCCTTATCAGGGATGTCTAGTTATCTAAGGTGGTTAGATAAAACATTGGAGAAGGCAGCAAAGAAGGGCCTTTCTATGACGGAAACTATGCGGCTTGACTTACCGCAGAGTTTTGCGTCGAACAGCTTGTTGAAGCAAGAATTTTCTAGGTCAGTGGTACATTTATTTCCTTCGTATGAAAGCAGGGTTTTTAAACGGGTTAATTAGCGCTTTAAGGTAGATTTTTATGGCAGGAATATCGCTGAAAAGTTTTTCCCTAATAAGTACTTTTTTGTTGCTAAGCTGTGCGAGCAATATATATAGTGAAAAGGGCAAGGAGTCTTACCGTGGGTTACCCTATCACGCACCCACTACACAAATACCGCCCAGAGGTGTTGAGCGGGTATCCGCAAAAGACTTAAAAGAATTATTATCGTCTAATAATAAACCTGCACTTATTGACGTTTATGGCGCTATTTTCAGGGAAGAGTCCTTAGATTTTGATGGTGCTTGGCTGGTCAGTACCCCAAGGGAAAATATACCGAATAGTGTTTGGTTGCCCAATGTTGGAAAACAGGAATTGAACCCCGTCGTTGAGTTGTATTTCCGAACACAATTACAAAATATCACCGCAGAGAGTAAGGAAGCAACGCTTGTTTTTTATTGTATTGAAGATTGCTGGATGTCGTGGAATGCGGCTAAAAGAGCGGATGAATGGGGCTACAAGAATGTTTTATGGTTTCGCGAAGGAGTCGATGGCTGGAACGATAACCAATGGAGCCTGGAGGTTGGCGAGCCAATAAACTTGCCAGTTAATAACTAATTTCATATATGTCAGCAACGGCCGAAAACTGAACCACTCCGTCAATTGAAAAGTGAGCCACTGTATTTTATTTCATTGGGCTGATTAAGCCCGCTCGCTTCTTTTCTTTTAGGCGGTAACTGTCTCCTTTAATTTGAACAATATGTGAATGATGTAAGATGCGATCTAGCAGTGCTGATGTTAATGCGGTGTCATTGGCAAAGGTTTGGCCAAAGGCTGAGTAATGTTGCGTGATTAAATTCAGTGCCTTGGTTTTAGTGGTGGCTGGGATTTTGTTGTTTGAAGGACGTCTCAATGCTTGGGTACTAACCCTTCTACGCCCTCGGCATGAAGTTGCTCTATCAGCCGTCTCACTTGACGAGTGCTTAGGTTTAGGTGCTTGGCTGCTTTAGTAAGGTATAAAAAGGCGGCGATTAAGCTGCCTTTTTTATTGTTTAGAATACGCTTTAGAAGGAGTCCCCAGGAATTCTTATATTACCTTCCATTAATACTCTTGCGCTACGGCTCATAATTACTTTGTTGACGGTCCACTCGCCATCAGTTTGTACAGCCTCTGCACCTACTTTGAGCGTGCCAGATGGGTGACCAAATGTAACGCTTGCACGTTCGCCACCACCGGCTGCAAGGTTAACTAATGTGCCAGGAATAGCTGCTGCTGTGCCAATGGCTACGGCTGCTGTGCCCATCATCGCGTGATGAAGTTTACCCATTGATAATGCGCGAACATTTAAGTCAATATCGGATACATTGATTTGCTTGCCGCTGGATGAAACATAGTCACTTGGTGGTGCAACAAAAGCGACTTTAGGCGTATGTTGACGGCTAGCGGCTTCTTCAACGCTTGAAATAAGCCCCATTTTAATTGCGCCGTATGTGCGGATGATTTCGAACATTTCCAGTGCTTTTGGGTCGCCGTTGATGGCTTCCTGTAGTTCTGCACCGGTGTAATTGATTGCATCTGCATTTAGAAAGACGGTTGGAATGCCAGCATTAATCATGGTCGCTTTGAATGTTCCAACGCCCGGCACTTCAAGGTCATCCACAAGCTTGCCTGTTGGGAACATGGCTTCGCTTGCATTGACTGGACTTAGAAACTCAACTTCAACTTCTGCTGCGGGGAATGTTACACCGTCTAATTCGAAATCACCGATTTCTTGCACTTCGCCGTTGCGGATAGGAACGTTGGCGATGATGGTTTTTCCAATATTAGCCTGCCAAATACGTATAACAGCAATGCCGTTTTCTGGTACGCGGCTTGGGTTTACAAGGCCGTTGCTGATGGCGAATGAGCCAACTGCTGCGGTTAGGTTGCCGCAGTTACCGCTCCAGTCTACAAACGCTTTATTGATAGCGACTTGGCCAAAAAGATAGTCCACGTCGTGATCGGCTTGTGTGCTTTTAGCCAAAATAACGGTTTTGCTGGTGCTAGAGGTTGCGCCGCCCATGCCGTCAGTTTGTTTGCCGTAAGGGTCTGGACTGCCAATAACGCGCAATAAAATAGCATCACGTGCTGCACCGGCTGTTTGCGCCACTTCAGGCAGGTCCTTAAGATTAAAGAAAACACCTTTGCTTGTACCGCCACGCATATACGTGGCGGGTATCTTTACTTGAGGGTCATGTGTCATGAGTTTGTCCTTAAGCAGCAGATGACTCTAGGAAGTCTTGCGCGAAACGCTGTAATACACCGCCGGCTTGGTAAACCAATACTTCGTCCGCAGTGTCTAAACGACAAGTAACAGGGATGTTGACTGTTTCGCCAGTAACACGAGTGATGATGACAGTTAATGTCGCACGAGGTGAGATGCCGCCAATCACGTCAAATGTCTCTGTGCCATCAATGTTGTAGGTTTCGCGCGTTTCACCAGCTTGAAATTCTAAAGGTAATACACCCATGCCGACTAAGTTAGTACGGTGAATACGTTCAAAACCTTCTGCAACAATGACTTCAACACCTGCTAAACGAACGCCTTTCGCCGCCCAGTCACGTGATGAACCTTGGCCGTAATCGGCGCCAGCAATAATAATAAGTGGCTGTTTGCGGTTCATGTAGGTTTCAATCGCTTCCCACATACGCATCACTTCGCCTTCTGGTTCTACGCGAGCTAATGAACCTTGCTTAACTTCGCCACTTTCCTTCACCATTTCGTTTAGTAGTTTAGGGTTAGCAAAAGTTGCACGTTGCGCTGTTAGATGGTCGCCACGGTGTGTTGCGTAGGAGTTGAAATCAACTTCTGGCAGCCCCATTTTATCAAGGTAAGCACCAGCAGCGCTGTCGAGCATAATCGCGTTAGATGGCGATAAATGATCGGTTGTGATGTTGTCCCCAAGCACGGCTAATGGGCGCATGCCTTTCATCGTGCGCTCGCCTGCTAAAGCGCCTTCCCAGTAAGGGGGGCGGCGAATGTAGGTTGTTTGTGGACGCCAGTCGTAAAGTGGGTCAACTTGTTCTGTTTGCGCTACAGACTCTGGGAACATTGGGATGTAAATTTCACGGAACTGCTCAGGCTTAACGCTTTTCGCTACAATCTCGTCAATTTCTTCATCAGATGGCCAGATGTCTTTCAGTGTTACTGGGTTGCCGTTTTGGTCGTTACCTAAGATGTCTTTTTCAATATCAAAACGAATTGTCCCAGCAATGGCATAGGCAACAACAAGCGGAGGTGATGCTAAGAATGCTTGTTTTGCATACGGGTGAATACGTCCATCGAAGTTACGGTTACCCGATAAAACAGCGGTTGTGTAAAGGTCGCGGTCGACAACTTCTTTTTGAATGACTGGGTCTAATGCGCCACTCATACCGTTACAGGTTGTACAAGCGAAGCCAACAATGCCGAATCCCATTTCTTCAAGTTCTGGTAATAGGTTAGATTCTTCAAGATAAAGTTGTGCCACTTTAGAGCCCGGTGCAAACGATGATTTAACCCAAGGTTTACGTTTTAACCCCAATTTATTTGCGTTACGTGCAATCAAAGCTGCGGCAATAACGTTATGTGGGTTACTGGTGTTTGTACAGCTTGTAATAGCGGCAATAATAACAGCGCCATCAGGCATTAAGCCTTCTTCGTTTTCAACAACGCCTGAAATACCGCGCTGTGCTAATTCAGATGTTGGTACGCGACGGTGTGGGTTTGATGGGCCAGCAATGTTACGAACAACGGATGACAGATCAAATGTTAGTACGCGTTGGTATTCGGCTTTAGTTAGGCTATCTGCCCATAGGCCAGTCTGTTTTGCGTATGTTTCCACTAATTTAACTTGCTCAGCATCGCGGCCCGTTAATTTTAAGTAGTCGATTGTTTGCTCGTCAATGTAAAACAAGCCAGCGGATGCACCAAATTCTGGTGTCATGTTTGAGATCGTTGCGCGGTCACCGATGGTTAATTTAGCTGCGCCTTCACCGAAGAATTCAAGGTAAGACGAAACAACTTTAGCGTTACGTAAAAACTCAGTAATGGCTAAAACGATATCGGTGGCAGTAATGCCTGGTTGGCGTTTGCCTGTTAGCTCAACACCGATGATGTTGGGTAGGCGCATGTAAGAGGGGCGGCCTAGCATAACTGTTTCAGCTTCTAAACCACCCACGCCAATCGCGATAACACCTAAAGCATCAACGTGTGGTGTGTGGCTGTCTGTGCCAACTAACGTATCAGGGAATGCAACGCCATCACGTGCGTGAATAACAGGCGACATTTTCTCAAGGTTGATTTGGTGCATGATGCCGTTACCTGGCTGTATAACGTCAACGTTTTTAAAGGCCTTTTTACACCAGTTAATGAAGTGAAAACGATCATCGTTTCGGCGGTCTTCAATGGCGCGGTTCTTGTCGAAGGCGTCTTTTTCAAAACCTGCGTGTTCTACTGCTAGAGAGTGATCAACAATAAGTTGGGTGGGCACAACGGGGTTTACTGAAGATGGGTCGCCGCCTTTTGCAGCAATCGCATCACGTAAACCAGCAAGGTCAACGAGCGCCGTTTGACCAAGAATATCGTGGCAAACAACACGTGCGGGGTACCAAGGAAAATCAAGGTCTTGCTTGCCGCCAATAATTTGTTTTAGTGAGTCAGTTATTGATGCTGGGTCGCAACGGCGTACCAAGTTTTCTGCGTGTACGCGAGATGTGTACGGTAGTTTTTCGTAAGCGCCAGGTTGAATGGCTTCAATGGCGGCTCTGGTGTCGAAAAAGTCTAGAGTAGAACCGGGAAGTTGTTTGCGGTATTCAGTATTCATATTTTACTCACTTGTATGTTTATTAGGTTTAGATAAAAAGCCAGCCTTCCCTTACAGAGGATAAGTTTCATTGAAATAGGAGACGTCCCCTCCCGTTTAATTCAACTTTAATATCGATAAGGCGGACTATTTTTTTCTTGCAGGGCACTTTAGTCGCGGTCTGCAATAGCTGTTACAGGGCGTGGGTCTGGCCCCGTGTAATCAGCGTTAGGGCGGATAATGCGATTGTTTGCGCGTTGCTCCATGACGTGAGCTGTCCAGCCTGTTACGCGAGACATCACGAATATAGGTGTAAACAATTTTGTTGGAATGCCCATGAAGTTATAAGCAGAAGCGTGGAAGAAATCGGCGTTACAGAACAATTTCTTTTCGCGCCACATGACTTCTTCACAGCGAACAGACACCGGGTAAAGGGTTGTGTCGCCCACATCTTCCCCCAGTTTCTTTGACCATTTTTTAATCACAGCATTACGCGGATCACTTTTTGTGTAAACAGCGTGACCAAAGCCCATGATTTTTTCTTTTCGCGCCAGCATGCCCATCATCTTTTCTTCTGCTTCTTCTGCAGATGTCCAGTCTTGAATCATATCCATGGCAGCTTCGTTTGCGCCACCGTGTAAAGGGCCACGCAATGTGCCGATAGCGGCCGTTACGCAAGAGTGAACATCAGACAATGTTGACGCACAAACACGTGCCGTAAAGGTGGATGCGTTGAACTCATGTTCTGCGTACAGAATAAGAGAAGCACTCATGACTTCTTTGTGCAATTTGTTTGGTTTTTCACCGCGCAACATGTGTAGGAAGTGACCGCCAACTGAATCGTCGTCTGTTTCAGTTTCAATGCGTACGCCTTCATGGCTGAATTTGTACCAGTAGCAAATGATTGATGGGAAAACAGCAACCATACGGTCGATTTTGTCTGTTTGCTCAGAGAAGTTTTGTTCTTCTTCTAAGTTACCTAGCATGGAGCAACCTGTACGGATAACGTCCATTGGGTGAGCTTGCACAGGAATGTTTTCCAGCACGGTTTTTAATGCTGCTGGTAAGCCACGTAGGGATTTTAGTTTAGCAACATATGCGTCTAATTCGCTTTGATTTGGAAGTTTTTCATACACTAATAGGTACGCGACTTCTTCAAATGAAACGTTTTCTGCAAGGTCTGTCATATCGTAGCCACGGTATGTTAAACCCGTGCCAGATTTACCTACGGTACATAATGCTGTTTCACCTGCCGATTGGCCGCGAAGCCCAGGCCCTCCAGCTTTCTTCTCAGTCATTATTTTTTCTCCTTAGAAAATAGCGCGTCTAATTTTTGCTCGTATTCGTGGTAGCCCAATACATCGTAAAGTTCCATGCGTGTTTGCATAGTGTCTACAACATTAACTTGTGTGCCCTCTTTACGAATAGTTTCGTATACGTTCAGCGCAGCATTGCTCATTGCACGGAATGCAGATAATGGATAAAGCACCATGCTCGCACCGGCTTCACCCAATTGTGTTGTTGTGAAGTAAGGCGTTTGACCAAATTCTGTGATGTTAGCAAGAACAGGCACGTCTACAGCTGCTGTAAATGCGCGGTAGTCGTCTAGTTCGTAAACAGCTTCAGCAAAGATCATGTCTGCGCCAGCTTCAACGTATGCACAAGCACGGTCGATAGCCGCTTGCTGACCTTCGCTGTTATAAGCGTCAGTACGTGCCATTAGAACGAAGTCAGGATCAGTTTTAGCGTCGGCCGCCGCTTTAACGCGATCAACCATTTCTTCTTTCGTCACCAATTCTTTGTTTGGACGGTGTCCGCATCGTTTTGCGGCGACTTGATCTTCAATATGCACAGCGGCAACGCCAACGCGTTCAAATTCTTTAATGGTGCGAGCGATGCTAAATGCGCTGCCCCATCCGGTGTCGATGTCTACTAAAAGCGGCACGTCAGTGGCAGCAGTGATACGGCTAGCATCGGTTAGTACGTCGTTTAGTGTTGTTACGCCTAAATCTGGTAGGCCGAACGACGTGTTTGCAACGCCTCCACCAGAAAGGTAAATAGCTTTGTAACCCGTTTTTTCCGCCAACAGAGCAGCGTAGGCATTGATTGTGCCCATAATTTGTAAAGGTTTTTCTTCAGCCATCGCTTCACGGAAGCGTAGGCCTGCTGATTTAATAGTGCTCATCTAACTATGTACTCCGGATTCAGATTAATTAAACGCTTTTTGGATAACCAAGCGCTTTAAGGTCTTCGGCGATTTCGCCTAGAGTTTCTGGGTCATCAATAGTGGCTGGCACCTTATGATCAGTGCCATCTGCCATGCTACGCATCGTGCTGCGGAGGATTTTACCTGAGCGAGTTTTAGGTAGACGCTTTACAATGGTAGCCATTTTAAAGGCCGCAACAGGACCAATTTTTTCACGAATTAAAGCCACTAATTCTTTAACGACTTCGTCGTTATCTCTATTCGCGCCCGATTGTAAAACAGCAAAACCCATAGGTGATTGGCCTTTGAGTTTATCAGCAACACCAATAACAGCACACTCGGCAACGTCTGGATGAGAGGCAATAACCTCCTCCATAGCGCCCGTTGAAAGCCTGTGTCCGGCAACGTTAATTACGTCATCAGTACGGCCCATAATGTAAACGTAACCCTCTTCGTCTTGATAGCCAGCATCACCTGTTTCGTAATAGCCTTCGAATGTTTCAAGATAAGAGCTAAAGAAACGTTCTTCGTTTTGCCACAATGTTGGGAAGGTGCCGGGAGGTAATGGCAGTTTAATCGCAATCGCGCCCATCTCGCCAGGAGCAACTTGTTGGCCAGCTTCGTCTAAGAATTGAATGTCATAACCTGGCACGGCTTTCGTAGGCGAACCTGGTTTTACTTCAAATTCTTCTAGTCCCAAGCAGTTAGCGGCAATGGCCCAGCCTGTTTCTGTTTGCCACCAGTGATCGACCACGGGAACTTGAATTTTGTCTTGTGCCCAAAATAAAGTGTCTGGGTCGCAACGCTCGCCAGCGAGGAACAAAGCGCGCATGCAAGACATGTCATATTTTTTGATGTATTCGCAGTCAGGGTCTTCTTTTCTAATGGCTCTAAGCGCAGTAGGCGCAGTAAATAAAGAAGCTACTTTGTGCTCAGAAATAATGCGCCAGAAAGCGCCTGGGTCAGGTGTGCCAATAGGCTTGCCTTCAAAAATAAGTGTTGTTGATCCATTTAGTAGCGGACCATAACAAATATAAGAGTGACCCACAACCCAGCCAATGTCTGATGCTGCCCAGAAGACTTCACCTGGTTTGATGTTGTAAATATTCTTCATGGTCCACATTAGGGCGACTGCATGACCACCGTTGTCACGGACAACACCTTTTGGTTGGCCGGTGGTGCCAGATGTGTACAGAATATAAAGAGGGTCTGTGGCTTTTACTGAAACACAGTCGGCAGGTGTTGCACTGGCAACAGCGCTAGCCCAATCAACGTCACGGCCTTCTTGCATAGCGGCTACTTCTTGAGGACGTTGCAAAATAACAGTGTGTGTTGGTTTGCTATCAGATAATTCAATGGCGCCGTCTAACAAAGGTTTGTATTTAATAATACGCGAGCCTTCAATGCCGCAGGATGTTGAAAGAACAACTTTAGGCTTAGCATCGTTAATACGTGTTGCTAGTTCGGCAGCAGCGAAACCCCCAAACACCACCGAGTGAACAGCACCGATTCTTGCGCAAGCTAGCATAGCCATAACGCCTTCGGGAACCATTGGCATATATATAAGTACGCGGTCGCCTTTAGTAACGCCCAAGTCAGTTAAAACACCAGCCAGCTTTGCAACCTCATCTAATAGTTCCTGGTAGCTGTAGGTTTTCTTTGTATCTGTAACAGGGCTGTCGTAGATAAGGGCAGCTTGTTCGGCACGGCCATTTGCAACGTGGCGATCTAGTGCGTTGTAACATGTGTTTAGTTTGGCACCAGAGAACCAGCGGTAGATGGGGGAATTTGAATCATCTAGAATTTTTGTTGCAGGTCGGTCCCAATCAATGGCTTTGGCCGCTTTGCCCCAGAAGTCTTCAGGATTGCTTAAAGACTGTTGGTATTGATTTTGATATTCACCCATTTTAAATCCCCCTCGTGTTAATTATATTTTGTGTTTAAACTCGAATTGTATTATTTTTTAGCTATTTTTTCAACCCACACGCGTAGTCCTTGGGTGATGAGGTCGAGGTCTAAAGCTAGTACGTCAAGCACTTTTTCGCGGGCCAGTGTTGGGTTATTGCTGATTGCTGCGTCGACTAGATAATTAGTGATTGCTACATTCAGCTGCTCGGCGTTTTTTGTGGAACGGGCGAAAACGGAGAATGCTTGAATTTTATCTTTAAGGTCGATGGCAAGCTCACCAAGATTGCTGATCATACCGTAATGAGTCAAAAACGCTTGTTCGCTTCCGCTCGCTATTAATTTATCTACAGAGCTTATCCAAGCATCAGGGTCAAAATCGACAGGGGATGAAGGTGGAAATATAAAAGGTTTATCGTTGTATGTTAGTTCTGGATAGGCGACGCCAAATGTATCGCCGGTAAACATGCCTTTGCTGGTCTTATCGATAATACAAAAGTGATGTTTTGCATGGCCGGGGGTGTCTATGAGTTTAAGCTCTCGGCCTTGGAAGTTAATGCTGAATCCGTCATCGGCTTCGGTGACGCGCTCTTTATCTATAGCGATTAAATCGCCGTAGTGCTTTTTAAATTCAGCTTCGCCATACACGGCTGAGGCACCTGCTTGAAGGCGACTAGGGTCAATCATATGTCGAGCGCCGCGAGGGTGAATAATGAGTTCGGCATTTGGGCAGTGCTGCATCATGCTGCCTGCCCCGCCAGCGTGGTCAAGGTGTACGTGTGTTGGAATGACGTAATCAACGTGCGTTAGCGGAATACCTTTTTTATCTAGAAGTTCTAGCAATAGAGGAATAGTGTGATTCGTTCCAATATCGATAAACGCTGCGTGACCATTTTGTTCAATTAAATAGCAACTGGCAAGTCCAGGACGAATGTATTGTGCATCAATACAGCTAATGCCGTGACAGAGGGGTTTAAAAATAAGGTTGCTCATATTTCTGTATGTGTTAGCCTTCTGAAGATGTAAAGGATATTATAGTTTTTGAGCTTGCACATTAGTACTTCAGTTTGCGTTCAAGCTATAAATTTAATTATAATCTACTGATTGTTGCGTATAAAGTTAAAAAAATTTTAAAATTCAAATAAAATAAGGGGATATCATGAAGCTCTCGTCACTATTATCTGGTCTACTTGTTGCCAGTGTACTGTTTTTAGCAGGTTGCGAAGATGCCAATAAGGCGGCATCTAGTACAAATGAAACATCTAGTACAAATGAAACATCTAGTACAAAGGAAACATCCAGTGCAAAGGAAACATCCAGTGCAAAGGAAACATCCAGTGCAAAGGAAACATCCAGTGCAAAGGAAACATCTAGTGGCACTGGTGTAACTGATGATGATATTTTAAACGATGCCGTGAACACACACAATGTTGTGTCATACGGGATTGGTAACCAAGCACAGCGTTATAGCCCACTAGATAAAGTGAATGTAGACACCATTAAAGACTTGGTGCCAGCATGGTCATTTTCTTTTGGTGGTGAAAAACAAAGGGGTCAAGAAGCTCAGCCGGTTGTATACAACGGTAAAATCTTTGTAACTGCTTCTTACTCACGTTTATTTGCAGTTGATGCAAGAACGGGTGAAGAACTTTGGGAATACAACCATCGTCTTCCAGATGGCATTCTTCCTTGTTGTGACGTTATTAACCGTGGTGCTGCTCTTTATGGCAACTTGGTTATCTTCGGCACATTAGACGCTAAAATTGTTGCTCTTCACCAAGATACGGGCAAAGTTGTCTGGAAGGCGAAAGTGGATGACTATAAAGCGGGTTATTCATTAACTGCTGCGCCAATCATCGTAAAAGGCAAAGTAATCACGGGTGTTTCTGGTGGTGAGTTTGGTGTTATTGGTCGAGTTGAAGCACGTGATGCTTTAACAGGTGTTATGGTTTGGTCTCGCCCAGTTGTTGAGGGTCACATGGGTTATACCTATGGCCCTGGCATTGAGAAAAAGAACGGTAAGTTCAAAGACGGCGCGAAAAAAGAAAACGGTATGACTGGTACGCGTGGCGCGACATGGCCTGGCGACATGTGGAAAACAGGTGGTGCAGCGACTTGGTTAGGCGGCACATACGATCCTGAAGTTGACTTATTATTCTTCGGCACAGGTAACCCTGCACCTTGGAATTCTCATTTACGTCCTGGTGATAACCTGTATGCTGCATCAACTGTTGCGATTGACCCTGATACAGGCAAAATGGTTTGGCATTATCAATCAACACCTAACGAAGGTTGGGATTATGATGGTGTGAACGAATTTGTTTCTTTCGATCTTAAAAAAGATGGGGAAGTAATCAAAGCGGGTGCTAAAGCGGATAGAAATGGTTTCTTCTACGTTATTAATCGTACTAACGGTAAGTTGATTTCAGCAAATCCATTTGTAACCAAGCAAGCATGGACAACCGGTGTTGATATGGAAACAGGTCGTCCTATTGAAACAGCAACAGCACGTCCAGGTAATCCAGCTGATTCAGCAGATGGTAAAAAAGGTACATCAACATTTGCTGTTCCTTCTTTCCTAGGTGGCAAAAACTGGATGCCAATGGCTTACAACCCAAAAACAGAATTGTTTTACGTTCCTACAAACGAATGGGGCATGGATCTTTGGAACGAAGCGATTACCTATAAAAAAGGTGCTGCCTACTTAGGCGCAGGGTTTACTATTCAGCCTTTATATGAAGAGTACATTGGTGCACTACGTGCGATTGATCCTAAAACTGGCAAATGGGCTTGGGAATACAAAAACAATGCGCCTCTATGGGGTGGCGTACTAACAACAGGCGGCAATTTAGTGTTCTTTGGAACACCAGAAGGTTACTTGAAAGCATTAGACGCAACGACAGGTGAGGTAGTTTGGGAATTCCAAACAGGTTCAGGCGTCATCGGTATTCCAGTTACTTGGGAAATGGACGGTGAACAATTTATTGCTGTTCCTTCAGGCTGGGGTGGCGCTGTTCCTCTTTGGGGCGGTGAAGTTGCTAGCCGTATTAAAACGCTTAACCAAGGTGGTTCGCTTTGGGTGTTTAAACTGCATAAAGCAGGCTAGTTCTAAAGCCACGCACTTCGGCGGCTTAAGCCTTATAAAAGCTAAAGTACGTCAAGGCAATAATGAAGAAGGCCGGTTTATCCGGCCTTTTTTTTTGGATAAATATGTATTAAAAGACCCGTAAATGGCGGATTGTGCAGTGGGTTGCTTTTTGGATATGGGTCAAGGGGATGAGGCTGATATTATTTACTTTAGAAAACGAATATTTCCTGAGTCGGAAGGTTATCTTTCAGAGGTTTTGGACACAGGAATAAGCATGGGTTGCTTAGTTCTGAAGGCTCGCCTGTTCCGATTGCACGTTCTTTGTGGGTCATTATGGAAGGCTGTATTTTACAAATAATGAAGGTAGCCGACAAAAGAAATTGAAGAAACGATGTACACTTTACGAGATGTTTTTTCTACAGGTGTTGGCTTGGAAGCAAAAAACTAATGGTCGTTAGATTCTTATTGCAAAGCATTAAACGTGCGTTTAACATTATCAAAATATAATAACGAGGACATAAGATGGCAGAGTATAAATCTCCTGTGCGGGATATGGAATTTGTTTTAAACGAGCTTATCCACGTTGAGTCGTTAACCGAAATTAAAAAGTTTGAAGACGCAACGCCAGATATTATCTCTGGAGTTCTTGAAGAAGCAGCAAAACAAATTGATGGCACCATCGGTGTATTGAACGAATCTGGTGACGCACAAGGCGCACGGTTAAATGATGGCGAAGTAACTACGCCAGACGGTTTTAAAGAAGCTTATGCGGCGTATGCTGAAAGCGGCTGGATTGGCTTAGATAAAGATGTTGAATTTGACGGGCAGGGTTTACCACATACGCTAGCAACTGCGGTAACAGATATGTTGTCAGGCGCTAATGCAGCGTTTTCCTTATATCCGGGTTTAAGTAATGGCGCGTATGAAGCGTTAAAGGCTCACGGTACGCAAGCACAAAAAGATATGTATATGAGTCATCTAAGTTTAGGTGACTGGAGTGGCACGATGTGTCTGACGGAGCCGGGAGCCGGTAGCGATTTGGGGCAAGTAAGAACCAAAGCAGTCCCACAAAAAGACGGCAGTTATTTAATCGAAGGCAGTAAGATTTTTATCACCGCAGGGGAGCATGATTTAACCGACAATATTTTACATTTAGTTTTAGCAAGAACACCTGGTGCGCCAGAGGGTATTCGTGGTATCAGTATGTTCATTGCACCTAAATTCATGGTAAATGATGACGGCTCATTAAGCGAACGCAATGATATTGTTTGCCCAAGCATAGAAGAAAAAATGGGTATTCACGGTTCATGCACGTGCGTGTTGAATTTTAATGAGGCGCGAGGCTACTTGGTAGGTGAGCTGAACAAAGGCATACAAAACATGTTCGTGATGATGAACTCAGCGCGATTGATGGTTGGCATGCAAGGTTTGGGTGTTGCCGAGCGTGCCACGCAAAATGCAATTACTTACGCCAAAGAGCGTAAGCAAGGTCGCCCTTTAACACGTAAAGCAGAGTCATCTTTTGATAGCGATACTATTATTGTTCACCCAGATGTTCGCCGCATGTTACTAACGATGAAGTCGTTAACAGAGGGCTGCAGAATGATGGCTTATGATACGGCAAAGCACGTGGATTTGTCTGAGAACCATGCGGATGGGGCGCTTAGAGCGGCATCTAAAGCGCGAGTGGATTTAATGACACCTATTTGTAAGGGCTTCATTACAGACGTAGGTGTTGAGGTGGCCGGCTTAGGTGTGCAAGTGTACGGCGGGCATGGCTACATTAAAGAAAATGGTATGGAGCAAAACTTGCGAGACAGCAAAATATTTTGCATTTACGAAGGAACAAATGGCATTCAAGCGATGGATTTAATTGGCCGTAAACTTTCGATGAATGGTGGCACCTTACCGAAAGACTTCTTTGCTGATATTAAAGCAGAAATGGAATCAGCCGGCAGTGAGCAAAGCTTCATAACAGCGCCATTAACTGCTGCACTTGAGGCTTTAGAAACAGCAACAGATTGGTTGATAGAATCTAAACAACAAAGCCCGAATCACTCGGCCGCCGCCGCCGCCGATTACCTTCAAGTTTTTGGCTTGGTAACGTTGGGTTATTACTGGTTACGTGCGACTAAAGTGGCGACTGGTAAAGACGGTGCTTTTTATCAAGGTAAGTTAGCAACGGCAACATTTTTCGCCACTAAACTCTTGCCTCGTGTGCATGGTTTAGTCCCCGTTATTATGGCAGGCGGTGACTGCGTTATGAACCCTGAAGAAGACGTTATTCTCTAACAGTTGTATTAGAGATAAGAATAAGCCTTGCTGATTTTAGCGAGGCTTTTTTATGCGCGTGAAGAGTGCGCTATGTTAATATTTTAAGAAGAAAACGATAAGCTTGGTTGCATTTATGAATCTTTTTGATATGTCTTTGGACAAGAATCCAGCAAATTACGTTTCACTTTCACCTTTAACATTCTTAAAAAGATCAGCGGATGTTTACCCTAATAAAATCGCCTGTATTCATGGTGGGCGAAGAATCACTTGGGGCGAAACGTATCAGCGTTGCGTGAAATTAGCGGCCGCGCTGTCTGAGCGAGGCATCGGAAAAGGCGATACCGTTTCTGCGATGTTACCCAATATCCCCGCGATGTTTGAGTTGCACTTTGCTGTGCCGATGGTGGGGGCGGTATTGCACTCAATCAACACACGTTTGGATGCAGGGTCAGTTGCGTTTCAAATGGACCATGCTGAAAGTAAAGTTGTATTCATTGACAGTGAATTTGCTGACGTTATGGATGTAGCAATTAAAGAAGCAAAAGCAGCACCGCTTGTTGTTGATGTTAAGGATGAGTCGTTTAGCACGGATACGCCGATTGCTAAGATTGAATATGAAACCTTAATGAACGAGGGTAATGATGATTTTAGTTGGTCGTTACCTGAAGACGAGTGGCAATCGATTACGCTAAATTACACCTCGGGCACAACGGGCAACCCTAAAGGTGTCGTCTATCACCATCGCGGCGCATACCTCAATGCGATCAGTAATGTCATCACATGGGACATGGGCAGTCACCCTGTTTATTTATGGACACTACCGATGTTCCACTGCAATGGTTGGTGCTTTCCTTGGAGCTTAGCCGCGTCAACTGGCACGAATGTTTGCTTGCGCACAGTGTTGCCAAAAACAATCTTTAAGCTGATTAAATCTGAGAAAGTGAATCATTTCTGCGGTGCGCCGACGGTTTTAACAATGTTAATCAATGCGCCTAAGAAGCATAAAGAGGGCATAGAGCATAATGTAAAGGTGATGACGGCAGGCGCAGCACCACCAGCATCTATCATACAAAGTATGGAAGAAATGGGTTTTGATGTAACGCATGTCTATGGATTAACAGAAACTTATGGCCCATGCACAGTATGTGCTTGGCATGATGAATGGAACGAACTTCCAGTAGACGAACAAGCCACTTTAAGAGCACGTCAAGGAGTGCGAAGTGTCATGTTAGATGACCTTATGGTCGCTGATCCAGAAACGTTAGAGCCGATGGCTAAAGATGGACGAAGTATGGGCGAGATATTTATGCGTGGCAATAATGTAATGAAAGGCTATTTGAAAAACCAAACGGCATCTGATGAATCATTTAAAGGAGGCTGGTTCCATTCGGGTGATTTAGCTGTATGGCATGAAGATGGTTATATCGACATTAAAGACCGGTCGAAAGACATCATTATTTCTGGTGGTGAGAATATTTCGACTCTGGAAGTAGAGTCCGTTTTATATAGACACACATCAGTAATGGAAGCGGCTGTCGTTGCTAAGAAAGACGATGTGTGGGGTGAAAAGCCTTGTGCATTTGTAACGCTTAAAGAAGGCGAGGAAGTCACGGAGAAAGAAATAATAGATTTTTGTAGAGAGAATTTAGCGCACTATAAAGCACCCAAGTTTGTTGTTTTTGGTGGCTTGCCAAAAACATCAACGGGCAAGGTTCAAAAGTTTGTTCTCAGAGGCATAGCGGACGATATTTAACACACTTATTCAGCGATTAATTCATTCGTAATACTTGAAGTATTAGCGCAGCCAACCAGTGCCATGGTTAACGATAACTCAGACTTTAAGATGCGCAAAACATCTTCCACGCCCTCTTGGCCAAAGAGGCCTTCCTTATCGGGTGATTTACCATCGAGTGTATGTAAGATACTTATGTGTAAATAATCTGGTAGTTGGCATTGGTTACATACATCGCACTCGCGTTGTCTGAGGAAAGGCGCGTCAACCGTTATAACGTCGCTTTACAGCAACGAAATAGGGACGGGTGTTTATGATATTCATTCACCTAATGTACCAAGTGTTAAACAGATGACAGCATTGATTAAATTGGTGGCTAAACGCATACCACTAGAAAGTTTATGGGTTAATCCAGATTGCGGTCTAAAAACACGTGGCTGGCAAGAAGAATAGCTGGCACTTGCCAATATGGTGAGTGCTACTGGTCAGCTACGACAGTGGTACAAACAGAATTCTGAGAAAGCTGTGCAAAAAAGCTGAATATTTCCATGGTAAGGAACAAATTGAGATAGTTTTTAAGTATCTTGGTGCATAACGTATAATCACCGCCTTTATAGAACTTCTAAAGAGAATCGCTATGGCTTTAAATTGTGGCATTGTGGGCTTACCCAATGTGGGGAAATCAACCCTATTTAATGCATTAACCAAAGCAACTATCGCGGCTGAAAATTACCCGTTTTGTACGATTGAACCTAATACAGGTATTGTGCCCGTACCCGATGAGAGGCTGGATAAATTAGCAGCTATTGTAAAGCCAGAACGCGTATTGCCAACGACCTTTGAGTTTGTTGATATCGCTGGTTTAGTAGCGGGGGCTTCAAAAGGCGAGGGCTTGGGCAACCAGTTTTTATCGAATATTCGCGAGTCCGATGCAATCGCCCACGTGGTTCGCTGTTTTGAAGACGATGATGTGGTGCACGTTGCAGGTAAAATTGATCCTTTAGCTGATATTGAAGTGGTTCAAACAGAACTGGCATTAGCCGATATGGCGTCGTTGGATAAAGCGCTAACAAAGGCAACAAAGGCATCTAAATCGGGCAATAAAGACGAATTAAAGCGTAAGGCTTTGGTAGAGAAAGTGCTCATGCATTTGGATTCAAATATCACATTACGAACCTTAGGTTTAGACGAAGACGAGCTAGCATCATTATTCGACCTTCAATTACTCACTTTAAAACCGATGTTGTATATCGCAAATGTTCAAGACGACGGGTTTGAAAACAATCCGCATTTAGACGCTGTGGTAAAACTCGCAACGGATGAAAATGCAGAAGCGGTTGCCGTGTGTGCATCTATGGAAGCCGAAATCATCCAACTCGAAGAAGATGAACGTGTAGAGTTTCTAGTAGAAATGGGTTTAACAGAACCAGGCTTAAACCGAGTGATTCGAGCGGGATATCACCTGCTTGGGTTGCAAACGTACTTTACTGCGGGTGTTAAAGAGGTTCGTGCGTGGACAATAAAGCAGGGTACAACGGCGCCACAAGCGGCAGGTGTAATCCACACGGATTTTGAAAAAGGCTTTATTCGCGCGGAAATTACCGCGTATGACGATTTTGTTCAATACAAGGGTGAAAAAGGCGCAAAAGAAGCGGGTAAATTGACCGTGCAAGGTAAGGAATACATCATGCAAGACGGTGATGTTACGCACTTTAGATTTAACGTTTAAGCCTTGACAAAATGGCCTGAAACCACGAGAATTCACGGCCTTCAAAGTATGGTCATGTAGCTCAGCTGGTTAGAGCACAGCATTCATAATGCTGGGGTCGGTGGTTCAAGTCCACCCATGACTACCACTTTTAAATCAATCAGTTGAAAGAAGCTTTTGGGTTAGAGATTCGATGTATTTTCAATATGGTGCTACTAGGGTGATACCAAAGGATTGTTTTTTATAGTGGGCATGATTTTTTATTGTGTGACCATGTCACCTCTGATGAATTTGCCCAAAGTGACTCCATGATGCTACTGCGTGGTTTGATTTAATAATCTTTTTAAGTTCCTTTCCTGATGCGTCAGCTTTTATTGACGTTGCTTTGCCTGAACGGGGGTCGCCATAGACATCTGCAGATTTTGTGGCTAGATGGATCAGTATGTACGCAATCTATTCCCTTGATAATCCTGATTTCTTTAAATCGCTGCCAAACTGATGGCGCAGCGAGTAGAGGGTCGGGCGGTGCTTTAAAGGAAAAATATGGCACCCAAATACCGGCATTAGGTGGTCAAGGCATGAGGATTACGAGTGTTTAGCTGAGCAAAAGGCTGATATTTTGGTCACGCACGAGTCGCCTAGTTGTCACAGGTATGGTTTTGAATACTTAGATGTTTTAGCTGAATTGATGGGTGCTAAATTGATTGTGCACGGACACCAGCACGTGCATTACAGCGACACACTGAAAAATGGTATTGAAGTTTTTGGCACGCCAATTTCAGGTGTAATTGATTTAAAAGATAATGCATTAAATACAAGGCGGGATTGTGAAAATACATTTAGTATCAGATATTCATAATGAAATGGATAATGTGGTAACACCTATGCCAAAGGGTACTAACGTAGTTGTTCTAGCCGAAAATCATGATTTTTATATGAGTTATAAATCCGACTAAATCGATAGAGGTGCTTTCTGATTAAGGAAGTGATGAATAGGAGGCGAAAATGAAAATAGTCACAATTAGTGATACACACGGAATGCATCGCAGTTTGAATATGCCTGATGGAGATGTATTAATCCACGCGGGAGATTTTAGCTTGCGCGGTTTTTTAAATAATGTTTCTGAATTTAATGAGTGGCTAGGAGGACTTAACTATAAGCATAAAATTGTGATCGCTGGAAACCATGAACTGTGTTTAGAGCGAGATGCTGAAAAAGCAGAGGCATTGATAACCAATGCTACCTATTTAAAAGATACTTCGGTGGTTATTGATGGTGTTAAATTTTATGGTGCGCCGTGGCAACCGTATTTCTTTAACTGGGCCTTCAATTTATGCAGAGGCGCTGAATTAAAAGAAAAGTGGGATTTGATTGATAGTGATACGGATGTGCTAATAACGCATGGCCCACCATATGGGTATTTAGATGAAACATTAGAAGGAGAACATGTTGGATGCGAAGAACTGATAAAAGCCGTGTGTTCTATCAACCCAAAAATTCATGTTTTTGGACATATTCACTATGGGTATGGTTCCGTTAGAGTTGGGGCAACTACTTTTGTCAATGCCAGTATATGTACGGAAAGCTATGACCCTGTAAATGAGCCGTTAGTTTTTGAGCTTTAATTTTTCGACGAGGCAGTTTAGAGAGTAATACTTGGGTCGTGCAGGCAGGTATGAAACGTTCAGATATTTCAAAAACGTCTTGTAGAGTTTCAAAAGTGGGGGCAGACAACCGACTCCCATCAAACCGATATTGATAAATTGATGAAATGAAGCTTGGCTCAAACTTTCCTGCTTTCCAAAAGGATGTTTTTTCTTTAAATAAGTCTGAGTTATCAACGGCGCAACGACAAGACAAATACAAGTCCATGATGCAACGTGGTGTATTAGCGCCTAAACGATTGATCCTTGATGAACGATGTTTGTGAAGCGTGTTGCTTTAAATTTAGCTCGTAATTAAACTTATGTTGTCTAGCAATGGTGTCTAAAATAAAACCGACAAATAAAGAAAACACACTTAAAACCATAATGCCTAATGCTAAAATTGCTGTCGGTAATCTTGGTACTAGGCTAGTTTCAATAAATTCCATAATCACTGGACTTGCAATAAAAATGCTGAGAAAAAATAAAACCAAAGATAATAGACTAAAAAAACCAAGTGGCTTGTAATCCTTAAATAACCAGAGAATAGTTTTAATAATTAATAAACCATCAGAAAAAGTATTTAAACTAGAGTGGCTATTTTCAGGCCTATCCTTGTAGCCAACAGGAACTTCCACAATATGGAAATTCTTATCTATGGCATGTAAGGTCATTTCCGTTTCGACCTCAAAACCGCTGCTTAGGATGGGTATGTTTTTAACAAAATGGCGATTAAAAACGCGATAACCCGTCATAATATCTGTTAACTCTGTTTGGAATAATTTATTAATCAACCATCGGACTAAATTATTACCAAGTCCATGAAATCGTCTTTTGTTGTGGGTTTGATATTGCTTTTTTGACATACGGTTACCAATAATCATATCGGCGCCAGTTTGCTGCATTTTCTCAATCATTTTATGCGCGTCTTTGGCACAAAAAGCATCGTCCGCATCTGCCATTATATAAATATCTGCCTCCACTTGCTTAAACATTGAACGCACGACATTGCCCTTTCCCTGTCGAAATTCATAACGCACAATCACTTTATTTTGTTTGGCAATGGCAACTGAATTATCGGTTGAATTATTGTCATATAAAAAAATATCCGCATTCGGGAATTCTGTTTTAAAGTCATTTATAACTTTATTTAAAGTAACTTCCTCGTTATAACAAGGTAGCAAAATAGCTATTTTTTCAGGTGTATTCATAAGTTTATTGGTGGATGGTTATGTGCAAATATCTTAGGTGGTATTATCATCATTTCTAGGCACACAAAACCTAAAATTTTTATTAAACACAATATATTTATTTAATAAAAAACTATAAAAAAATGTAATGAATAAAGATGCTGTTTTAGATAAATATAATGAATGGAGGAATGTTTTAAAATACAGAATTGATAAAGTCCCTATGGTTATACCGATAATAGTAAATAAAAAAAATGCCAACATTCTTTTAAAGAAAATATTATTTTTTGATAAATTAAAAGTGTAAAAAAAGTAAGTAAAGAATTGAAAAGTACTGCCACAAATAAAACCGCATAAAACAGCAATAATGTAATTAACTTCCAAGAGCGTATAGCTTATAAAAAGTGCCCCATAGTCGATAAAAACCGCAATAAAACCAAAAGCAAGGTATTTTGTAAATTGTTTATTGTTCAACAATAAATTAATGAACATCGCCTATTACCTGCCATATTTGATGTTGAGCTGTAAGTGGTGATACAGGCTTAAAATAATCTGATTTTTTATGACGCATAAATAATTTATTAAAGCTTGTATTAGATATTTCCTTAGACATGACCGCACCATAATCAAGGGTTTCATTCCATTCAAATACAAATTTATTTTTAATAGAACCTCGCATGGTTGAAAACCGAAGCATTTTTGGTTGACCATTATTGTGAATAAATATATGCGATAAAGGATGCCTTATCCTACCAAAATAAGCGTCAATAGTTCCCTTGCGTTTATCAACAGTTATGTCTTTATTTTTAATCTTACTAAAACTGCCCTTTAGATTATCAAACCCTAAAAAAAACGGCAGTCCGGCCATTTCTCCAGTTTTTAAATCTACACTCCCTTGCTTAAACCATGAGACTGTTTTTAACATTCTTTGATGTAAAAGCAAATAAATAGCTTGTGTTTGCTGTGGGTATAAAAAATCCAACCATTGTTCAACTGTCGTTAAATTATCAGTTTTTATAGTATTATTTGCCAATTTTTTAGCGATTATTTTCTTGGCTTTATCCGGTTTTCTAGCCAGCACCTGTTGTAAAAATTCAAGTGCTTTTGTCTCAGAGCCTGTTGCCTGATAAAGTTTCTGCATACCTTTAACACCGTGTTGGCTGTAAAAACGCATAAAATTAGCCGACAATGCCAAATTATTAGCCGCTAGAGGAAAGCTTAAATAATAAAAAATCTCCCCATCACTAAACTGCCCATCAGCAAACGTGCCTCTATCCAAATAATAACGGATTTGGTGCCCTAAAGACCAGTTTGTCCAAATAGCGGCATCAATAGGGGTGTGGGTTTTTAGTTGATCTAATAATTGTCTATTTTCCCAAACTGCCGGTTTTATTAGCTTATAAGTGATGGTGGGGTAGATGCTGTAAATCCCCAAAGCGATAATGCCCAAGGTGGCAATATAAGCAATCTTGGATGTATTATATTTATTAAATAATAATTGCACAAAATAACCCATACCAAGCGCCAAAACAGGGGCAGAAAATATGGCAAACCGACTGCCCACCACGAACGGAATAAAGCATAAAATAATCGGTATTATTATTAAAAGGGCACGCATTCTTTGTTGCCAAATAAAATATATTAGCCCAATAAACATTAATAAAAAGATAAAGGCATTATTGGTTGTTCTGTTAATAAAGCCGCGCATGCTGACGGCTTCTAATTCTTCAACACTCGAATTTAATGCAAAAATATCATTGCCTTGTCCTGATAATAATTGCATATAAGAGAAAATTTGTTCACTCAAAAAATACAAAACAAATAAAGCAATTAACCCCAATATAGAATATTTAACAGGGGTGTTTTTGACCTTGTCAAAAAATAAGATGGCAATGGATAACGGCACAAAAGCGGATAAAAGGGTTACACTAATAGCGTTATCCCACCAAATAAAATACAAAAATGTACTGATAAATCCCAGCGCTAAAAATAAATAACGTTTCTGCGTATCAAGGGCAAAACGCAAAAATAAATAACTGATAAACAAACTAAAAACAACATTTAAGCTGTCGGTATCAAAAACACCAACCCGCGTACGGACAATATAACTAATAGAGATAATTGAAAATAGGGACGCAGTTAAGGCAGCAACTCTATTTAAACCAAAGCGCCTAGATAAAAAGAACATCACCAAGGCTAATAAAGGGGATAGAATTGTGGGAATAAAAATTGCCACAGTCGCCAGTGGTTTATTTGTTATTTGACTAATATAAACTGCCAAAGTTGATAATAATGGTGGAATAGAGGGTCGGCTAACACCATCGGGGTAGTGGCGTTTTTCATCAACTTCATCATAAGTGCCACGCTTTATATCTTTGGCAAATTGCAGATAATAATAGCTATCAGGATTGGCCATCTGATATTCATTTTGATAGCTAAACACTGCCTTTTTTTTAGACCAATCAGGAAAATCTTCTAAGCGCAAGAACATTGCAAATAAGAAAATAAGTAGCAATAAAAAACCGCTAAGACAGGCGTTTGCATAGTTCGCATAACGCTCAGGCAGTCGTGCAGTTGCAAATAGGTTATTTAATTTTTCCGAAACCTTTGCGTAATTCATAATTTATTGTCTTAGAGTTATGACAAGTTAAGGGGCTATTCTGTGAACATTTTGAGCAAAATATTGTATAGATCTTGCTCTCGATTATTAAATCTAAACTCACACTCATGTAAGGTGTAAATTGAACATACCTTTATCCATTCCTTTACACTTCAACCAGTCGCATTTTAGCATAACCCCAGAACGACTCAATTCCATTGATATGACTCGTCGCCTCATTAATTATTGACGTATTGAAGTCCCATTTTACTGGGTGGACATCTATAAGAAAAATGTGTATAGTCAGGTTAAACTATTGACAGAGTACATTTTATGTTGAGTAACTACAAGGGTAGCTATACTGGATCTGGGCAGACAATTGTCATTATTGATACGGGTTCTTCAAGCAACTATCAGAATGAAAATGTTGTCTATTCGTATGATTTTGCAGACAATGATGGTGATGCAAGTAATACAGGAGTGAATCACGGCGGGATAGTAGCTAATGTTGCTCAACAAGTCGCTTCTGGTATCAATATCATTCATCTCAAAGTATTTGAAGATGGCGCACAACTGGCTCATTCCTCTGCCATGGAAAAAGCGCTGCAATGGGTTGTTGACAATACTGATAAGTACAATATCGTGGCGGTTAATCTATCCTTAGCTTCCGGTAACGTTCAAACGCCAGAGACTTGGGCGGGTTCTGACGAATATAAAGCTTTAGACGATAAAGGGGTTGTAATTACCGTTGCATCAGGCAATAAAGCTCAATCTTATGATGTTGATGGTGTCAATTATCTAGCTTCAAGTGACAGTGTATTCGCGGTCTCTGCAGTGAATAGTGGTGGTAAATTCACCTGGTTCTCTCAACAGCATAAAAGCCTTACTGATATTGCCGCATTAGGCAAAGATATTTCAGTAACCGACGGCAATGGTGTGGTTCATCAGGTTTCAGGCACTAGTTATTCTGCACCGATTGTTGCGGCAACAGCAGCACTTGTGCAAGAGGCAGCGATAAATTTACTGGGACACAAAATTACTGACGAGCAGTTTATGGACTTAATCCAAAAAACAGGCGATAAGATTACTACTTACGAATCAGGGGGCCTTTCTAGTGGCATTAGTGCCTATTCTGCAGGCGAAGCTGATAGTGATGTGGCTTTGAGTTCTTATAATGGCACATCTACACCAACGCCTACACCAACGCCTACACCAACAACGCCGACCCCTAGCGAAAACGATGGCACAATCGCGGGTGCTAACGAATTAGGAACCCTTACTGTTGGTACTAAAGAATTAAGCAATTCGCTACATAAAGAAACAGATAATCAGGATTACTTCCGATTTAGCTTATCAGAATCTGGCACGGTTGATTTCGCCTTGACTGGCTTGTCTTCTGATGTCGATTTGAATCTTTATAGCGCGAACGGTCTGGTGATAAAAAAAGGCTGGGAATGGGGAGCTGTTGATATTTCGTATAGCAAAAATCTAGATGCAGGCACTTACTATGTTGCCGTTGATTATTTTGATGGCGTTAATCTTGATATTGGTACAGATTACGATTTGAGTTTAACGCTAAACGGCCCAGTAGGTGGTGAACCAACACCGACACCTGACCCTACGCCCGCACCGACGCCTGAACCCGACCCTACGCCCGCACCGACACCTGACCTTAGCGAAAACGATGACACAATCGCAGGTGCTAACGAATTAGGAACCCTTACTGTTGGTACTAAAGAATTAAGCAATTCGCTACATAAAGAAACAGATAATCAGGACTACTTCCAATTTAGTTTATCAGAATCTGGCACGGTTGATTTCGCCTTGACTGGTTTGTCTTCTGATGTCGATTTGAATCTTTATAACGAGAACGGTCTGGTGATAAAAAACGGCTGGGAATGGGGAGCTGTTGATATTTCGTATAGCGAAAATTTAGATGCGGGCACTTACTATGTTGCCGTTGATTATTTTGATGGCGTTAATCTTGATATTGGTACAGATTACGATTTGAGTTTAACGCTAAACGACTTGGCAGGTGGTGAACCAACACCAGAACCAACACCAGAGCCAGAAGGGCCAGTTGGTTATACACAAATTAATATCGCAAATGCATTAGCATACTTTGAAGAGAACCTAGACGACTACGCTGTAGTTTAGTTATTAAAGCGAGGCCTTTTGCATGCTCTAGCGACTCCATTTTGAGGAGTTACTACAATACCTTTACGACTAATTAATTGTTCACCTATTAGAATGATTATTTACTAGACCTTGTCGTTGTTCTATGAAACGGTTCTAAAGATGCATAAATTAATTAAACTAACAATAGTAGGATTATTTTTCTACCCAATGATTAGCACGTCCACGCCAAACGTAATGAACGAAGAGTTTGAAATTACACCAGATAATATTCGTCACAGTTGGTATGGAGATTCTCCAATTGAAAATAAACGTCTATTCTTGGTGATGAAAAATAAAGTTCAATGGCAGGGTTTCTGGCGAACAATAAACCCCAGTGCATCAATACCCACATGGCACAAAGGGGACACAGGCATTTTTATTTTCTTAGGGGAGCAGCTCCCAGGCGGCACTTACGCGCAGCTAACAACATTGAAACATAGTGCCAACAAACATTTGACCACACTTTATTGGCAAAGAAAGACAGACCCATCCAATATATCCATGATGGCCTTTCAAGATATTTGGGCAGTATTCTTATTAAGAGAAGGTGCAACCCCTTTTACTCGTCAGATTAACCATATTATTAGAATTCCGTAATTCCCCCCACAGCCATATTTAAGGGTCAATGACCTTACTTGGTGAGTCCTTAGAAAATCTATGGTCTGATTAGCGTAATTGTGATGCATATCACTCGATTCAAAATCAAAGGTAGCGTCCTCACTCAACAATTAGTCTGGATTTTTCATGATATCGTGCGAAAATAAAAACTCGCCCCCCGCCAAAAAAACAAGGAATACCGGAGAAGGTTAAAAGTTAACTTTCCTTCGACCCAATTATTTGCCAAAAAGCACCTGCAATTAGCCTTTTTGAGATGTATTTTTTTCTAAGTCTAATAAAAATTGCTTTCTTTCTAGCCCAGAATTATAGCCACCCAGTGAGCCGTCCGTAGCGATGACACGGTGACAAGGCACAATTAAGCAGACTTTGTTATAACTATTCGCACTGGCAACCGCACGGACTGCACTTGCTCTTCCCATAATGGTTGCTTCTTGTTGATAACTGCAAGTTTCTCCGTAAGGGACGGTTAGCAGTGCTTGCCAAACTTCTTTTTGAAAATCGGTACCAACTAGGTGCAAGTCAATTTCAAAGTCTTTACGATTGCCATCAAAATATTCAACGACTTGAGGTTGTACTAAGTCTAAGTATTGATTATTGCCTGGCAGAATAACCCCGTTAAGTCGTTTGCATAAATCCTTAAACTCATTGTCAAGCTTAGACCTATCGCTAAATTCTAAAAGACACAATCCTTGGTTTGTTGCACAAGCAAACATGCTGCCCAGTTTGGTAGAGAAACGCACAATATTAATAATGGTTTTATCGGTATTTTTATCACTTGTAGCAAAAATGTTTTTCCAACCTTGCCCAAAGCTATTTAAACCCCCATATCCAAACGCTGTGTTAGAGGTAGAGTTGCCTCCTTTAATCTGATTATAAGAGATCTTTGCATAATCCATAATTTCCATCCTAACTCCCGTTTTTATATTTTTTTAGAAACATTCATTCCAGTCTTAAGGTTATGACTCATGGCAATGAGTTGAGCCATGGCTTTGTTACGGTCTATCGTCTTGCCTTAGTTAAACTAGGATGAAGTTTTAACAGCCCAAAGGTTCTTTCAAAAATATAACGAATCGATGAGCGTTGTTTGTTGTCTTGTTTTTGTCTGTCAGTAGTGCCTCTAGCAGTTTTTCTGTATTCAGCAGTTGTCTAAAACGCCAAATGCTTGAATAACCCGGCGCAGATTGTGACAAACTCAAATCAATAAAACGCCTGAACATTAAACCTCTGGCAATTTGTTTTCTAAGGCTTCATCACTCAGGTTATACCAAGCTTGGACAGTAAGGAGCTTAAACATCATTAGCGGCGGATAGCTAGGCGCACCGCGTTTGGATGAATAAAGATTAATAGGGTTTATTCTATTTCAGCCCAGTTATGAATACTATTTTACCAAATTGGTGGTTTTGGGTTGATTTATGCAAAGGTCTCTATAAGCTTTAATTATTAGCATTATTTGGTAGGCGTGCTAGAAAAAAACTTAAGCCCTTCATCAACAGAAAACCAGGGACAGTCATTGTTCAAGGAAATTGCACGTAACAAGCACTTCATCTCTCTAGCTTATCGATATCTTGTCCTGCATACTTTTTAATCACTAAAATCGTAAAGAAACCTAGTATCACAAAGCCACTTGCCATATATAAAGCAGCATTATAATTCCCTGATATTTCAGCTAAATAGCCCGCTATTGTTGGCGCAATAATTTGCGGCACACCATAGCTTATGGTTAATAAGCCCATCAGTTTTGCCGGCTTTGTTGGGTAAAAGCGGCCAGCCATTGTCAGCACGATACTGACAATACCAACGAAGGTGAATCCATATAAGCCAGCACTGAGCAAAGCAAATAACAACGTATCGTTTAGCGTTGGTAAAACAATGCCTAGGGCATGAATGGCATAAACCAGTAGCAACGCATTTAGTATCCCCACTTTTCTTGAAATAAGGTCCCAAATAATGCATGCAGGCGCCGCGCAAAGCCCTAAAATCAAAAAGGCTAGCTCACCTTTCCCTTCCATCGCTGGCTGGCTTTCTACAATGGCTACGATATACGTAGCGCTAATAACAAAGCCAAAACCAGCACAAAAATATGCCCAGATCATTAATTTTAGAAAACGTTTGCTAGGGGGGTTATCTTTAAGCAACTTTCCCGATGTATTCGCGCCTGACACATCCGGCGGCGGTAACCAACGCCAAGCCGGTATGGCTAAAAAAACGCCCAACAAACCCATCGCTAGCCATTGTTGCGACCAGCTGAGTGATTCTGAAAACCAAAGCAGTAGGGCAGCACCTGAAATACCTAAGCCAATACCACTAAAATGAATGCCCATCTCACTTCGGTGGTTATGCGTAATAAGCCAGCTCAACATCAAGCCAGAACCAATTAATATACCCGACGCTGTACTAAAACCAGCCACAAACCTGGATACTGCCCACACCCATGGCTCTTCAGACAAGCCCATCATGAAAGTCGTGACAATCGCCAGAATTAAACCAAGACGATAAATTCTATCTTTAATAATCAAGTTGCTGACGAGCATCGCGGTTAATGAACCTAGCATATATCCTGCGTAATTTATGGTGGCCAACCAACCAGCTAACACTTTGCTTAGTGCCGTTTGATCGAACATAATCGGCATCATCGGGGTATAGGAAAAGCGCGCTATACCCATCGTTAAAATTAAACAGAAAACACCAGACGCAAGAACTTTTAGTCGACTTAAATCAGCACCCATTGAGCAATCTAACAATATGGCTGGCGACTTTATTCACCGCTCCTTGGTTTTGCTCAACGAACGCGCGTCCAGCAACACCCATTTGGTCACGTTGCTCTGAGTGTTCCAGTAAATACGTCACTTGCGTTGCTAATTCATCAGCAGTTGTTACTTGAATAGCCGCGTCTATTGCCAGTAAGCGTTCACTGATTTCAGCAAAGTTATGCACGAACGGGCCAAATAAAGCAGGTACCGATAGCGCTGCTGCTTCGAGCATATTATGCCCTCCAACAGGAACAAAACTTCCGCCAATAAAAGCAACATCAACGGTGGCGTAATACAGTTTTAATTCACCTAGCGTATCCAATAAGAACACATCACTATCAACTCGCTGGGACTTTTGTGCCGTTCGCCGTGTTACTGTAAAGCCGCGTTTTTCGCATAACTTAGCAACATCATTAAAGCGTTCTGGATGTCTTGGGACGAGTACTAATAGTGCATCTGTTCGTTGCTTTTTTATTTGCTCGAATGCTACTAGCACTTTGTCTTCTTCCCCTTCGTGCGTACTCGCCGCCATCCAACTGGGTCTTTGTTGGAACCAGTCCCGTCGGATTACTTCGGCGTGCTCAAGCAAATGAGCGGGCAATTCCATATCAAATTTAATATTGCCGGGCACCGTTACTTTGCTTTTATCTAAACCTAAACCAATAAATCGATCTGCACTGCGCTGATTCTGGGCGCATATATGCGTAATGTCGGCCAGCGTTTGCTTCATTAATGAGCCTAATCGCGCATAGCCTTTTGCTGATTTTTCAGACATTCGCGCATTAACAATCAAAGATGGAATACCTAGCTTTTTAGCTTGGTAGAACATATTCGGCCATATTTCTGTCTCTAAAATAACCGCAACGTGTGGTTTAAACTTTCGATAAAAGCGCCGCATCGCTCCTGGAGTGTCGTATGGCAAATACACATGATGTACACGGTGACCTAAAAAGGCTTTTACACGTGCTGAACCTGTCGGTGTGATGGTGGTAACTAAAATCGGCGTATTCGGTTGTTGCTCAGCGACGATATTAATAAGGGGGAACGCAGCTTCAGCCTCACCCACTGATACCGTATGAAACCAAATCACACCGCTTGGCTGCGTTTTTTTGTACCAACCAAACCTCTCTCCCCAACGACTAAGGTAAGCCGGTGATTTGCGCCCATGCAATAACAACCGCAACACAACGATCGGTGAACACAAGTAAAGCAGTACGGAATATGCCAAACGCATAGGAATTTAACGGCTCTTTTGCTTAGCTATGGTTTGTTTAGCCATTCCATGTAACATTTCACACCCTCGTCTACCGTTTTAAAGACATGATCGCAACCTGCTGCACGTAAAGCGGTTAAGTCTGCCTCGGTAAAACTTTGGTAATGGCCTGTCAAATGATCAGGAAAGGGAATGTAACTCAGAGAGCCTTTTTGGTGGTAGTCAAGAACAGCTTTTGCCACATCATTAAACGGTTGGCTTTTGCCTGTTCCACAGTTGAATATGCCCGAAACTCTGGGGTTATCTAAAAACCAAAGGTTAATATCTACCACATCGCCAACGTAAACGAAGTCGCGTACTTGCTCGCCATCGCCATACCCATCACAGCCAGCAAAAAGCTTCACTTCGCCATCCTCCAGTAGCTGGTTATTCAAGTGAAAAGCTACACTCGCCATACTGCCTTTATGTTGTTCGCGCGGCCCATAAACATTGAAATAGCGCAAACCAACCACTTGACTAGTTAATGTTTGCTTGCGTACGTATTGGTCAAACAAAAACTTAGAATAGCCATACACATTTAGGGGCGCTTCGTTGGCAAGGTCTTCTTTAAAAACACCGCCGCCGCCATACACAGAAGCGCTTGATGCGTAAATAAAAGGAACCTTATTGGTTTGACAAAAATGGAAAAGCGTCTTGGAGTACTCGTAGTTGTTCTCCATCATCAACTGACCATCCCACTCGGTCGTGGATGAACAAGCACCTTCATGAAAAATGGCTTCTACATTCACGTCATCGAAATCATCGACTGACACACTGTCTAAGAAATCGTCTTTATCCATATAATCGGCAATACGCCCATCAACAATGTTTTTAAACTTTGTGCCGTCACATAAATCATCGACCACTAAGATATCTTCAATGCCTTTCGCATTTAAACCTTGCACAATATTACTGCCAATAAAACCTGCGCCGCCCGTTACAATTATCATCTTCGTTTACCTTTTAGTGTTTGTGCCACGTATGTTTTTAATTAAGTCAGTTGTCGAGCAACCATCGACGTAATCTAGCACGTACGTTGCCCCACCCGCCTGCGCAACACAGTCGTGGCCTTTAATGTCTTTAATGTCTTTGTAATCGCCACCTTTAACTAGTACATCCGGTAAAATTCGGCAAATGTGTTCACGTGGGGAGTCTTCCGAAAATGCGCAAACCCAGTCTACACAGGCTAAAGCTGATAGCATTTTCGCCCGCGTTTCTAGTGCGTTAATCGGACGCTCTGGGCCTTTAAGCCTGCGAACAGACGCATCATCGTTCACCAAAATAATAAGCCTGTCACCCAAGTTTTTTGCTTGTTCTAAATAGCGAACATGACCTAGGTGTAAAATATCAAAGCAACCATTGGTTAAAACAATTTTCTCACCATTAACTCGCGCAGTAGTGATAGCAACTTCCAAATCATCGGCGCTCAAAAAACCTCGTGGCATATCATCCAATATATGCAATGTTGCTTTTAATTCCTGCTGGTTGATCGTTGCCGTGCCTAGTTTCGCCACCACTAAACCTGCGGCCTGATTAGCCAACACGGTTGCTTCTGAAAAGCTTGAGCCCGCCGCCAAACACGCCGCTAAAGTTGAAATAACCGTATCACCCGCACCTGTAACATCAAACACCTCTTGCGCTTGTGTTGGTAAATTAATGGTGTCTTGATTTGGTTGCAACAAGGTCATGCCTTTTTCGCCTCGTGTGACGAGTAATGCTTCAAGCTGTAATTCTTCTACTAGTGCCAAGCCTCGCGAAACAAACTCTTCTTCTGAATCGCACTCACCGACAACCGCTTGGAATTCGCTCCAATTTGGCGTGATTAATGTCGCACCTCGATATTTTGAAAAGTTACTACCCTTCGGGTCTATAAGCACTTTTTTGCCCGCCGCTTTCGATTCTTCAATCAACTGCTGAACAGGTGCTAACGTCCCTTTGCCGTAGTCTGACAAAATAACGACATCATGTTCGTGCAAAGCTTTAGTAAAACGCGCAAGTAATTTTTTTACTGGCAGGTCATGAAAACTGTCTTCAAAATCCAAACGAATCAGTTGTTGATGACGGCTCAAAACACGCAACTTAGTAATCGTCGGCTGATCTTTTAATTGCTCAAACTGGCAGCTAACGTTGGCCTGTTCTAACTGACTTTTTAGCTCCTGCGCCGCGTCATCACTGCCAGTATAACCCAGCACTGTGACGGATGAATCTAGTGCCGCGATATTTAAAGCAACATTCCCCGCACCGCCAGGACGGTCTTCAACATCCTTAACGTGCACTACGGGTACAGGCGCTTCTGGTGAGATACGCGATGTGTCTCCTTGCCAGTTTCTATCCAGCATCAAATCACCAACAACCAATACTGATGCTTGGCTAAAATCAGGTAGTTTCATCTTCAAATTTTTATCCATAGGCTGTGCTTGTCATCATATCATGCAGCGTGCTAAGCATAAAAATCTGCTGCAAATTAGTAAATAATTTATAATATTCGAAAAGCACTTTAAGGAAAACCATTGCGTATTAAAATCTACCACAACCCTCGTTGCAGCAAATCACGCCAAACCCTCCAATTACTTGAAGAAAAAAACGCCCAGCTTGAGGTTGTTGAGTATCTCAAGCAAGTACCCAGCAAAACCGAGCTGAGTTCCGTGTTAAGCCTTTTAGGCCTTAGCCCTCGTGACTTAATGCGTAAAGGAGAAGCCGTTTATAACGAACTTGGCTTATCCGACGAGAATTTAAGCAATGAGGCACTAATAAAGGCCATGCTTGAAAACCCTATCCTCATCGAGCGGCCCATCGTATTAGCTAACGGCAAAGCCGCTATTGGTCGCCCGCCTGAAAGTGTACTGGACATCCTATAAATGACGACCGAGGTTCTTGTTTTGTTCTATAGTTGCCATGGCGCTACCGAACACATGGCTAATTTAATAGCGCGCGGCGTTGAAGAAGTTGACGGTACACAAGCCAAAATACGCACCGTGCCTACTATTTCGACTGTTTGCGAAGCAATAGAAGACGACATTCCCGAAAGTGGTGCCTTGTTTGCCAGCACAGAGGATCTGGAAAATTGCGATGGTCTTGTAATGGGGAGCCCTACTCGTTTTGGAAATATGGCTGCGCCTTTAAAATATTTTCTTGATGGCACCAGTAACCTTTGGCTATCTGGCGCTCTGATTGGCAAGCCTGCCGCAGTCTTTACATCAACCAGTAGTCTTCACGGTGGACAAGAAACCACCTTAACGTCCATGATGTTACCGTTGTTACACCACGGCATGTTACTAACCGGTTTGCCTTATTCAGAAGCCGCTTTATTAGCAACCCAGTCCGGCGGCACGCCTTATGGTGCTAGCCATTTAGCTGGTGTTGATAATGCACGCAAACTAGACAAACACGAATCTGCATTATGCTTAGCACTAGGAAAGCGTGTAGCGGGTCTTGCTCAAAAGCTCGCTTAAAAACATGGCACTGCCCGGGAAAATAGCCGCTTATTGGCTACAGCTTTTGAGTTATCTCACTTTAATCGCATTTATAACTGCATGGATAACCCTTTTGTCGCCGCCGGAAACCTTCCCGATTGCACTCGTACTGATCATCTGCGTTGTACCCTTGCTTCTGCCGTTGATGGGCGTATTGCAGGGTAGAGACAAACCAGTGAATTGGGCAGCATATTTAAGCCTACTGTACTTTATACATGGCGCAGTAGAAGCCTTTGCTAGTCCAGCAACACGTCTGTTAGGCATTATTGAAATCATCATAAGTCTGACTGTTTTTTTTAGTGCTTCTTTATATATTCGTCACGTCATCAAGCAATAATGCATCCGCAAATGCCACTGCTGTTGAAGCTGCGCGAAGACTTTAATTTTGGCAATTTCATAGCGGGCGACAATCAATTAATCCTCGATTCTTTAGAAAAACCCAGCGAACCTTTTGTGTTTCTTTGGGGCGACAAAGGAACAGGAAAAACCCACCTTTTACAAGCTGCTTGCCAGCATCAAACCCAACAAGGTAAAACAGCGGCTTACTTAGCACTGAAAGAACTATCCAACACCTCGACGCAATTACTTGCAGGTATGGAGCACATCGATTTTGTTTGTATTGACGACATTGACGCTGTTAGCGAACAAGTCGATTGGGAAGAAGCCCTGTTTAATTTGTTCAACCAAATAAAACCACTCGGCGGACACTTAGTGATAAGTTCAAACACATCACCCAAACATTCCAGTGTTAAATTAAAAGACCTGAGAAGCCGTTTAAACAGCGGGTTGCCGCTAAACCTACACGCGCTAAACGATGAAAACACCATTAAAGCTCTGCAGATTCGCGCAAAAAAACTGGGCTTAGAGCTCAATCAAGATGTTGCTCGGTTCATACTCACCCGTTTTCCAAGGGATTTGAATACCCTTTGGGGCTTGATTAACCAACTCGATAGCGCCAGCCTTGCCGCCCAGCGCAAACTTACGATTCCCTTCGTTAAACTCACGCTATTGAGTTAGTTTAAACAACTGTTAGGTCTGCGCCGCTCGCTCCGCTACGCAGACTTAACGGCAATCAAAGAATGAAATTGAACACAGAGTTTGAAGTTACAGGGCTTTTTTATGAAGTGTACAAAGACAAGTGCAGAAAACATCTTGATATTAAGCGTGCTGAGACTGTATAACACAAACCAGACCTAATGCTCGTAATGATGAATTTTAGCCCCTCTTAGTTGTTTAATATTTTCGCAGTAGTATGCGCGGCGTGCCAAGGGCTAGGCTTGCATTAATATAGTCGAGCAAGGCTTGATTATGTTGTTGTGCTGATGACGTATTATTTTTTCGACTCTAAATTAAGTGATGCGGAGTTAATACAATAACGAAGCCCTGTCGGCTGAGGGCCATCTTTAAACACGTGACCTAAATGGCAATCGCAATTTGCGCAAACGACCTCGACTCGTGTCATGCCAAGGCTAGTGTCCCGGTTTTCTACAATGTTATCGGCGTTAATGGGTTTCCAAAAACTGGGCCAGCCACTGCCAGAATCGTACTTAGTATCCGATTCAAAAAGAGGTGTATCGCAACACTTGCAGCGAAAAATACCGGCAATTTTACTGTCGGCGTACAGACCAGAAAAGGCAGGCTCGGTATCCTTCTGCCGACATATTCTGTATTCGTCTGGTGTCAATTGCTGTTGCCATTCTTGATCTGTTTTGCTGACCATATTAGAGTGAAAATAGTGTGTGAATGAAAAACTAAGCGCCCTAAGAATAGGTTTTAAAGACTATAAAATATAAGCGCAATCCATGCTTGCTCGTTTACAAAGCCGCCGCCCCATTTAATCCACTTTTTGGGTAAGCCATCAAGTTGAATCTCTTCAAGGGTTTCGCCTTGAGCAGCTTGGTTTTTGACGAAAGCAGTGGTTGCAACGAGCATCTCGTGGTAGATCTTCAGCCCCTTCATATCAGAAATCGGACCGTGACCAGGTATGATTATCGTATCGTCGGGTAAGGACTTAATAACATCACCTACGTTTTTTGTCAGACCAAAGGCATTACCACCGGTTGCTAAATCTACGTATGGAAACGTTCCTGCAAAGTAATGATCTCCAAGGTGGGCGACATTGCTCCTATTGAAATAGATAACGCCATCGCCATCAGTATGTCCGTTAGGGTAGTGCATAAAGCGAATGTCTTCGCCATTAAAGTGAATGGTTAGAGATTTGTCGAAGGTAACAATTGGCCACGCACTTTTGGGTTGAGCAGGAGATTTTCCAAAAGAGTTTTCTTGATTCGTCATCAAGCGTTTTCTAACGTTGGTGTGCGCGATAATGGTTGCATGGTCAGAAAGATTGGCGTTGCCGCCAGTATGGTCGCCATGCCAATGGGTGTTGAGGATAAAGCGTAATTTACCCGCGCTAAGCTTTGAAACAGACGTGGTTATTTTGTCAGACATGGGCGAGAGCAAATTATCAATAATGAGAATGCCATCTTCGCCAGCAGAGACACCGACATTGCCGCCAGCAAAACCACCTTCGCCCTCAAGCATATAAATATTATTACGTGCGTTAACGGTTTTTAGCGTCATTTTAGAAAAATCTTGGTCTAAAAATCCGGCCACAGAATATGTTGAAAAAAGCATCGTAAATAGTAATGACAAAAACGTTAAGTGCGAACGCATAATATTCTCCTTAAGGACTAATTAAACCAATTTATCGGTAATAGGCGGTTAAAGCAAACCTTTTTGTATTAAAACCAGCAAGAAAACCCCAGTTCTTTAGAATGGGAATGAATTGCCCACTATAGTTTTGCAAAACCGCATATCTATGGTGTACATGATACCTTACAAACTGAATAATTTAATATATAGCTACTTTAATGCAAAACCTAAAATACACGTTCAGATTAAACCCGAATAAGGCGCAGGTACGGGGTGCCGGCGGTACAACTACTAAAACAATTTTGCGGTTCACAGCGTTTCGTCTGGAATCATTTTCTGAATTTGGAAACGAAGCAACATAAAAAAGACAAGACGTTTAGGTTTGCTACTGCCAGCACCCGCTACGCTTGCCATAAAAACAGTGCTTCGCTACCGGCATTAAAGAAAAAGTTTGATTGGTTGAAGGCATGCCGTCAACATCACTTCAGCAAACACTGGGGTACATTGCCCTAATGGCAAGATATAACGGTCGCATGGTTCAAGACGCTGGTTACTCTATGCTTAGGGGTAGTTCACGTTGAATTAGTCGCGCATTATCGTAAGCGTAGAAAAAGGGAAGGGAGCCGAAATATTTCTTAGAAAAAACATCTAATTGTGCAAGCCGTTCTTGAAAGCTTTTTAGGCTAGTGCTTTTTTGACCAAGACAGATAAGTGTTCAGGTAGCTCGGCTTGTAGCGCAACCTGCTGTCCCTTATCGGACATTTTCACCCATGTTTTTTTAATAATATCGACGACCTTGTCCTCAGAATGTTTTTTCACAAAAGGGCCCAAGTAATGTTGCAAAAAAACCAAGCAAGATACGTCTTCTAAGGTCTGCGAATCAGGGTCCGTTTTCAGTTTTCTTTTTTGAATAATGTGTTGGGCGCGTTTAACAGCATCAGCGTCATAGCCTACTTCCTGCATGGCTTCCCCCAGAATTTTTGCGTGCAATTTAGCGAGCTCGGTTCGCCAGCGTAGGTAGCCATCTAAACCTTCTGGGTAATCTTCACGCACCAGCTTCCAGCGGCACACGTGTTGTGCGTAACAGGCTAAGGTTAGTGGTTCGGAAGCGGAGTTATCAAAAGCGCGCAAAGTTTCAAGCATGTGTTTTGAATACAACTTTTCAACTCCGTTATTAGGGTCGTTTGCATTGGCATGGTTTATTAGCTGTATGGCTTTATCTAATGTTGAGTTCATGGGTTATTTGTTTATTTTATGGGTTTTGTGGGCGATATCTTTTTACCCATAACCGTTTCAACACAAATGGAAGTGTATTCAGATAATGAGTTAATGATAAACATTGGTTTAATTCTAATGTGGGGCGTTCAGCACAGTGTTATGGCTCGAGGCCAGTTTAAGGACATGATAGCGTCTTATTGTATCTCATCACGTAGAGCGCAGTACGCATGCATTGGTTGGTGCCATCACATTGGCTATTTTCATGTATTACTGGCGGTCGATGGAAGGTATCATCTGGCAAGTAGAAAACGCAATGGCTGTTAATGTGCTTTGGGGCTTATTTGCATTTGGCTGGATACTCATTTTTGCAAAAACTCTTAACAGATCATTTTGATTTATTTGGTTTACGTCAAATATGGTTGTATTTCGTTAAGAAAACGTACATGTATGTATCATTCGCTGAAAACCTAATTTATCGTTGGATACGTCATCCAATGATGCTAGGTACTATGATTGCCTTTTGGGCGCTTCCAACAATGACGGTTGGGCATTTAGTATTATCAAGGTCGCACGGCAAAGATTATTTCAAGGGCTTATTAAGTTAAGAACCTAACGGTAAATCAAACTGAAGCTCTTTTTTAAGGGCTTTTTTTTGTGCAAAATTACTGGCGGTTATACCAATAAGGCGAACACCTTGTTTACCTGCATTCGTGCGTAATAAAAGCTCAGGGATAAGAGCTCTTATTTGTGATAGTTTGGTTATATTGCTTTGACTACTATGTGCGCGTGTGGCGGTTTGAAAATCAGCATATTTTATCTTTAATGTAATAGTTTTGGGGATAAGGTCATTCGTCTGTAAGTTGATGAAAACAGTCTCTGCCAGCACATTAAGGCGGGCAATAAGCTCGTCGGTGTTGGCAATATCCTGCTTAAACGTTGTTTCTTTTCCTAGCGATTTACGGACACGGGTGCTATTAACAGGCCGGTGGTCTACGCCACGAGCAATGTGATAGTAGTAATCGCCAGATTTGCCAAAATGTGCTGTCAAGTCAAGCAGGCTTTTTTGCCGTAGATCAGAGCCTACTTTAATGCCTAATTGCTGCATTTTCTTTTCGGTAACAGGGCCTACGCCATAGAACTTACCAATGGGTAGTGTGGCAACAAAAGCAGCGCCTTGTGCAGGCGTAATCACATAAAGACCATCGGGTTTATCTATATCAGAAGCAACCTTGGCTAGAAACTTATTGTATGAAACGCCTGCCGATGCAATGAGCTTCGTTTCGGCTTGGATGTCACGTTTAATGGCTTGGGCAATACGTGTTGCAGAGCCTTCAAACTGCTTGTTTTGGCTCACATCTAAGTAAGCCTCATCCAGCGATAAAGGTTCTACGTCCGATGCGTAGCGCCAAAAAATCTCGCGATTTTTTTTAGATACTTCTTTGTAGGCTTCAAAGCGTGGCTTTATAAAAATGGCTTGTGGGCAAAGCCTGTGGGCGCGCGAGCAAGGCATGGCTGAGTGAATGCCAAATTGTCGCGCTTCATAGCTGCAAGCTGCCACCACGCCACGGCTGTTTGGTTGCCCACCAACAATAACCGGCATGCCTTGTAGCTCAGGGTTGTCACGCTGTTCTACAGAGGCAAAAAAAGCATCCATATCAATGTGAATTATTTTGCGTTGGGGGCTGGTCATAGTTTGCATTATAACCATGCTGTTTAACTGGAAATATTGAAGTAAAGTGCTTGTTTGTTGATTTTTTAAATACATGGTCTAAAATACAACCACTTGAATAAGGAACGCTGCGCCGGGTTACCCCTGTTAGGCTTATTCAAGAATGATCATTTTATTATAATCAACGGCGTTCATTATTAAGGAAACTGAAATAATGGACGTTGTGTACAGGCGGCATTCGGCGCCTTATTCCTTTTCTAGGTAAGCACATCAGCCCTATTTTGTTTCTATTTATACAAATGGAGCAAATGTACTATGAGCAATAATTTTATTTTTACATCTGAGTCGGTGTCTGAAGGACACCCAGATAAAGTCGCCGATCAAATTTCTGACGCGATGCTGGATGCTTTGTTGGAACAAGACCCCGCATCTCGCGTGGCTGTTGAAACAATGGTTAAAACCGGCATGGTTATTTTGGCAGGTGAAGTGACCACTGATGCGTGGGTTGATACGGAAGAACTGGTTCGTAATGTTGTAAGAGATATTGGCTACGATAAGCCCGAGATTGGTTTCGACTGGCAAAGCTGCGCTGTATTGAACGCTATTGGCAAACAGTCGCACGATATAGCCGTTGGTGTTGATGACAGTGATGAGCATGAGCAAGGTGCGGGCGATCAAGGCCTAATGTTTGGCTATGCCTGTAATGAAACAAACGTGCTGATGCCAGCGCCGATTACCTATTCGCATTTATTGGTTGAAAAACAGGCACAAGTGCGTAAATCTGGGCAGCTTGATTGGCTGCGCCCCGATGCAAAAAGCCAGTTAACATTCCGCTATGAAAACAATAAGCCTGTGGGCGTTGAAGCGGTAGTGTTATCGACACAACACGCGCCAGATATTAGTGCTAAAGACTTGCGTGAAGCGGTGATTGAAGAAATTATCAAGCCTGTTTTACTGCAAGAGTGGTTTGAGGGCTGTAAGGCAGAAAATATTCATATTAACCCAACAGGCCAGTTTATTATTGGTGGTCCAGTGGGTGATTGCGGTTTAACAGGCCGCAAGATTATTGTCGATACGTATGGCGGCATGGCGCGGCATGGCGGTGGTGCATTCTCAGGCAAAGACCCCAGCAAGGTGGATAGATCTGCTGCGTATATGGGTCGATATGTTGCTAAAAACATCGTTGCTGCTGGTTTGGCAACGCGTTGTGAAATTCAACTTTCTTATGCAATTGGTGTGGCAGAGCCGACCTCTATTTCAGTTGAAACGTTTGGTACAGCGGCTATAGAGAATGACAAGATTGAGGCTTTAGTTCGTGAACATTTTGATTTGCGCCCTAAAGCGTTAATTGCAGAACTAGATTTATTACGCCCCATCTATAAACAAACAGCCGCTTACGGACATTTTGGTCGTGAACTGCCAGATTTTACATGGGAAAGAACAAACAAAGCAGACGTGTTACGAGACGCGGCTGGCCTTTAAATTTCAGGAGCATAAAACATGAGTTTTACAGATTATAAAGTTGCTGATATTTCATTAGCGCAATGGGGACATAAAGAAATAGCAATTGCTGAAAACGAAATGCCAGGCCTTATGGCATTGTGCGAAGAGTTTGGCGAAAGCAAACCATTAAAAGGTGCGCGTGTTGCAGGTAGTTTACACATGACGATTCAAACAGCGGTGCTGATTAAAACATTGATTGCTTTGGGTGCACAAGTTCGCTGGTGTTCTTGCAATATTTATTCAACACAAGATCACGCTGCGGCTGCGATTGCTGACTTAAGTGTGCCTGTATTTGCATGGAAAGGCGAAACCATTGAAGAATACTGGTGGTGTACTGAAAAAATGATGACATGGCCAGCCGGGCAGCAAGCTAATATGATTTTGGATGATGGTGGCGATGCAACGTTATTGCTTCACAAAGGTGCTGAGTTTGAAAAAGAAGGCGCTGTGCCCGATGCAAAAGAAGGAGACAACGAAGAGTGGGTGGCGATTCTTGAAGTGCTACGTCGCAACTTACCTATTGCACCAACAAGATGGCGAGATATGGCAACTAGTGTAAAAGGTGTAACAGAAGAAACAACAACAGGTGTGCATCGTTTATATCAAATGCAAGAAGCCGGTGAATTATTGTTCCCAGCGATGAACGTAAATGATTCAGTGACAAAAAGTAAATTTGATAACTTATACGGTTGTCGTGAGTCTTTATTAGACGGTATTAAACGTGCAACAGACGTGATGATTGCAGGCAAAATTGCTGTGGTTATTGGTTATGGCGATGTGGGCAAAGGTTGTGCGCAAGCGTTTAAAGGCATGGGCGCAACTGTATGGGTGACCGAAGTTGACCCTATTTGTGCGCTACAAGCCGCAATGGAAGGTTACCGCGTTGTTCGTATGGATGATGTGGCAAACCAAGGTGATATTTTCGTAACAACAACCGGCAACTTAGGTGTTATTAACCACGACCATATGGTGGCGATGAAAAACGAGTCCATCGTATGTAACATCGGACATTTCGATTCAGAAATTGATATTGCATCGCTTGAACAATATGAGTGGGAAGAAATTAAGCCGCAAGTGGATCACGTTATATTCCCTGATGGTAAGCGTATTATACTATTAGCCAAAGGTCGTTTAGTGAATTTAGGTTGTGCCACAGGTCATCCAAGTTTTGTGATGTCAGCTTCGTTCACCAACCAAGTGATGGCGCAAATGGAGTTCTTTACCAATGGCGATGCGTATAAGAATGAAGTGTATGTATTACCAAAAATATTGGACGAAAAAGTGGCGCGTTTGCATTTAGAGAAAATTGGTGCAAACTTAACTGAGCTATCAAAAGAACAAGCAGATTATATTAATGTGCCTGTCAATGGCCCTTATAAACCAGATCATTACCGTTATTAAAATATGGCATTAGAATCACATCAGCCGATAAGTTTTGAGTTTTTTCCGCCTAAAACGGAAGAGGGTCGAGAAAAACTACTAAAGGTCAGTCAAACGCTGGGGAGGGTTTCCCCAACGTATTTCTCCGTGACTTTTGGTGCTGGTGGTAGCACCCAGAAGGGGACAATTAATACGGTTTTAGATTTAAAAAAACAAGGGTTTTCGGCGGCGCCTCATTTGTCATGCGTTGGCTCAACCAAAGGAAATATTCGTGAGATTTTAGCGAACTATCAGCAGGAGGGGATAAGCCGCATTGTTGCTTTACGTGGCGATATCCCATCCGGCACCTTAGATGCTGGCGAGTTTCGTTATGCGAATGAACTCGTAGGCTTTATTCGAGAAGAAACGGGCGATCACTTTCATATAGAGGTGGCGGCGTACCCAGAAATTCACCCACAGGCAAAAAACGCGCAAACCGATTTAGCTAACTTTAAACAAAAAGTAGAAGCAGGTGCTAACAGCGCCATTACACAATACTTTTTTAACTTTGAAGCCTATATTCGATTTGTAGAAGATTGCGATAAAACGGGTCTAAATGTGCCGATTGTGCCAGGAATTATGCCAATAACCAACTATTATCAGTTAGCAAAATTCTCCGAAATGTGTGGTGCAGAAATCCCCCGTTGGATAGCAAAACGTTTAGAAGGCTTTGCTGACGACAAAGAATCAATAAAGGCATTTGGCACCGATGTGGTGAGCGAATTAAGCCAATCGTTATTGGACTATGGCTGCCCTGGGCTTCATTTTTATAGCATGAATCAAGCAGAAGCCAGTTTAGCCATTTGCCGTAATTTGGGCATTGAAAACGCATGAGTGAGAGAGAAAAAGTAGCCTGCGCTATCTATAAAACAAGCAAGCGAGACGGACTGTATTTGTATGTCAAAGAACAAGATAATTTTTCCGATGTGCCAGAGGAAGTCATGGCGCACTTTCCTGTGCCAGAGCATGTGTTTGATTTAGAGTTGTCAGCCAGCAGACCTTTAATACGTGAAGATGTTTTTATTGTTATAGAGAATTTGCAAAAGCAAGGTTTTCATCTACAAATGTCGCCTAAAAACGAAAACCCCATCGATACTATTACTTTACCAGATAGCTTAAATGGCTAAAAATGCGTATTTCTCGTCTATTTGTTGAGCAAGAACTGCTTGAAAACACCTGCATAGCACTAGAAAACGAGGCGGCACATTACTTACGCAGTGTTTTGCGCTTAAAGACAGGGTTTGTTTTAACCGTTTTTAATGGCAAAGGAGGCGAGTTTTCGGCGACAATAGAGGAAGTTAACCGCAAAACAGTCATTTTAAAGATAGCAAAATGGCGAGATATCAACACAGAATCGTCGTTAGCGATAGAGTTAGGTTTAAGCGTGTCACGCGGCGAGCGCATGGACGTAGCAATTCAAAAAACCACAGAACTTGGCGTAGCTGTTATTACCCCTGTTATCACTCAGCATTGCGTGGTTAAACTGACCGAAGAGCGACGTTTGCAACGGCATAGCCATTGGCAAAGTATTATTTATAGAGCGTGCGAACAATGTGGGCGGAATGTTCCGCCCGTTCTCAATGTAACCCTCGATTTTTCTGATTGGTTAGCCAGTGATTTACCCTCGAGCCGAATCATATTTGAACCTGGGAAAACCGAAACTTTAAAGGGATACGCTAGACCAACAGGAAGAGTAGCCGTACTTATTGGCCCTGAAGGTGGGTTTTCGCAGCAGGAAGTTATTGATGCCGAAGGCATCGGCTGTTCTGCATTAGGTTTTGGACCGCGGGTTGTGCGTAATGAAACAGCCGCTATTGCGTCTACTGCTGCTATGCAGGTGCTTTGGGGAGATATGGGGTAAAGTTTTATGTTTTTCTGCCGAGAATGACATTGGTTTTGTTTACGGCCATGCTCCTGCTTGGGATAGCTATTTTGGCACGGCGGACGAATGAATTCGCACCCACAGTTTTGAATTTACACGCAGACCTTTAAATTTATCCTCACACCGTGCTTTAATCCATAGGTGAGGATTCATCCTTTACTTTGTTGCTGGTAATGAATAAAAACATAACCCCGCCCTCAGGGAGAAACGCCTAAACCCCGTCTGATATATAATAAAAACCATTAACCATCAACCTTGGAGCAACTATGCGCTTAGGCGTTGTAATGGATCCCATCGGATCGATCAATATCAAAAAAGACAGCACCTTTGCCATGTTGTTAGAGGTACAAAGCCGTGGCTGGGAGTTGTTCTATATGGAACAACAAGATTTATATTTGCTCAATGGCACAGCCAAGGCGGTCTGTCGGCCGTTACGTGTGCAGCGTGACGAAAGCAGTTGGTTCGACTTGGGCGAGCCAATCGACCAGTCGTTGACTGAAATAGACGCGATTTTAATGCGTGTTGATCCACCCTTTGATATGGATTATATTTACACGACCTATGTTCTGGAGCAGGCGGAAGCAGACGGTGTATTGGTTGTAAATAAGCCGCAATCACTGCGCGATGCGAATGAAAAGCTCTTTACTGCTTGGTTTCCACAATGCTGCCCGCCGACCTTGGTGACATCACAAATCCAGCGTATTAGAGATTTCTTAACAGAACACGAAGATGTGATTATTAAACCACTGGATGGTATGGGCGGTGCTTCAATTTTTCGTTTAAAAAAACAAGACTATAATTTAGGCGTGGTGTTGGAAACGATGACCGATCACGGCAAAAAACTCACGATGGTTCAGCGTTTTTTGCCAGAAATTAAAGAGGGCGATAAACGTATTCTTATTATTAATGGAAAGCCAGTTCCTTATGGGTTGGCGCGCATTCCGGCGGAAGGGGAAACGCGTGGCAATTTAGCGGCAGGTGGTACGGGAGAGGGGCGCGAGTTAACACAAAGAGATTATTGGCTATGTGAACAGATTGGCTTCAAACTCATTGAGAAGGGGCTGTTGTTCGTAGGTCTTGATGTTATTGGCGATTACATAACAGAAATCAACGTCACCAGCCCAACGTGTGTACAAGAGTTAGATCAGCTTTACGATTTAAATATCAGCGCCTTGTTAATGGATTGTATTGAGGAAAAGATAGCGTAATGTTAGGAGTAAATTATCTATCCTATTAATTAACACGTGGCCTGTCCGGATTTATTCTATCTCTATTGGGGCGCTGAATACTGAACCGGACAAATTTTCACGAGAAATTAAAACAGATGAGATTCGAATAAGCATATAAAGGGTATAATAGTAAACGGTTAACGCCAAGATGAGGCAGTAAGAATTTTAGGGGTTTGTGGCCGTATTTTTCGGCGATATACGAATCGCTATATAGAAAATCCAAGAAACGATCAAAACCAGCTTGAATTAATGACATAACCACGTATTTATGCAGAAAATATAGAACATAAAACAAAAACACATGTTTAACGATAAAATTGAGACGTTATGTTGAGGTCTCTTGTTGTTATACGTCCTTTGATTCAGACCACCTGAGATTATTCATCACATGAGTAGCACCCCTGCCCAAACAAGTCTTAACAAATTAGATTTCGAAGCAATTCAACACCTCATGGCGCCTGCTATGAAGCAAATCGATCAGGAGATTCTGCGCGAATTAAATTCCGACGTCGTACTTATTAATCAAATTGGCTTCCATATCGTTAATAGTGGCGGCAAACGTTTAAGACCTATGCTGGTAGCCCTATCTGCTTGTGCTTTAGGCTACGAAGGCAAGCAGCACACGACACTGGCCGCTGTTATCGAATTTATTCATACCGCAACCTTACTACACGACGATGTTGTTGATGAGTCAGATATGCGTCGTGGTGATGAAACAGCCAACGCCATTTGGGGCAATGCTGCCAGCGTTTTAGTGGGCGACTTCTTGTATTCACGTTCTTTCGAAATGATGGTGGCCGTTAATAATATGCGTGTTATGGATATTTTGTCACACACCACGAACGCTATTGCGGAAGGTGAGGTTTTACAATTACTTAACATCAACAACCCAGACACCAGCGAAGCACAATACCTTGAGGTCATTCACAGAAAAACAGCTAAGCTTTTTGAAGCCGCCACCCAACTTGGAGCTGTACTCGTAAAAACAGATGAGAATATTGAAAAAGCTCTAGCGACTTACGGCTTACATTTAGGTAATGCATTTCAAATTATGGATGACATGCTTGATTACACTGCTAATGTAGAAGAGCTTGGGAAAAATCTCGGCGATGACCTCGCCGAAGGTAAGCCTAGCCTGCCTCTTATTCACGCCATGATTAATGGTACGCAAGAACATGCTAATTTCATAAAACAAACCATTAAAGATGGTGACCGTGACGCTTACTTAGAGGTTCTTGCCATTATAAAATCAACTGGATCATTAGACTACACAGCTAATTTTGCCGAACAGCAAGCAAAAAAAGCTATTGATGCACTCGGCAACATTCCAAATAGCAAATACAAAGACGCTATGGAACAGTTAGCCCTGTTCTCTATTCAACGTAGTTACTAATTTTCTTTGAAAAAACGCTATTGCGCCACTAGGTTGCGGCGCACAATTTTACAGGTTTTGTTATAATTAACTTATTCAACACAATAAACAATTAAGGTGTCTTTAAGTATGAGCGCAGAAAAACACGACCAATACCTCGCCGAATGGGAAACTCGTCAAGAAATTGCAGAGTCAATGATTCCCATCATTGGCAAAATGTACCGCGCCAATGGTGTTGTCCTTAAAATTTACGGCAGAACGCTCATTAATGCATCTCCTGTTACCTTATTGAAGTTACATCGCTATGTTCGTCAATTTGAAAAAGTAGAACTGTCCATTCACGATAGCTTTAAAGTATTAACCGCTCTACAAGCGATGAAGCTAGGGCCTGTTCGTATTGATCTTGGCATTCTCGTAACGCAGTTTAACCATGATACGAGTAACCTTGCTATAGAGGATTTTCTTGCTAAGAAATTAGGCGAAGGCATTCGCCAAGTTCAAGAGCAATCTAATGCCGCGCCAAAGGACATTGTTCTTTATGGCTTTGGCCGAATCGGTCGCTTATTGGCTCGCCTGCTAATTGAACGCACTGGCTCTGGTAACAAAATGCGTTTGCGCGCCATTGTTGTGCGCAAAGGTGGCGATAATGACTTACAAAAACGCGCCAGCTTGCTTCGTCGTGATTCTGTTCACGGCTCATTCAAAGGCACAATTAAAGTTGACGAAGAAAACAACACCATTATGGCCAACGGCAATCTCATTCAAGTTATTTACGCCAGTCATCCAAAAGAAATTGATTACACGCAGTACGGCATCGAAAATGCGTTGATTGTAGATAACACTGGCATACGCCGTGACGAAGCTCAGCTCAGTGAGCATTTCTTAGCAAACGGCGCAACAAAAGCACTACTAACAGCACCCGGTAAAGATGTTAAAAATATCGTCTTTGGTGTGAATACAGACGACATCAAGCCTGAAGACAAAATTATTTCAGCCGCCAGCTGTACAACTAATGCCATCACTCCAACGCTTAAAGCGGTTAACGATGAATTTGGCATTATTAAAGGTCACGTTGAAACAGTTCACTCATATACAAACGATCAGAACCTCATAGACAACTACCATAAAGGCGAGCGGCGAGGCCGTGCTGCTGCACTTAATATGGTGATTACAGAAACTGGCGCGGCGAAAGCCGTATCGAAAGCACTACCTGAGCTTGAAGGCAAGCTAACCGGTAACGCCATTCGTGTTCCAACACCGAATGTTTCAATGGCTATATTGAACCTTAGCCTTAAGAAAGAAACGGACAAACGCGCTTTAAACAGCTTCTTACGCGAAACTGCTTTGCATTCATCGATGCGCGAGCAAATTGATTTCACCACATCAACGGAAATTGTGTCTACTGATTTAGTAGGCGCACGTAAAGCCTGCACTATTGACTCAAGAGCAACCATTGCTACTGGCGACTCATGCGTACTTTACCTTTGGTATGACAATGAATTCGGTTATAGCTGCCAGGTTATTCGTATTATGCAAAAGATGGCTGGTTTAGACTTTCCATCATTACCGGCTAAAAACTAAAAACAGCCTAAAGAACTAATTTGGCTGACGGATTAGTTCTTTGCTTCACCGCATAAAAAAGCCCGCATTAAGCGGGCTCTTTTATAATAAACCAGCAAGAAAACCCCAATTTTTTAAAATGGGGATGAATGGCTAGCCTTGCTCTTTAATTACTTCTAGTTATTACTTATTAGGACGATTAGCAATTAACTCATCAACCACAGATGGGTCTGCCAGTGTTGAAGTATCGCCTAGTTCATCAATCAAGTTTTCAGAAATTTTACGTAAAACCCGACGCATAATTTTACCTGAGCGCGTTTTAGGTAAGCCTGGAGCCCACTGAACAACGTCAGGTGAAGCAATCGGACCGATCTCTTTACGCACATGCATAACCAGTTCTTTACGCAATGCATCTGTTGGCTCAACACCGTCCATCAAGGTAACAAAGGCATAGATTCCTTGGCCTTTAATGTCATGCGGATAACCAATAACAGCCGCCTCCGCAACAGCACGATGAAGCACAAGCGCACTTTCAACCTCAGCCGTACCCATACGGTGACCTGATACATTAATCACGTCATCTACACGACCTGTAATCCAATAGTCGCCGTCTTTATCGCGACGTGCTCCGTCACCTGGAAAATACAAACCAGGATAGTTAGCAAAGTACGTGTCGATATAACGCTGATGATCACCAAATAAAGTTCTGAACATGCCAGGCCATGGCCTTTTAATCACCAAAATACCTTCAGCAGGGCTACCAGTTACTTCTTTGCCGTCGTTGTCTACAAGACCAAATTCAACACCAAAGAAAGGCTGCATGGCAGAACCGGGTTTCAAATCAGTCGCACCTGGAAGTGGCGTCATTAAAATACCGCCTGTTTCTGTTTGCCACCACGTATCAACAATAGGGCAACGTCCGCCGCCAACCTTATGGTAGTACCATTCCCATGCTTCGGGATTAATTGGCTCGCCCACACTGCCTAGAATACGCAACTTACTTAAATCGCACGCTGCAACGTATGAATCGCCTTTCGCCATGAGCGCACGAATAGCCGTTGGCGCCGTATAGAAAATATTAACATTATGTTTTTCGCAAACTTTCCAGAAACGTGAAGCATCCGGATACGTTGGCACACCTTCAAACATCAATGTTTGCGCGCCATTAGCCAACGGGCCATAAACGATATACGAGTGACCCGTCACCCAACCCACGTCGGCCGTACACCAGTAAACATCACCTTCTTGATAATCGAAGATGTATTTATGTGAAATCGCCGCGTGCAATAGGTAACCGCCTGTTGTGTGAACAACACCTTTTGGTTTACCTGTTGAACCAGATGTATAAAGGATAAACAATGGATCTTCTGAATCCATTTCTTCTGCTGGGCAGTCATCAGAAGCATTCTCTAATAATTCGTGATACCAAACATCACGACCTTGTGTCCAGGCGATATCGCCGCCTGTACGTTTAACAACCACCATGTTCGTAACAAATGGGCAGCTTTCTAATGCTTTGTCGGCATTTGTTTTTAGAGGAACCGGCTTACCACCACGAACACTTTCATCAGTCACAATAACTAGGGCTGTTTCAGAATCGGCAATACGATCTTTAAGCGCATCAGCTGAGAAGCCGCCAAATACGACTAAATGAACTGCGCCAATTCTGGCACACGCCAACATCGCAATAGCTGCTTCAGCTACCATCGGCATGTAAATACAAACACGATCGCCTTTTTTAACGCCTAATGATTTAAGCCCGTTTGCGAACTTACATACTTCTGCATGAAGCTCTTTATAAGAATAGGTTTTATCTACTTCTGGGTCATCACTTTCCCAAATAATGGCAGGCTGGTCGCCACGTGTGGCTAAATGGCGATCCAAACAGTTAACACTGACATTAAGCTTGCCACCTTTAAACCACTTAACTTCACCTCTAGGGAAATCATACTCAACCGTTGTATCCCACTGTTTCGACCATGTTAAAAACTCTTTTGCTTTTTCATTCCAAAAGCCGTCGGTGTCTTCAATTGAGCGTTTATAGTCAGCTTCATATCGTTCTTTATTGATATGAGCATTTGCCGCAATTTCGCTTTGCACCTTATAAATCTTATCTGCCATTTTATATTCTCCTAAATTTACTTTGTTTTTTTGAGATCTCTGCATAACGTAGCGAGCACAGACAAGGCACCAAAAGTAGGCATCTTAAGCGAGGCAAAAATTGGAGGGAAGGCGCATTTTACGGGTGCAAATGAACATCTTGAGCAGATTTTTGCCAACAATAGGTGCCTTAAGAAACGCCATATTGTCTAGCACTGTAGTTATGTTGAGGTCTCTTTTTATTAAAAAAAGGGCAGAGATTAAGCTGCCCTTTGATTTTTAATGCATGAATGAACCGCCGTTCATGCTTAAATCAGATCCCGTTGTAAAGGCCGCCAGATCACTGGCCAAGAATGATATGCCGTGGGCAATTTCTTCCGGTTTACATAAACGACCTATTGGAATACCGCTGGCAATTTTCTTAAGGATTTCTTCATCAATCGCCATCACCATTGGTGTTGCAACATAGCCTGGAGAGATAGTATTAACCGTAACGCCTTTACGTGCAACTTCGCGTGATAGCGCTTTAGTAAAACCGTGCATACCCGCTTTTGCAGAAGAATAGTTAACTTGACCCATTTGGCCAATTTGTCCGTTTAATGATGAAACGTTGATAATACGGCCAAAACCACGTTCAACCATGCCTTCAAAAACTTGGCGTGTCATGTTGAAAACACTGTTTAAGTTAGTATCGATAACCGCAGCCCAACGTTCGATAGGCATTTTTTTGAACATACCGTCTTTTGTGATACCTGCGTTGTTTACCAAAATATCAATCTGGCCTACGTTGTCTTCAACCCATTTGATGGCTGCACCACACGCTTCAAAGTCTGTTACTGGACAATGAACGATGTCGATATCAAAACCTGCTTCTTTTTGAGTAACCTGCCATGCTTCAGCTTTTTCTTTGTTGTTATAAGCTGCAACAACTTTATAGCCATCTTGTACAAAACGCTGACATACTGCCTCACCAATACCACCCGTACCGCCTGTAACTAATGCAACTCTCTGTACCATTTTTATTCCCCTTAAGATTATATTTATAGCCTCTAACACAAAGGCCGTGGTGTTATTTTTATTGTTCATTTATCCAAATGTATTGCTAAAATTATCTCAGTAAAAGACAGGCGATACAAGCGAAAAACCAGCTCTTGTTAGGAACAAATCATCTGTCCTATTAATTAACACATGACCTGTCCAGATTTGTTCTACCCCAATTTGGGGGGCTGAAGACTGAACCCGACAAATTTTCACGAGAAATTCAAACAGATGAGATTCGTATAAACAGATAAAGGGTACTTTAACTGACCTATATTCCAATCGATATAACGGTTGGAACGTTCGGCACTTTCACCGTTGGCATCAGCGCGAACATGACGGTTCATGCAGTTACAGTTGGGTTAAAAACCACCCCCTAAAAGCAAAACTGGTTACTAAATCCAGTCAACCGAAACCTCACCGTATAAAACGTCTAGCGAGTGCATTACCTAGCATGATGATTCATCAAGGCTAACGTTGCGTCGTTGCGCTTCACAACGTCTGGAACAAAGTTAATAAGAACGGACAGATGTCGTGTTAATTATCTGGATAGTTCTATTGACTCCTAACACCAGTGCAGATTTAAAGGACACCTAAAAACAAAAAAGGCTTAGCAAAACTGCTAAGCCTTTTTTATGTATGGAGCTGGTGAGAGGATTCGAACCACCGACCGGCTGATTACAAATCAGCTGCTCTACCGACTGAGCTACACCAGCATCAGGGCGAGCATTGTATGCCAAATGATTTTTTGGAGCAAATGCTTAACAAGCAATTTGCGGACGCGGCTAATTTTATCTAATTTGTTTTTGTTCAAAGGATATTGTAGCCTATCCGTATCATTAGCTACTTCAACCTGAGTGCCTTAGCGCAACTTTTCTTTAACGCCGTTTATTCTGCCTCAACCAGAAGAAATAAACCATGTTAACCAGCTAATAACAGTAAAGAAACTACCACACCTTATTCTTTCGCCAGTAATTGCAAACCTTGCAACACAAGGTCCTCTTCTAAGTTAACGGGCATTAACAAGCCCTCGGATAATACCTTTGCATGGCCACCTGCCAAAATAAGCGATACTTTTTGTTGCTGCTCAGATGCCACAGCCGCTACTTTCCCCTTGATGAATAATTGCATCATTTGCTGTATTCCGAATGAAACAGCTTCATTTGTATCGCGGCCTAACTGTGTTGATAGCGTTATTTCTTTCACCTTAATTTGCCGTGTGTTTTTCAATAAACTGTTTTGCATCAATGCCGCACCTGGGACGATAAAGCCGCCTAAATGACGACCATCAGGCATCAAAAAATCCATCGTTAGAGCCGTGCCGCTATCAACAACACATAACAGGCCTGCGTATTTATGGTGCGCCGCTATTAGCGCTAACCATCTGTCCACGCCTAATTGAGCGGCGTCTTCATAAGCATTCGTTACACCACAAGCGCTACGTGAGCTAATAAAAAATGTCGGAGCCGGCTTCTTATGCTGCTTTGCCCACGCCTTAAGCTCTTCGGAAAAAGCTGGCGCAACAACGCTGGCAACAAAAATATCACCAAGGCGACAAGCGGACACCTCGCTCAAAGCGTCATTCAAATCTAGCGTATTCTCTACTCGCCCCCGATTTAGTAAGACACCTTGGTCTACAAGTTGCCACTTTAACGCCGTATTGCCTTGGTCTATATATAATTGCATTATTTAATCATTATCCAACCGCAAACTAACTTCTCCTGATGTTACAAGCTGCTTTTCTCCATCGGGCCTTGTTAGCAATAACTCTCCTCTCGCCGAGATGCCTCTGGCAATACCCTGCTGACGTGTTTTGCCGGAAATAATTTGAACTGCTTTACCGCGACAATAATCCAGCTTATCCCATTGTTTAATATAAGGAGCCAACCCCGTTTCTTCGTATGCACTAAGGACTCCCAACATGTGTTCAATTATTCGTCCAGCCGCTTTATTGCGCCCCACCGCTCCATGTATTTTGCTTATATCCACCCATGGTTGGTCAATCCCTAGTGATGCTTTTGAATCCATATGATAGTTAATTCCAACACCCACTATTGCTGAATAACCACCTTGGCTTTCCCCTTGTATCGCCACTAAAATTCCGCCCAGTTTTTTACCTTGCCACAGAATATCATTCGGCCACTTTAGCCCGTGCCCCTCTATACCTAGCTCACTCAACGCATTACAAACAGCGACACCACAAGCCAAGCTTAGCCCTGAAAGTGCGGCTGTGTCGCTTTTAAAATTCCATAAAAAAGAAATATATAGATTCTGCCCATACGGTGAAACCCATGTTTTTCCTAAGCGGCCTCGACCCCTTGTCTGCATCTCTGCCATACAAACAGTTCCATTTTTAAGCGGGTTTAATGAATTTTTTTGCGCAACGTGTGCATTTGTTGATGGGCAAATGTCTAACAACTCTAATTGCGTTAGCAGTTTTCGCTCTTCAATACCGATATGAGACGTGATTTCTTTTTCGTCCAATAACTCTAACGGCACTTTAAGTCGCGTACCCTTTCCTTTAACTGCGTGCAACTCAAAACCAGCTTTTTCTAACGCTTGGAGATAATTCCAAACAGAGGTTCTGCTCACACCTAGTTCACCTGTCAATTGTGAACTAGAAAAAAAACGACCTGATGCCAAGTGCTTGATGAGTAATTTATGGCTTGCTGTTAATTCCATTAAAAAAGCATAACAGTTTCCGTTGAACGAGAAAGATTTAAAAGAAATGAATGTAAGACTAAAGTAATAATATCTGCTTTTGGCTGGAAAGAATTTAACTCAAAAAAAACCCACGTAATGCGTGGGCTATAGATGGTTCTAACGAACCGGAGGATATCAAAATGCATTGCCTATAATCTAACTGTAGACCATTATATAGCGACCTCTTTAAATAGCATATCCGACTAAAGTATAGTTTAAATTAAACGTTTAGTTATTTACCCAACTGCTCTAAAAATGCCTCTCTAGTGGCTTGATCCCACCAATAAATCAATGTGCTAGATGCTGGACGACTACTTTCTACCAAAGCAGTGGGAGATGTGATGGACATCGAAGCGAGCCTGTAAAATAAAACGTGTAAATGCTTGTATTTTATAATCCCCTAAACAGAGAAGAATATGGGCTCGATAACACAAGCAAAACTAAAGTCTTTCGCCATTGATTGGGCACAAGGGGTCAAAACACAGGAAGACTTGGAGGACGTATCGGCACCCTTGTTAAAGATGACGGTAGAAGCGGCCTTAGGCGCGAAAATGGGCACCCATTTAGGCTATAGCAAGCCATAAAGTTCACAAGGCGACAATACCTGCAACTGTCGCAATGGTTATGGCTCTAAAAAGGTAAAAGGCAACCATGGGGAGGATGCTCTTAATATTCCACGAGGCTGATTTAAAGCAGATTTATCAGTCAGTGACAGAATATGGTGCCTTAAATGAACACTAACGGTGAAACTTGAAACTTACTGCTAATCTTTTTAATCTGTTCAAGATTAAAAGTTCTTTTTCCCGTCAAAATTTCAGAAACCACACCTTGACTTCCTATTTCTTTTAAATCAGATTGTTTCAAGTCCTGCTCATGCATGAGATATTTTAAAACATCAATAGGGGATGCGTCCTTTATTTTGTACTCTCGGTTTTCATAATTTGCTATTAGATTCCCTATCGTTTCCATTGCAGGTGCTAACTTATGGTTTTGATTATTTCCTACCTCATCAACTAAAGCATCTAAGATTTTAACCAATGCCTGATACTCAAGTTCTGTATGAGGAACTGAGAAGATAGCTTTAATAGTTGGTCAGACTTTTGAAATATTCTCTAATTGATTATTCATAATTCTTTCCATTTCTCTTTGTTGTATTCGTTACGTGTCAGTACATGACGAATATATAAACATTCAGAGTTGCAGCGTATAGCGGCAATTAACCTTATTTTGTTACCACCTATGTTGAATACCGTTAAGTTATCAACTTTGTCTGCACATTGTTATGGTGTTTTTAAGGGTTGACTGCTTAAGCTTAACTAAAAGATGCTTTAAGAATAAAGAAGAAAATAATCGCTAACACACCGCCAATTGGTAAGGTAATAACCCACGACATAAAGATACCTCGAACAACATCCATATTAAGCGATGAAATACCTCTTGCCATACCAATACCCAATACCGCACCTACCATGGTGTGGGTCGTGGAAATAGGCAGCCCCATGCCTGATGCTAAAACAACTGTACTAGCCGCAGAAATGGTGCAACAAAAGCCACGGCTCGGCGTCAACTCGGTGATTTTTGAGCCCACCGTCTCAATCACTTTACGTCCATACATCGCTAAGCCCAAAACAATACCAACGCCCCCCACTAACAAAACCCATATAGGTAAAGCAGAGTTCTGGGACAATTCTCCTGTTTGAATGATGCTATTGATAGCAGCCAATGGGCCGATGGCATTGGCAACATCATTTGACCCATGTGCAAACGCCATTGCACAGGCCGTTAACACCATCAGTGAGCCAAATATTTTCTCAACATTTGCGTAATGAAAACTCTTGTCTGCACTTGCATCAAACCTAACTCGGCTAACCAAGTATTTGCCCAAAAGCGTTGTTAGTACGCCAAAACCTAAAGCAACCATAATTGAATCTGACATGGACATGTTTAAACCAACATGTTTCAGACCTTTCATAATAGTTACCAGCGTTAACACAAAGCCCACTAAGAAAACATAATATGGAACGTATTTTTTTGCATTTTCAAACGGTTTATCTGTATCCAAAATAACGATCTGAACCGAGCGAAACAGCATGTAGGAAATAATGCTTGCAAGTAAAGGAGAGGTAACCCAGCTTATAACAATTTTGCCTAACTTACCCCAGTAAACCGCATCCATACCCATGCCAACAATCGCAAAGCCAACAATAGAACCCACAATCGAGTGTGTGGTAGAAACAGGCCAACCTTTAAACGATGCCACTAATAGCCACGTACCTGCCGCCAATAAAGCCGCAAGCATTCCGTATACCAAAACTTCAGGTGTCGCACCTAAACCACTAACGTCAACGATGCCTTTTCGAATCGTTGAGGTAACTTGACCACCCGCCAAAATAGCGCCAGCAAATTCAAAAATAGCCGCAATAATAACCGCTTGTTTAATGGTGATCGCTTTTGATCCGACCGATGTCGCCATTGCATTAGCAACGTCATTAGCGCCAATGCCCCACGCCATAAATAAACCAAAAATGATGGCTAAAACTAAATAAGTAGTTCCATAATCCACCTGAAATCCTCTTATTTAGCCAACATCAATTGAAAACGGCGCCCGACACGCTCAGCGTCATCAGCAATATCGGCAATCGATTCGATTACGCGATACATAAACATGACATCCACTGCATACAAGTCACGTTCAACAACAAACAAAGCGGCTCGCAATTCAACTTGAATACGGTCCGTTTCAGATTCTAGGTTGTCAAGTTCCATTAGCATTTCTTCTACCACGCGCACAGCATGGCCTCTAAAGCCTGTTTCAATAAGCTCATCGAGCTCATTAACAACCGTTAAGGCTTGATTGCACGTTGCAACAGTTGCTTTGACTAGCTCAATAGCTTTTAGGCTCGCATTCTCTGGAAACTGTAGCTTTCGGCCAACAACAATACCAGCAATATCTCTTGCCCTATTAGCCAATAAATCTTGAACACGTAAGGCATCTAGAAGGTCCTGGCGCTCAATCGGCATAAATAAACCCGTTGGCAGATGCTCACGAAGAAAGTGTTTCTTATCGTCCGCTTTTTGCTCTAACTCTGCCATTTGGTGGTAAATTTTTACTACCGACTCCGTATCGCCTTTACTCATCGATTCAAACAAATCAACTAACTTGGAAACACATTTGTCGACAAGCGTCATGTGCTCTTGTAAAGGAGCTACTGGGGACGTGCCAAACAAGCCTATGAGATAATTTTTAGAAGCCATTTTTCATCTATAATATCGTTATTCATTTTTGCGCATTATATGTAGAATTCTAAAAAGCACCACAATTTTTTGATTTAATTCTAAAGAAAGTATACAAATACCGTGCTACAGAGATAAGCAAGCTCCCTTGCCAGCTTTTATTGGCCTTTACCTCGTTGAGTCACGCAGAAACGACCAACTATAGCAAATATCTTTCGCCCTATTCGGAAAGAGAAAAGCCAACCAAATAAGTGCAGAACCTCCTGCTTGGTTTGAAGGTATTGGGTTCAGTCACTACGCTTTAGTAAGCTTTAAGTCGTCGCCACCCACTTTACCATCGACGTCTAATTTAATAGTATCACCTGGCATGAACTTACCCGACAAAAGGTCTTGCGCCAGACCGTTTTCCAAGCGTTGCTGAATAATCCTTTTAAGCGGGCGGGCACCATATATTGGGTCAAAACCTGCCTCACCCAATTTATCTAGCGCCGCTTCCGAAACCTGTAAATCTATCTCTCGCTCCTGTAGGCGTTTGCGTAACACCTCTACTTGTATCGCCGTAATCGCACGAATTTGAGAACGACCCAATGGGTGAAACACCACCGATTCATCTATGCGATTAATAAACTCAGGACGAAAATGATTAGTCACAACTGCCATCACTGCGTTTTTCATGCCCTCGTAATTTGATTCACCCGCTAATTCTTGTATACGGTCTGAGCCTAAGTTTGATGTCATCACGATAATGGTATTACGAAAATCTACCGTGCGACCCTGACCATCAGTCAAGCGCCCATCGTCCAGTACCTGCAACAAAACATTGAATACGTCAGGGTGCGCCTTTTCCACCTCGTCCATCAAAATAACGCTGTAAGGCCTGCGTCGAACCGCTTCAGTTAAATACCCGCCTTCTTCATAACCTACGTAGCCAGGAGGCGCGCCAATCAACCTAGCAACAGAGTGCTTCTCCATAAATTCGGACATATCAATCCGCACAATGGCCTCTTCTGTATCGAATAAGAATTCTGCCAATGCTTTGCAAAGCTCTGTTTTACCCACGCCTGTTGGGCCTAAAAATAAGAATGATCCATTCGGCCGGTTAGGATCAGACAACCCCGCCCGCGAACGACGAATCGCGTCGCTCACCGCTTTAACGGCTTCTTGTTGACCGATAACCCTTTCTCCTAAACTAACTTCCATCTGAAGCAGTTTTTCACGTTCACCTTCCAGCATTTTGGACATAGGAATCCCTGTCCACTGAGATACCACTTCGGCAATTTCTTCCTCGGTTACTTTATTGCGCAGCAATGTAAACTCTTGCTCATCATCATTGTCAGCATCCGCCTCTTGAATGAGCTTTTCTAAGCGAGGGATTTCACCGTATTGCAATTCGGACATTCGCGTTAAGTCGCCAGCACGACGCGCGGTTTCTAAATCAAGTTTAACGCGCTCTAGTTCTTCTTTATGTTGAGCGCTACCTTGCACTGCCGCCTTCTCAGATTTCCACACTTCTTCTAAATCAGAGTATTCTTTTTCGAGTTCGTTTATTTCAGACTCGAGTAATTGCAAACGTTTAATCGATGCGTCATCGCTTTCTTTTTTCAGCGCTTCGCGTTCAATTTTCAACTGAATTAAACGACGTTCCAAACGGTCCATCGATTCGGGTTTTGAATCCATCTCCATTCGTATACGGCTGGCCGACTCGTCAATCAAATCAATCGCCTTATCAGGTAACTGCCGGTCAGTGATGTAACGGTGTGACAGCACAGCCGCTGAAACAATCGCAGGGTCTGTAATCGCCACGCCATGATGCACTTCATAACGCTCTTTAAGACCGCGTAAAATAGCGATGGTATCTTCTACCGTCGGCTCATCCACTAAGACTTTTTGAAAGCGACGCTCAAGCGCAGCATCTTTTTCAATGTATTGGCGGTATTCATCTAAAGTCGTTGCGCCCACGCAATGTAAGTCACCGCGCGCAAGCGCTGGCTTCAGCATATTGCCAGCATCCATTGCACCATCGCCTTTACCTGCACCTACCATGGTGTGCAATTCATCTATGAATAGAATGACTTGGCCTTCTTGCTTAGAAACATCTTTAAGCACTGCTTTTAAGCGTTCTTCAAACTCACCGCGAAACTTAGCGCCTGCGACTAAAGCAGCCATGTCCAAAGACAACACTCGCTTTCCTTTGAGGTTCTCTGGTACTTCAGCGTTCACAATGCGTTGTGCTAAGCCTTCCACAATAGCCGTTTTGCCAACCCCGGGTTCACCTATCAGTACGGGGTTGTTTTTGGTTCGACGCTGTAACACTTGAATGGTCCGCCGAATTTCTTCATCACGACCAATAACAGGATCGAGCTTACCCTGCTCAGCACGCTCTGTTAAATCGATACTGTACTTTTCTAGTACCTGACGGTTTTCTTCAGCATTTGAATCGTTAACAGCTTCGCCACCGCGAACACCATCAATGGCTTTTTCCAATAGATTCTTTGTCGCGCCAGCCTCCTGTAATGCTTTTCCCGTTTGGCCTTTGCTTTCTAACGCCGCCAACACAAATAATTCACTGGAGATATAGGAGTCTTTACGTTTTTGCGCGAGCTTATCGGCCACGTTAAACAAACGGTTTAAGTCATTGGATATTTGCACATCGCCAGCAATGCCTTCTATCGTTGCGATACGATCAAGCGTATCGCCTAATGATGAGCGTAGCTTATTCACGTTAACGCCAGCTAACTGCAGTAAATGGCGCACATTCGCGCCTTGCTGATCGAGCATCGCAATCATTAAATGGGTCGGTTCTATCAATTGATGGTCTTTGCCGAGCACTAAGCTACGCGCGTCAGATATCGCTGCTTGAAATTGGCTCGTCAGTTTATCCATTCGCATACTTGAATCCCCATTAAAATATCTTTGAATAACATTTCAATGGGGGCAAGCCGTTGTTTTTCAAGGCGCTAAACCTTGAAGGCATTAGCTTTAATGAATAAAGCTATGCAACCAAGCAATCAAACCAATACCCGCTAGCATCAGTACAATCTGCTCAATTACTGCATCTTGGCTAACACGTTTATGTAACGTTGGAATTAGATCTGCCACGGCTATATAGATGAAGCTAGCAGCGGCAAAAGCAAGAGTATACGGGAGAATATGTTGGAAATATGGCAACCAAAAATAAGCAAGCAAGGCGCCAACTAGCGTTGCGAAACTTGAAATAACATTATAGGTAATCGCCTTTTTACGGGTAAAGCCACTTTGCAATAAAATGGCGAAATCACCAACCTCCTGAGGGATTTCATGCGTTGTAACCGCTAAGGCTGTCACTATACCTAAATGAATATCTGTTAAAAACGCAGCCGCAATCAAGATGCCATCGACAAAATTATGTACGCTATCACCGACAAGAATTAGTGCGCCAGCAGATTTATGGCTGTGCGCACGTACGTCAACGTGTCCTTCGCAATCATCGTGATGGCAATGGCGCCACAGCACCATTTTTTCCAAAACAAAGAAGAACATCAACCCCCCCAATATTGTCATTGAGAGTGTATGAAAGTTCTCCGGATTTACTTCTTCCAGCGCATGTGGAATTAAGCCAACAAAAGACACACTCAGCAAAGCGCCCGTGGCAAAGCTCACACTAAAAGGTAGCGCCTTACTGATCACTTTTTTAGGTAAAAATAAAACCAACGATGCGCCTAACACGCTCAGCACGCCGCCAAGCAATGTAAACAAGACAATCCAAGTTAATGCGCTCATAGAAAATAAAAGTTAGGACTGCAGCCAAATTAACGAAGCCATTCGACCCGTCACAGGCTCTCGTCTATATGAATAAAACTGATTCTTTTGATTATACGTACAATGCTCACCACCATACATTCTTTTTACCCCACATTGAAGAAGTGCCATTCGCGCCAGAGCATACAAATCCGCATAATAATGGGAAGCATCTATCTGTCGAAAGGCTTGCGCCATAACTGCATTTTTATCAACGAAAGCTTTCTTTACTTCTGCACCAACCGCAAAGCAGCCAGGGCCAATAGCAGGGCCCAACCAAGCTAGAGTTTGCTCAGGCTCAGCTAAACGCGATACAGTGTTCTCGATGATGCCCGCCGCCAAACCACGCCAACCTACGTGAATAGCGGCAACCGACGAAGCATTCTTTTTACACAATAAAATAGGCAAACAATCTGCTGTCATCACCGCACAAACCACATCGCTGTTCTGGGTGATTGAAGCATCCGCTTCTGGTGCTGGTGAATTTTTATCGCCATCCAATTTAACAACGTCAACCCCGTGCACTTGATTAAGCCAGACAGGTTGAGAGGGCAAATGACCTTCATTCCCTAACGTTCGTCTATTTTGCTCGACCATCTGTCCATCATCACCAACATCGCCCGCTAAATTTAAACTGTAATAACTTGCGTTACTAACGCCACCTTCACGACATGTACTAAACGCCTTAACTTTGTCCGGCGCTGGCCAATCTGGAATAATAATCTCCATCGTTTATTACGCGGGTGTTTCTTGATCCAGCACCTGAACAAGCGTTGCCATATCAGCAGGCATATCGCAAATCCAAGATATAGGCTCATCTGTTACCGGGTGAACAACACCCAGTTTTGCCGCGTGTAAGGCTTGTCGCCTAAAACCAGAAAGCGTTTTGCTTAATAATTCACTCGCATTTGCAATGGCGCGATAACGCCCGCCGTATACTTGATCACCCACAATGGCATGATGAATATGGCTCATATGCACGCGTATTTGATGTGTTCTGCCGGTTTCTAATTTAACTCGTAATAAAGTATGTTTCGTAAAACGCTTTTCTACTCTGTAATGGGTTATAGCCTCTTTACCACCCATTTTTACAGCATAGCGTTTGCGATCAGTTGGATGTCGAGCCAACGGTGCATCGACCGTACTGCCCGCTGTTATATAGCCACGAACCACGGCGAGGTATTCTCGCTCAAACTCGCGTGCTTGTAGCTGATCAACCAATTTTTTATGCCCCGTTAATGTCCGCGCAACCATTAGCAAACCACTGGTTTCTTTATCAATCCGATGCACTAAGCCTGCACGCGGCAAACCTTCTAATTCAGCGTCATAGTGCAACAACGCATTCTGTAATGTACCGCCCCAATTACCTACGGCAGGATGAACAACCAGACCAGCAGGTTTATTAACCACTAGCATCGTCTCATCTTCATAAACAATGTTTAGCTCAATCGGCTCTGCCTTCACGTCTAACGACGCATCCGCTATCGGCGTTATCAAAACTTCTTCGCCGCCAAGCACTTTATCGCGCGGCCGCAACGTTTTATTATCAACTTTTATGTCGCCACTTTTCATCCAACTTTTCAGCCGACTACGCGAATACTCTGGACATAACTCGGCCAACGCTTGGTCAATCCGAAGCCCTGCCATTTGAAGAGGGACCGTTAATTTTATTTGCTGTTCAGTTTTCAAGCCAATAACATTATAATAGGTGGCATGCTACGGCATTATAACCACTTAATTTATCCTAACCAGTAATTTAAACCATGACTTCAATGAACGCCTTTTCAATTAAAACCGTTTTGCTTGCCTTAATATTTTCCACTCTAAGCGCCTGCTCAATCATACAGATACCTGGATTGGGTATGTTAAGCTCTGAAAATGAGGTTGCTAAAAAAGCTAACTGGTCAGCCGCTGACTTCTACAAAGAAGCAAAAGCGGCCTTGAATGAAAAAAATTACATTCATGCAATCGAGTTGTATGAAGACTTAGAGTCTCGTTATCCATTTGGCGAATATGCACAACAAGCACAAATTGATTTGGCTTTTGCATATTATAAAAACGATAACTTTGAGGCTGCGATTGCAACAGCAGATCGTTTCATCCGCATTCACCCCCGTCACAAAAACGTTGCTTATATTTACTATCTAAAAGGGCTTGTCAACTTTAACCGCGGCATCGGGTTGCTAGAGCGCTATTTACCCACTGATAAATCCCAACGCGACCTAGGCACTGCAGTTGAATCATTAGATGATTTTGCAACGCTCATTCGTCGATTCCCTCAAAGTCGATATGTAGCCGACTCTAAGCAACGAATTATTGCAGTTAAATCAATTCTTGCCTTACACAATTTAAATGTTGCTCATTATTATATGAGGCGTCAAGCGTACATCGCTGTAATCAACCGCAGCAAACGCATTATTGAGGAATACGAACGTACCACTTCTGTCCCCCGTGCATTATTGCTGATGGTAGATGCATATCAACACATCGGCATGAATGACCTGGCTGCAGATGCTCAACGCATTTACGATCTTAACTACCCTGACGGAATGCCGCCAATGTATAACCCAGACTTTACTTATAAGCCAACAGTATCTGAGAAAATATGGGAGTACCTAGAACTAGATAAATAAGGCGCTATTTGTCTTTAAAGAGAGTCTTACTAAATCCAGAGGTCATTGGAAAACGACGTTCACGGCCAAACGCTCTCGACGTAATCTTAACCCCTGGTGGTGCTTGTCGGCGTTTATATTCATTTTGTTCAACTAATTTTAGCACTCTATCCACCTCGGCAGCCTTATGCCCCGCCTCAAGAATCTCTCTTTTTGATTGGTCCAATTCAATATAGCGCTGCAAAATATCGTCCAACACAGGGTACGGCGGCAAACTATCTTCATCTTTTTGGTCGAGCGCTAATTCTGCTGAGGGGGCTCGTGTAATGACCCTTTCCGGTATGACCGGTGATATTTCATTGCGATATTTTGCCAGCGCATACACCAGCATTTTTGGTACGTCTTTTATCGGCGCAAAACCGCCCGACATATCGCCATACAAGGTGGCATAACCTACCGCCATTTCACTTTTATTACCCGTGGTGAGCAGGATTTTTCGTTTTTTATTGGCGATTGCCATCAGCAATACACCGCGGCTACGTGCTTGTATGTTTTCTTCTGTGACATCAGCGTCAAGTCCTTCAAACGCTGGTGCCAGCATCGCAGAAAACGCCGTTACCGCCGGTTCGATAGGTATCGTTTGATGTTTAACACCCAGTGCTTGCGCCTGCTTAATTGCATCTTCATTGCTCATATCCGCCGTATATTTCGACGGCATCAACACCACTTCAATGCATTCGCTACCCAGCGCATCTACGGCAACGGCCAGCACCAACGCCGAGTCAATGCCGCCGGATAGTCCTAACACTACGCCGTTAAAACCATTTTTGCTAACGTAATCACGTACGCCTAAAACTAGAGCCTGATAAATACTTTCCAGCGTCGACATTGCAGTCGCTGGACTGTCGCTTTTCAATATATTGCCCAATTCAACTTCAACATAGCTCATCTGTTCAACGAACGCCGACATTCGCTGCACAATACAACCGTGTGCACTTATCACAAACGAGTTACCATCGAAAACCAATTCATCTTGTCCACCTACTTGGTTAAGATAAATAATGGGCAACCCTATTTCTGACACTCTTGTTTGGACCGTTCGTTCACGCTTACTAGCTTTATTTATTTCAAAAGGTGAGGCGTTCAAATTAATAATCAGTGTTGCGCCTGCTTGCTTCAACTGTTGACAAACGTTTTCAGTCCAAATGTCTTCACAAATAGTTAAGCCAACCGTTTCAGCTCCTAGCGGGAATGTACTCACCTGGGTACCTGCTTGGAAGTACCGTTTTTCATCAAACACGCCGTAATTAGGCAGCCGTTGTTTGCGGTAATTAGCAACTAGTTCACCTGCTCGAAGCACGCCTACACTATTAAACAAAGCGCCATCGGCTCTTTCAGGATAGCCCACGATAACCGTTAGCAAAGGGCTTGCCGATGAAATTCGCTCTAGCTCCTTTTCAACCCCAGTTATAAAATCGTCTCGGAACAATAAATCTTCAGGCGGGTACCCTGTTATTGCTAATTCAGGAAAAACAATCGCCACAGCTCCTTTCCGCATAGCTCGATGGCAAAAAGCAATGATTCGGTCGGCATTACCGGTTAAATCACCAACAACAGGATTGAATTGTACGATTGCTATTTTCATAGGTTCATTGCATAAAAAAGGGCTGCAAAAAACAACCCTTTCAGATTAGCATTTTGAGTTTAATTTAACCCAAAATTTCTTTCATTTTCGCACCCATTTTAGTTGGTGATTTCACAATGTGAACGCCCGCTGTTTCTAGCGCTTCAAATTTTGCATCAGCAGTGCCTTTGCCACCAGAAACAATCGCACCGGCATGACCCATGCGTTTACCTGGAGGCGCTGTAACACCTGCAATATAGCCAACAACTGGCTTAGTGACATGCTCTTTGATGTACTGTGCGGCTTCTTCTTCCGCCGTGCCACCAATTTCACCCACCATAATGATGCCTTTCGTTGCATCGTCTTCTTGAAAACGTGAAATAACGTCGATAAAGCTCATCCCATGAATCGGATCACCACCAATACCCACACAGGTTGTTTGCCCAAGACCTGCGAGCGTTGTTTGATGAACCGCTTCGTAGGTTAATGTACCTGAGCGTGAGACCACACCGATGCAACCTGCTTGATGAATGAATCCAGGCATAATGCCGATTTTGCATTCCCCCGGTGTAATAACACCAGGGCAGTTAGGACCGATTAGCACGACATCATCTTGCGTTTCTAAAGTCGCCTTTACTTTCAGCATATCCAGCACAGGAATGCCTTCTGTGATACAAACAATCACTTTAATGCCTGCAGCGGCAGCTTCTAAAACAGCATCCGCAGCAAATGGAGGCGGCACATAAATCATCGTTGCTGTTGCGCCTGTTGCGTGAACCGCATCTACAACTGTATTGAATACAGGTAAATCTAAATGTTTTTCACCGCCACGACTCGGCGTTACACCACCGACAACGTTAGTACCATAAGCAATAGCTTGCTCAGAATGGAATGTTCCTTGTTTGCCAGTAAAGCCTTGGCAAATGACCTTTGTGTCTTTATTTATTAAAATACTCATGTCTTTCCTTAACTTATGATGCTGCTGCTTTAACAGCGGCTTGTGCGGCTAACGTTAAATCATCCGCAGCAATAATATCAAGACCTGAGTCTTTCAATATTTGGCGACCTTGACCAGCATTTGTGCCTTCTAAACGAACTACGACAGGCACTTGGACACCCACCTCTTTGACCGCTTGAATAATCCCATCTGCGATTAAATTACAACGAACGATGCCGCCAAAGATATTCACTAAAACCACTTTCACTTTATCGTCTGACAGGATAAGTTTGAGTGCTTCGGCAACACGTTCAGCCGTTGCGCCGCCGCCCACATCTAAGAAGTTAGCTGGGAATCCCCCTTCTAATTTAACCAAATCCATTGTCGCCATCGCCAAACCAGCACCATTGACCATACAACCAATACTGCCATTTAGCGTGATGTAGTTAAGGTCGTGCTGTTGAGCCGCATGTTCTTTTTCATCTTCTTGAGACGGATCGCGCATCGCAACCATATCTGGGTGACGATAGGCAGCGTTATCATCTAAATTCACTTTGGCATCTAGCGCAATTAGGTCGCCATCGCCGCTCACAATCAATGGGTTAATCTCAACTTGGCTGGCATCTTTCGCATGGAAAATAGCCAAAACACCTGACATGACTTTAAATAGCTGACTGATTTGTTTACCTTCTAACTTCATTTTAAATGCCATATTTCGGCACTGATAAGGTTGCAAACCTACTATGGGGTCAATTGAGGCCAATAATATTCTTTCTGGTGTTTCTTCAGCTACCTCTTCAATATCCATACCACCTGCTTCAGACGCCATAAACATAATACGTTTAGAGCTACGGTCAACCACAGCACTTAAATATAACTCGCGCTCAATGGGCTTCACCTCTTCAACAATTAAGGTTTCAATCGGTAAGCCTTCTGCATCTGTTTGTGGCGTTACCAAACGGGTACCCAATAGTTTTTTGCTGAATGCTTCTACTTCATCCATCCCTTTACACAGTTTCACACCGCCCGCTTTACCACGACCGCCAGCGTGCACTTGAGCTTTAACAACCCAACAATCACCGCCTAATTCTTTTGCAACATTGATAGCTTCTTTCACTGACCGTGCTGGTTTTCCTTGCGGAACCGGTACACCAAACTCAGCAAACACCTGTTTTGCTTGATACTCATGTAAATTCATTCATCTTCCGTATAGTTGTTAATCACTTCGCTCTAAAATATAACCATTTTAAGTTATTCTGCTAATGAAAACAGACAAATATATAGATAACATGCTCGCTGAAAAACAACGGTGCTTTCATTATAACGCGCCAGTTCACAGCGAAAAGTAGTATATGGGTCACTGATTTCACGTACACACGAACTCATGAAGGCTGGTTGTACCTGAGCGTTGTGATTGATTTGTTTTCACGGCAAGTTGTTAGCTGGAGTATGAAAGCCGACCTAAAAGCTGACTTAGTGATTGACGCGTCATTAATGGCAATATGGCGAAGGAAGCCTAAGCAGAAGGTGCTTGTTCATTCAGATCAAGATATTCAACACACCTGCCGCGACTGGCGACAGTTCTTACGTGAAAACAACCTTGAGAACAGTCTGAGTTGCGAGGCAACTGTCATGACAATACCGTTGCTGAAAGCTTCTTTTTATTATTAAAAATGGGTCGTATAAAACGACAAATATTTAAATCACGAGCAGAAGCTCGAGCTGAAATATTCGATTATATTGAGTTTTTCTACAAACCTAAACAACATCGTGGTAATAATGACGGATTGTCACCAATTAAGTATGAAAAGCAGCATTTTGAGAATTTAGAAATTGTCTAGGAAAGTGGTGGCAGCTTACCACAGCTTTTTTTTGGGGCTAAATGTGCTGTCTTAAAACTAAACGCATTAACGACTATGAATATTATCAAGACCACATTGATTGTCACTTTGCTAGCGCTCCTAGCCGCTTGTGGAGGCGAGGATAACGCTGCAAGAAATTCTGGCAAAACATTTTCTATCAACGGTGCTTTTGGCATAAAGCTTAACACCGTGGACAAAAACTTACCCGAAGGCTATGTCAGTGAGAATATGGCCATTGTTTTCACACCAGATATCGAAGATAAGCGCTTTGTTAAATATGAATATTCAACGACACCGAAATCCCATGTGATCTATGGCATCACGGTTAAAAGTCCGCGAGAGTTGGCTAAAGCGAGTTGTTTGGAGCAACGTGATCAATTAATTGAAAAAACGCTTAATACACTTGGTACTTCACCTCAATTTAAGGTGAGCAAAGGGGAAAGTAAATGGAAAATTCGAGAACATAACCAGCGTCAAATCACCATCGAGTGCGAGCAATCCGTATCGCCACAGAACCTACAACTTGTAATGGTTTATCAAGACACATCGTTAAGCGTAATGGCTTTTAAAGAATGGAAAAAACGCCAAGACGAAATAATGTTAATCAGATTTTAATTTTCTCTATTGCTTAAGGGTACTCGGTACCTACTCAACCGCCTTTTTAGCTGAGAACAATCCATAACAGCCAATCCCGTCGTGCAGTACGTGGTACTGGCCAAAACAGGCATTAAAATTACTACTTTGAACGCCAGTTCTTAAGCGCAAAAAGCTCATGATCTTTTCCAGAGGGTAAGTCAGTAAAGCAATGTAATAAAGCCGTTTTGACGAAGGCAATATGTTTTGTGTAATATCTTTGTAATAAATATCTTCAAACGCACTGTCTTGCATAAAAGATTTAAATTCACAGGGCAATGACATATTAGGCATAGACCAACCATTGAGCACTTTTAGTACGTGCTTCCATTCAGCAGGTGTCAGTTCACGTTTACTTGCAAAACCATCGGCTATGGCGAAACAACCGCCTTTCTTAAGTACGCGATACGCTTCTTTAACGAAGTCCGACTTCTTGAGTGCATAACAAATACTTTCAAGCGCCCACACGTGATCAAATGATTCATCAACAAAAGAGGTTTTCGTATAATCTTCCAATTTAAAGTTAACGAGATGGTCAACGCCACGTTTCTTAGCGTTCTTATTGGCCTGAGTAATTTGCGTAGGTGAGACCGTTATGCCAGTTACCTTCACACCGTAATTCTCGGCCAGCCAAATAGAACTACCGCCAATTCCACAGCCCGCATCAAGCACATGGTCGCCCGGTTTTAAATCAAGCTGTCCCGCCACTACCTCGTTCATTTCGATTAATGAATCACTGTGTGATTTTGTGTTTTCAGACCAATAACCATAATGTATAGCTAAGTTTTTGCTGTTTAGCCACGACGTTCTGTAGTCCCAGTAACTTTGATCATAATAATCGGCAATATCACTGATTAAATCATCACGACTGCCCGTACGATAATCAATATCTTGTTCAATAGTGATCAAATTATCCGCCATGTTGTTAACTGAGCATAAGGGCGATTAAGGAATATCGAGCAAGCTTGCCCAGAAAAATAAAGCTCAGCGATTTTACAACATGAAGTCTAACCCAGCCGGCAGCCAAGCACAGAGCATCTCCAATAATCGGTAACCAACTCAATAATAACGCAACGCTTCCATACTTCTGGATGGCTATATTGGCTCGATCAAAATGCTTCATGTTGGTTTTTTCAGGTGGGAACTTAGAAGAGGTTAAGTAACCAATATAGTATGTTGTAAGCGCACCTAGCGTATTACCTATCGTAGCAACGATAACCAAGTAATAAGAATCATGTTCGTTATTAATAATTAAATAGGCTAAAACGGCTTCAGATCCGCCAGGCGCTAATGTGGAGGAGATAAAGGCACTTATAAATAACCCCAACACACCATAAGTTTCAACCAAACCATCAAACATAGGTAGTTAAGTTTACTTTTTACGCCAAATAAAGAAAAACAGGCAACTTGAAAGCCCCAAAAGGAGCAGTACAAGCGATAGAGAGATATTTCCAGCGCTCATATCTATGCCATAGCTATCTTTATTTAATTGTCCTGAAATACCAGGAACAGACGGTAAATCACCACTGCCATCGCCTACAACAACCTGGGCTTTCATTCCTTTTTCCATATGCTGGGCTACATCACAATGCGCTAAGTAGGTTGCATCCGCAGCCGGTGTAATAAAACTTCCCTGCGTCTCACCCTTTGCATACAATTCCATATGGAACATACCTTGTGGGTGCAAATACGTCGGCAAACCGTGAATCATAAATTGGTGTCGGATATTATCTTCGTTAATGAACTTAACGTTAATCTGTGTGCATTTAGGTAAAACAAACTCGTGCTGACTGTATCCAAAAATAGTCCCGGGAAACTCTTTTGCGTATTCTCTGCCTGCCTTAATCGTGATTTCTTTAACACCGGCAATATTCGTGCAGCCTTGCGGTAACTCTTTCACGTTCTCGTTCATTACCATGCCCCATTCGCCCATTCTCATCGTGGCATGGGAAACATTAGCAAACGGTAAGACAAGAAGGATTAAAAAGACATTTCTCATCGTGAACTCCTGTCTTTAATCTTAATTGATGTGGCGTGTAAGAAACTGTATAAGGCATTCAATAATAGAAAAAGCACTCCCAATAACATGCCGAGTACAATCAATAGCAATACGTCTTTATAAGAATCGACTGTTTTACCGCCCACATCGTCAAAGAAACCAAAAGCGTCTGCATTCGTCCACGAAGGCACCTCTCCTCTGTAATATTCAGGCGTAAAGTAAGCGCTCAGGTCTTCACCCATCGTGGATGCCATCGCGTTCTTGTTTAAATATTTTCTATAAACAATTTGAGAAACATTGCCGCCGGGTGCAATACCATCACTTGTTATAGCGCGTTCAGCATGGTCATGCATTAACCAAACACCTTCGCCATAGGAATGCAGACCATCATTTTGAGTAAATAAATCCAAGTCAATGCGTTGTGCAGGCGATACTGAGTAGACGTCTCTTGTAATCTGGGCAACAGGATTAACGTCCACACCATCGTAACTAGTTATTGTCGCTTTATGCCCGTGTGTATGTAATGCAAGGACTTCCGCCGTACCGTTCAATATGCGCATTTTTGTATGTTGGTTTGGTTCCACTGTAATCAATGACTCCCTTAACGTATAGGGAAAAGAGCGACCATTGAGCAAAAAATAATCATCCGTTCCATCAGTAATGTCGTATAAACGATTCATTCTTTTCGCTAGTTGACGCGGGTCATTCGATGTTTGAATTAAATTGTTTAGCGATGTGTCGATGGCTTGATAATGCATGTCGTACTCTTGTTCATAATCTGCTAAAACACCGACTGATGGTTTACGTACCTTACCAGCGCCTACATTAAATGTTTGCACCCAATTATTCGGCTTATTCTCTTCGACGATAAAAAGGCCTTGTAAGCCCATCATCATATGAACATGTACTTGCACATGGCAGTGGTAAAGCATGGTGCCTGCATGCCTTGGCTTTATTTTATACACGTGTTGTTCGCCAGGCATCGCCATCTTTTCACTGGTTTGAGGAACACCGTCATTACCTTCATACGTATGGTCTACACCATGTAAATGAATCGTATGTGGAAAATAATGTGTGTTTTCTAAAATCAACGTGACATTATCACCAGCTTCAACGCGTATGGGCGCAGACGGTAGTCTTAGCAAATGATTTGCATTTAAGTTATCCCTATTAATCGTCGACATACCTCGACTTTTAGGTGCAAAAACCCAAGCGCCTGGTTTGATGCCTGGTGCAATTTGATAACTAGGAATGAAGCCTTCTTCGTCCGGTGAACGGCCATTAAGCTCGGCCACTTCTACACGAATAACTATATTGTCAGGATCCCCATCGCCATCAAGGTCGTCTGTTTTAACAACCGAATCATCTGATAACTGCGTACGCATTAGCACAGGCATAATTACATTATTGGTACCCAGTACAAATGCGGCGACTTCATACGGGTTATCGGGGTTACAAGCGTCTGATGCCTGTATATCTACCCCACCAATCGTATAGTTTTTACGCCACTCTGGATATTGTTCATCACACATCTTTTCCTTCGTTAGTTCCGCCTTAGGCAAAGGATCAGGGGCTTTTACATAAGAGGGCATACCTGTGTATTCGTAGAACTTTGAATACAATATAGATGGATCATAAAGAAAAAGCGCAGTAGCACTCAACACTACTGCGCTTAGTACTAACCCTAATACTGAGAATTTTTTCATTTGCGATATTTAACTACTTGTTAATCGTCTCTTTTCTCATTGAACTTAACTGGCTTCTTACGCACAAACCAAATCATAATAATTACGATAATCACAAACATTGCAATTGGGATTTTCAATGCCGAAGGAATCCCTGCTTCTGGGTAACCGACAGAAAATGGAAAACGTGAAATAAACTTCTCATTCTCACCCTCTACAATTACATAACCAACAAAGTGCCCTTTTTCGGTAAATTGTTGCGTGATTTTCATCGTTCCATACGGATATCTTTTAGCTGGTATTTCAAAAAATGGCGTTTCTTTTAATTCAGAGTCAACGACAAGACCATCTTCTGACGTCCCTAAAGCGGCCGTATCCGACTTGATAACTCGAAAATTAACAGTCATATCGCGTAACTTATTATCGATGAAGTCTAAAACAATATATGACTCTCCGGTTGTTGGTAAATCATCGCAGAATTGCATTGGTGCATTGTTATTCAACTGATAACCAGAAAAATTCATTACGTAAGGGCCAACGCGTAATTTACACTCATTCCCCTCATTCATAACACCACCATGACTCCATGAAGCAGTGCTAACCATCAGCATAATTGCTGCATATACAATCTTATACATTCTATCGTCTCCGTTATAGTTGAATTTATCTGACCCATTATAAATGATTTAGTTCGAGCAAAATTCTCTAAATAAAAAAAAGCCCCGCTAAGCGGGGCTTTTTTAGACTTACGTCAATGACCTGATTAAATAAATACAGGTATTAATGGTCCACCAATAGCAATCACTGAACGATTACCTTCTTCATCGAAGAACATAACCAATCCACCGAAACGACTATCTGGATCGTAAATCAATTTAGCTAGGCGGTATGTTTCCCAAGCGGCATCTGTACAGGTGACTTTAAGAAGTTTTGTTTCGCCTGGCATCACGGCTCCACCTTCATAAGACAAACCATTACTCGCTACGGGGTCATGGCTATCAGCTGGTAGAGCTACAGACACTTCAGGGTTCATCCAACGGATGTTAGCTGCTGTGTATTCGCCTAATTTAATGGGCGAATTCGTGTTATTAGTTACCTTTAACGTATACTCTAACGCACGACCAGGAACACGGTACCTAGCATCTACCACTTCAGCGGTTACACCACGTGCAGCATCAGGAAGAGCTGGTATTGTGATTTGGCCACTTTGTAGTGGAATCGTTATTGGGAACTCTTGATATGCATTAAAGTAACTCCAGGTAACAACTACGAAAGTACCGATTAACATTACAAGACCAACCATGCGGTCTGTCGGTGATATCATGTCATCCGCATCTTCATTCAACAATTTCACTTTCTTATAACGAGGAATTAAAATTGGACCTTGGAAAATCCAGTACAACAGCCAAGCTGCGGCGATTACACCCCAGAAAATATGCCATTTAACTGCATTTTCCAGACCATAAGTTTCAAGGTCAATTGTTTCACCAGTTAATGTTGTTATTTCGTTTGTGAAGTCAGCCTGATTGCCTGTTACTTCAACCCAACGACCAGGGCCGATTAATGGACCGGCTTCTTTAACATTCATTAACGCGTGCATATGGATTCTAGCTGGACGGCGAGCTTTAAGAATAACTTTAAACTCGTATGTTTCGCCAATATCAAAGCGTGTTGAGTTAGTACCCGATACACCGTTAATGTAAGATGCTTTTCTTACAAATACTGGGCCTGGAATACCTATGTTTAAGAACGCAACTTCAGGTTTAGCAATATTATTTGGCCAATCATAGAACCAGTAAAATTTACCTGTCATTGTTAATTCTTCATTTACTTCAAGCTTAACTGTAGAAACTTCTACGTCATACCATAATAGCGTACGCATTCTTAAGTAAGCTGCCTGTGATTTCTCACCATGAGCCATTGCTGGCGCTGCATATAACGCGATGCAAGCTACCATCAACGCAATTAGCATCAATATTGTTTTTTTAATATTTAACATTTCTTTCCTCAATGTATTTTTATTTATTAAGTTATAGGCGGTGTTTGATTTCGAAACACCGCCTTTGATTAACTTTAACTAAATGCGTTTAGCCCATGTTGTTTTTGCGAACCAGTTACCTAGACCAATCCAGATAAAGTACATAAATACAGATATGAAGCCCGCAAAGAATGCAGATACCGGCGTTACATCCTCGCCGAAGGTACGCAATGTGCCTTCTTCAATAATGCGGATGTATTCAGGTGTACCTGTTCTTACATAGTTGTAACCAATTAAATCAGCAACTGACATCATCACGCCATTGTATTCAATAGGCACGTGGAATGGAGCAATTAGTGCCCAGTTTGCAGGGTAAAAGATAACGCCCCAAACCATGGAACCAATAACGCCTGTTACCGTTAAACTGCGGCTAATAATAAGAATGGCGTCTAAACATAAGGCCATTGGAATGATTTCAGCGGGAACGACCATGTTAAGTGGGAAATAAGCCCAACCAACGAAGTTAACCACTCTGTTTACCCATTCTCCAATTAACAAACCTCCACAAGCTAGTGTTGCACCAAACGGAAGCCTAAAGTTTTGCCATAATAAGGCGTGAAGTGCCGCAGGGAAGAAAATCAATGTAATGGGTGTCACCGTTACCCACCAGCGTCTATCTTTCCAATCAATCCAAAAATCCCAATCACCCATGGTTAACATCGCGTGAATATGGAATGCACCAATAATAACTAAAACAACAATTGGAATAATAATCCAATCAAATGCTTTGTAAATTCTATGCTGTTGCTCAGCAGTAGTAATAGCAGATTGCACTGCGCTCATCTCGACCTCCTAATTATTATAAAAAAACCTTTATTCGAACCATGCCCAAACTATTAAGCACAATGCTTCGTCAATCATAAACATTTCATACTAACAAAGCAACCCTTTGTATGAGTCCAGTATCTGTGAGACAAATCAGGCACCCTGCATGAGTTGTTGATAATAACTCATTGGTGTTTCTAATCCCAAGCCATGATGGGGTCGACAGTGGTTATAGTCGGCCCACACGGCCATTTTATTTTGGCCTCATTCGCGGCCGCCTTGCCGCAGGCGGTAAGACAAATAGGGATATGTTCAGCGCTTCGCATGCCCGCTCAAACTCATCCCTAAACTCACTACCACCATCCATCTATATGGCGAGCAAATCGAAGGGTAGTTGCTCCAGCAGGTATTCAAGAAAGCTTTTGGCATTGCAGCTAGTGGCACAACGGTAACTGCGCATAATGGTTGTCCCTGTCACAGGGCAGGTGGCTTTTAACCAGCCTATGGCTCGTAGGCGAAGAGCCACCGAACAACCTTCTGATTTTAGCTGCTCGTAGAGTTCAAGCTTCTTTATCCGAACAACAGTTTCTGCGCTGAGAGTATCGGCAACAGATCAACTTTTGTATGATTTGATTCGCAGACTTTTGATTTGCATCGGCTAGTCTCCTGTGTTTAGTCAACAACTCACAGGCTACCCAAGCTTCACATCTCAAAAAGTTTCACTTCTATCTGAACCCAGACATAGCGTTATTCATTTTGATGGTTGGCGCGGTTATAACGGATTTGTCGGTTTTGGTTATAAGAAGCATTTTAGAGTACAGCATGGCCCAAGAGTCTTTTAGAAACATAAGTCATATCAATGGAATTGAGTCGTTGTGGGCTATGCTAAAATACGACGGGTGAAGATCAAAGGTATGCTCAATTTACACCTTAAACAGTGTGAGTTTAGATTTAATAATCGAGAGCAAGGCCTATAATATTTTGCTCAAAATGTTCAAAAAAGAGCCTCTTAACTTGGCATGACCCTTTTCAATAATTTAAAATATACTACATCCTTCATTAGAAATTTATCATTTTCAGTTAGAATAGCCGTAATGAACACTTACTTCAGAGGACTATAATATAAAGCGTAACTTTTCGTGGCCAAATCGTTTTGTGCTCTATTGCAACAACCAGCATGTCTTTGTTACGCATTCCTTGGAAAGTGAATAATCAAATGAGTACTCACTGCATAGATGAATAGGCACTAAAATCAACCTTATGTCACCCATGAAAAACATATTCCTTCGCATCATCACTTTCAGCCTGATAAGTGCCACTGCTCACGCGGTTCTTCCTTTATATAGCGCAGACAGCCGCATACCGAGCCTAGCCCCTATTCTTGAGCAAGCGACGCCAGCAGTTGTCAATATCGCGACAAAAAACATGGTTCAACAACGCGAAAACCCTTTGTTACAAGACCCGCGTTTTCGTCGTTTTTTTCAAGTACCAAGAACACCTAAACGTTCGTCACAAAGTTTAGGCTCCGGCGTTATTATTGATGCCAGCAAAGGACTCATTCTCACCAACCAACACGTCATCAATAAGGCGGATAAAATCACCGTGACTTTACGTGATGGTCGCTCATTTAATGCTGAAGTTGTTGGCGGCGACCCAGAAACAGACGTTGCTGTTATCAACATTAAGGCCGATGGACTCGTTGCGCTTAAAGTTGCTGACTCCGACGCCCTTCGTGTTGGTGATTTCGTGCTTGCCATTGGTAACCCGTTCGGGCTTGGTCAAACGGTAACGTCAGGCATTGTCAGCGCATTGGGCCGTTCAGGGCTTGGCATTGAAGGTTACGAAGATTTTATACAAACGGACGCCTCTATTAACCCAGGTAACTCAGGCGGCGCACTCATAAACTTACGAGGCGAATTAGTTGGTATTAATACTGCTATTATTGCGCCCAGTGGTGGCAATGTAGGTATAGGCTTTGCTATTCCTAGCAACATGGCCATCAGCTTAAAAAACCAACTGATTAAGTTTGGCAAAGTTAATCGTGGGCAACTAGGCATTAGCGTACAAAATTTAACTCCAGAGTTAGCACAGGCATTTAACGTATCAATCAAGCAAGGCGTTATTATCAGCCAAGTCGAATCAAATTCCCCCGCTGAAAAGGCAAAGCTACTGCCCGGCGATATTGTATTAAGCGTTAATGGAAAGCCAACAAAAAGCAGCGCAAGTCTTCGCAACCGCCTTAGTTTATTAAGTGTTGGCGATAAGGCCGCGTTACAAATTTTACGTCATAGCAAACAACGAGAGATCATTATCCGCATTGGCAAACGGAAAACCGCTTCGGTTAATGGCACGCGTATTCATAAACAGCTTGAGGGCGCGACATTATCAAACTTATCACCTGAGGATAAACACCATAACATCAAGCACGGCGTTAAAGTTCTCGACATAACGGCTAACTCGAAAGCATGGTTCAGCGGCCTACGTAAAGGAGACGTTATCGCTCGCGCTAATAGAATACAAGTTCGCAGTATCATTGAACTCATCAGTGCCACTAAAAAACGTTCGTCGCTATTGCTTAATGTACAACGTGGCAACAGTGCATTCTTTTTAATTATTCGGTAGCCCATATGTCTAACAACGAACGCCTATTTATTTCACTTAACATTGCCATTATGGTGGTGTCCGATTCACGCACGGAAAAAACTGACACATCAGGAAAAGCCCTGCTTGAGCGACTCAAAGAAGCGGGGCATCAATGCGCTGAAAAAACCATTATTGCCGATGATATTTACCTTATTCGCGCCAAATTATCCGCATGGATTGCAGACCCTAACATTAATGCCATCATCACAACCGGCGGCACTGGCGTAACGGGAAGGGACGGAACTCCTGAAGCGGTTCAGCCATTATTAGACAAAGAGTTAAATGGCTTTGGTGAGGTCTTTCGCACCTTGTCTTACGATGAAATCGGCACATCATCCATTCAGTCAAGAGCCATTGCTGGGGTTGCTAATGGCCATTATATTTTTTGCGTTCCCGGCTCTTCAGGCGCGTGCAAAACCGCGTGGGACAAGCTAATTAGCGCGCAACTTGACCACAGAACACGGCCCTGCAATTTAGTCGAAGTGATGCCGCGCTTATTGGAAAAATAACCCCGTGGGTAAACCTTCTTTTATTACCCTAGGCGCTTTATTCGCTTTTTTAGCTGTTTTGCTCGGAGCATTTGGTGCGCACGCGCTAAAAGGCAGCTTGCCCGAACACGCTTTAACGGTATACCAAACGGCAAACGATTATCAAATGTGGCACTCCATCGGTCTAATGCTTATCGGCGTTATATACGCACACAAACCGTCTAAACTGCTATTAAAAGCAGGCTGGCTAATGACCGCCGGCATTGTTATTTTTTCTGGCAGCCTATATGCTCTAAGTTTAAGCGGCATTAAAGCTCTAGGTGCCATCACACCCATTGGCGGCGTATTATTCTTAATCGCATGGCTTATGCTCATTTGCGCATCATTAAAATCCGAATAATCACACACCTATGCCCAACATCCAAGCAGCGACCATTTACCTAAGAGATTACACCGTCCCCGAGTTCTTTATTAGCCATACAGAACTGCACTTCGATTTATCGGCCAAGCAAACCACCGTACGTTCTCGCCTCAGTATTCAGCGCAACCGAGCTTGCAAAAAAAGCAAACCAGATCTCGTATTAATGGGTGAACAGCTTACGCTAATTTCCATAGCCATAGATGGCAAACTGTTACCTAATGATGCATACAGCTTAAACGACGAAACGCTCACCATTGATAACTCTAAAGATGATTTCATTCTAGAAATCACAAACCAAATAGATCCTTCAAAAAACACGGCCCTAAGCGGTTTGTACGAATCAAAAACCATGCTTTGTACGCAGTGTGAGGCTGAGGGTTTTAGACGAATAACGTGGTATTTAGACCGGCCTGACGTGATGTCCATATTCACCGTTACAATTGCAGCCGACAGTGCTACATATCCTATTTTACTGTCCAACGGTAACCGGACAGGGCAAAGTGAATTAGGCGGCAATAAACACTCAGCAAGTTGGCACGACCCTTTCCCAAAGCCGTGTTATTTATTCGCCTTAGTCGCAGGTGATTTGGCCTGTTTAGAAGACAGCTTCACCACCTGCTCAGGCCGCAATATTAAACTTGAAGTTTACGTAGAAGAAAGTGACTTAGATAAGACTCAACACGCCATGCAATCGCTCAAAAATGCCATGCGTTGGGACGAAGAAGCTTTTGGGCGTGAATACGACCTAGATTTATACATGATTGTCGCCGTCAGCCACTTCAACATGGGCGCGATGGAGAACAAAGGCCTCAATGTATTCAACACCAAGTTTGTTTTAGCCAGCGAACAAACCGCCACAGACAATGATTTTGAGAATATTGAAGCGGTGATTGGACATGAATACTTTCATAACTGGTCGGGCAATCGCGTGACCTGCCGCGACTGGTTTCAGCTCAGTTTAAAAGAAGGCTTCACCGTTTTTCGCGACCAACAATTTACCGCCCACCAAACGTCCTATGCAGTTAAGCGCATCAAGGATGTCAATATGTTGCGAACACACCAGTTTGCAGAAGATGCAGGTCCTTTAGCTCACCAGGTTCGCCCTGATTCTTTTGTGGAAATTAACAACTTTTACACCCTGACCATTTATGAAAAAGGCGCTGAAGTGGTCCGAATGCTTCACACCTTATTAGGCAAAGAGGGATTCAGAAAAGGTTGCGATTTATACTTTGAAAGGCACGATGGGCAAGCCGTTACAACGGATGATTTCGTTAAAGCACTGGAAGACGCTAATGCGACAGATTTCACCCAGTTTAAACGCTGGTATTCACAAGCTGGCACACCCGTGCTTAGCGTGACCGATGATTACGATGTGCAAAATAGAACGTACACACTAACATTTAAACAACATGTCCCTAGCACAACAAAACAAATAGAAAAGAAGCCGTTTCACCTGCCTATTAGCATCGGGCTGATTGATGATACGGGGCAACAAATCGCGCTTCAAGATGGAAAAAAAGAAACTGTATTAGAACTTACTGAACAACATCAAAGCTTCACCTTTATCAATATTCAAGCAAAACCCACGCCTTCTATTTTGCGCGGCTTTTCTGCGCCAGTACGGCTTGAGCAAGCATTATCCATTGAACAGCTTATCCATTTGTTCCAGCACGATAGCGACCCCTTTAACCGTTGGGAAGCGGGGCAAAAGTGTTTGAGTCATTTTATTTTTAACACTGTTCTGGCCATACAAAAAGACAACCCAGTCCCCACTTTACCTTCTGCCTTCATTTATGCCTTTCGTCGAATTTTACAATCCCCACTCGACGACCTCGCTTATCAGGCGTTACTGGTCAGTTTACCCACCAAAGCTTATCTTGCAGAGCAAATGACCGTTATTGATATCGATGCTTTATTCAAAGCCCACCATTTAATTAAACAAACATTAGCATATTCATTGAAAGGCTTGTGGACCGAGAACTACAAAACTCACCATCAAATTGATGCGGGCATTAGCGCGACAGAAATTGCACAACGAACCTTCAAAAATATTTGCCTTGATTACCTTATGGCTTGTGATGATGACGATATGGTGGCTTTATGTCACGCACAATTTAATAACGCACAGAACATGACCGATCAAATCGCTGCGTTAGGTCAGTTAAGCCACCTTGTGCTTGATCAAAATACGCAGTGTTTCAATACGTTTTATGAGCAGTGGCAGGGAGAAGATCTCGTGATCGACAAGTGGTTTGCACTGCAAGCTTGCAGTGAAAAAAACAACGCGCTAGACGGCGTAAAAAAATTACTCAGCCACCCCGACTTCGACATGAAAACACCTAACCGTGTACGCAGCGTTATCGGCGCTTTTGCCTCGGCAAACCCGTTACATTTCAATGCGATTGATGGTTCTGGCTACGCTTTCGTTGCCGACAATATCATCACGTTGGACGCTATAAACTCACAAATTTCGGCTCGCCTTGCGAATGCGCTAAGTCACTGGAAAAAATTTGATGGTGCGCGACAAGAACTCATCCAAACTCAACTCAAACGCATACAATCGCACAGCCCTTTATCGAAAGACGTATTAGAAATTGTTACTCGCAGCCTTCAGGGCTAAGGCAAGAAGTTTGCATACAATATTTCAAAACGCTGTATGGAGAACTTATTTTAGGAGCCATTAATCAACCGCTTTACCTGTGTGATTGTGAATATAGACACATTCGCACATCAATCAACTAAATACTCCAACTGGCTTGCCCGCCAAAAAGACATAACTGGCATTAGAGCAAAACTGAAAAACACCGCCCAATAAAATGTTACCCTCTCGTGAATTTTAAATAAGCAGCAAAACTTTCAGGCTTAACCCCTATGACTAATAACGATATTCTACGACGCATCCGATATACCTTCGACTTTGACGACGCGACGGTTATCAATATTTTCAAATGCGCCGATTACGACGCCAACCATGAACAAATTAGCAATTGGCTAAAAAAAGATGATGCCGAAGCTTACGCCAGTTGTAGCGATCAAACATTTGCTGCTTTTCTAAACGGATTAATTATTAAAAATCGCGGCAAGCAAGATGGGATTGTACCTGTCGCTGAGAAAAAGCTGACGAACAACATTGTCTTGCGCAAACTAAAAATTGCCTTAGACCTGAAAAACGATGATATTTTAAATTTAATGGCGGCTGTTGGCTTTACTCTCGGCAAACATGAGTTAAGCGCTTTCTTTAGACGCATTGACCACAAACATTACCGCCTTTGCAAAGATCAAGTCTTGCGTAATTTTTTACAAGGCATTCAACAAAAAAACAGGCCCTCTACTGAGTAGCTATCGTTTCATTTAAACGCTCGGCAAAAGCATATAACATTGCCGCCGTCGCTCCCCATATTTGAAACCCTTCGTACATGAGTTCCCAATAAAATCTATTTTCGCCTTTCCAAAAAATTTCTTTACGCTTATAACACGATTGATCCATCACGATGGACAAGGGTGCTTCAAATACCTGCGCCACTTCAAATTCATCAATATTCAGTTCAAACGATGGATCAAGAAACCCCACAACAGGTACCACGCTAAAATCAGTCACCGTTAAATAAGGCTCTATAGTGCCTACCAGTTCTATCAAACCTTTCTCAATGCCAACTTCTTCAAACGTTTCTCTGAGGGCTGTATCTAACGGAGAAATATCAACTGCATCGGCTCGCCCACCAGGGAAACTCACTTGACTGGCGTGATGGTGTAAATGGTCAGTACGTCGAGTGAGCAAAATATGCCAACACTCCCTTTCGACCAGCGGTATTAAAACAGCAGCATTGCTAAGTCCATCATCGCGTTTTTGATGCGACCAATCTTCAATCGTATGGAGAGGCTCTAAACTTTGAATAATTTGTTTACGGTCCACTGCTTTGATACCAAACTAATAAATTCGATTATTATCGCAACGTAGGCTTTGTAATGTCGGTCGCTCTGAACTTAAACGTACCTAGCTGTCTATCTTGGAAAAAACATTCCAATGACAGGCGTATCGTTTCAAAAGCCAAGTCATCCCATGGGATTTCATGTTCTTCAAAAAGGCGCGTTTCTAAACTTTCTACACCGCTTGAAAACTCAGGCTTTAATAACGTTGCACGGTACATTATGTAGACTTGGTTGATATGCGGTAAATTAAATACTGCATACAACTGGTCAACTGCAACAACAGCATTCGCCTCTTCTAAGGTTTCTCGAACAGCGGCTTGTTCTGTTGTTTCGTCCAACTCCATAAAACCCGCCGGCAACGTCCAAAAGCCTTCTCTAGGATTAATCGCCCGTTTGCAAAGCAAAACCTTATCTTCCCAAACGGGCACGCAGCCCGCAATAATACGTGGGTTTTGGTAATGAATACTCCCACAAGAGGGACAAACATCCCTTAAACGGTTATCGCCCTCTGGAATAACGGATTGTGTTTTATCGCCACATTGAGGGCAATAATTCATTGCGGGGCTAAGCAAGCATTTCGCCTAAAAGTTCATCTTCTAATTCAATCCAGTTCGCTAACTGACAAAGCGCTTGAACAAACTCCTCCAAACTTTTACTTGTTACATACTCTTCAATGCCAGAAACCGTGCAGTACAGTGCCCAGACTTGTTTGCGTTCTTCCAATAACTCCTTAATTAAATCGCCTGTTTCATCGCGCTTTTTAAACGCTACTACGTTTCCATTTGACATACTTCCTCCGCTCTACTTTCATCGCGTGCATTAAGCATAAGCTATACGACTGTGCTCAACAATATCTAACTTTTTACTATTCACCATCAACCCGCACAACATCGCCAATAGTCAATGTTTTATCTGACTGATCTAAGTTAATATTCGTATTAACGCTTAAACGATACCAGTGGTCAAAGCACGACGCATCCGTCCAATTGGGCTTTGTTTTTAGACGCATATCAATAAATGTTTTATAGAAACCATCATATCGTTTCCCTGAGCTTGGGCTTTTTGTCGGCACTGAACAACGTGCGCACGGGTTTGTGGTTTGAATTTCAACGGAGCCGATGTGCATCGTTTTAGGTAACTCGTTGCGCTTAAATAAACCGTCTTCCCAGAATGCAGATACCGATGATATTTCCAAGTTTATCCGAAAGCGCGCACGAATATCGTCAAGTGAGAGAGTAGGGTACCACGTGGCGATTTCTTCCAAAGATGCGCGCGATACAACGGTTGGGCCTGATGCATTCATATCATCAGGGAAGCCCTGCCGCTTATCTTCTTTTATAAAAATGGGTTGCCCAAGCTTTGCGGAGAAATAACTAGATAGTCCTTCCGCGTCTTGCAATGAAAACGCTTCGTCTGCATACTCTTTATCAGAAAAACACACCGTCAACGCATCTAAATCAAATACAGGCCGGAGTGAAAATATACGCTTATTGTTTTTCCCACTAATCAAGCCGCCGGCCTCATCTACTAATGCCCAGCGTCGATCATTATATAAGGCACCGCCTTTGGTTATATCTACAGCCTCTAACGCCACACCAGGCATAGCCTTTATTGGGTATACGAATATCTTGCCGAGCGTTATCACGAAGCGGTTGCCGCCACCAATTTGTCTTCTAGGATGCGCTCGACATCCTCTTTTGAAAACCCAACTGAACGGGCGACTAAATCAGCATGGCTAATCACTGATATACCATTGATAAACTTATGCGTTAGGCGCTCGCCGTCAAACGCCACTTGTCTAAAAACCGCCAAATCGCCTTCAAGGTAATGCTCAGCAAGCTCATGATTATGCGTCACTAAAATCGTCAACGAACCTAGCCGTCTAAATGCCTCTAAAATTATTAATGACGTTTCTAGCTTTTCTTTATGCGTTGTACCTTCAGCTAATTCATCTAAAATCACCAAGCTATTAGGCGTTGCTGCGGTGAAAATATCTCGCGTGCGTTTAAGTTCTGTGCCAAAACGACCCACCTCATGATCTAACGAATTAATTTCAGGGGCTTGATAATAAATTCTGTCTGCTATCGAGAGCGTTGCCTTTTCCGCTGGAACATAACAACCCACTTGAGATAACAACTGAATTTGCGCTAAAGTCTTACAAAACGCGGTTTTGCCGCCACTATTTGGCCCCGTGAAAAAGGCTAGATTATGCTGGCTCGTGTCAAAATCGTTAGCGACATATTGCTCATCCGAAAAGCCCAATACGGGATTTACTGCCGCCGTCACATCAATGTATTGTGAACTGGAGACCACCATCGTTGGCAAAACAGTTTGATGCACATTTTTTTCTGCATATAGGTGATAAGACATTAGTTCGTCCAGCTGACCAATTGCATAAACGGCCCGTTCAACGTCTTGTGAACGTGCGAAAATACGTCGTAAAGGAAGAATAAACGCCTGTTTATCAAAGTCGCTAACCACTGGCACGTAAAACACTAAGATGATGAAAGGTATCAACGAAAACACCGTGAATTGCGCTATCGACACATTTAAAATATAGGGCATTAAAACCATTGCTAGAAAAGCTAGTGGTAACAATGCTGGCTTGAAAAGAGAGGTTCTTAATTTAATCGCTGGCGTTTTCCAAGACCTTTCGTTCTTTAATAAAAACTTACCCATTAACATATACACCGGCCCGACCATCAGCTTATAAGGCTTTGTCCCACTGAATATTATCAGCTCATCAATTAAACCTTGTATGTAAACACTCTTCGGCTTTTTTATGTTTTGTGCTTGTGTAACCGCTTCTGGTAAAAATGCCGTTGCTTTGTCGTACACGCCATAGCCGTAGCCGGCCTCTTCTAAACGGTCCTCATCCGGTGAAAAAATAAAACCCACAAAGGTTGAGAGCAAAAGGCGATAAAACACGTATTCCTTTTCAGCCGCTGTCTCTAACAAACGATTCACATCCCCTCTAAGCTCATCATCATCTGACAACTCTTTAAGCGCTTGTTGCTTTTCTTCAATCTGCTGCGGCGTTAAAACGTGCTGCGAAAACGCTTTATGAATAACGTCCTTGCCCACTAACGTCTGCGCGTGGTCAACCGTATCTAACAATTTATCCACCTCAATCACGCGATACGAATTCTGGTCCATTAAGCCATCGCCGTCTGCCGTGCTAGGATTCCTTCTAACGGTTTCTTCTCCTAACATTAAGTCTCGAATATGGCGAAATAATTCGCGCATTTTTGGTGTCTTTTTCACAATAAATCTCTCTTCATTATGACCTAGCTATTGCCATTTTTCAGCCATCTTACCACCATGGATATAACTTTTCTTCGCCGCATAGCGGGCACTCAAAGAAGTACAGCTATTGCCATCATGTTTCAGTTAGGACTATACCGCTGGCTCTCGACAATAAGCAACAAGATGGCGCGTTTGTACTCGCCTTTTAAATGAGCAAATCAATATTATTTAGCCGTAAAGGAAGTAAGCCTTACTGACGCGAGCCGAAAGCTGTGGACGTTTATCCACTGAGACAATCAACGCCAGAATAAGCCAGATAAGAGTTCTTTATGAATGTTCTTTTGTTCTCACACTGCGATTAGCGTTATGACACAAGCGTGGAAACGCACTCCCTACAAAAGCACCAAATTAATTTATTTTTTAAAGCCATTTAATGGCACGGTCAGCAAAATCCTCCTCAGGAAGATTCGCTGTGGAGCCGGCAAGTACGGCTATTGAACCCCTATTCATTGGTTTCACCCAACCTTTAAGACCGGCGTAATAAAATGGTAAAGTCGCATCTAGGGTCATCTCTGGCATATAAATAACGGTTATAGGTTGTCCATCGTATTGATATACCATATGCAACCCAAAACTATCACCAATCAAGCATTTCTCCGCATAGCTGATGCCCTTTTCTAATGTTACTCTCACGCCAAATTGTTGACTTATTTGCGCCAATTCTTGCGAATTTATTTGATGCGACGCTTGTATAGAATCACTACCATCATAATCAAAATGCTCTACAACCATTCTATCGATTGGAAAATTTGGCCTTGTTGTAACTTGATGCCCCGTCACCAAACCTATTGCTATAAATAAAGAGGCGGCCAAGGCCAGTGAACATCTAGGTGCCGTCCAAAATGAAAGACGTTTATTGACGACATACTCGCGAACAAGGTGTCGAAAACCTTCTGCTACATCACACTGAATAACATCATCCAATCGTTTTTCAAACATTGCTTGCTGTTCCGCAAATAGCCGGCACGTCGGACAAGCTTGTAAATGCTCGCACGCATCACCTGCTATTTCATTGGGCACAGCTATATATTCAAATTCAAACTCTTTACATTGCATTTTGCACTCGTTTGACCTTATTCAGGTCGTAATACCTCTCTTAATTTTTGCTTAGCTCTAAACAGCCGCGTCATCGCTGCACTTTTCGTAATATTGCAAACCGATGCAATTTCTTCACAACTAAGCCCACCGATGACCTGTAACAACAATGGCTCTTTATACTCTTCAGCCAAGTCAAACAACGCCAACTTCAGCGCGAAAGCTTCTGCACTGGTGTCATTGGCTGTATCTTTCAAAGCCACCGTATCTAACTCCATACTCACCATATCCGGTTGATAACGCACATACACTCGAGCATGTTCATTGCGTAAAATAGTCATCAGCCACGCTTTGCTAGAAGACACATCACGTAACTTATCTAACGATTTCCACGCCCGCAGACACGTTTCTTGAACCAAGTCTTCCGCCATGCTTTTATCGCGGCAACGCCAAAGCGCATAACGAAAAAGATCATCGCTATGCACTAAAACTAATCGTTCATATTCAAGTTGTTTTTGCTTCTCTTGCAACACTAGACCTTAATTGTTTTTACTATCTTACAGCTAAATTCCCTTTATATTATTGTTTAAAGAACACTCAGTAGCGCCTCTGCTATTGCTTCCTCAACGGCCATTTTGGTATGCCCTAAACGAGAATACAAACACGTGATCGGGTTCACTACACCTAGGACATTTAGGCCGTCTCTTTGATGTATTGACAATACGCCATTGGCATCATCAAATCCAAACTATCGTGAGGACGATAGTGGTTATAACACCACGGGTACTTTTCTAGCGCAATGTTAAGTGCTGATGCCGTTAAGATTCCCACATAAATATAGATAGAACTCATAACGGTTAGTACCCTTAGCACGTTCCACACACCCATTCCATTTTGGTTTTCTGGGCGGCCCGCCTTGCCGCAGACAATACAAATAATGAGATATTCAATTGTTCACAGGTGGTCTCAAATTCTGTTTTAATCTCCCGTGAAAATTTGTCTGGTTCAGTATTCAGCCCCCAAATAGGGATAGAATAAATCTAGGTGGGTCACGTTTAATTACTAGGATAGGGAATTTACTTCTAACAGGGTTGTTTATTAGCATTGACCAAATGCGGGCGAAAGGATAGAATCTGCCTCTTTTCAAAACCACCCATCATTTAGGGAGTTTCTAGACAATGTACGCGGTCATTCAAACAGGCGGTAAACAATATAAAGTTGCCGAAGGCGATTTTCTTAAAGTAGAAAAACTAGATACTGAAGAAGGTAGCGATGTTACTTTTGATTCAGTCTTACTAGTAAACAGCGATGCTGGTTTAAAAGTTGGTACGCCTAATATAGATGGCGCAACAGTCACGGCAAAAGTTAAAACTCAAGGTCGTCACAAAAAAATCAACATCATTAAGTTTAAGCGCAGAAAGCACCATATGAAAAAAATGGGGCACCGTCAGTATTACACTGAAGTTACGATTACTGGAATTAATGAAGGTGAGGCTAAGTTAAAACCTAAAGTAACGGAGAAGCCTAAAGTAACGGCAAAACCTAAAGTAACGGCAAAACCTAAAGTAACGGCAAAACCTAAAGTAACGGCAAAACCTAAAGTAACGGCAAAACCTAAAGTAGAAAAGGAATAATAGAATGGCTCATAAGAAAGCAGGCGGTAGTACTAAGAATGGTCGCGATTCCGAGTCAAAACGACTGGGCGTTAAACGTTATGGCGGCCAAAGTGTTCTAGCAGGTAATATTTTAGTTCGCCAAAGAGGCACTAAATTTAATGCTGGCGAAAATGTAGGTATGGGTAAAGACCATACTTTATTCGCGACAGAAAAAGGCAAAGTGATTTTTGAAATTAAAGGTCCGAAACGCAAAAAATACATTCGCATTGATACTGCTCAGTAAATAGGGCAGAACACTGCGGTTATAGCGGCAGGTGCATAGAAAAAACCCTGTCTAAGACAGGGTTTTTTATTGCGACAAGAACACCTCAGTATCACTACTGCGCTTTTCGTCATTTTTGCTGGCGCTCGCTGCGTTATGCAGAGGCTCCGATAAAACAATACTGAGCAGAAATAAATAAGTTGAGATAAAGATATGAAATTCGTTGATGAAGCGAGTGTTAAAGCAGAGGCCGGTAATGGCGGTAGTGGCCACGTGGGCTTCAGGCGCGAAAAATATATTCCATTCGGTGGGCCAGATGGTGGTGACGGTGGTGACGGTGGAAGTGTTTATTTGCAAGGTACAGAAGCACTTAACACCTTAATTGATATGCGCTTTAATCGTTTATTAAGAGCTGAAAGAGGTGAAAGGGGCGGTGGCGCCAATCGTACGGGTAGGGGCGGCAAAGATTTAGTTGTCCCCGTGCCTCTTGGTACGACAGTTTATGACGATGGCACCGATGAGTTGATTGGAGACGTGACGGAAGAGGGACAAAAATTACTGGTTGCATCAGGTGGGTTTCACGGGCTAGGCAATGCGCGTTATAAAAGCAGTACTAACCGAGCACCAAGGCAATTTTCACCCGGCTCAGAAGGTGAGCACCGTGTTTTACGAATGGAGCTAAAAGTATTAGCGGACGTTGGTACGCTCGGTTTGCCTAATGCGGGCAAATCAAGTTTGATTAGAGCCATTTCTGCCGCGCAACCAAAGGTAGCTAACTATCCATTCACCACGTTACATCCAAGTTTGGGTGTTGTACGGGCAGATGAATTGCGTAGTTTTGTCATTGCAGATATTCCTGGCATTATTGAAGGTGCGGCAGAAGGCGCCGGGCTGGGTAATTTGTTTTTACGCCATTTAGCGCGTAATAACTTATTGCTTCACGTGGTGGATATTGAGCCTTATGAGTCAGATATTGATCCTGTATCTGCAGCAAAAGCAGCCATTTTAGAAATAGAAAAGTGGAGTGATGAATTAGCGCAAAAGCCACGCTGGTTAGTGTTAAATAAAATAGACCTTCTTCCCGATGACGAAGTAGATAATTACTGTCGAATGATTGTTGATGAATTGCAGTGGAAAGGCCCAGTGTTTAATGTGTCCGCCATACGAAAACAAGGGACAAAGGCGTTAGTCCATGCGATTATGGACTATCTAGAAGAACAAAAAGAGCTGGACCACGAAGAATAGTCAGACGAGATTAGTTAACGTATTGCTATGAAATCAAGAGAAGATTTAAAAAAAACAAAGTGTTGTGTGATTAAAATTGGCAGTGCCGTATTGACGGATAACGGCCAAGGCTTAAATCGCGCCGCGATTACTCATTGGGTTGAGCAAATCAGTGAGCTTAAGGCGAGAGGCATTGACGTGATTATTGTTTCATCTGGATCAGTTGCTGAAGGTATGGTGAGATTAGGCTGGTCTTCACGCCCTCATGCACTTCAACAATTACAAGCAGCCGCATCGGTAGGGCAAATGGGTTTGATTCAGGCCTATGAAGAAGGGTTTCAAACAAAAGGGTTTAAAACAGCTCAGGTGTTGCTCACGCATGACGACTTGGCAAATAGGACGAGATATTTAAACGCACGAGCCACGATAAAAACACTATTAGAGCTTTCGGTAGTCCCCATCATCAATGAAAACGACGTGGTTGCTAACGAAGAGCTACGCGTAGGTGACAACGACACCTTGGCGGCGATCATTGCTAACTTGATGAGCGCAGACTTGTTGATGATTCTAACGGACCAAGACGGCTTCTTTGATGCTGACCCTAGAATAAATGCTCGTGCAAAATTATTATCGCAGGTAAGTGTTGCGGATAAGACGTTAGATGCAGCGGCCAGTGAAGGAGCAGGAGATTTTGGGCGTGGTGGTATGCAAACGAAATTAACAGCGGCACGCATTGCAGCACGTTCTGGCACGGCTACGGTTATCGCTTCTGGTTTGAAGCAAAAGGTGATTCTGGATGTTATAGGGGGGGTAAAGCTAGGTACTTTATTTATGCCCGCTGAAGCGCCTGTTTCGGCGCGCAAACGGTGGTTGACGACACATTTGGGTATTAAAGGGACATTGGTGTTAGATGAGGGGGCATCAAAAGCACTCAAACAATCTGGTGTCAGCCTGCTGCCTGTTGGAATAGTGTCGTTAATGGGCGACTTTGATAGAGGTGAATTAGTGACTTGTGTGGACCAAAGTGGTGAAGAAATAGCTCGTGGGTTGGTGAACTATAGTTCGGCGGATATCGAAAGCATCAAGCAAAGAAAAAGCAAAGATATTGAGGGTTTACTTGGTTATCTCGGGGAACCTGAAGTGATTCACCGAGATAACCTTGTTTTGCTTTAAAGCAAAAGCAGGGCAATAAAAAGCCGACCATTAGGTCGGCTTTTTTATAAATTATCTAAGATAATCGTTATGCTTGTTTCAACTTAACAATACGAGTATTTAATCTGCTTTTTAAACGAGCCGCTTTGTTTTTGTGAATAAGGCCTTTAGTAACAGCGCCATCGATATAAGGCACCGCTTCTTTATAAGCAGCTTCAGATGCTTCAGTGTTACCTTCATCGGCACTATACACAACACGCTTAATTTTTGTATGTAATCGAGTACGCGCAGACATATTAAGCTGACGGTTTTTTTCTGCTTGTTTGGCGCGTTTTAACGCTTGTGCACTGTTAGCCAAGGTAAATCCTCTGGTGATGTAAAAGATTGCGCATTTTGATGAAAAACACACGTTTTGTCAAGCCCATGTATGAGTCCACCACATATTACACTGTGGTTTGTTTTCAATAATATACTGCATCGGTGTTTTTAACTCTAAACCTTTATGCGGTCTTACACTGTTATATTTCACTAGCCAGTCAGCCAATTGTTCATTAAATGTGGCTAAATCGGTGAATAATAACTCTTCGTGATAATCGACGAACTGTTCTTTATTTCCTTTCAATTTAAAAAACTCCTAGTCCCTAACGCCCCGCTAAACGGCGAGCGATAGCGAGTTCAGTGGAGGCCGCGCTTTTTGCGGCCGTAACGATGTTTGAGCGGTCTGTTATGTAGTCAACCCTTAAAAACCCAAACCAAAAACCACCCCTATCAGCTTAAAAACGACTAAATTCTATTTGATTTTAGCCCTTTACACATTGCAACAAAAAACCAATCATTTTTTATGAGAAAATAGTGCCTTTTCTGCAAAAACAAAAAAATATCGGCTATTGCTAACCACTTTTTCAAATTCTAGGCACCGGCCGCCATCAGCACATTAATTTCATCGCCAACCTGCCCTTTAAGCAGGTTTCTGGATAATCTAAAGTCTGACTTAAGATGCCCAATGATAGGCTCGATGGCGGCGCGCCTTTTACACAGTTTGCGCTTTTTATCGCGTTGATAGTGCTTGTCCTTTTTGAGTGCTTTTTAGGCAGAATGATTTTTGCACCTAACACTTCTTTAGCACGGTCGACTCTTGTGCAGCCTTGCTGTGTAGTTCAACGCTCATTTTAAAAATAAGATTAAAACCTTCAATACCAATGCGTTTCCTAAAGTGTACCAATTCGGTCGCATTACAAGGCACATCAGGCGTGTAGTTCGGATAACCACACTATTTTCAGTACCCCCTTGAGGGGTAGAAGTATTGATAATAAGGATTGCGTTTGAACTGCAAAACAACACGCTCGTCAGATAGATTCTCAAGTTGCTTAAGAATAAGCAAGCCCACCATCAGTAATAAGGCGATCAAACGTTCAGTATAGTAAGTGCGGCATTGTGAAAAAAGTGAGTACACATACATTCAGGCATTCCTTTGCAACGCACTTGTTGCAAACAGGCACGGATATTCGAACGATTCAAGCATTATTAGGGCATGCTGATTTACAAACAGCGATGATTTATATGCATGTGTTGCGTCAAGGTGGATAGGGAGTGAATAGTCCGTTGGATAATTTGTGATTTACTGACCGGTTTAGGTCATTGTCACTAATTCTTCGGCATTTGTTGGATGAATGGCGACGGTATCGTCAAAGTCTTGTTTTGTCGCGCCCATTTTAATGGCGACGGCAAAGCCTTGTAGAATTTCGTCTGAGTCTTGACCAAACAGATGGCAGCCAACTACTTTTTCTTCTTTACCCACAGTAACAAGCTTCATGGTGGTTTTTTGCTTGGTTTCAGATAGGGCTTGCGTCATGGGGTTAAAGCTGGAGGTATACGTTTTAACTTGCCCGGGATATTGCTCATTCGCTTCTTGTTCTGTAAGCCCTACTGTGCCGATGGCGGGGTGGGAGAATATGACGCTGGGCACTAGGTTGTAGTCTAATTTCCGATTCTCTTGACCATTGTATAGGCGATCGCTTAGCCTTCTTGCGGCGGCAATGGCAACGGGTGTTAGAGCAATTTTGCCTGTCACATCACCGACGGCAAAGATGTTATCTTGAGCCGTTTTTTGCCATTCGTCCGTGTCTATAAAGCTACGTTTGTTGGTGCTTAACCCCGCGTTTTGCAAGTTGAGCGATTCGGTGTTGGCGTGACGACCAATAGCCCAAAGCACTTCATCATACTGACCGTTTAATGTGCCGTTTTGGGTGTGAATGATTAATTTTTTATTGGCGTTTTTTTCAATGGCAGTAGGGGAGGTGTTGGTTTCAAGCGTAATGCCTTGATGTTGCATGGCTTTGACGAGCTCGCTGCCAAGCATGGAATCAAATTGTCTTAGAGGCTGTTCGCGACGAATAAGTAGGCTTGTTTGTGTGCCAAGCGACTGAAACACGCCGGCTAATTCAACGGCAATAAAGCCAGCGCCTATAACAGCAACTTTTTTGGGTTGTTTCTCAAGTTTAAAGAAGTCATCGGAGGTAATGCCATATTCAGCACCTGGAATATCTGGAATACTAGGTTTGCCGCCGGTGGCGATAAGGAATCGTTCAGCAGTGATTTGTTTGTTACCTACCTGAATGGTGTGTTCGTCTATGAATGTGGCAGTACCTTCAATGTTATCAACACCGTTGGTATTTAGGCCGTTGGCATAAATGCCGTTTAATTGTTCGATATAGGCATCGCGTTTTTGTTTGAGTTCGTTCCAATCAAAGCGGTTGATTGAGACATCAAACCCGTAGTTTTTAGCAGAGTGAAGCGTATCTGCGGTTGCGGCTGCAAACCACATGACTTTTTTAGGTACACAACCAACATTAACGCAGGTGCCGCCCAAACGTGCTTGTTCAATAACGGCGCATTTAGCGCCGTAAGAAGCGGCGCGATTTGTGCCTGCTATGCCGCCACTTCCGCCACCAATAGCGACTAAATCGTAGTCATAGTCCATATTATTCAATGCTTACAAGCAAGATGTTTTCTAAAACTTTGCAGTAAGTAATGGATAAGGTATCTAAATCTTTAACGCTCACGCATTCGTTTATTTTATGAATGGTTTCGTTAATGGGTCCTAGCTCTATGAGTTGTGCGCCACTGGGCGCTATGAATCGGCCATCAGATATGCCGCCGCCAGTGGATAAAACAGGGCTTATTCCTGTGACTTCGTGAACGGCTTTTTCGACGGCATTTGTAAGCGTGCCTTTTTCGGTAATAAACGGTAAGCCAGAGAGTGCCCATGTGAGTTCATAATTGTCTGAATGTTGGTCGATAATGTAGGTGATGCGGCGCTTAATTTCTGCGGGCGTTAGTTCGCTTGAAAAGCGTAAATTGAAGGCCATATCTGCATGACCTGGGACAACATTTGTAGCACCAGTACCAGAGTTTAAATTAGATATTTGAAAGTGGGTAGGCGGGAAGTGGTCATTGCCTTCGTCCCATTTTTCAGCCGTTAGCAGCGATAAAATAGGCGCAAGCCTATGAATAGGGTTTTCAACTAATTCTGGGTAAGCCACGTGGCCTTGTTTACCGATAAGTTTTAAATAACCATTGATAGAACCACGCCGACCTACGCGCACCATATCGCCAAAGATTTTATGGCTGGATGGTTCGCCAACAATGCAAAAATCAATTTTTTCGTTACGCTTGTTAAGTGCATGCATGACCTTAACGGTGCCATCAAGCGCGGTACCTTCTTCGTCACTGGTGATAAGGAAGGCAATAGAGCCGTTGTGGTCAGCGTGCTGTTGAATGAAGCTGTCGCAAGCGGTTAGCATGGCGGCAAGGCTGCCTTTCATATCGGCTGCGCCACGGGCATAGAGTAAGTCGCCTTTTATAGTCGGCTCAAACGGTGGTGTATCCCATTGGTCTAGTGGGCCGGTTGGTACAACATCGGTATGTCCGGCAAAGCAGAATAGGGGAGTGGCGTTTCCGCGTCGCGCCCAGAGGTTTCGCGTGTCACCGAAGTTCATCCATTCTATATTGAAGCCGCGTTGCTCTAAATATTCGGCCATCAAGTCCATGCAGCCAGCATCTTGCGGCGTTAGGGACTGCTTTTTAAGTAGCGCTATGGCTAAATCTAAAGTATTGCTCATGCTGAAAATAGCTCTTGGTAATGGTCAATTTCAAAGCCAAGTTCTAAGCCCTTGTCGGTACGAAGAATAGGGCGCTTAATAATAGCGGGGTTTTCTAGCATGATGCTTAGTGCGCTGGCTTTATCGATGTTGTCTTTTACATAGTCAGGTAACTTGCGCCATGTTGTGCCGCGCTTGTTGACCATCGCTTGCCAGCCTAGAGCAGCTTCTAACTCATTCAGTAAAGCGCTGTCTAAGCCGTCTTTGCGGTAATCATGCAGGGTGAACGCGACACCCTTATCAGTCAACCAGTTTTTGGCTTTTTTAAAGGTGTCGCAATTCTTAATGCCGTATAGAACAACTGGCATCTTAATCTCTTAGCAGGTCGTTTAAGCCCGTTTTACTGCGCGTTTTAGCATCAACTGTTTTGATAATAATTGCCGCGTATAAGCTATGGCTGCCGTCTTTAGACGGTAAGTTACCCGGTACAACAACAGAGTATGGAGGAACACGCCCGTACATAATTTCGCCTGTTCTGCGGTTATAAATTTTAGTACTTTGACCGATGTAGACGCCCATTGAAATAACAGAACCTTCACCAACAATAACGCCTTCAACCACTTCTGAACGAGCGCCGATAAAGCAGTTATCTTCAATAATGGTGGGGGCCGCTTGTAAGGGCTCTAAAACGCCACCAATACCCACGCCGCCAGATAAATGTACGTTTTCACCGATTTGCGCGCATGAACCAACGGTTGCCCAACCATCTACCATTGAGCCGTTGCCAACATAAGCGCCAATGTTAACAAAAGAGGGCATGAGCACAACATTAGACCCAATGAACGAACCTGCGCGAACAACAGAGCCGGGTGCAGCACGCATACCGCCTTTTTTAAAGTCTTCTTCGGTGTAGTTGGCGAATTTAGTTTCTACCTTGTCGTAGTAACGATTATTGTCGCCGCACATGGGGCGGTTATCGTTAATTTTGAATGATAATAAAACGGCTTTTTTTAGCCATTGATTCACCACCCATTCGCCATTTTTCTTTTCAGCCACACGTCCTTCGCCGCTGTCTAGTAAAGAGAGCGATTGTTCTACGGCGCTACGAATTTCAGCCGATACGGTTTTGGGGTTGAAATCTGTACGGTTTTCAAAGGCTTCGTTAATGATGTTTTCTAGGTTTGACATATAACTTCCTGCGTTAATTTAAAGTGATTGAGTAAATTGTTTGATTCTATTGGCGGCGTCTACGCACTCATCTAATGAGGTGACAAGCGCCATACGAACGTGGTTTTCACCGGGGTTGCCTTGTCTGGTATCGCGTGATAAGTACTGCCCAGGTAATACAGTGATATTTTGCTGCTGAAATAGTTTTTGAGCAAACACATCGTCAGCAACGGGTGTTTTTGCCCATAAATAAAAGCCTGCATCGGGTTTTTCTAGTTGCATACTATCGCCTGCTATATCTATGACGGCAGCAAACTTTTCTTGGTATAAGGCTCTATTCTGTGCGACGTGTTTTTCATCAGACCAAGCAGCGATACTTGCATACTGTGTTGGCAATGGAAGTGTGCAGCCATGATAGGTTCGGTAACGAAAGTATACGTTAATGATAGCGGGGTCGCCAGCGACAAATCCAGAGCGTAAACCCGGCGCATTAGAGCGTTTAGATAAGCTATGGAACACTATGCAGCGAGCAAAGTTTTTATTCCCCATCGTGGCGCTAGCTTGTAGTAAGCCAACAGGTTTCTTGCCATCTTTAAAATAGATTTCTGAATAGCATTCATCTGCGGCAATGATGAAGTTATAACGGTGTGCGAGTTTAATTAAGTGACACAATTGCGTAGTGCTATGCATGGAACCGCTTGGGTTTCCTGGGTTGCAAATGTAAAGTAACTGACACTTTTTCCACACGCTTTGGTCTACTGAATCGTAATCAGGCAGATAGTGAGTGTTTTCATTGCAATTAATAAAATACGGTTCGGCGCCTGCTAAAAGAGTGGCGCCTTCGTAAATTTGATAGAAGGGGTTGGGTATCGCTACAATACCTTTTTGTTGTTTGTCGATCACGCATTGAGCAAAAGAAAACAATGCTTCGCGCGTACCGCTAACCGGTAGTACGTGATCGTGCGGACTGATGTCCGTTGTTTGCAAAGCAAAGCGGTCACAAAGCCAAGCTGCGATGCTTTCTCTCAAAGAGTCTAAGCCATGAGTTGAAGGGTATTGTCCTAAGCTGTTTAGGTTTTCGGTGAGTGCTTGCGTGATAATACTTGGCGTAGGGTGCTTAGGCTCACCTATAGATAAGGCGATATGCGTTAAATGAGTTGGTGGCGTAATGCAGCTTTTCAATTGAGCTAATTTCTCAAAAGGGTAAGGTTGTAAAAGTGCCAAATCAGGGTTCATGCAAAATAAGAGTGTTTTCTAGAGCCTGTTTAGTATAGGCGATTAGTGATTAGGATAGAATCGGTAAACATATTAATTAAAAACAAATGACAGGCGAGCTGTTCCAAGTTTTTGCTAAAGCGCCCATTAAGGGGCAGATAAAAACTTGCCTAATGCCTGATTTAGGCATTGTTGGCGCTTGCCGTGCTTATTACGTTGGTGGTACTTGATAGAGCAACGTTAAGAAGTCCGTTACTTCAAACCTTGTGGAATGTTGGTACTATTGAAGATATAAAACGCTGGAATGAACTCTCGAAATAGTTTTCCGATTAATAGTCCATTATCAATAACGAGCGTTAAGCAAATTCTACAAGCAGCTAATAACTTAAAGCCTAATGGCTAGGATTTAAGGCTCATGTCGTTGAATAAAATCATTGACCGCAGCGATGGCGCTTGAGCCTAAATGAACATCAGTGATGGTGTTTTTTTCGACAAAGAAAACCGTTGGTGTCGTACGCACATTAAATTTTTGCGCTAATTCGAAATTGGTTGATATATCAACGACAATGATTTCTGCGTGTTCTTCGCGGTGCTTTTCTATTTTAGGCATCATTTTTTTGCACGACCTGCACTGCGGGCTGTAAAAATAATAAATGCCCCAGTTATTGTTGAAGTGGCCATCGTTGCGTGCGGGGTTCGCTTCGCCGATGAGCTTAAATCTGGATAAGTAAACCTTTGCGAAGTAAAGAAACGCGAATAGGCCAATGGCAAGAGCGAATACGAGGGAATAATCCATAAAAGGACTGCCATTAAGTTGCTAATTGAAGACGCTAGTATAAGTGTTTTTTAGGAAATGTATCGATTTGTAACAGGTAATATTACATGCCCAATAATTGTTCTGTTGAGATGTCGATAATATTAAATAGCGAAAGTTATAGCGGCTGATTAAAACTGCGAACTAGCTGAGCTATAATAAATATCCGATAATCAATATCATTTAAACCTTTCACGTTATGAATGCTGTAAAACCCTCCTCATCTGTTGTTGCTAGCAATCTTTGCAAAGTATATAACGGTGTTCATGTTGTAAATAACTTAAATCTGATAATAGAAGAAGGCTCGTTTTGTGGCATTCTTGGCCCTAATGGCGCGGGTAAAACAACAACGTTACGAATGCTTCTAGGTCATTGTCCAATCGATGACGGGGAGTTGTTGGTACTAGGTTATTCAATGCCGAAAAATGCAGCTATAGTGCGTGAATCAATCGGGGTTGTGCCGCAGATGGATAATCTTGATCCGGATTTCACCGTCAAGGAGAACTTGTACGTTTACGGGAGGTTTTTTGGTTTATCAGCAAATGTCCTTGATGAACGGATTGTTGGCTTGCTCGATTTTGCTTCTTTGAAGGATAAGGCCGAGAGTAAAATATCTGAGTTATCGGGCGGGATGAAAAGGCGGCTCACCCTAGCTAGGGCGCTGATAAATAAGCCAAAATTATTGATTTTAGATGAACCTACAACGGGATTGGACCCGCAGGCGCGGCAGGCTATTTGGCAGAAGCTTCGCGAATTACAAAAGCAAGGGCTAACGCTCATACTGACGACGCACTACATGGAAGAGGCTGAGCGATTATGTGACCGTGTGATTGTGATGGACTACGGAGAGATGATGGCGGATGCACCGCCTAAGCAATTAATAAAAGATGAAATTGAATCACATGTGCTTGAAGTCCATGCTGTAAAAGATGAATTGGTAAATAAGTTGAAGCAAGACAGTTCTATTGCACGTTTTGAAACATCTGGTGACATATATTTTTTTTATGGACATAAATTGCAATACGCGTTGGATGTGTTAGAGAAAAGCGGGCACGATGATTATTTGTTTAGGCCGGCAAATTTAGAAGATGTGTTTATTAAGTTAACAGGACGAGACCTGCGTGAATAACAGGTCTAATTTAATTTTATTTCTATCGCGCAGCACTTCAATATGGTCGCGAAATATACGTGTTTGGAGCAAGCTCGCAGGCCCTTCGTTGATGGGTAATTTTGGCGAGTCTTTGCTGTACCTGCTCGTATTAGGTTATGGGCTTGGGAAGTTTGTAGGTAAGGTGGAGGGGCTGCCTTACGAGGCGTTTTTAGCCGCTGGTGTTATTTGTACAAGTGCCGTCAATTCAGCAAGTTTTGAGGGCATGTATTCTGCGTATACAAGAATGGAGGTGCAGCAAACTTGGTTGGGCATGTTGGCAACACCCATCGGCGTTGCTGAGGTCGTATTGGGTGAAATTTTGTGGGGGGCAACGAAAAGCCTTATTAGCGTTTGTGCCATTCTAGTCGTCGCAACAGCGCTGGGTCTGGTTGAAAATGCCTGGGCGGTTTTTATATTGCCCATCGTATTTATTACCGGTTTATGTTTTTCTGCGCTAGCCTTGTTGGTGACCTCACGCGCTAAAAGCTATGATTTTTTCTTGTATTACACCACCTTGTTTATTACACCAATGATTTTATTAAGTGGCGTGTTTTTTCCTATTGATACACTTCCAGATGTGGTGCAGTGGTTGGCTAAAGCACTCCCTTTGTATCACGCTATCTGTTTGGTGCGCCCATTAATGACAGGCGGCGATTTGTCCTTCATTTTATTACATCTATTTGTTTTGTTGGCGTTTGCTACTATTGCAGGTGTATGGGCGACGGAGCGGATAAAGAAAAGGCTCATAAAATGAGCTTTTATATTGGCTAAAAAATAGGCGTTTAGCTATGCAGATAAAACAAGCTTATTTCGCCCCGTGCTTTTTGCTTGGTATAAGGCTTTATCTGCACGCTCAATAAACGCATTAATATTGTCGCTCGTTTTGCTGGGGCAACGCCTGCGGTAGATTCGGTGAAAGGCAGTAATAGTATTTTGACCTTCGTTAAAGGCCCAAATTCTTATTCGATAGAGTTATTGGTCTGATTATTCAAGTGAACTATAGCCCATCTCACTTAAAATGTTAGCCAACTTTATCAAAGGTAGTCCAATTAGCGCGTTGGGATCGTCGCCTTCTATTTTCTTGAATAAGCTAATGCCTAAGCACTCTGATTTAAACGCTGCGGCGCAACCGTAAGGCTTATCTCGTGAAACGTAATTCTCTATTTCGTTTGTAGATAATTCTCGCATATAAACTTTGCATGTATCGACATCGCTTACGGAAGTGTTTTTGCTGGTGTTTAGCACGCAAATGCTGGTATAGAAAACAATCGTTTTTCCGGAAGAAAGTGTGAGTTGTTTAACGGAGTTTTCAAAACAGCCGGGTTTGGTTAATTGCGTGTCGCCAAGCATGGCGACTTGATCTGAGCCGATAATTAAATGATTAGGGTAGGTGCCAGCTAACGCACTGGCTTTTTCAAAGGCGAGTCGTTTTGATAACGCTAAGGGTGTTTCACCATCGCGTTGCGATTCGTCAATATCGGCAGAGGCGGTGTCAAATTGCGGGTAAATCTTAGCGAGTAACTGTTTGCGAAAAGGGGAGCTAGAAGCTAATACTAATTTCGGGTGTTTTTTCATATAATGCGCCAATTGAATATGAGTATTTTACCTATAATATGACTAAGACGTTACAAATAGACGTAAACCCTATGTTGTGCGCAAGCCAGGAGCGTGCAATTTTTGGTGAGCTTAAATTTGATGAATTGAAGCAAATCCAACAGGATATAGAGCCTTCTAGCGCACCTATCATAGCGGATGTGATGTTTTCTAAGGAGGGTAAATTTGTTGTTTTAACGGGTCGGATTGCAGGTGATCTCGTGTTACAATGTGCCGCCTGCTTGGAGCCGACCGTTTTTAAAGTTGATGTAGACGTTAAACTGGCGGTCATTAATGATGAGGCGCGACTGAGTTTGGTGCCTGAAGGCTATGAGCCTTATTTGTTTGCAGGTGACTCATTACTAATGAGTGAAGTGATTGAAAGTGAAGTGGTTATGGTGCTTCCATCTATTGCGAGGCATGAGGTTTGCCCGGTGGAGTTACCGAAAAATAGCACAGGAAAAGATTTTAAGCTTAAGACGGATGTGAAGAAGAACCCGTTTGAGGCGTTAGGAAGTTTAAAAAAGAAACATTAATTCTCTGGAGAATTTTAGATGGCAGTTCAAAAAAGTAAAAAATCCCGTTCAAGACGTGGCATGCGTCGTTCACACGATGCGCTAATAGCACAAACATTATCAACTGAGCCTACAACGGGTGAAGTACACTTACGTCACCACGTAAGCGCAGACGGTTTTTACCGTGGCGAACAAGTTGTCGCGGATAAAGACTAGCATTGCATAAGCCCTACACTGGCTTAGTCAAAGCAGTATTGAGGCGACCAGTGTCAATGCACATTATGTTTTTAAGCGAGTTTCACGTATAGCAAGTAAGGCCTTATTGAGTGTTGAATGTAAAAATAACAGGTACTGGTGGTTATTTACCTGAAAAAATTGTTACGAATAAAGATTTTGAGTCCACTTTAGACACGACGGATGAGTGGATTTATGCGCGTACAGGCATAAAACAACGTCACGTTATAGCCAAGCATGAAACAACATCCAGCATGGCTGAAATGGCGGCAAATAATGCGCTAGAAGCTGCCAACATTGATGCTTCAGAAATTGACTTAATCATCGTCGGGACCAGTTCGCCAGACCGAGTTTTCCCAAGCACGGCCTGTATCCTTCAGCATAAATTAGGGGCAGGTAACGGTCCGGCTTTTGACGTTCAAGCCGCGTGTTCTGGGTTTATTTATGCGTTGGGCATAGCTCATCAGTTTATTAAATCGAGTGGTGCTAAAAAAGCCTTAGTGATTGGCGCAGAAGCAAATTCAAGGATTTTAGATTACACCGACCGTAACACTTGCGTTATTTTTGGTGATGGTGCTGGTGCAGTAGTACTTGAGGCTGCTGATGAGCCTGGCATATTATCGACACATATGCACGCAGATGGTCAATATCAAGACCTTCTATATATAAATAATCCCATTAAAGATCAGCGAGCTGACGGTGAGAATAGCTACATGACGATGCACGGTAACGATGTATATAAAGTAGCGGTTAAAACACTCAGTCGAATCGTTGATGAAACGCTTGAAGCGAATGGTTTGGCTAAATCAGATGTCGATTGGTTAATTCCACACCAAGCGAATATCCGAATTATCTCCTCGGTTGCCAAAAAGCTTAAAATGCCGATGGAACGAGTGATCTTGACGATTGAAAACCAAGGTAATACTTCTGCAGCATCTGTTCCATTAGCGTTAGATCTGGCTGTTAGAGATGGTCGAATCAAAAAAGGTGATATGGTTTTAATGGAAGCGTTTGGCGGCGGTTTCGTTTGGGGCTCTGCCCTAGTAAAAATGTAACTATCTATAAAACAGATAAATTATGTCTACACGTAAAATAGCAATAGTATTTCCAGGCCAAGGCTCACAAACCGTTGGTATGTTGAGTGATCTTTCAGCCTCACACCGTCAAATCAAAGCGACCTTTGATGAGGCATCTGCTGCTTTGGGACGGGATCTTTGGGCATTAGCTCAAGATGGCCCTGCAGAAGAATTAAATAAAACACAGAACACGCAGCCATTGGTACTAACGGCGAGTATCGCGGTGTGGCGTAGTTTAGAAAGTAAAGTAGATGTGGAACCGGCGTTCTTAGCAGGGCACAGTCTTGGTGAATACACAGCACTTGTTTGTGCTGGCAGTTTAAGCTTTGTTGATGCAGTGAGATTGGTTGAGCAACGCGCGACGTTTATGCAGCAAGCCGTGCCTGAAGGAGAGGGTGCAATTGCTGCTGTTCTTGGTTTAAACGTGGACGATTTAATCGCTATTTGCAGTGAAGCGGCGCAAGACGAAGTTGTATCGGCCGTTAACTTTAACGCGCCAGGGCAAGTTGTTATTTCAGGTAATGTGGCAGCAGTCGGCCGAGCAATTGAGCTGGCTAAACAGAAGGGTGCAAAAAGAGCGTTACCGCTTCCAATGAGCGTTCCCGCGCACTGTTCATTGATGCATCCAGCAGCAAAAAGATTATCGAATGTGATGTCGAAAATTGACTTTAATAGTCCAAACACACCGGTCATACATAATACGGACGTTGCTGAACATACTGACGTAGTAGAGATTAAAAAAGCGTTAGTGCAACAGTTGTACACCCCAGTGCGTTGGCTAGAAACAGTTGAAGCGCTCGGTGGCTTAGGCGCCAACACCCTTATTGAATGTGGGCCTGGAAAGGTTTTGACGGGCCTTAATAAACGTATTGATAAATCATTAGAGTTGTACTCATCAGGCGATGAGCGGGCATTTAATAAAACAATAGAGGCATTATCATGACAGATAAAACAGTAGCATTAGTAACCGGTGCTAGCCGTGGTATTGGCAAAGCAATTGCGCAGCAATTAGTGGCAGACGGTTTTTATGTTATTGGTACAGCGACATCAGACGGCGGTGCTGAAGCTATTTCTGACCATTTGTCAGGTTCAGGCAGAGGCATGAACCTGAATGTAACGGATGCGGAATCTATTAAGCGTGCTTTAAAAGATATTACTGATAGCGAAGGTGCGCCAACCGTATTAGTAAACAATGCAGGTATTACACGTGACAACTTAATACTTAGAATGAAAGATGATGAGTGGGATGACATTATGTCGACCAATCTAAGTTCTATTTTTCGTGTTAGCAAAGCTTGTCTGCGCGGCATGATGAAAAACAAAAGGGGGCGTATTGTTAGTATCGCGTCGGTTGTTGGTGTTACGGGTAATGCAGGCCAAGCAAACTATGCGGCAGCGAAAGCAGGCATCATAGGCTTTAGCAAGTCCCTCGCGAAGGAAGTTGGCTCTAGAAATATTACGGTAAACACGGTTGCGCCAGGCTTTATTGATACAGATATGACGAAAGCATTGGCAGAAGATCAGCGTGCAGCCTTATTGCAAGGGGTGCCACTAGGGCGCTTGGGTGATGCGGCAGAAATTGCGAGTGCGGTTTCGTTCTTATGTTCTGATAAAGCTGCGTATATTACAGGCGAAACATTGCACGTTAATGGTGGTATGTACATGGGTTAAGCCTAGGCAATTTGATTTGGTTTTAAACAGTAATTATTTGATTGAATTGGATTAAATGGAATTGATGTTCGGTAAATGTAGGTTAAACAGCGAGATAAAGTGTAATCTTTTCTCATTTATCAATATAATACGCTATCCATAAGCTCGGCTTATGGTTCATACAAATATAGAGGATATACAAAATGAGTAATATTGAAGAACGCGTCAAAAAAATCGTTGCAGAACAGCTTGGTGTAAAAGAAGAAGTAACAAACGAAGCTTCATTCATCGATGACCTAGGTGCAGATTCATTAGACACTGTTGAGCTGGTCATGGCTCTTGAAGAAGAGTTTGATTGCGAAATTCCTGATGAGCAAGCTGAAAGCATCACAACGGTTCAACAAGCGATTGACTACGTTAATAGTAACGCAGGATAAGTCAGTTTCTTTTTTTCAAGCACGGTTTGCTTAGCAGGCCGTGCTTGTTTTATTTTAGAGAGTTAATATTGTGTCAAAACGTCGGGTAGTAGTAACAGGGTTAGGTTTGATATCGCCATTAGGTGGTCATGTTGCTGATTCTTGGGAAGGTATTTTGCAGGGGCAAAGCGGTATTGGGCTGATTACGCGTTTTGATACAACAGACTTTCCGTCAAAGTTTGCAGGTGCTGTTAAGGGCTTTGATATTGAAGAATATGTTTCTCGCAAAGACGCTAGAAAAATGGATCCTTTTATTCATTATGGCGTTGCTGCTGGTATGCAGGCTTTAGATGACTCATGTGTTGAAGTAACAGAAGAAAATGCCGAACGTATTGGTGTTGCAATCGGTGCGGGTATTGGTGGCATCTCAAGTATTGAGAATGGTTTTGAAGGTTTCCAAAAAGGCGGGCCTAGAAAAATATCTCCTTTTTTTGTGCCATCCAGCATTATTAATATGGTCGCGGGTAATCTTTCGATTTTACGCGGCTTAAAAGGACCAAGTTTTTCTATTGTTACAGCGTGTACAACAGGTACGCATAATATTGGTAATGCGATGCGCATTATTCAACATGGCGATGCGGATGTGATGGTTGCCGGTGGCGCTGAAATGGCCACATCAGTTACGTCTTACGGTGGTTTCTCTTCAGCTCGTGCATTGTCTCGCCGTAATGACTCACCAGAAACAGCCAGTCGCCCTTGGGATAAAGACCGTGATGGATTTGTTTTGAGTGATGGCGCGGGTGTTCTTGTGTTGGAAGAATATGAGTGCGCTAAAAACCGTGGCGCAACCATTTATGCTGAACTTGCAGGTTATGGCATGAGTTCGGATGCTTTTCATATGACCATGCCATCTAAAAATGGTGAGGGTGCTTACCGTTGCATGAGAAACGCATTGAAAGATGCTTCTTTAGACCCTGAACAAATTAGTTACATTAACGCGCATGGTACATCTACACCAGCGGGTGATTTAGCAGAAACGCATGCTGTAAAAACACTCTTAGGTGATTTAGCCTATAAAACGCCGATGAGTTCAACTAAGTCAATGACGGGGCATATGCTGGGTGCGGCTGGCGGTGCGGAAGCTGTTTTCTCGGTGCTTGCTATTCGTGATCAAGTGGCACCGGCGACGATAAACCAATTCACGCCTGACCCAGAATGTGATTTGGATTATGTGCCTAATGACGCGCGTCAAATGAAGATGGATGTTATCGTTTCCAATTCGTTTGGTTTTGGCGGCACAAACGGTACACTCGTCTTTAAACGAATCTAGTTATATCCAATCCCAATGGGGCTGGTTCTTCAAGATTGCGGTAATTTCATAAAGGCAGAAATTCCTTTTGATACAGACCTGCTTGATTGTCATGCTTTAAATCCAGCGCGTTACCCTTTTCTGCTTGAAAGCCATTGCACAGAAAATATTGCTCAGGGTTTCGATATTTTGTTTGCTTTTCCGGGTGAGGTTCTTGAAGCTTCGACAGTAGCTGATACTGATTTTTTTGCACAATTAGATCAGAGAATCGAACCTCCATTAAACACCACAAAAGCAGATGAAAGCGGTTTGCCCTTTACGGGTGGTTGGTTTGTATTCTTAAGTTATGAATTAGTAGGCTCGATAGAAGAAAAATTATCTAATCTGAAAGCAGAAGATGGCTTACCTATTGCCAGTGCTGTTCGTATTCCTGCGGCGATTATAAAAAACCACCGAGATAATACGTGTTGGATAGTATGTGAAAGGGGCTTGGGGCACCATTTACATGAGGTTTGGCAGGACATTAGCGCTTCAGTTAAGACAACATTAAGACACCCGAGGGTTAGGTTAAAAGAAGACGACCCTAAGTCATTTCTTAAGGGTGTTGAGAAGATTAAAAACTATCTAAAAGCAGGGGACACCTTGCAAGTTAATCTTTCAAGAAAATGGGTTGGTGAGGTTCTTGATAACGGCAGTTATTTGGATGTTTATCGCTCATTGAAGGCACAGAACCCAGCGCCTTTTGCTGGTTTAGCTTGTTATGGCGATAGCGTGATTTGTTCCTCGTCGCCTGAACGCTTGGTCAGTTGTGTTGGCGGCAAGGTGCAAATGCGACCGATTGCTGGGACGCGCCCAAGAAATAAAGATGGGCAAAAAGATAAAGCCTTAGCTGATGAATTGTTGATCAATGCTAAAGAAAATGCTGAGCACATTATGCTCATTGACTTAATTCGCAATGATTTAGGTCGGGTTTGCCGAACAGGGAGCGTCTCGGTGGATGAGAAGATGACGTTGGAATCCTACGCAGCTGTGCATCATATTGTTTCCAATGTAAGTGGTATTTTGAGCGTTAACACAATGCCCTCAGATATTATAAAAGCAGTATTTCCTGGCGGAACTATCACGGGGTGCCCGAAAGTAAGGTGCATGGAAATTATCCAAGAATTAGAACAAACATCTAGAGGTGCATACACGGGATCGATGGGTTACATTAACCTTAATGGCGACCTTGACCTGAATATATTGATTCGAACTTTTACGCTGAAGGGAAAAGAGATTAGTCTGCGAACAGGCGCAGGGATTGTGGCCGAATCAATCGCCGAGAATGAACTCAAAGAAACACGACACAAAGCTAAAGCGTTATTAGATGCGCTAACAATCAATGAAGACTGATATTTTAGTTAATGGGGTCCTGAATGGTTCGGTAAACCCGCAGGATAGAGGTTTGCAGTACGGCGATGGGCTGTTTGAAACTATTTTGATTGAATCTGGTTGTGCTGTATTTTTGCAAGAACACTTAGAGCGATTGCAAAAAGGCTGCGAGGCTCTCGCTTTCCCAAAGTTGGACAGAGAAGTGATTATCAGTGAAGTATCGCAATTAATATCTGATAAACAGTCTGGCGTGATAAAAATCACGTTAACAAGAGGCGTTGGTGAAAGAGGATTTTTGCCACCAATAAGCCCAAATATCACACGGCTGGTGTCGTATTATCCAAGTGATGCGCCGGTAAGAAAATCGTTAACAAGCATGGCTTTGCTGTTATGTGAAACACGATTAGCGAGGCAGCCCCTATTGGCAGGGATAAAGCACCTAAATCAATTAGAACGTGTTTTAGCGCGTGCTGAATTGAGGGGTGAAGAACAGCTTGAAGGGCTGATGTTAGATACTGAGGGAGCTGTTATTGAAGGCACAATGAGTAACCTGTTTATTGTAAAGGATGATGCTTTAATAACACCTAAGTTGAATAGTTGCGGTGTGGCAGGTGTTATTCGACAGGTCGTAATCCAACAAGCTAGAAAAGAAGGTGTTGTCTGCAAGGAAGCTATTTTGCAACTCGATGACGTCAAGAATTCTGATGAGATATTTATGACGAACAGCCTGATGCCTGTTCGTTTTGTGGATCAACTAAGGCTTAATGGTGTGGTTTTTGATAAGAGCGGTTCATATGCTGCGTGGGCGCTAGATAGCGTATTAAAAGCTATGCAACAAGAGCTGGATATGAATTTTGGGCGCAGTATATGAAGCGTTTAATTACCTTAGCTATTGTTGTTAGCAGTTTATCGCTTGGCTGGTTTTGGATGTTGTATCAAAACGCTATCAACGATTCGTATATTAGCGATGAAATGGGTTTGACGGTGGTGACTGTTGAGAGGGGGCAAAATTTAAATCAAATTATTTCGACACTAGATAAACAAGGTGTGGTTGATGGGCGCTGGTTCAAATGGTTAGTGCGTGTTGAAGGGGTAGAGAATCAAATACAGGCGGGTGAGTATGAGTTCTCTCCTGGCTTAACGCCAGTTCAGATTCTAGATTTTTTGATTAAAGGTAAAGTTAACCAGTACGCTATTACGATTATTGAAGGCCAAACATTTAAAGAAGTGTTGCGTGATATTCAGGAGCATCCGGCTATTGAACAGACACTTCCAAAGCAAGCAAAGATGACGGAGTATTTAGAGTTATTGAATATCTCAGAACGGCATTTAGAGGGGTTGCTGCTACCTGAAACGTACTTCTTTATAAAAAATACTACGGATGGGCAAATGATTAAGCGAGCATACCGCTCAATGCAATTGTTTATTAATTCGGCTTGGCCTAAAAGACAAGATAAAGCAGTTATTAGCAATGTATATGAAGCATTAACTTTGGCCTCAATTGTCGAAAAAGAAACTGGCGTAGCTAGCGAGAGAAGGCTTATTGCTGGCTTATTTATCCGTCGTTTGGAGATAGGCATGAAAATGCAAACAGACCCTACGGTTATTTATGGCATGGGAGATTATTACAAAGGTGATATAAGATTCCGAGATTTGCGCCAAGATACGCCTTATAATACGTACACGCGGCACGGCTTACCACCAACGCCAATTGCTATGCCGAGCAAGGCTTCCATCGAAGCGGTTTTACACCCAGTCGAAACAAAAAGTTTATACTTTGTAGCGAATGGCGACGGCTCGCACATTTTTTCAGAAACATTAAAGCAACATAACGCAGCAGTTGATAAATATCAGCGAAATAAATAATCATGAAAAAAGGAAAATTCTTAACCTTAGAAGGTGTTGAAGGCGTTGGTAAAACGACGCACTTGAACTTTATCGCCAGCTATTTAGAACAGGTCGGGAAAAAGATTGTCACAACAAGAGAACCAGGTGGGACAGCGATAGCGGAACAAATCAGAGGGCTGTTGTTAAACCATAATGATGAAGCGTTAAGTAGCGTAAGTGAGCTTTTGTTGATGTTTGCCGCACGCGCGCAGCATTTGAAAGAAGTGATTAAACCTGCCTTAGAGGCTGGAAAATGGGTGGTATGCGACCGTTTCACTGATGCGACGTATGCCTACCAAGGTGGCGGTCGTCACTTCAATATGGGTGATATTGCTTGGATGGAAAAGTTTGTCCAAAAAGGGTTAACGCCAGATAAAACCGTATTGCTAGACTTACCTGTTGAGATTGGTTTGAAACGAGCAGCCTGTAGAAGTGTGCCAGATAGGTTTGAGTCAGAGAAGCAGTTTTTTTTCGAGAATGTTAGACAAGTTTATTTAGATAGAGCAAAGGCAGAATCAAATCGTTTTTGTGTTGTGGATGCTTCTGAGCCAATTGAACAAGTTCAACAAAGCATTACGGGTCACTTGGATGAATTGTTATTAGACGATGAATAAACAGACACCGGTTGTTTATCCTTGGTTACAATCCTACTGGGAACAGTTGTCGCGTTATCAACAGCAAGATAGGTTGCCAAGCGGCATCATGTTAGTGGCTGATAAGGGACTGGGACTTTCTTCTTTTGCCGTCGCTTTTGCAAATCGTGTGGTTTGTCTTTCATCGAATTCAAATGAGTTTGCCTGTGGTACTTGCAAATCATGTTTGCTATTTAGTGCGGGAAACTACCCTGATTTTATTCATCTCCAGCCTGCAGAGGGAGAGGCGCGAATAAAAATTGATGCCATTAGAAAACTGAGCGAATCGTTAGCGCTGAGTAGCCAGTACGCCAAGCCCCGCATTGTTATTATTGACCCAGCAAGTGCTATGTTGCATCAGGCATCGAATAGTCTGCTGAAAACGCTGGAGGAGCCGAGCGATAACACCAGTTTGATTTTATTAGCGGACAAGATATCGTCCATACCAGCGACCATCCGCAGTCGTTGCCAGGTTATTTCTGTAAAGGGTGTTGATTTAGAACAAGCCGAGCATTGGCTAAAAAGCAAAGGCTGCGACGATGCTATGCAGTACTTGAATTTAGCCGTTCATTTGCCGTTAGAGGCACACGATTTATGGAAAAAGGATGCTTTAGCGGTCAGAGCTGAAATATTTAAGCACTTTGTGAGCTTAGTAAAAGGCAAGTTAGATCCTTTGGTGTTTGCTGAAAAGTGTTTAGCATTGAAAGATTGGCCTATTCAAAAATGGATAATGTCGTGGTTAACCGATGCCATAAAAGAGGTTAACGATTCGTCCACCATCAAGTTGATAAACCCTGATTTTAAAGCAGACCTGAACGTTTTAAAAGAAAAGTTAGACTTGAGAAGTAGGTATGCTTTGTTAGACAAATTGACCGAGCTAATGGGCTTGCAGTCGAGTCCATTAAACCAACAATTATTATTAGAAGACTTTGCGATACAATGCTATTCGTTGACGGTTAAATAAATTTTTGGGTATGAGTAAGGAAGGGATGGAATCAGGGTAGGGAATTTTACCGTTAGCGATTAAAGATAAAATGCTTTGTATGCGGCCTATATAGATTATGTTGCCGGTGGTGGTTTGTTTATTTCCACCCATAAAAAATACAGTTTAGATGGCGACGTTTTTATGCTGCTGAATTTAATGGATGAAGCTGACCGTATTCCTGTAGAGGGCAAAGTTATTTGGATTACACCGATTGAAGCGGCGGTCTTAAGGACCGTTTTTTATTTAAAGGTATATTATGTTTATAGATTCACATTGCCATTTAGACCGTGTTGATTTAGCGCCATACTCAAACGATCTAGACGAGTATTTAGAAGCGACGAAAGCCGATTTATTGGATCATATGTTATGTGTTTCGATTGATTGGGAAGCGTACCCTGCAATGCGTGACTTAGTGGAGAATCAGGCAAAAATCTCTTTTTCTGTTGGTGTTCACCCAAACGAAACGGAAGGGCATGACCCCAGTGTTGGTGAGTTGATAGAAGCAGCTACGCGTGATAATGCAATAGCGATTGGGGAGACAGGCTTGGATTATTACAGGCTAGAAGATCAGGCGCATTTGAGTTGTCAGCAACAACGCTTTAGAAACCATATATCGGCGGCGAAACAAACGAATAAACCCATTATTATTCATACGCGTGATGCGAAAGAAGATACGATAGCCTTAATGAAAGAAGAGTCTGCGGCTGAGGCTGGTGGTGTTTTGCACTGCTTTACTGAAGACTGGGAGATGGCAAAGAAAGCTTTAGATTTAGGCTTTTATATTTCTTTTTCTGGCATTGTGACGTTTAAAAACGCTAAACAAGTGCAAGAAGTAGCGCAAAAAGTTCCTCAAGATCGTTTTTTGATAGAGACTGACTCGCCTTATTTAGCGCCGGTGCCTATGCGAGGAAAGCCTAACTACCCCAATTACGTTAAATACGTTGCACAGAAAATGGCTGAACTAAGAGGTCTGTCGGTAGGAAAAGTTGCTGATATTAGCGCCGCTAATTACGACAGTTTATTTAATCGTTAGGATGCTATTTTTTGGAAAATTAAAACCACATAACCAGGCACAGACACTGCTGTTTAGCCATTTTACTTTGCGACAAAACAACGGGTAAGCACGCTGATTTTTCGACCTAACAGGTGATAAATCATCCGCAATCGGGAGCTACAATACTCTCTTATATAAAAAGATAAGCGCATTTAACGCTTGTGACTGCGTTGAAACAGCCACATTTTTATTCACCGCCAAGTGACTTAAATACCGCTCAATATCTGTCTTCCCCAATTCAGATGGATGCCGTTTACCGTTAAAAACAATAAGTTTCTTAATCCAACGCACATAAGCTTATTCAGAGCGAATGCTGTAGTGATGGTAATGCATCACCTCCACCACCTGATCTAATAAACGTTTAAACCGAGGTCGAAAAACAGACGTTTCGGAGTTGGCTTTACGAGAATAGCGCATAGAATAAAATTATTTGTGTTTGATATGAGACCTCAGCGCGATAACGCGAGCAAAACTAAAGACCTTCGCCATTGATTGGGCACAAGGTATCAAAACACAGGAATACTTGGCGGACTTATCTGTATCCTTATTAAAGATGAGGGTAGAAGCGGCTTTGGGTGCGAAAATGGATACCCATTTAGGCTATAGCAAGCCATAAGTTCACAAGGCGACAATACAGGCAACTGTCGCAATGGCTATGGCTCTAAAAGATAAAAGGTAACCATGGGGAGACTGATCTTAATCTTCCACGAGACTGATTTAAAGCAGATTTATCAGCATTATTCAAAGAGCGGCACTGCCTTACGCCTCTTGCTAGTAATAGTAATGGGTTGTGGTTTCTCGCGGCCTCACCAATCACAGCGTAGAGCTTCGATCTTGCATCTGTTGCGTTGGGTGTTGACATAATTCCCCCCTAAAATAGATAGCGTACGCTCTGTTAATGCGAGGGAAATAATGGCTAGGTTTTTTACCAAATTGGTGCACTCATGTAATCTCTCATGAATAACGAAGGCTATCAGTAAAGGTTAAGTCGCCTTCAATAACGGCTTTGGTGGTGTCCCAGCGTTTAATGATATGTTGCTGAGTTGGTTGCTTTGGTTATCTTGGCTGCTTTTTAATGTGCGGTTTATAACAATCCATTGAAAACATTGTCTGTTATTGAGGTGATTGTGCACGGAATGATGTTATTACTGAGTGCTTTGGAATTGTCGCTAGTAGTTTTCACTCGAAGGTAATTTGGCGTATAACCAAAAACCGTGAAAGAACCATATTCATTAGCGCACTGACTTTCTTCCCATAAAACATCAACAGTGGTGCCAAGAAAGCTTTGCATGGTTGAGTACTTGATGTCTTGTGTTAGCTTATGTAGGGTTTTGCTTCGCTGTTTTTTGATGTCGTTTTGGACTTGATTTGACATGGTTGCTGCCTTTGTTCCGTCGCGGATGGAATAGGTGAAAATATGCAAATCAGCCAATCTCATTTCTTTGACGAAATCGAGAGTTTGCTGCCATTCTCCATCGGTCTCTCCAGGGAAGCCAACAATCATGTCGGAGGTAATGTTTATATTTGGAATTAAACGACGCGCTTGGGATACCAGTGTGCGAAACTCATCGGTTTTACAACGTCTCGACATTCTTTTTAATACAGAGTCTGAGCCACTTTGCACAGGCAAGTGCATATGTGGCATCAGCCTTGGGTTTTCGAATAGTTGCAAAAACCCAGCCGGCAGATCCCAGGGTTCAAGTGAGCCCATGCGTACCCTGGGTATTGTCGTTTGATCGAGTATGGATTGTATGAGCGTAAAAAGATCGCTGTTTATATCACTGCCATAACCGCCTAGATGGACACCGCTGATAACAATTTCTGAAATGCCTTGTTGGTGAATGTTATTGATTTCTAACACGATGTCCTTAATGTGGCGGCTTTTTTCATCGCCTCTGGCAACCGTGACGATGCAAAAACTACAACGGTATCGGCAACCATCTTGAACCTTAATAAATGCACGTTGGCGACCCCTTGAAAACAGAGCATTTTCGTTTGGCTCCGTCGCAATGCTGGGCATTGTTTCTTCACTAATATTTTCTAATGTTAATTTGACGAGCTGATCTTTTTGATTATTATTAACCAATAAATCAACGCCTTCTAGTGAAACCGTTTCTTGCTCATTTAAAGTGGCATAACAGCCGCTAACAACAAGTTTGGCTTTGGGGTTTTTTTTATGTGCTTTACGAACTAACTGGCGTGATTTTCGGACAGCACCTTGAGTTACAGCGCAGGTGTTTAACACTAAAATATCTGGCGATGCACTTTCGTCAACTAGCGTGTGGCCGGACGAACTAAAATCATTTGCCCATGTCTCTATTTCAGCCTCGTTTAGCCGGCAGCCTAAGGTTTTAAGGTGAACGCGCATTGCAAAACTCGGTACTTAGTGAAGCGAGCATTTTACGCTATTTGTTTTGCGCATTGATAAAGTCAATGACCTTTTGTTGGCAGTTTTCGGTGTTTTCATGAAGGATGCCGTGTCGGTTCGAATTAACCCAGTGTAGATTCAACAATGATTTAGGAATGTGCTTGGATAATTTAGCCATGCTAGATGAGTCAATGACGGGGTCATTGTCACCTTGCATGAATAAGGTGGGACATTTTATTTTCTTTAATCTGGCAGTGGTTTTTTTGATTAGAATGAGCAGTTGATGAATGGCCGCAATAGGTGTGTGATGGTAATTGATATGTGGGTGTTCAGGGTCGTTGTCTTTAAATGGCAAAATGCCTTCTGAGCCACTTAATTTTTTAATGATTTTATTAGTTAGGTGGGTAGCGGTCGTAAATGGAATTAAGGGGTCTTTAAAGATAACAGGCGTAGAGCAGGCGGTGACTGATGAGATGTGTAAATTTCTATTCGCGGCGACCATTAAAGCTAGTAGACTGCCGCTAGAAAAGCCAACTAAGTGAATATATTTAGTGTAGCAATGCGCGATTTTAATACTTTGACGAACAGACTGCTGCCAATCTTGCCAAGTCCTTTCGTGTAAATCCCATGGCGATGTTCCGTGCCCTTTAAGCCGACAACCAATAACGATATAGTTCAGTTTGTAGAGCTTATCGCCTAATCTTTTAAGTTCAGCGGGTGAGGATAAAAGGCCGTGAATAAGGACGACGCACTGGCCATTATGATTTTCTGGTTTAAGAATATAAGGTAGTGCGGACTGTTCTGAAATACTTTGTTTCCGATTGATTTGTTGGTGTTTTTCTTCTTTAAACTGAGCTAAATCCCAATGATATTCAAGAATTTCATCCTCAAACCGCATCTTAGCAAACGCATCTAGTTTCTTGTTAAATCTGAATGCAAGGCTGTTTTTGATGGCTTTTTGCAAAGCGGGTATTGAGGCAACTTCATTGGCATAAACAGCTATAGGATTTTTTAGACGAATGGAATCAAAGTCATTCGTAGAGGTGATATTTTCTTTAAAGTTGTAATAAATGCCAGACGACTCGAGTAATTTTGCTTTGTAGGCACCCCTTAAAAACTGATCAAAGGTATTACTTTTGGTCATTAATAAATTACGATAAATAGAAGGGTTTTTGAGCGTTTTATGGAAGTTTAACTTTGTTTCTTTTTGAAGAATTTTAATCGTGCAATAAATTAAATGATGCAGCTTTCTTTTATTGATATGAGTTTTTCCTTCCTCAACAAAATGTATAATGAGCGTGGCGGCAATATGAGCGATATTGATGGTTGTGTTGTCATAAATGGCATGCATATAATCGTCACGAATTTTGTGTGCGTTTCGTTGGTAACTAAGTCTAAATAAGAAGCCATCCCATGTGTCGTCGTTTTGAACGTTGTTGAAAATTTCACTGAGTACTAAATCAGGTTTTTTGACAAAAGCCGTTGTTATAGCAGATTCAAGTTTCGTCCAATAATCTTCAGCAATGATGGGCTCACCTAAATGAATATCCATGTCGGTGTTTTTTAAAAGAAAGTTGCCTTCTATTAATAACTCCTCTGATAAACGCTGATGTAAGTTATCTACAAAGAATTGAACGCTTTTTTTAAGTGCATTATCGCTGATGCGCAACGGGTAGAAGGTGATATTACAGGGGATGATGACGGTTGGTTGCTGGCAAGCTAAAACTAATTCTTGTGTGCTTTTATAGCCTAGTTCCTGCGCCCATTTGGAGAGTAATTTATGATCAGCTTGTTTATGTATATCACGAACAGCTTGTTTAAAAATGGCGATGGCAAGTGCCATAACAGCGGGGCCGGTATGTAGTTTCCTCCGTTCATTACGAGAGCGTGAATAAATTCGGTAACGGCCTTTGTTATCGAGGATTTGGCGATCTTTAACGATACCGCCTTCAGGAAAAGCGACTAATTTTTGCTGCTGTAAGATGTCTTTCGATACGAGGTACATAAGCTTATCTGCATCGTTAGGTATGCCGCCAAGCTCACTGAGGTAACGGCCGAAAACATTGTCGGCAAAGAGCTCTTTTGACGCAATAGAGCGAGAATAAAGTCCCGTTTCTTTGTAAATTAGAAATTGTGGGATAAGTGACTCAAATCGAGCAAAGTGATTGAACAGAAAGATATTGCCGTGTTGCCAAGCCGACTTATTGCCATTGACGCGTATTGTTAGGTTGAAAACCTTGAACAAGGTATTCATGGCATGATAAGTCCATCGATACGTATTGGGGTTTATCTTGTGTTGTTCAGATTCTTTTTTGTTTTTTGAATCGTTGCTCATGCCCGTGTTCTAATTGTTGTCCATTCGTTTAATTTAATAGTAGTTCATTATGTTGAGTTTTACTGCAAAAATCACAAGCCAAATACCTTGCTTGGAAGGCGATGATGTACATGTATGGAAAGTTGACTTGTCAGGCAGTCAAAACAGCCAAGATGTTGCGGCCTTAACGGAGGGCGAACGGGCTAAAATAAATCGCCTAAAACATTCTAAACACAGGTTACGTGCTGTTGCGATGCGTGTCCAACTGCGGCATCTATTAGGGGTGTATCTGTGCGTTAATCCCGCAGAAATAGTTTTTCAGAAGGCCGAGTTTGGCAAGCCTTTTGTTCCTAATGTGCCGATATCATTTAGTGTATCTCATTCAGGGAGTATCGCTTTAGTAGCTATTAGTTTAAACAATGTAGTGGGTATTGATGTCGAGAGGTGGAGAGAACTCGATAATTTATCCGCTCTAGTTAGGAGGAATTTTTCGAGTGCGGAAAAGACGCAGTGGGAAGAAATTGCGGATGATCAGCGTGAAGCTGTTTTTTTCAATATTTGGTCTTGTAAGGAAGCGTTTATTAAAGCAACCGGAAGGGGGCTTGGAATGGGCGTTTCGAGCTGCTCTTTTGATCTTAATCGACCGCACAAGATGACAGAATGTCCTAGTGAATATGGGGAAGTATTTGAATGGAGTAGTGTACCGCTGAATGTTGCTGAATCGGCAAGTGCATCATTGCTTGTACGCGCAAAGACAAGCCAGCCATTGTTGTGTCACTTTGATTCTGAAAACCCCCCTCAAATGGTTTAATCGTTTTAAAATATCAATCTTAAAATCCCACCAGTTTATGATGAATGAATTTCCTAAAACGCTCGTTGAAGCGCTAGATAAAAACCAAGACGCTAGTAAATCGATTACTTATATCAACAGTAAAGACAGTGAGCGCACGGTTACTTACCCTGATTTAAAGCAGCGTGCTTTGGGTTTGTTACACTATATGCAGCAAAAGGGCGCAACCGAAGGTAATGAGCTGATTATTCATCTTAGCGAGAATGAACAGTTTATTGATACCTTTTGGGCGTGCCAGTACGGCGGTATTGTTGCTGTGCCATTAGCTATTGGGACGAGTGATGGTCATCGTCAAAAAGTATTTAATGTTTTTGAGAAATTAGCAGCACCGTATATCGCAACCTCTAGGAAAGCATTGCAGCGGCTAAAGGTTTATGCGCAAGAGCATGGCAAAGAGAACGTGTACCAAGAGATTCAGCGTAAAGCGGTTATGTTGGATCGCATTGAAGAATTTAACACGCTAGGGCAATGTGCAGATGTAAAGCCGGAGCAAACAGCATTCATACAGTTTTCATCTGGTTCAACTGGTGCTCCTAAAGGTGTGGTACTAACGCATAAAAACCTAGTGACTAACCTATACGGCATTATTGAATGCAGTGCGTTTGATGAACGTGATAGTTTCTTTAGCTGGATGCCATTGACGCATGATTTAGGTATTATCGGTTTTCATCTGACGCCTTTATTCGTCAATATTGACCAATATATGATGCCAACAGAGTTGTTTGTGCGTAGACCCAACCTATGGCTTGAAAAGGCGAGTGAGAGAAAGGCAACGATTCTTTCTTCACCTAATTTCGGTTATAAGCATGTTTTAAAGCGTTTTAAGCCTGAGAAGCAAGAAAACCTAGACTTGTCTGCCGTGCGTTTATGCTTTAACGGTGCGGAGCCTATTTCAGCTGATTTATGCCGTGAATTTAATACTGTTATGGAGCCGTTTGGTTTTACTGCTACAGCAATGTTTACTGTTTATGGGCTTGCGGAAGCTTGTTTAGTGGTGAGTTTCCCCAAATTGGCGCAAGACTTGTCAACAATACACGTTTTAAGAAACACATTAATCAAAGGACAAGCGGCGCAGTTGGTTGAAACGCCGAGTGAGCAAAGCATTGAATTGGTGCGCTTAGGTTATGCCATCACGGGTACCGAAATGATGATTGTCGACGATTTGGGGCAAGGTGTTGGCGAAAACGTTATTGGTCGTGTTTTCATCAAAGGCGATAATGTAACGCACGGTTACTATCACGAGCCCATTTTAAACGAAAAGCTTATTACCAAAGACGGTTGGTTAGACACCGGCGACCAAGGTTTGCTTAACGATGGCCAATTAGTGATCACAGGCCGAACAAAAGATTTAATTATTGTCCATGGACAAAATTTCTACGCGCCAGACTTAGAATCCGTTTGTGAAAATATTGATGGCATAGAGTTGGGTAAAGTGATTGTTTGTGGTATTCGAAACGATGAAGAGGCTGTTGATGAACTTGTTGTTTTTGTACTGTATCGCGGCGAGTTAGACAGTTTTTACCAAACAACCATTGATGTAAGGCGACAACTAAACGAAAAGTCTGGTTTAGATGTTGCGCACGTATTGCCGATTAGAACGGTGCCCAAAACCACTAGCGGAAAGGTTCAGCGTTTTGCAGTATCTGAGCAATTTGTAGACGGCGAATTTAATGAAATAATGGCGGCATTAACGGAGTTGTCTGAAACGCAAACAATAGAATCTGCTGCTGCGGGTAGTCCTATCGAACGTATTTTATTAGAGATTTGTCATAGCGTTGTATCGGATCAGAAGATTAACTTGGGCGACAATATCTTTGAAATGGGCACGAGCTCATTAAAGTTAGCGCAAATACATGAGAAGATAGATGAAATATACCCGGATATGGTGGAGTTAACAGACTTTTTTGATTGCCCAACAATAGAAGAGTTAGCTGGGTTTATTGCAACAAAGCTTGCAGAGTAAGCGTTAGCGGTTAGTCGTAAATGCCGCGTTTACGTTTCCATTTGCGGTTAGACCACATCCAGTCTTCTGGGTTTTCTAAAATCATTGCCTCTAAACTACGCGCGTATTTTTCAGTAATGGCATAACCTTCTTTCTCATAAGGTGCTTGGCCGAGTTCTTCAAAAAACACTTCGTAGTGTCCAAGGCTTAAGCGTTTCATGCCAACAAAAACAACAGGGTACTTTGTTAGTTGGGCTATTTTTTGTGCGCCCACAGCAAAGGAGCTGTCTTGGTTTAAAAAACGAGTCCAATACTTTTCTTCTTTCCTAACGGGTGATTGGTCGGCGACCATCGCAAAGCCGCGCAATTCTTTACGGCGTTGCATTATCTCGATGAGTGCGTTTTTATTAGGGATAGGTCTCGCATTAAAGCGCGAACGTGATTTTTTCATATGCTCATTTACAGCAAGGTCGTGCAAGGGCTTATAAACAGCATCAATAGGAAAAGATAGGCCTAAACTACAACCTGCGAGCATCCACTCCCAGTTGCAATGATGCGCGGCTAACATCAAGACAGGTTGGTTTTTTTCAGCAAATTTTTCAATCACTTCAGGGTTTCTAAGCGTCACGCGTTTACCTATCTGCTCTTCTGTTAATGTGCCAGTTTTAATGGCCTCGACAACAGTGTAAACAAGACGTTTGAAATTCAACTTAGCGAGAGCTTCCAAATCATTAGCTGGCATATCAGGAAATGAATTTTGCATATTAGAGAAAATAACATTGCGTTTCTTTTCAACGAAATAATAGCCAAGAATATAGATGGGGTAGGCGATCGCATGCAAGACACAAAGCGGTAGCTTGCCGAGTAAGGGGTAAAACTTGGAAATGACAGATTGCCTATTTTTAGCCATATTTTAGAACAACTTGAAATAAGGTTGGGTAGTGGTGCCTATTCTAACAAAGCAGGCAGTTAACTTAAGCAAAAAATAAATAGCCGATGAGTATTGCCACAATAATACCGATGAAATCTGCAAATAAACCGCAAGCAACGGCATGGCGTGCTTTTTTAATGCCCACGGCACCAAAATATACAGCAAGTACATAAAAAGTTGTCTCGGTGCTGCCTTGAACAATTGATGCAAGACGACCAGCGAAAGAATCAGCACCGTGCAGTTGCATGGTTTCAATCATCATGGCACGTGCGCCGCTGCCACTAAGTGGTTTCATAAAAGCGGTTGGTAGTGCGTCGACAAATTGAGTATCGATTGAAAAAGACTGTAAGAGTGAACGAAGTGTATCAAGAATTATTTCAAGTGCACCACTTGCTCTAAAAACACCAATAGCCACCAACATAGCAACGAGGTACGGAATAATCATGACGGCTGTTTGAAAACCTTCTTTGGCGCCGTCAATAAAAGCTTCATACACATTAATGCGCCGCCTAACAGCGCCAGCCATAAAAGCAATAATCAGGCTGAATATAATAAAATTACTGGCCAATGAAGACTGCTGCTGCATACTCGCTTGGTCAAGCTGTGAAAAGTAGAGAAGGATTGATGCGATGATTGCACTAAAACCTCCAAGGTAAGAAAGCACAAGAGGGTCGAAAAGCTTTATTCGCTGAAAGCTTGCAACAGCAATCAGCCCGGCTAAAGTGGAGGCATATGTCGCTATAAGAATAGGGATGAATACATCTGTTGGGTTGGCGGCTCCCATTTGAGCTCGATAAGTGAATATAGTTAGTGGGAACAAGGTAACGGCGGATGTATTGATGACTAGAAATAGAATTTGCGCATTACTGGCGGTGTCTTTTAAAGGGTTGATGGTTTGTAAATGCTGCATAGCTTTAATACCCAAAGGCGTAGCGGCATTATCCAGCCCAAGCATGTTAGCCGATAGGTTCATTACCATTGCACCAAAAGCGGGGTGGTTATCAGGCACATCAGGCATCAAGCGTTTGAGTAATGGGTTAAGAAAGCGTGTTAAATGGTCAATAAAACCACTCTTTTCACCCACCTTCATGATGCCCATCCAAAAGCAGAGTACCCCAGTTAACCCAAGAGCAATTTCAAAAGCTGTTTTGGATAAGGTGAATGTGGCGAGTGTTATTTCATTAAAAACATTGGCGTCACCGAGTATGAATAAGCGGTAAAGCCCTGTTAAGAAAGCAATGAAAAAAAAGCCAAGCCAAATGATATTTAACATAGAATAAAGAGCAAATTGAACGCTAACTGTAATCTACCACAGACAAACAATGCTGGATAAAAAACCTTCTTCAAACGCTAAACTGACGGACTTAATCGATATTATGGCGCAGCTAAGAGACCCTAAATTTGGCTGCCCTTGGGATTTAGGGCAAAATTTTGAAACCATCGCGCCGTATACGATTGAAGAAGCTTATGAGGTGGCTGAAGCCATTGAAAAAAATGACATGGAGGCACTGAAAGATGAGTTAGGTGATGTGCTGTTTCAGGTGGCTTTTCACTCAAGGATGGCAGAAGAACAGGGCTCGTTTAAATTTGATGATGTGATAAACGCTATATGCGATAAATTGACGCGCCGGCACCCGCATGTGTTTGATGGGCTTAATGTTGAACAAAGTGGCTTGGCTAAGCAGTGGGAAAGCCATAAACGCGATGAAAAAAAAGGTCAGTTGTTAAAGGGACTTCTTGGCGAGATTAGTGCTAGCCAGCCAGCTATGAATCAAGCGTGTAAACTTCAAAAAAAAGCAGCATCGGTTGGTTTTGATTGGGCAAGCATTACGCCCGTTATAGAGAAGTTAGACGAAGAGATTGCTGAGCTGAAGGTAGAAATTTCGGCTTCTGATAGCCGCCAGCGTATTGAAGAAGAATTGGGCGATGTACTCTTTAGTTGCATAAATTTGGCTAGGCATTTGAATATAGATGCCGAGTGGTCTTTGCGGCGGGCTAATAAACGATTTTCTAATCGCTTTGCTTTTATTGAACGAACGCTTCATGAATCGAATCAGAAGATTGAGGACTGCTCCTTAACGATACTCAGTGAGCTTTGGGATAAAGCAAAAATAAATGCTCCGTAAAGAACTAGGTTGCTTGAACTCAATCTAATGAAAAATTAGACTTTTTGAATCCTTGAAGTATACTCAAAGAAGCGTTAAATAAACTAAGGCATTATAAAAACAAATAATTTGCTTTAGGGTTGTTATTTAACTTATTGTTTTATACTTGTAATAAAAAGGAAAACAGATGTCAGAGAGAGTTAGAGGTATTGTTAAATGGTTTAATAACTCAAAAGGTTTTGGTTTTATTCAGCCAGACGCAGGTGGTGAAGATGTATTTGTTCATTTCAGAGCAATACAAGGCGATGGTTTTCGCACATTAAAAGAAAACCAAACCGTTGAGTTCATTATTACTAAAGGTGATAAAGGGCTTCAGGCAGAAGAAGTTACCGGCCTAGAAGAAGAATAATTCTGGCAGTTTTTTGCCAAGATAATGTTTTAAAAAACTTACCAGCGATAAATAGCTTTTATTGTTGGTAAGTTTTCATAACGTACTGCTCAACAATTTCTTGGAATTGTTCGGCAATATCATCACCTTTTAAAGTGACGTTTTTTTGCCCATCGATATAAACGGGTGCAACAGGTTTTTCGCCTGTGCCGGGTAAGCTAATGCCAATATTAGCATTTTTGCTTTCCCCAGGGCCATTCACAACGCAGCCCATCACGGCTACTTTCATCGTTTCAACGCCCGCATATTCGGTTTTCCACACAGGCATTTTATGCCGTAGGTAGGATTGAATGTCTTGAGTTAGTTGCTGAAAGTAATCACTGGTCGTGCGCCCGCAACCTGGGCACGCAATAACAGTTGGGGTAAATGAACGAATCCCCATCGATTGCAATATTTCTTGGGCAATAATCACTTCTTGGCATCTGTCTCCACCGGGTTCAGGGGTTAAAGAAATACGAATGGTGTTGCCGATACCCTGCTGCAAAAGCACCGCTAAAGCGGCGGTAGAAGAGACAATGCCTTTGCTCCCCATGCCGGCTTCGGTTAGGCCTAGATGCAGAGGGTAGTCGCACCGAGAGGCAAGGTCTTTATAAACAGAAACAAGATCTTGAACACCACTCATTTTACAAGACAACAGAATTTTATCTTTTGCTAAACCTAGCTCAATGGCTTTTTCGGCACTTTCTAGGGCGGATGTAATCACAGCGTCGTGCATAACGAAAACTGACTGTCTGGGTGTTTGTGCGCTAGCGTTTTCATCCATGAGTCTTGCTAATACAGATTGGTCCAAACTACCCCAATTAACACCAATTCGAACGGGTTTGTTGTACTTAATGGCAAACTCAATCATTTGAGCAAATTGTGGGTCACGCTTGCTACCACGGCCTACATTGCCGGGGTTAATGCGGTATTTAGCTAAAGCTTGTGCACAGCAAGGGTATTTTGCGAGCAGTTTATGCCCGTTAAAGTGAAAATCACCGACCAAGGGAACGGCGCAATCTAAAGCGTCTAGTTTTTCCCGAATAGGTGCAACAGCGGCAGCAGCGGCTTCTGAATTAACGGTGATACGAACAAGCTCTGAACCCGCTTTGGCGAGTTGGTACACTTGCGTGACAGTTCTTTCTATATCAGCGGTATCTGTGTTTGTCATGGATTGAACAACAACAGGATGGCCGTGCCCAATAGGTACGGAGTCTACATAAACGGTGGTTGAATGGGGCATAGTGATTACTTTGGGTGACATTCAGATTAGGACGATATTATATCGACCGAGTGCGTTTGCGTCTTAGTTAACGTTAGAGTTGTCTTCAAGAAAGCGGTCAATCAGCGTAAAGCTTTTATCAATCACCTCGTAAGGGGTATAAAAATGCGGTGAAAAACGTATGCCACCGCCGCGTTTTGCGCAGACAACATTATTTGCTGTTAAATACTCGAAAAGAGCATTGGTGTCGCCATTTTTTAGTTTGAAAACAATGATGTTGTTACCATTCTTATTTGGGTTTGTTAATAGCTTAAAAGCGCTGTTCTGTTGGATTTTATCAACGCAGTATTGGCCGCGCTCAATAACGTTTTTCGATACTGTTTGCATCCCTATTTCCAATAATAGGCTAAGACTGGCAGATAACGCATGAATACTAAGCATATTTGGGCTACCGCATTCAAATCGTCTGGCAGAACTTGCGGTTTCCCATATGGGATTATCGTAATTACCCATATCTTCAACCATATGCCAACCATATTGCGTTAACTCAAGTTTGTCTAAGGCTTGTTGGCGGCAGTAAAAAACACCTAAGCCTTCTGGTCCTAACATCCATTTATGTCCATCAGCCATCATAAAGTCGGCTTTATAGCGTTGTACATCGACGGGAAAAGCGCCAATGGATTGAATGGCGTCTATACAAAAGAGCACGTTCTTTTCTTCGCACACTCGGCCCAGTCGCTCAAGGTCTACTTGTAAACCAGAAGCGTATTGCACTGAACTAATGGTCAAAAGACGCGTGTTGTCGTCAATGTTTTGTATCAAAGCGTCGGTTGGGTCAGCGCAATTTTTAAGAGATATTTTTTTTACGCTAATATTTTGTTCTACTAATGACTCCCAAGGAATCATATTAGAGGGGAATTCTTCGTCACTGGTGACGATATTGTCGCCAGCCGCCCAACCAATTCCGTAAGCGACAAAAGACAGTGCTTCGGATGTGTTTTTAACTAAAGCTATTTCGTCAACAGATTGCGCGTTGAGCAAAGTCGCTAATTGTTCTTTTAGGTGGGACTCAACTCTTAACCAATGGGCGTATTTCTTAGACCCTATGGTTACGTTTTCACGACAAAAATCATTCACAGCTTGCTCCGTTCGTACCGGCCAAGGCGCAACAGCGGCGTGATTTAGATAGATAATGTCGTCATCTAAGTTAAATTCATGGCTAAAATCGTTGTTCATTTTAGATTTTTATTTTGATTAGAAAGAGACCTCAGCATAATATCTCAAATTTATCGTTAAACATGTGTTTTTGTTTTATGTTCTGCATAAATACGTGGTTATGTCCTTAATTTAAGGCTGATTTTAATCGTTCCTTAGATTTTCTGTGCAACACGGCGGATTTATCCTAGATAGCTAGTCGTTATTAATCGTTATATGCCCGAGCAATTTTCAGAGGATGAAATCGCTATTGTAGTTGATAAAGGTATTGCCGGTTCTGGCGCAAACTCTACGCAAGATACGGGTAAATTGATGGGTTTACTTAAAGGTCAATTAGCAGGTAAAGCCGATATGGGGACTGTTTCTAGCATTTTTAAGAGACCTTAGTCTGTGTACTTACAGCACCCGCTACGCTTGCACTTACACCGCCGGCGCCGGCAGCACGCGTGCCGGCGGTGCTAGCGCTGACAGTGTAACCAACAACTTTATCCACCTTCATTAGACCTCCCCTATTTTTTCGTCAATTACGCTGTTTTTTAGGTCTTAGATTCAATTCATAAGTGCAGTTTTTACAGAAGTGGCCAGTGGGCATAATTCTAGCTATTTTCTCGCCAAAGGAAATAGCTAATCAATTACACTCAGATGACCGAAGTAGAAAGATACCAGATAAAATCATACTTGAAAGCTGGTTTCACACAACAAATGACATCCGGTGAGTTGGACTGTGCGCCATCAACATCAAACAATTTAGAACTGAGGGTTAAAGGGTTTGTAGGCCATATTTTGGTGCTTGTATTTTTAATGTCAGTTGGTCTTCAAGCATTAGTTCATTGTCAACTAAGGTTGTTTTTAGCACGGCAAGCCCGGTTGAATGAGTCTCATCGACAGTTGTTGTGCTTAGAATAACCCCCATACTGTTGCTTTCACCGAGTAAATATAGAGTCTGCCCCGTGATGACAGGCTTATCCGATTGATAAATAAACAACCGTTGCTTCACAGAGCCCTTGTAATGTAAGCGGGCAATTATTTCCTGCCCTGTATAGCAACCTTTTTGGAAATTGATGCCGTCTAATAAGTCCATATTGAGCATTTGTGGAATAAATAGCTCACTGGTGCTGGTGTTAATTTCTGGGAAACAACAGGCGGTCAGTGCAAGATTCCAATTTCGTAGCTCAATGTCTATGTTGTCTGGCGTTGCGGTTGTTTGCGTAATATAAATGGTAAGTTCATTTGTTGTGTTGATGTTAATGATAGCGGAGGTTTTTATAGATTCAGATAGCTCTTCGCTTAAAGGCTGAGTTGCGCCGTATAAATGGTGCTTTTCAGATATATCCTCAATGAGAATGTCTGCGCGAAAAATGAACATTCTTAATCGCTTGATAACGGTATCACGCAGTTCATTGTCGATAAGCATCAAGAAGGTATCGCCTTTTCTGACAAGATGGAAGAGAGCGATAACGCGACCCTTCGGGTTACATAAAGCACCAAAAAGGTTGTTTTGCTTAGTCAAACTCATAACATCACAAGTTGTTTGTCCTTGTAAAAAGCTCGCCGCGTCAGGTCCACGAAATGAAATGAGGCTTTTTCTATTTTTTAAGTCGTATAAAACGGGCATAAGGTAATAAGAAATAGTTTTAAATCGTATGCCTATTGTATCCTCAAATCAAACCATGTTGCAGCACAAAAACATAATAGGACAACCTGGCTAATCAGGTTCAAACACATCAAGGACACAAGGAATAAAAAAACGGGTGGTCTCTGTGATGGAGACCTCTGCATAACGTAGAGAGCGCAGGCAAGAGGTTAATAAGCATGCAAAAATGACCCACTTTAGGGGTTAATTAGCCGTCACTGACTACGCAAACGATAAGGATAGCAACGACAATAGAAGCCTACAGTTAAACACCGAGCTAGGCTACGGACTACATGGGTTCTTTGGCCGTGGCTTACCCCCCCCTTACGCTGGCTTAAATATGACAAACGGCACTCAAGGCTATAATATAGGCGGGTACTGGACAATAGATTCTAAGTTGAGTCTAGACCTAATAGGCGAGCATAAACAAACAGACGACAGCATACAGTTACGTATCGATCTTAAGTTTTAGTCAGTAGATAACAAAACCCAAGGAAAAATGAGGACAAAGCGTCCTCATTTTTTTGTCTCGTTCCCAAACTCTTCTTTGACTAAAGCTTGAATTAAGAAGCCTTATTCTAGGTTTCCCAATCCCCAGATAGAAACCTTTAAGCAGTAGAGAGACTTATTTTAATGGCTTGTTTTCCAGTGAGAGTCAGCGGGGAAATAAGTCTGAATACACAGGCCTTTAGGCTAAATTTTTTTAAATAAGAAAAATGCTCGCTAAGCCCAAGAAAGAGGAAAACCCAATAATGTCTGTGACGGTGGTGAGGATAACGCCGCCTGCAATAGCCGGGTCTATATTCATACGCTTGAGTGTCAAAGGAATGGTCGCGCCAGCAAGCGCAGCGAAAATTAAATTAATAATCAGCGCAGCGCCAATAAGTAAGCCGAGCGATTCACTTTTAAACCAAAGCCCGGTGACGACAGCAACAACAATCGCCCACAAGATGCCATTTAAAAAGCCAACGGCAAGCTCCTTCCAAAGTAGCGCGCGTGAGTTGGTTTCGCCAATTTGATTTAAAGCAATACCACGAATCACCAACATAAGTGTTTGACTACCAGCAATGCCACCCATGCTTGCAACAATAGGCATTAGCACCGCCAGCGCAACGATTTGCTCAATGCTCGCAGCGAATAGCCCAATGACCCATGCGGCTAAGAAAGCGGTAAATAAGTTAATACCGAGCCATACTGAACGGCGCTTTGCGCTTCGAGTAATGGGTGCAAACATATCGTCATCTTCGTCTAGCCCTGCCATGCTTAATAATGAACGGTCAGCTTCGTCACGTATAACGTTCACAACGTCATCGACTGTAATTCGTCCGAGCAAGCGGTTACTTTCATCGACAACGGGAGCAGAAATAAGGTTGTGATCTTCGAAAAATAGCGCAACGTCGTTATCAGATAAGCTTGCTAAAAGAGGCTTCTGATTGGTAATCATTCTGTCAGCGACAGTTTCATTACTGTCCTGCGTTAATAGATCAGAAATATTAAGCACACCCAGGTAGCGGTCATCTCTATCAACAACGAATAATTTATCTGTATTATCAGGGAGTTCACCGCGTTGTCTTAAATACCTTAAGACAACATCAAGGTTAACGTTTGGGCGGATGGAAATGGTGTCGAGATTCATCAAGCCGCCTGCGCTGTCTTCATCAAAAGACATGATCGATTGTAAGCGCCGCCGATCTTGGTTGGACATGGAGCGCAAAACTTCATGTAAAACAGCCTGGGGTATATCGTTAAAGATATCAGCTAAATCATCGGTTTCTAATGAGCCAACGGCTGTAATCAGATCGTTTGCATCTGTCTGTTCGATGAGACCTAAACGCACCTCGTCATTTACCTCAACTAATATGTCGCCGGCAAATTCAGGATCAACAAGGTCCCAAACAATCCGTCGGTTATGTAATGGTAATGACTCGAGTAAGTTCGCTATTTCAGCGGGGTGAAGATCGTTAACCTGTTCCCTGATTTGAGACAGTTCTCCACCATCTAAACTACCAGCGAGTAACCGTAGGTGTTCATGCGTGTTCTCATATTTTGAAGGGGCGGACATTTTGAATAGTAGAAATCAGGTGCGTTAAACACAAGATATTCTAGCTTAAACAGCTAGCGATTGCCTTGTTAATTACTTTCTAAAGGCTAGTCGATTGGCGTTGTGGTCTGTCCCTAATTTACTAGACACTTTCTGGAGTTACAATTAACTTAACAAAGAAGGTGAATAATTATGCGTGGAAAACGTTATCCAGAAGAATTTAAAATTGAAGCTGTGAAACAAGTCATCGATAGCGGGTATAAAGTGATGCATTCAGAAATCCAGCGCGTTAAAAATTGTGCGGTATCGTTTAAATAGCTTTGAACAAGGTCAGATTGTTCTAGAAAATCTATAACGGTTTGATCTTGCTATGTGTCACTGCATAGATCTAGTTCCCAGTATGGGTTTGGTAAACAACGCGCATCAAAAACAAAATCGACATCGTTGAGCGTACCGGGTTTGTAGCCATAGAGACATGATTTGCAAAAATAAAGCGCTGCTGTTTTTGAGGCAAACCCTGTCTCGAATAGTGTAGCGTAACTGGTATAGGTTTGTGTGAGTCGTATCGATTTGCATACTTGTGCGGCTTGCAATCAGAGCCGGCCGCTTAATTTCTATATCGATGGCTTCGCCTAAAGATGTGTTGCTATCGGATAGTGAATGTTTGCGTCGAGTTTCACTGAAATATTTTAGTAAACTGTCTTTGCTCGCTCGAAGAAAGATGATTTCATAATTAACACTGTCATCTTGTAATTAATGAGTTTTATGTGAAAAAAGGCCGGCTTATTGGCCGGCCATAGTAATCTTAACGATGAGCTTTTAGTTTTTCTTTATGCTTTACGACTTGCCGGTCTAGTTTATCTACCAATGTATCAATGGCTACATACATGTTTTCTTGAGTGTCTTCAGCGAAGACCTTTGTGCCATTAAGCTGAATGGTTGCCTCGGCTTTTTGCTCGAGTTTTTCGACAGATAGAATGACGTGTACATCAATGACTTTGTCAAAGTGCCTGTTTATTTTATCGAACTTAGAGTGGGTGTATTCACGTAATGCATCGGTGATATCAACGTGGTGTCCAGATAATGATAATTGCATATTTTACTCTCCTGTTGTGGTTACGATAAATATCAGAGGATCCGTTTCCTCTGATTAGAAGGGGGGATGAATATGGATTCACGGTATTTTGCTATTGTTCGCCTTGCAACATTAATACCTTTATCGCTGAGTATAGCCGCAATTTTATTATCGCTTAGCGGCTTTTTGGAACTTTCGCTGTCGACTAACTCTTTAATAAAGGCCCTAATGGCGGTTGCTGAACATTTGCCGCCGCTATCGGTGGACACATGGCTAGAAAAGAAGTGCTTTAGTTCATGAATGCCATTGGGTGTATGTAGGTATTTATTGGTTGTTACGCGAGAAATGGTTGATTCATGCATTTTAACAGATTCTGCTATATCCCTAAGAACCATAGGCTTCATTGCAATGGCGCCGTGTTCAAGAAAATCTTTTTGTCGATTAACAATTTCTTGTGAAACCAGTAGCAAAGTTTCGTTACGACTTTGTAAGCTCTTTAAAAACCAACGGGCTTCTTGCAAGTGATTTCTCATGGTTTGAGAATCTTCGCTTTTATCGCCACGCTTAATGAACGTCTGATAAAGCGGGTTGATACGGAGGTTAGTGAAAATTTCAGCATTAATGGACACCTGCCATTTGTCCTTCACTTTATTAACATAAACATCGGGGGTGATGTATTCGGCGCTGGTTTCGTTAACGCCTGAACCGGGGCGAGGGTTTAATTGTTGGATTAATGCGATAACTCGTTCTAATGTGTCATCGTCAATACCAAGTTGCCGTTTTAGTTTAGCGCTATCTTGAGAGCCTAGAGCGGGCATATGACCTTTCACCAACTCTATGGCCAGTGGTCGAAAAGGTGTGTGTTCAGGCAGCTGTTGTAGCTGAATCAATAAGCAGTTTTGAAGGTCAGTGGCACCAACGCCGAGCGGATCAAATGTTTGAACTTTATGAAGTACTGCAAGAACCTCATCGGCGTCTAAGCTTTCAAGTTGCTCCGATAAATTTTGATGTAATTGACCAATGTTCGTTTTGAGGTAGCCGTTGTCATCAATACTGTCGATGATGGTTGTAGCAATGGCGCGATCGGTATCAGAAAAGTTAGTTAGCTCCATCTGCCAAATAAGGTGATCGTGTAGCGTTTGTTTGGCAGCGTTAACGCTGCCGGGGTCTGCCATGGCGGCGTCCGAAGGTTGGCTTTGCCCATGTGGCGAAGTTATGTTGTATATATTTTCCCAAGACGTATCAATAGTCAGATCATCAGGAAGTTGGTCTTGTGAGCCTTCACTGCTGGCATCATTTGACGAAGTGTCTTTAGCCAGTTCTTCGACATCGCTGGACTCACCGTCTGGAATCTCCAGCATTATATTGCCATCCAATACGGTTTGAATTTCTTGTTGTAGTTCTAGTGTGGAAAGTTGTAGCAAGCGAATGGCTTGTTGGAGCTGTGGCGTCATGGTCAAGTGTTGACCAACGCGAAGTTGTAATGATTGCTTCACTAATGCTGACTATACATAGGTGAAAATTAAAACGAAGCGATATCTCATACTTGTAAGTTTAGACTAAATCTACAAAAGCGAGTACGTTTTTTTTTAAATCACATGCGAAAATCATGTCCTAAATAAACATCCCTAACTTCGCGATGTTCTAGGATGTATTCAGCAGTGCCTTCGGTGATGACTGAGCCGTTATTAAGGATGTATGCGCGGTCGCAGGTGCCGAGAGTTTCTCTTACATTATGGTCGGTAATTAGCACACCTATATCGCGCTCACAAAGGTGGCGAATGACTTTTTGAATATCAATAACTGAAATAGGGTCAACGCCGGAAAAAGGTTCATCTAAAAGAATGAAATTAGGCTCGGTTGCTAAGGCACGGGCTATTTCGAGCCGTCTTCTTTCGCCGCCTGATAACGCCATGGCGTTTTGTGAACGTAAATAATTTATGCCAAATTCATGTAGTAATTGATCTAAAACAAGCTCTTGTTGTCCAGGAGATAATTCTTTTCGCGTTTGCAGCACGGCGCGTATATTATCTTCTACGCTAAGCTTTCTAAAGACAGAGGCTTCTTGGGGTAAGTAACCAACGCCTTGGCGCGCACGAACGTGCATAGGACTTTGGGTGATGTCTTGGTTGTCTAAGAAGATTTGGCCGCTGTCAGGTTTAATGAGTCCAACAACCATATAAAAACACGTTGTTTTGCCTGCGCCATTTGGTCCGAGTAGACCAACAACTTCACCACTTTTTACATTGATACTAACGTCGACGACGACTTTACGATTGTTGAATTGTTTGTAAATACCTTGTGCGCGAAGAGTGCTCATTTTTATTTAGCTGGTTCCAGAGTGATGCTGACGCGTTTTGAAGCTGACTCGCTGTCGCCTGCTTTGACAATAGAGCGTTTGCTATCATATACAATCCGGTCGCTGGCAAATATATTCCCAGCTTGCCATAACGTGGCTTCCTTGATGAGGGTTAAGGTGTCTTTGCTGACAAGGTACTCTAGGCGTTGGGCTTCGCCGCGAATTAGCCCTTGGTTACCATCAGGTTGTTGGTTGAATTTAACAGGCCTACCGATAGCGATAACTTTATCTGTGGCACCTCTTTTGCCGTAGATAGTGACCTTGTCGGCCATAATTTTCATACTGCCTTGAGTGATGATGACATTACCTGAGTAAAGGGTGATTTTTTTTGCATCATCAAGGTTAAAACTATCAGCCTCAATTTCTACTGGTTTTGTTTTATCTGAGCTTAGTGCCCAGAGTGCGGAAGGGAATATGATCAAAGTAAGCGTTATAAGAATGATGTTGAGTTTAATTGATTTCATGGGTGCCTCGTACTTGTCGCAGTATTTTTATGCTGATGGGTTCACGGAAATGAGCGCGTAACCCCGTTCCTTCTATTGTATTAATGCCTGACTTTATTTTTACAAATTCATCTGTTTCTGCAAAATCATTAGGTAATTGAACGCGCAAGTTATGCGTGTCGATATTCATTGATGGAATATTTCTTAATGCGTCGCGCTTGATATGAACGGCACCATTGAGCGACACGAGTTCGCCGTCAGAAGAAATATATCCCGTTTCAGAATAGATGTGTAAGTCTGGTTTGTCAGGCGAGTACATCGTCATAGTCGGTTGTGTTAATTCAGTGCTACCATCGTCTGCAAAGTGTTGCAGGTATTCGGCTTGAATGCGCTGTTTTTTGGTGCCTGCTAAGGTCATGCTAAGTGCGTCGAAATTTTTCAGAAAATAATCAATCTTATGTTCCGACCTGACCTGTTGGGTGTCGCTGACGGGCTCTTGTAAAAAGGCTAGCCACCAAGTGCCTGCTGCCAATATTGCGAGAGCTACCCTTCCTAGCTGCTTGATTTGGTTCCGATTAGCCATCGGCAAACACTTTCACCGAAATGTCGAGCTTGTTTTGAGCACTTAGAATTGCATCGCATACTTCACGTGCCGCGCCATGACCGCCAGGACGTGCCGTTTGACCTTGGCAATAAGGCAAGATGGATGAGTTTGCATCGCTAACTGCGATGGCGAGTCTGGCTCGTGTCATGAGAGCTAGATCTGGTAAGTCATCTCCAACGTGGGCGACTTGATGGGGCTTAAGACTGAGTTTGTTCAGAAGGTTGTTAAAAGCAGTAACCTTATTTTCTTGTCCTTGATATACGTGAATCACGCCAAGGTTCTTCATGCGAGCGGCTAAAATGGAGGAAAATCGACCAGAGATAATGGCTACTTCAATGCCATTTTGTTGAAGCAGCTTTAGACCTTGACCGTCTTGTGCATGAAAGGACTTGTATTCTTGGCCGTGGAGATCAAAAAATAACTTACCGTCGGTTAAAACGCCGTCGACGTCAAAAATAACGCATTTAATGTCTTTCGCGCGTTGTTGGAAATCTTCGCTGAGCTCAATCATGATAGCCCAGCCTTTAGCATATCGTGCATATTTAATGCGCCAACAAGTTTATTGTTATCAGTCACTAATAGAGCGTTAATATTTTTATCTTGCATGACTTTCAGTGCTTCAACAGCAAGCCTGTCAGGTGTGATGGTTGAGCCGCCAACGGTCATAACATGTTGAACACAGGTGGTGTGAACGTCCGTGTTGTCTTCTAACATCCGGCGCAAATCACCATCGGTAAATACGCCGGTTAACTCGCCTTTTTGATTGGTGATAGCCGTCATGCCCAATTTCTTTTCTGTCATTTCAATCAGCGCGTCACTTACAAGCGAGGTTTCCTCAACAACAGGAATATCTTGATCCTTATGCATAATATCGCTTACATGAAGTAGCAATCGTCGGCCTAAGCTACCGCCAGGGTGCGATAAGGCAAAGTCTTTTTCTGTAAATCCTCGCGCCTCAAGTAGCGCAATAGCTAGCGCATCACCCATAACAAGAGCAGCCGTAGTGCTTGAGGTAGGGGCCAGTCCAAGCGGGCAGGCTTCTTTGTTAATGCTCGCGTCTATTGGCGCGTCAGACATTGTTGCAAGCGTTGAAGCTGGATTCCCGGTGATGGAAATAAGAGGGATGCCGAGGCGCTTTAGAATAGGCAAAATAGTTATAACTTCGTCGGTTTCGCCAGAATTGGATAGCGCTAATGCGATATCATTTTTGGTTATCATACCTAGATCGCCATGACTGGCCTCACCAGGGTGGACAAAAAAAGCAGGTGTTCCCGTGCTGGCAAGTGTGGCAGCAATTTTATTACCAATGTGCCCAGATTTCCCCATGCCAATGACCACGACCTTACCTTCGCATTTCAACATTAATTCACAGGCGTGAACAAAGCGGTCGTTAATGTGGCTTTGGAGATTTGCTATCGCTTCAGCTTCCGTTTGTATAACGGCTAATCCAAGTTGTTTTAGCTGCTGTTGATGACTGTTTTTATTGGACATAAATTTTTTGCTGCTGACTAAACTCCAAGGGTTTCCAAGTATACCTTGCCGAGGTAAGAGATGAAAAATATTGTAAGGACAGTGCCTTTTAAACGGCTGATTTTTGCTTCACCGTTAAAACGGTATGAAAAAGCGAACAGTAACAAGGTGAAGCCTAGCATGATAGGGAAGTCTCTAAAAACAAGCTGACTATCAACTGCGCCTGGGCGAATAAGCCCGGGTAAACAAAGGACAGCTAATAAATTAAATGCGTTTGAACCAATAATATTGCCCACTGCAAGGTCAGACTCTTTTTTAAGAACGCTTGTAATGGACGCGGCAAGTTCAGGTAAGCTTGTGCCAATGGCTACAATGGTTAAGCCAATAACTAAGTCGCTGACGCCAAAAACTACGGCAATATTAACGGCGGCCCAAACCAACAGTTTAGAACTAACGATAAGGCCTATTAAGCCGCGTAGGAAAAAGAAAAAAGCTTTCGAGTTGGATAAGTTACTTGGTATTTCTTTGCTGAATTCAGTGCCAAGCGGGTCCGCTTGCTGTGATTTGCTTTGCTTCGCGCTACGTATTAACCAGTACATAAAAGCAGCTAAGGCGGATAACAAAACCAAGCCATCAAAGCGAGATAAGTCACCATCAATAATCAATAAATAGCTCATAATTGATATAGCTAGCAAGATGGGAAGTTCTCGTTTGAGCAAAGAGGATTTAATTAAAACAGGTGCAATGAGGGCTGTTGTGCCTAAAACAAGACCAATGTTCGCAATATTTGAACCAACAGCATTACCTGTTGCAAGCCCTGTGTTACCTTGAATAGATGCCATACCTGCGACCAACATTTCAGGAGCTGATGTGCCTAGACCGACAACGGTTAAGCCAATAATGAGCGGTGAAATGCCAAAGTTCCGAGCAATTGCTGACGCGCCTTTTACAAAATCATCAGCGCAGAAAACTAAAAATAATAAACCAGTCAATAGACCGGCAATGTTTAACAACATGAGACCTCAGTACGTGTACTTACAGCACGCGTGCCGTAGGTGCTAGCGCTGACAGTGTAACCAACAACTTTATCCACCTTCATGAGACTTCTCCTATTTTCCGTCAATTACGCTATTTTTAGGTCATTTAATGCCTAAAAAATCGATTTCATTCCTGTTTTCAGTGCTTTTCCCTGATCTTTGACACAGTTACCCCGCATAACTTGGCTCTGGTATACCGTAGAGCGTTAAAAATTCAGCCCCTTTGCGAAAGTTCGCAGCCATAGCAGCTAAACCATAAACGGTTGTATTTTTGCCCAGCCCCATAAATCGAGTTCTGGCAAGCCCATAATGTCTCTTATACGTGGCAAAGGGTCGCTCATCACCTAGCAATCGGCCCCATAGACCGTGTTCAACCAACTGCGTTCTAAACCGTCCTATAGTCGATGCTTCTGGAACGTCACCACCAAGTTCCAAACGGCAGAATTTACGGAACAATAAGTCCCTGTATAAACACTGGGCTAACTGCACATCGGATAGTTGATACCATACGCCAAGCAGCAAGCTTCGAAATAGCGTCAGTAAAGGGTAACAGGGACGACCTGTGTTAGAATCATAGATTGAGGTGAGTAATGTTTCTATTTCAGACCATTCCAACAAGGCTTCTGTGTCATCAAGACTATGAAGAATAGGGTGGTCTAAGTCAGCGGTTGAAAAGAAGAGGTTGGACTGTGTTGAGAATGATTTTTGCATGATGCATTATAACAAAATTAATGCGGATTTGTTGGGTTATACTGTCAGCACTAACACCGCCAGTGCACGTGCTGAGGTCTCAACATAGGCGTATAAGAACTGCTTTTACTAATAATGGCTACTATTGTCGCATAGATTTGTTGTCACAAAAGGCATTCGTTGTGAAAGCTAACGAGTTCTTATTTCTATATTTGAAGGTGTAAATAATGGAAGTTCGGATTGACGTGAATTGATAAGGTAAGGACAATACCAAATCTTGATATTAATTATAGTTTGCAGTGTTTTTTACTGAACAATTTTAAGAACAAAGTTGGTGAGATTTATAGCCGCATTAAACGTTATATTTTTAAGTACAAAAATAGGTAAGTGGATTTGAGTGAGCACGACCCATTAATTAAAATTAAAAATGTTCATTTTTCTCGTGGATCAAAGCTTATTTTTGATGGCGTGAATATGGATATTCAACGCGGGAAAGTGACGGCGATTATGGGTCCCAGTGGCACGGGGAAAACGACGCTTCTGAAGTTGATTGGCGGTCAGTTAAGGCCTTCATCAGGCACTATTGAGGTGGATGGGGAGAACGTTCACAGGCTGCGACATAAGCAGCTTTATCAATTGCGTAAGAAGATGGGGATGTTGTTCCAAAGTGGCGCGTTATTAACGGATATTAGTGTATTTGGTAATGTTGCATTTCCGTTGCGTGAGCATACAAAGTTGCCCGAGTCGATGATTCGCCATTTAGTGTTAATGAAATTACAAGCAGTTGGCTTACGTGGTGCAAGAGATTTGATGCCTGCAGAGTTGTCAGGAGGTATGGCGAGGCGAGTTGCTTTGGCGCGTGCTATTGCGCTTGACCCGATGATGATTATGTACGATGAGCCATTTACTGGGCAAGACCCCATTTCTATGGGTGTTTTAGTGCGGTTGATTCGGTTATTGAATGATGTGCTGGGGTTGTCGAGCATTATCGTTTCACATGATGTGCAAGAAACCTGTGCGATTGCAGATTATGTTTACTTGGTTTCAAACGGTAAGGTCGTTGAGCACGGCTCACCTAAACAATTGGCTGACTCTGACTCGCAGTGGTCACAACAATTTATGCAGGGCATGGCAGATGGGCCGGTGCCGTTCCACTACGCTGCGAAGGGATACGCAAAAGATTTATTGGGCTTGGAGGCTTAAATAATGAAGGTAAACTTGTTATGCTGAATTACTTTCAGCAATTAGGCGTAACCTCACTGGGCATTTTTGAGCGCTTAGGTCGAAGTTCGCTCTTTTTCGTTAATATCTTGCTGAGTATTCCTGGTGTGATTGTTAGGCCGCGTTTATTAATAGCGCAAATCTACTCGGTGGGTGTATTAAGTTTTTCTCTTATTTTGATTTCAGGTCTCTTTGTCGGCATGGTTATCGCGCTACAGGGTTTTTATACGCTGTCGGATTTTGGTGCGGAAGGGATGTTGGGGGTTATGGTTGCTGCGTCTCTGGTTAGAGAGCTTGGCCCGGTTGTATCAGCTTTGCTATTTGCAGGTCGCGCGGGTTCGGCATTAACTGCAGAAATTGGTTTAATGAAAACGACGGAGCAATTGTCTGGTATGGAAATGATGGCGGTTGACCCTATTGCTCGGATAGTAACACCGCGCTTTTTAGCAGGTTTGATTTCAATGCCCCTATTGGCCACTGTGTTTAGCGCAATAGGTATTTTAGGTGGCTACTTCATTGGTGTTGGCTTATTAGGTATTGATGAGGGTGGTTATTGGTCGCAAATGCAAGCCAAAATTGATTTTAATCAAGACATCATCAATGGGCTTATTAAAAGCGTTATATTTGGCTGGCTGGTGACTTGGATAGCGGTGTTTGAAGGTTATGATGCCATTCCAACGTCTGAAGGTGTTAGTCGCGCAACAACACGTACAGTGGTTCATTCCGCGTTTGTAATTTTATTGGTAGACTTTATTTTAACCGCATTGATGTTTGGAGATATCTAATATGCACATATCTAGATCGATTGAGATTTTAGTGGGTTTCTTTGTGGCGATTGGCTTCGTTGCTATGTTTTTCTTATCTATGGAAGTGAGTAACTTAAGCAGTGCTAATGGAGATGAGGGGTACGACGTTACAGCGAGATTTGAGAATGTTGGTAGCTTGAAAGCACGAGCGCCGGTTGCCATGGCTGGCGTTACTGTTGGTAGGATAACGAGCATTAAACTTGACCCTGATTCTTTTGAGGCGATAGTGACAATGAATATTGAAGCGCAATACGACAAGTTACCATTCGATACGAATGCGAGTATTTTAACGGCAGGCTTATTGGGGGAGCAGTACGTGGGTTTAGAGCCTGGTGGCGAAGAAGAAGTTTTAATGGAGGGCAGTGAGCTTGAATTAACGCAATCGGCATTAGTTCTTGAACAAATTATTGGTCAGTTCTTGTTCAATAACGAGTCTGAATAGTAAGTTTAATAACTGGGTTAATTATGGATGCTGCACAACTAACTAAAACGGGCTCTGGCAAAATTGCCGTGTCAGGCACGCTAGCGTTTGGTTTAGTAATTGGATTACTGCGGGACTCACAATGCTTTTTTTCTGGACAAGAACCGTTAGTCTTTGACTTGTCAGGTGTTAAAAAGACAGACAGCGCTGGCTTGGCTTTACTTATTGAGTGGATGGTGTTGGCAAAAGAATCAGGGCAAACGATTAGTTTTCAACAGATCCCGAAACAAATGCTAGATATCGTGCGGCTTAGTGGTTTGGATGAAATTTTACCGATTGATTGATAACAATAATTTATGATAGGTTTTTTAAACAATGGATAAGTTGATTATTCAAGGTGGCAGACCACTTTTTGGAGAGATTCGTATATCCGGAGCAAAAAATGCTGCGCTCCCTATTTTAGCGGGTGCTTTGCTTGCTGAGCACCCCGTTATTATTGGTAATGTGCCGCATCTTCACGATATTACAACGACGATGAGCTTATTAGGCCAAATGGGTGCAACACTGTCGGTTGATGAAAAAATGCGCGTTGAAGTGGACTCCTCAACGATTTCATCATATAGAGCGCCCTATGAGTTAGTAAAAACAATGCGTGCTTCGATCATTGTTTTAGGCCCTTTATTAGCACGCTTTGGGGAAGCAGAGGTGTCTTTACCTGGTGGTTGTGCGATTGGTTCAAGGCCGGTCAATATACATTTAAAAGGCCTTGAAGCGATGGGCGCAAAAATCAGTGTTGAAAATGGTTACATTCATGCGTCGTGTGATCGGCTAAAAGGCACACACATCGTATTGGATATGGTCACCGTAACAGGGACTGAGAATTTAATGATGGCTGCTACCTTGGCAGAAGGTGTGACCATTCTAGAAAATACCGCGCGTGAGCCAGAAGTTAGTGACTTAGCGAACTTTTTGAATGATTTAGGCGCAAAAATATCTGGAATTGGAACCGATACGCTGACGATTGAAGGCGTTGAAAGCCTAGCAAACAAAGGCTTAGTTTATAACGTTTTGCCGGATAGAATTGAGGCGGGAACCTATCTTGTTGCTGCGGCAGTGACTGGTGGAAAGATTAAAATAAAAGACGTGATGCCAAACACTTTAGATATGGTGTTGTCGAAACTCGAAGAAGCCGGTGCGGTATTGTCCATTGGCGAAGACTGGATAGAGTTAGATATGCAAGGTAAGCGAGCTAAAGCTGTTTCATTTAAAACGGCGCCTTATCCAGGTTTTCCAACAGATATGCAAGCTCAGTTTATGGTGCTTAATGTATTGGCTGAAGGAACGTCCGTTATCACCGAAACTATTTTTGAAAATCGTTTCATGCACGTTCATGAGCTGCAACGCCTTGGTGCGGATATTAAATTAGAAGGTAATGCAGCAATTTGCGTAGGTAAGGAGAAACTTGAGGGCGCAACAGTGATGGCAACAGACTTAAGAGCTTCGGCTAGCCTTGTTATTGCGGGTCTTGTTTCAGAGGGTGAAACGATTATTGAACGTATCTACCATATTGATCGCGGTTACGAATGTATTGAAGAAAAGACCGCTTTGCTGGGCGGGGAAATACGTAGAGTACCGAGCTAAAGACAATGCTAACTATTGCGACTTCAAAAGGCCGAACACTAAAACATACGCTGTCATTATTAGCTGAAGCGGGTATTGAGCCGTCCGAAGACCTATCGAAAACACGTAAACTGATTGTCCCGAGTGTTTGTGGCAATGTGAACTTGGTTCTCATCCGTGCAACCGATGTGCCCACGTTTGTAGAATACGGCGCGGCCGACATAGGTATCACTGGAAAAGATACGTTAGCTGAACATAATAGCGATAACTTGTATGAACCCCTAGATTTGAACATAGGCAAGTGCCGTTTAATGACGGCCATTGTGACGGGTCGCGAGTTGCCGACAGGTAAGCTTCGCGTGGCATCAAAATACGTGTCGCTAAGCGAGCAGTACTTTGCTAAAAAAGGTCAGCAGGTCGAAGTGATTAAGCTGTATGGCTCAATGGAGTTAGCGCCGATTGTTGGCTTAGCAGATTGTATCGTTGATTTAGTCGATACAGGTAATACCTTGAAAGCTAATGGAATGGAGCCGCTGGACCTTATTATGGATATTAGTTCCCGTTTGGTTATTAATAAGGCATCGATGAAGATGAAGCATGAGCGAATAAAAGGCTTGATTAAGCAACTTAAAATTGCGGTTGATAATAGGCGTTAAACGGTGAATATAAGAACGCTAAATGCGTCCAGCGAAAGTTTTGACCAGGCGCTTAATGACTTATTAAGTTGGGATGAGCAAGATGACCTTGCGATTTCACAAACAGTGTCAAAGATTATTAGTGATGTGCGCCAGCAAGGAGATTCGGCACTTATTTCTTATACCAAAGAATTGGATTGTTGGTCTGCCGCTTCAGCGGATGAGTTGTTTGTTGATTCTGAGTTGTTAGAAAATACATGGATCGATTTGCCGCAAGAGCAAAAAAATGCTTTGACCATAGCCGCCGATAGAATTAGTGCGTATGCAGAGCACCAAAAGCTAGAGTCTTGGGGCTTTGATGATGAATATGGCAATAGATTAGGCCAAAAAGTGACGTCATTGGAGCGAGTAGGAGTGTACGTTCCAGGTGGTAAGGCAGCGTATCCATCATCTGTTTTAATGAATGTTATTGCGGCTAAAGTAGCGGGTGTTAGCGAGATTGTCATGGTCACGCCAACACCGAATGGCGAGTTGAATAGCTTAGTCTTAGCGGCTGCCTGGTTAGCAGGTGCGGATAAGGTGATTAGGGTGGGTGGAGCGCAAGCAGTGGCGGCACTAGCTTATGGCACAGAAACAGTGCCGGCTGTGGATAAGATTGTTGGGCCCGGTAATATTTTTGTCGCAACCGCAAAGAAAATGGTTTTTGGTCGCGTGGGCATCGATATGATCGCAGGGCCTTCTGAGATACTGATTATCTGTGATGGTAAAACGGATCCAGATTGGATTGCAATGGATCTGTTTTCACAAGCGGAGCACGATGAAAATGCACAGTCCATTTTAATTTCTCTTGATGCTGCGTTCATTCAAAAAGTAAAAAGCAGTATTGAAAAGCTGCTTCCAACAATGGAAAGGTCGGCCGTTATAAAAGCTTCGTTGGAAAACAGGGGAGGGTTTATTTATACGCGAACGAAAGATGAAGCTATTGATATTGCAAATAAAATATCGCCTGAGCACTTGGAGTTGTCGGTAGCTAATGCCGACGAGTGGACTGGGAAAATTAAAAATGCCGGTGCGATTTTCGTGGGTCGATACACCCCCGAAGCATTAGGTGATTATTGTGCGGGCCCGAATCATGTATTGCCCACTTCGGGAACAGCAAGATTCTGTTCACCGCTAGGTGTTTATGATTTTCAAAAGCGCACTAGCATCATTAATTGCAGCAAAACAGGTTCCTCTGCGCTTTCAGATACCGCGTCTGTATTGGCGCGGGGCGAAGCATTAACGGCGCATGCAAAATCAGCAGAATATAGAAAGTTAAGGTAACAAGCGTTGTCTAGCATAATCGAAAAAATAGAACGCTTGATTCGTCCAGAAATTAAAGAAATGCAGGCATATAATGTGTCAGAAGCGACGGGTCTGGTGAAGTTGGACGCGATGGAAAACCCTTTTACATGGCCAGAACAGATGAAGTCGCAATGGCTAGAATTATTGGCGCAAGTGGAGCCAAATAGATACCCAGACTCTACAGCTAAAAAGCTTGTGCAATGCCTGCGAAGTTGTTTTGGCATTTCTTCAGACTTAGGAGTCGTATTGGGTAATGGCTCGGATGAGTTAATCCAAATTCTTATCATGGCAATGAAAGAGGGTACGTGCGTGATGGCTCCTACACCAAGTTTCGTGATGTACGAGCATATCGCAAACGCATTGGGTGTTAAGTTTGTCGGTTCGCCTTTAAGCGAAGATTTTAGCTTAGATATGCCTGCCATGCTTGAGGCAATAAAAACGCATGACCCAGCGATTATTTTTTTAGCTTACCCCAATAACCCCACTGCAAATTTGTTTGAAGATGACGATGTGTTAGAAATCATTCGTGCATCGAATGGTGTTGTTGTGATTGATGAGGCGTATCAGCCGTTTGCAGATAAGACGTTTTTAGATAAAGCGCAGGATTTCGAGCAGTTGCTGGTGATGCGAACCGTCTCCAAATTAGGCCTTGCAGGCCTGCGTTTGGGCTACCTTGTTGGGCATCGAAGCCTTATTGAGCAGTTTGAAAAAATAAGGTTGCCGTACAATATAAATACGTTTACTCAATTAACGGCTAATTTTGCATTTCAACATATTGATGTATTGAATGCGCAAGCAAAGTTGATTTGTGAAGAACGGGAAATATTATTTAAAAAGCTATCTGTTTTAGAGGGATTGCAGGTATTTCCAAGCAAGGCGAACTTTTTATTGTTCTCGTTGTGGTCAGATTCGGCGCAACGTGTGTTTGAAGAACTGAAAAAAGCTGGAATACTGATAAAGAAAATGGGTGAAGGACAAGGGCTTCCTCCGGAATGTTTGCGCGTTACAATCGGCTCAAGTGCTGAAAACGAACGTTTTTTTGATACATTTAAATCGATACTTAAGTAAAAAACCTCGCGTAATTTTTATTATGCTGCAATAAGTCCATTTACATTGATTTGAACGTCGCTAATTTTACTGAAAATATGCTAGAATCTCGCCGGATTAGCACGGTGCTTTTGCGGAGCGTCGGTAAATGACGATGGTTTTATGGAGGTCTCAATGAGCGAACAGGTAGTAGATAAGCGCAGACGTCTTTTTTTAACGGCCGCGGCCACTGCGGTTAGTGGTGTTGGAGCTGTATATGTAGCAGTACCTTTTTTAGCATCAATGAACCCAAGCGACCGCGCGAAAGCAGCGGGCGCACCAGTGGAAGCGGATATTTCCAAGTTGGAACCTGGCCAATTAATACGTGTTGAGTGGCGTGGCAAACCTGTTTGGATATTGAAGCGTACAAAAGAAGTGCTAGCTCAGCTTGATAGCAGGAATGACATGTTGCGTGACGCTGATTCAAATGAGTCGGAGCAACCAGAATCTTGTAAAAACATAGGCCGATCGATTAATCCAGAAGTTTTCTTAGCGGTTGGTATTTGCACCCATCTAGGTTGTTCGCCAACGTTCAGACCAGAGGTTGCGCCAGAAGATTTGGGCCCAGAATGGAAAGGCGGTTTCTTTTGCCCTTGCCACGGTTCTCTTTTTGATTTATCGGGTCGCGTTTACGCAGGTGTCCCTGCACCGTTAAATCTCGTTGTGCCGCCACATAAATACCTTACGGACACTAAAATCCTTATAGGGGGGAAAACATCATGAGTGGGATGTTAAAAAACGCACTGGGCTGGATAGATGATCGATTCCCTCTAAGTAAGGTTTGGAACGAACATCTTGCTGAATACTATGCGCCAAAAAACTTCAATTGGATGTACTACTTTGGTTCATTGGCCATGCTTGTATTAGTGAATCAAATTATTACAGGTATTTTCTTAACGATTAACTATAAACCAGATGCGAAATTAGCATTTGATTCTGTTGAATACATCATGCGTGATGTTGAATGGGGCTGGCTAATCAGGTACATGCACTCAACGGGTGCGTCCGCATTTTTCATTGTGGTGTATTTGCACATGTTCAGGGGTCTTGTTTATGGTTCATTTAGAAAGCCTCGCGAATTGGTGTGGATATTCGGTATGATCATCTACGTAGCGCTTATGGCTGAAGCCTTTATGGGCTACCTTCTTCCGTGGGGCCAAATGTCTTATTGGGGTGCGCAAGTGATCGTTTCCTTGTTCGGCGCGATTCCATACGTAGGTGAAGATTTAGCGCTGTGGCTAAGAGGTGATTACGTTATTTCTGATGCGACACTTAACAGGTTTTTTGCGTTTCACGTTATAGCGATTCCATTGGTGTTGGTTATTTTGGTGTTTATGCACATTGTGGCACTTCATGCGGTGGGTTCAAATAACCCAGAAGGTATTGAAATTAAAAAGTACAAAGATAAAAATGGCGTTCCTTTAGACGGCATCCCATTTCATCCATATTACTCCGTCAAAGATTTAGTCGGTGTAGCAGTATTCCTATTCGTTTTCGCGTTGATTATTTTCTATATGCCAGAGATGGGCGGTTATTTCTTAGAGCACGCCAACTTTGTTCCAGCTGACCCGTTGAAAACGCCAGAGCATATTGCGCCAGTGTGGTATTTCACGCCTTTTTATGCAGTGCTGCGAGCGGTTCCTGATAAGTTTTTAGGCGTGGTTGCAATGGCGGGAGCAATTATTGTTTTGTTTTTATTACCTTGGCTGGATAGAGGCGTGAATAAATCAATACGCTATAGAGGCCCAGTATTTAAAACCGCTATTGTGGCATTTGTTATTAGTTTCGTTGGCTTAGGATATTTTGGCATGCAGCCAGTAACACCCGTTGGTACGTTCTTCTCGCGATTCTTTTCGGTCATCTATTTTGCATTTTTCTTGTTGATGCCGTTTTATTCGAATATAGGGCAAGATAAGTATGTTCCGGAGAGGGTGGGCGAGAAATGAAGCAGTTGATTTTATGTGTTTTTCTACTGTTGTCTTCACCGGCATTCGCGGCAAGTGGGCACGAACTTGAATCAGCGACGATAGATTTAGGTAATAAAGCCTCATTACAAAGGGGCGCTAAATACTTTGTAAACTATTGTTTAAGTTGTCACTCGGCTAAACAGCTTAGGTACTCAAGAATGGCCGAGGATTTAGATATTTCGCCTGAGTTGGTTGAGTTAAATTTAATGTTTACGGGTGAAAAGATATTTGATGGCATGACTATTTCTATGCGTCCCAAAGACGCGGAAAAATGGTTTGGTGTGAATCCGCCAGACTTATCTTTGATTGCACGTTCACGTGGGCCTGACTGGTTGTACACCTATCTTAAAAGCTTTTATGTTGATGAGTCTCGCCCATTTGGCGTTAATAACTCGTTATTTCCAGAAGTGGGAATGCCACATGTTTTGGCTGATTTGCAAGGCTTGCAACGTGCCGTTTATAAAGAAGTTGAAACAGAAGATGGCAGTGTGCGCAAGGTCATAGATAAATTGGAAATTTCTGAACCAGGCCGGATGACTGAGCGAGAGTACGATCAAGCGATGAATGATTTGGTGAATTTTATGACCTATATGGGTGAACCGGCAAAGATGGAACGCCAAAAGCTAGGCTGGAAGGTGTTGCTATTTATCTTAGTCATGATTGGTGTTTTCTATTTGCTTAAGAAAGATTATTGGAAAGACATCCACTGAAGCTGAAGTAAACTTACAAGTGAGAGCTCTGTGTTTTATAAAGCTCTTTTTATATTTTAAAAACAGGATAAAATCATGATAAATGTACTAAATAAAAAATCAATTATGACGCTTTATGCAGACCCAGTGTGTCATTACAGTCATCGTGCGCGATTCGTTTTGTGCGAAAAAAGTGCGTCGGCTGATGTGGAGTTTATTGACGGTAAAGAATTTCCAGAAAACTTACAGGAATTAAATCCGTATGGCACCCTGCCTATTTTAATTGATAGAGATTTATCATTGTTCAATTCTAGAATTATTATGGAATACCTTGATGAGCGTTTCCCCCATCCTCCGTTGTATCCAATTGACCCTGTTTCAAGAGCACGCTCACGCCTGCTTATTCACCGTATTGATCAGGATTGGTACACACTATTAGATGACATTATTAATGCTGGAGAGAAAAAATCAGCCAAAGCAAAAAAACTGTTAAGGGAAAATTTAATTGCTGCAGTGCCGTTATTTGAAGCGAATAAGTATTTCTTAAGTGATGATTTCACATTAGTTGATGGCGTTTTAGCGCCATTACTTTGGAGGTTGCCTTTCTATGGCATTGAGTTACCAAAAGAAGCAAATGTGATTATTGAGTATGTTGAACGCGTTACTTCGCGCGATACTTTCTTAGGAAGCATGAGTAAAGAAGAGCTTGATATGATGGAAAGTCATCAATTGATGGCATCTTAAGCATTAAGTAATGACTTCCTTAAAGCCTTACTTAGTGCGTGCGTTGCATGAATGGATAATCAGTAATGGCTTAACACCTTATCTTTTAGTCGATGCGAATTTTAAAGGTGTGCAGGTGCCTTCATCGTATATATCCGATGCTAAAATTATTCTAAACACTCATCCAGATGCTGTGGATGACTGGCTTTTTGATAATGATGCGATATCGTTTTCGGCTAGGTTTTTTGGTAAGGCAGAGAACTTGTATGTGCCGATTGGTGCAATATTGGCAGCTTATGCAAAGGAAAATGGTAAAGGCATGATGTTTGATGAACGGTTCGAGGATGATATGCCGCCAGAGCCGGAAGATCCACAGCCAACATCTACAGTTACAGTTAAAAAGCCAGTTTTGAAAATCGTTAAGTAAGTATGAACTTTTTGTGCTTTATAACATCAAACTCACAGCATTTATCGCTAGCAAACAATAACAAATAACGTAAAAGTAAATCTAATGAAGGCATCAACAACAAAAATACTCATCAGTTTTTTTATCTTATTCGGCATTTCAACACTGTTGTTTTTTGATGTTATTCGTATCGATATGGAAGACCATTCGCCTGAATTGACAGTATATATGTCTGGCGAACCAGTCGATATGCCGACAATAGTTGAGCGATTAGAGCAGGTTGAAACAGCTATGTGCAGTAGCTCAGAGAAAGGAAAAGTAATTGTTAGACAGCATGCTATTAATGTATTAAAAAAATTAACAGACAACTTAGGCGGTAACGGAGTGATTGATGTAACGACAAGTTATGGTGCACACGTTGACCTAAGCGAGAAATGTCAGTTTGGTGTTCATGTTAGTGGCACGGCTGTTCTTTTTGCCGATTAAGCTATAAGAAATATTACCGTTCCATTTGCCGGGTTGTATCCGCAACGAGAACCATAATGGCTTATTAAGGCAATTCATTCCCAAGCATAAGGCTTTGGATGATGTGAGTGAAAAAGAAGTGTTTATAGCCACAGGTTTAATGAATAATAGACCTAGGAAGTGTTTGGGGTATAAAACCCTATTTGACGCAAATTCATTGTCACTTGCCTATTTTTTCCCTTTGTTTTCATTTTTAGATACAACTTGCCTAGTGAATCGATAATTCTCGTTTCAGATTATGAGCTACACACATGAGTTCAAAACGGGTACGATTTCTATTCAGACCTAGGTAACGACCTTTGCCCATTGCGTAATGCAGTTTCAATACGCGAAAGACGCACTCAACAGTGCGCCGCACGCTTGAATGCCCTGGTTGAACTGTTCAGCTTCTTGTTGAACGGCTTGTTGCGGTAAGCACGTTTTACAAGGTGAACGGCGTAGACAGAGAAGGTGCCGTGGGGTATGAGTCTGTTCTCAATATGTCTCTCTGCCAGCCATGTACCACGATGTTGGCTTTTGTAGGCACTATCAGCATATACCGATTTTTCATCACCACTGAGTAAGTCGGTGAAGCAGCGTTGGTGCTTTATCTCGTTGAGCAGCCCTCCATTAAATTCAGTTTCTCTAGCGTCTGCCAAAAGCGCCAAAATGTTGAGTGACCGGGAACAACCTCTGAAATATCCAACCCAACGAAACGACGAAACAGTAGGTCTCTGGCTAATTGCTTCTCTAGCGCACGATCACAGAGCTTGTACCAGCTTTGCAGGAGAAGTGCTTTGAACATCACTAAGGGCGGCAGGCTTTCGCAGCCTGTTTTTTGAATGAATATCTGAACGCTGTTGCTTTAGCGTGCCCCGTCAATTAATTAACGGCATCGAGTTCTTTAAGGGCATCATGACCTATCAGCATCGCTTCTGCCAAACTATATTGTGTGAGGTTGTTTCAGACCATTCGTATTCGCTTGTTGCTCTTTTGTTGGGCATTCTATTATCTCAAATTATCAATGCTGATTCATCATCGGTTCGTGCAGAGGTCTTATTTTAATGAAAAACAAGAATAGTATTGCGAATGATAATGAGAACTGTTATCATTCGCATTTAGTAACTTTAATCAGCTAGCGAACTTATTGTAGCCAGCCATTTCACTCATAAATAGGAGAACTCTTGTGAAACAAAAAATACTATTATTAAGTGTACTACTTGTACCAATATTTAATGCTAACGCACAGGTAGAGGATAGAACAACAACATTAAAACAAATTGTTGTTACAGCAACTGTAGCAACTGACGAAAAAAAATTAGAAACAGGCAGGTTGCTTCAGGATCATCCGGGTGCTGTTACAATTATATCTAAAAAACAGATTGAAGCATTTCAACCACTTTCAAGTATTGATGTGTTAAAAACAATACCTGGAGTTTTTGCACCCAGTGAATATGGTCGTGGTCTGCGTCCAAATATAGGGTTTCGTGGGATGAACCCTAATCGTAGTAAGTCAGGGACATTATTAGCGGCGGATGGCGTGCCAATTCAGCCAGCGGTATATGGCGATAAATCTGCATACTATAATGTTCCTATAGAAGATGTTGAGCGTATAGAAGTTATTCGTGGTGGTGGTTCTGTGCTTTATGGGCCAGGCAATATTGGCGGTGTTGTAAACTATATTACTAATCAACCACCTGCAAAACAAACTATTACACTTAAAGAAACTGTCCGTGACGGTAGCTTTTTTTCCACTTATTTATCCTCGGGAGACACCCTTAATAATGGCACTGGATACTTGTTATCTTATCTTAATAAAAGCGGGGAAACAAATAGGGAAAACACTGATACTGATGTTAATAATATTAGCTTAAAAGTTACCTCGCCTGATTCGATAGATGGAGGAGGAAATTGGTATAGATTTAATTATTACAGAGAAGTATCTAACACTCCTGGTGGTTTGAGTGCTGAACAGTTTAAAGACGATCCAGATAAAAGTGTGCGTTCAAACGACATATTTAGAGGACGGCGTGCCTCGGCAGATTTTCATTTTGATGCGCCTATAAAAGAGGGTGTTGATTTTGAGTCCCTTGCTTATTTAAGTTTTTTTGAGAGAAATTGGCAAATTGCTAATGAAGCAGATAATGCCACATATAGTGCGGCAGATGAGTTAGCTAATTCTGCAAATATAGAAGGCACTGCTAAAGATACTGGAAACAGACACTTTGAGCGTGAGTTCTTTGTTGTTGGCGTAGAGCCAAGAATTCGGTTTAAAAATGCACTGGGTGGAAAATTAACATTAGGATCTAGATTGCATTTTGAAAATATGAATGATATTAGACGTAGAGGGTCAAGCCATACTGACAGGAGTGGTTATACAGATCGTGACTCAACTCTTAAAACCACTGCATTTGCCCCTTATGTGGAAGTAGAACATGCCTGGGGGAAATTAACTACTATTACTGGATTGCGTCAAGAATTTATTGAACAAGATATAAATGTTGGTTTACGCGGTGGTAATATTGGTAAAAAAACTCAAGCAGAAACTTCAGAAACTGTTGGCGGTGTAGGGCTTTCTTATAAGTTAGACAGCGATAGTAATATTTATGCAGGCATTCATAAAACATTTGAGCCGCCAACCTTTTCAGAAGCGGTTGATCCAACGACTGGAACAGATAAAGATCTTGACTCGGAAACTGGTATTAATTCAGAAATTGGGTTTCGTGGAAAATTGACAGATAACCTATCAGTTGATGCTGGATTATTTTACATTGATTTTGATAACCAAATTATTTCTAATGCAGGGGAGTCTGACAACGCAGGCAAAACCAGTCATAAGGGCGTTGAGGGCGCAATAGTTTATCATGCAACACCTAAATTAGAGATTAATGCCAATTACACTTATGTTGATGCCAAGCAAAAAGTTGGCGATAACAAGGGAAAAGTATTACCAATGGCACCTAAAAACTCTTTTAATTTTGGTGCTATATATAAAGTTAACAAAAATCTTTCTCTAAAAATTGATGGGAATTATGTTGGAAAACGCTTTACTGATGCAGAAAATACAGTTGCAGAAAGTGATGATGGAAACAAAGGAGAATTACCATCTTATGCAATTTTAAATATTCGTGGCGATTATAAAGTAGGCGGCGTGTCGCTTTTTGCAGGCGTTAACAATATAGCAGATAAAGAATACAGAGAAAGACGACAATCATTTTTTGGCGGCATTATTCCTGGGCAAACACGCTCAGTATATGTTGGTTTAGAAGCTAAATTTTAAACGGTATTTTTTTACCCCATCCGTCAATTAAAATGGATTTTTCTTTTTTATTTAATTAGGAGTTATTGTGAACACTTATTTTAATATTAAAAAACAAAACACAAGGTCATTTTTGACTGTATTATTTTTATTATTCTCTACTATGAGTCACGCTCATTTTCTTTGGTTAAATCCAATACCAGATAGCAATAAAACAGTTCGTCTTTATTTTGGTGAATATCATGAAAATTTATTTGAATCAAAAGACACAAGGCTTGCTGAGCGTGAGGCATCTACACTAAAAGCATATTTTCCAAGTAGTGAAAATGGCACTAGCATTCGTCTTAGAATGCGAGATAATTTTTACGAGGGGAAAGTCAAAACTGATAAATATGGATTAGTAAATTTAGTTGCACAAGATATTGATAGTCCTGTTGTTGACTGGTCAAAACACGGTATTGGTGTTATTAGGCCTATGTATTATGCTAGAACTCAATGGTTGTTATTTGATGATAAAAAGGTTTCTAAACGTATTTCTCCAACTACTCCAGAAACTAAATTAGATATTTTACCTATCACCCAACACATTGACCCTCGAACTGGTAATTTTGGTCCAAAGGTTGGTGAACAAGTCGTGTTCCAAGTATATTTTGATAAAAATCCACTAGCTGAAAAACCTAAATCAGTTAATATTTTTGCGCCAAATGGCTGGATATGGGAATCTAAATTAAACAAACAAGGAGTGAGTCGTTTTACGCCATTATGGGAAGGGACTTATGTTATAGAAGTAATTCACAATGAACAAATAGCTGGTCAATTTCAAGACAAGGATTATGAATTTATACGACATCGAGCTACATTTTCATTGAACACAAAATAATAAATGAGCAGTGTGGATAATAGGAAGTTACATTATTGGACGGCAGGCATAGCATTTTTTTTCCTTTTGATTACAACAATTACTGGAATATTGTGGGCTTATGCACCTTACATGTATTGGGAATCTGGTTATAAAGAAAAGCAAAACAAATCTCAATCCATTAGTATGGATGATATTTCAAAGGCAATTACTTTGCCTAAAATGTTTGAATATACGCAATTATGTACAGAAAAAGACACTAAAGTTATGTCTTTTTCCCTTGTTCGTGAAGTAAATTCATTATTTTATAGAATTAATTCTATTGATAGTGATGGCGGTAAAGACAACACTCTTATAAATGCAATTAATGGAAAATGCCTTTCACCATTGCCTAAGAATTTAGCCATTGCTTTTGCACGTCAGTACGTTCCGACAGAGACATTACTGATTGATGCGAATCTTTTAGATAACTGGATTCATCGTAAAAAATCTAAGGGGCGCTTAGCGTGGAGGATTCAATTTAATGATTCTGGCAAAACGGAGATTTTTATTGATCCCTATCATGGTGTGATTCTTGAAGATCAAAACACTGCTAGACGGTTTCATTGGTGGATAATGAAGTTACACCAATTTAATTTTTTTGGCACCCATAAAATTTTATCAATTATCTCAGGAGTGCCACTATTAATAATATTATTTTCTGGGGGTTTTATGCTCTGGGTTAGAATCAAAAGGAAATATCAACGAAACGGCAGCAAAAAAGCCAATGTTTTAATGAAAAATAAGGAATAAAAAAATGGAAAATAATAATAACAGTTGCATTATCTTCGACTCTAAATCAAGCGTTGGCGCAAACACCTCAGCTTGATGTTATTACGGTAACAACAGTTACTAAAACAGAAAAAAATTGATGGTGTAACTGCTAGTTTTGTGGTGATAACGGCAGATGAAAGTGCTAAAAGCGGGGCAGTAACTATTAAAGGGGTGATTGAACGAATGCGTTCTTTAACGATGCAATACGCCAAGTTTCCGCATCCCAATAGTAAATCAAAGGCCAATATTTCTATTAGAGGGGTAGTAATGGTACTTTGATTTTAATTGACGGCAAGCGTTTTTCTGCTGAGGGAAAATTTCCCAGTACTTCCCATTATTGAAGAACGTGGACTGTTCAATAAACACGCGTGTTGATGTACTATTTTATCCAACATGGTTTGATTTCATATCCTTTTAAAAAAGAAGATCGTAGGTTTGAAGGCTATTTTTTAAACATAATGAGAGAACCAGCGATAGGCGATAAATTAACGTTAGCGAGTAGCTTTCTAATGGGCTTGTCGCTTGAGCAGTTGATGAGGCTGAAACAGAAATTAATAGAGAATATAAATGTTGAATAATCTATTACTTATTGATGCCTTCAAAAGCTCAGCAGAACAACATGCGCAGAACACAGTTGTTATTGATGGTGCTAAATTTGCTGTTGGTCTACTTTAAAATGACGTAAAAAAGGTGACAGGATTACCTCGTCTTGCCTTCTCTCACTGCGTTATGCAGAGGTCTCATTGTGTAAATTCACTCCCATACTTGAAGCGGCCGTGATTGGGCACAGTGATAAAGCACACGATGAAATACCTGTGGCGCATGTTGTGTTAAAGGAAGGCACGGAAGCAGGTCCGGCTGATATTCGTAGCTAGTGCCGATAATATTTGGGCAATTACGAGGAACCCAAAAAAGTTATTTTTATGGATGAGTTACCAAATGGCGTGGGAAAAATTGTGAAGAGAACGCCCAATAAACAAGGTGAAATTGAATGTGGTGTAAAGTAAGCGCAATGGAGATTGAGGCAATAGACGAAGAGCACTGGCGCGATGTTAACGAGTTAACGGTGTGGCAAGCCGCTTTCGCAATGAATAACTTAGAACCGTGGGATGAGCCTATATCCGCTAATGCAGAAATCCCTGAGGTCGTTGAGAAAATGCGGGCAACTTTATTGGCGAATATTGCGCATTACGAAACAGGGCAAGTTTTTGCACCATCTGGTTGGTCATGTAAGACGCAAAGGCCAGTTCAGTTATTCGGTCTGTATTTCAGCCAACAGGCACTGCGCGAATGGGTTGAAGAACGAAATGAAGAAAAGCCTTTATTTCTTGTAGGCTAATAAGTAAACCTATTTTATTTCTACAAATTGTTTTTTCGCGCGTTTATTTGCCAGCATAACTGGTGCACATTGGTGTTCATCATTGTAGATAACTAAGCATTCAAGACACTGGATGCATTCGTTGTAGTCAACGTGGCCAGATTTTGGAATCGCCTTGATTTCGCAGCGAACGTTACAAACCTGACAAGGTTTTCCGCAATCGTCACGACGATCGAGCCATTTGAATAATTGAAAACGTCCCAAAATAGCAAGACCAGCGCCCAACGGGCAAACATAACGGCAGTAAAATTTATGAATGAACATACCAATGACGAGTAGCCCTACGGCGAAAGCGACAAAATACCATTCGCGATCAAAGACCAAGGTGATACTGGTTTTGAATGGCTCAATTTCTGACAGTGTTTGTGCCAAACCCAAGTCGTAAAAGCAGATTGCAGATAGAGCAATAACGATGATATATTTTAGTTTTTGTAATACCAGATGAGCTGGCTCTTTAATTTTCACCTGAGGGAATCTTAAGACTTTTCCAAGCCATGCGAGAATTTCTTGTAGTGCGCCAAAGGGGCATAACCAGCCGCAAAATACGCCGCGGCCCCAAATAAAGAGCGTGACGAAGGTGTAGAGCCAAATAATAAACAATACTGGGTCAAGCAAGAATACGTCGAACTTAAAGCCACCTCGTAAGGAGAGTAAAACGGTATAGATGTTAACGACGGATAATTGTCCTTGTGCATAAAACCCGATAAAAAACACTGTGAAGAACATAAATGCTAAACGGCCGTATTTAACGAATGTTGGGTGTCTGGACAAGGTGCGTTGTTTGATGAAAATGAGCGTTAACAAAAGCAGTGACGCGATTGTGATGGCTATTTCTAACACTCTAGAATTCCATAAGCGCTTCCAAATAGGGATGCGTTTTTCTTCAATAACCTCAGGCTTGTAAAATAATTTACTCGGTAACTGGTGGGAGCTACTTTGGTTAATATTATCACCAAGCAAGTGATTTTGTCGCAAATCATAATTAAGTTGAATAGTGAGCTTAGAGGCAGGGTCGAAGCCGGCGTTCCCCTTAATTTTTAATAACCTAAAATTATTCAAATCAGGAATGCTATCGGGCAAGTTTTTGTCATAAAATCGATAAAAAGCTATGTCGCGAATAAGCAAAGGCAATCCATTTTGGTACAAAGAAACGCGAGTAGGGATTTTTCCAGCCCTGAAGTCATCTTCTAGATAGTTGTATGGTCCTTCTGACATAATGCCGACAATGTTTTCCCCCGGCTTGACAGTCTCCATTAGGCGAGCATAATCTTCTTTGCCTAGCAGGTTTTTACCAATTATGGGTGCGTTCAAATAGGCGTAGTAAACATCGGTAATAACGTCCAGATCTGGATCATCGAAGCCATAACCTGGGTAATCAGATAACTCCCTGTCTAAAGCCGTTTCCAGTTGCTCGCGGTGAACAGTCCAGCGAGCAACAAGCTTTCTATCTAACAACTGTTGCCAATTGAGAGGCTCGTATAAATCCATTTTTGGTAACGATGCGCTGGCTTGAACAAATTTACCTAAAACTTTTCGCGCCACTTCTAAAGCAGCTGTTAGCAACGTGTCGTTGGCGGCAATAACGGAAACGGTTGCCTTCGTTACACCGTCAAAAATCAAACTGCCCTCGCCTGCTGAAGAGACAGATCGAGAGCGACTACTATCTACAATAATTCGTTCAGAAACGCTGTGACCAGGGTATTGATCAAGAAATTTTTCCAATGCCTCAGGCCCAAGGCCGTGCAGAAAGATAGGTTCGTGTTGAAATAGCACACGAACACCCATGATTTGACCATCATTATCAATGCCAATTAATAGATTAATGATGTCGCCAGCAAAGCCTTGTATTTGAATGAAATCTTGGCTTTCAAATGCATAACCGACTTGTTGAAAGGTAACATAAATAGGCCACACTTTATTTTTAGGGTCTTTTTGATCAATACGTGTTGCGTTGGGAAAAATCTCTTTAATAAGGCCTTCTATTTTTTTATCAGCAATGGGGTTGTCTGAAAAAGGGTTGGTGCCAGTATCTGCCTTTTCTATAGAAAAAGCTGATGTCGCATAGCAGGCCAGACAGCATAGAATGATTGATATTATTTTTTTATGCATGTCGTATGTAAATTAAATCAAATCAAATGAAGTGCGTATAATAACAAAATTAAGTTTCATGAGTTTGGGGGTAAGACGCGCTATGAGTAAACAGTTTTTCACGCACAGTTTTTTATTACAGGTACGCTGGGGTGATGCAGATGCGCTTGGGCATATTAACAACGTTCAGTTTGTTCGGTATTTAGAATCTGCGCGAGTGGCTTATTGTGATGATGTGTTAGATGTGTCTTTTAAACCAGCAATGATGTCGGGCTGGATATTGGCGGATATGCAATGCAGCTACCTTCAGCAAGTGCATTACCCTGCGCAGTTAGAGATTTATACGCGAATAGGAAAAATAGGTAATAAGAGTGCAACGATATCGGCGGATATTTATTGTGAAGATGAACCCGTTATGCGCAGCCAAAGTATTATGGTTTGGTTTGATTATGCGCAACAGAAAACGGTCTCGGTTCCCGATGCTGTTAGGGCTAAAATTGCGGCGTTTGAGAAATCCGTCGAAGGTTTGTAGGCTTCATGGGAGAAAAGAAAACACTACTCTCTTGGAGTAGCGGTAAAGACAGCGCATGGACGCTCTATCAATTACAGCAAGATGACGATGTTGAGTTGCTTGGTTTGGTCACAACGGTTAACGAAACGCACCAACGTGTTGCCATGCATGCAGTTCGTGTTGAGCTATTGAAACAGCAGGCAAAGGCGGTCAACTTACCATTGCACATTATTAATATCCCTCACCCGTGCAGTAATGAAATATACAATCAAGCGATGGCTGACTTCTTTGCTTCTATTGACGGACAAGGTGTTACGCACATGGCGTTTGGTGACTTGTATTTAGAAGATATTCGTCAATACCGTGTCGATAATCTAAAAAGAACGGGGTTAGAACCATTATTTCCACTGTGGTTAAAACCGACAGCGCAACTTGCGAAAGACATGCTGGCTGCTGGTTTAAAAACACGTATCACCTGTGTAGACCCAAAGCAGTTATCTGCCAACTTTTGTGGTCGGGAGTTTAATCAGCACTTTTTAAAAGATTTGCCAGCAGGTGTTGACCCGTGTGGTGAGAACGGTGAGTTTCATAGTTTCGCTTATGCTGGGCCCATGTTTGAACACGAAATAAATATTATTTCGGGGGAAGTGGTCGAGCGTGATGGGTTTGTATTTGCTGATTTAATGCTAGGTAAAGAATCAGCGTGAAGCACTTAAAATTCGACAACCAGTTTGTAGAACAATTACCCGCCGATGGCATAACAGATACTTACCCTCGCCAAGTGTTGGGTGCGTGTTTTTCATGGGTTAAGCCGAAACAAATGCAAGCACCTGCAATGGTTTCCTATTCAAAAGAAGCCGCCGTCTTGCTTGATTTAACAGAAAAAGATTGCCAATCAGAGTTGTTTACCCAAATTTTTTCAGGCAATCAACAGATGGAAGGCATGCAACCCTACGCGACTAGTTATGGGGGGCACCAGTTTGGTAATTGGGCTGGGCAGTTAGGTGATGGCCGCGCCATTAACCTCGGCGAAATTATCAACAAGCGAGGCGAGCGTTGGGCAGTACAGCTTAAAGGCGCGGGGCCAACACCTTATTCAAGAACAGCCGATGGTCTGGCCGTTCTTCGTTCGTCTGTTAGAGAGTTTCTTTGTAGCGAGGCAATGTATCACTTAGGCGTACCAACCACGCGCGCACTCAGCTTAATAACAACGGGCGAGCAAGTGGTGCGGGATGTTATGTATGACGGTAACCCAGCACTAGAGCCAGGCGCTGTGGTGTGCCGTTTAGCGCCATCGTTCACGCGTTTTGGGCACTTTCAATATTACGCGCAGCAAAATGTAGAGTTGTTGAAAAAATTTGTTGATTACACGATAAAAACAGACTTTCCTCAACTACCTGAGCCGAATAAAGAAACCTATATTAAATGGTTTGAAGAGGTATGCACCGCCACCTGCGACATGGTTGTGGAGTGGGTACGAGTAGGCTTTGTACACGGCGTAATGAATACTGACAACATGTCGATATTAGGGCTGACCATCGACTATGGCCCTTATGGTTGGTTAGAACCTTACGATCCCAACTGGACGCCAAACACCACCGATAAGCAGCACCATCGGTATGCGTTTGGACAGCAAGCACAAATGGCACATTGGAATTTGTATCAACTGGCGAATGCGATTCAGCCACTTATAGAAGATGTGGAGCGATTAGAAAAGGTGCTAAATGACTACGCGGACCGTTATGACAAAAAATGGCTATTGATGATGACCCAAAAGCTAGGTTTCTCTAATGTTAAGTTAGAAGAAGATACTGACTTAATTAAGCAGCTCTTAACATTCTTTGGTCAGTATGAAACCGATATGACGCTTTTTTTTAGGCGTTTAGCCAATGTATCGAATGACGGTGATAGACTTGATATTAACGCAGCAATTAAACAATTAAGCCCAGCTTTTTATTCCGATGCGATGCCGGGGGAGATGAAAAAGAAACTAGAGGCTTGGTTGGAAGTGTATAGACAACGTCGCCAACAAGACCCAATAACAGCCGAGCAACGTACCGTGCTAATGAATAAGATTAACCCGAAGTACGTATTGCGTAATTACCTAGCACAACAAGCGATTGATAAATCTGAGCAGGGTGATCACAGCAGGGTGAATGAATTGTTGGAGGTGCTAAGAAAACCTTATGACGAGCAACCAGAGAAAGAACACCTAAATCAGAAAAGGCCGGAATGGGCGAAGCAGAGGGTCGGGTGTTCTATGTTGTCGTGTAGTTCATAACGACCAAGCTCACCAGCAAAAAAAGCGTAGTGAGGAACGAAGGCAGCTTTATTTTGCCCGCGTGCAGTGCCTTGTATGATTAAAAGCCAACTAAAACGGGCAAACTGAGAATCAGGAAACCCCTAAACTTTAGTTAGGGGTAGTTCACATCATCGTGTTTGATATTCCAGCCTTTAATTTGTTCTTGTCCTTCATCGTGATTCACGAAGCCATTAATTTGCGAGGTTCCATAGAGGATTATATTTTCGCGTCATTGCTGCTTCCGCCGTGCTGATTAAATCAGCTTCTTGGGACTTAAGTACAATAAACTTACACGAAAAATACTTTAACTCTAAGTTATTCGTGGAATTGATACTTCTTGTGATGGCAACGCAAAAATAAGCAATTAATTAAGTTACTTGGAATTATGAATAGCACCTATATTTCGTAATCCACAACCCGTCGCTCAGAAATAACAGATTTAACAAACGGCAATACTTTTACGTGCTCTGGGTGTGGGTAATAGTTTTCTAATGCTTGCGCATTTTCCAGTTCAGAATACAAAATAGCATCGGCGTTACTATAGTTTGGTATGTCGCTTGTTAAGGGTAGGCCTACTTCCAGTGATAGAAGGCCATCAATTTTGCCATTGAGCTGTTCTAATAATTTTTTAAGCTCTACCGCGTTGGCCTCTTTTGATTGGCCGTTTGCGTTATTTTTTAGTTTGAACATTACAATGTGTTTAATCATCTTTTTAGTCTGTGAGTTTCAATGAAGGCTACTTTAGCACGAGATTAGACAGCTTACAGGGTGAGTGAAGTATCTATATTTGCTAGAATATTCGCCTGAACTTTTTATTATTACGCTAATGGCTATCAGCTCAACAATCAACAAAGTCTCTGTCAATATTTCCAACATGGATTCACACTATTACGCTAGCCATGAATTAACGATTGCGCAGCACCCATCAGAAAACGACTTTAGATTTATGATTAGGCTCATAGCCTTTATAGCGAATGCGCACGAGCAGCTTAGTTTTACCAAAGGCTTATCTACAGATGATGAACCGGAGTTGTGGCAAAAGTCGTTAACGGGTGAAATTGATGTGTGGATTGATTTAGGCCAGCTGGATGAAAAACGAATACGCAAAGCTTGCGGGCGAGCGAAACAAGTCATCATCTATACCTACCACGAAGGAAAAGCCTCTGTCTGGTGGCAACAGCAACGTTGCAAGTTAGAGAGGTTTAAAAATTTAACTGTTTTTCATGTCGAAGCGGATGGCATAGAGGCAATGGTGAAGCGAACGATGTCACTGCAATGCAGCATTCAAGATGGCGAAATGTACTTGTCTGATGATAGCCTAAATCAAGATGTTCATTTAGAACCGTATCAGTAGTTGTCGTTGTGTTTTAAACATTACTCTAGTTTGCTAAAATACCTTTCTCAGCACTGGATTTACGTTCCAGCTAGCTAATAAAAGGAAACCCATGCAGGATCAAGATTATGTTGTTTGCGCGCTGTATCATTTTGTCCGTTTGGACGATCACACTATTTTAAAACAGCCTTTGCTCAAGGTTATGAATCACCACGGTATTCGTGGCACCTTGCTACTGGCAGCAGAAGGGATTAACGGCACGGTTGCAGGTAAACGCAAAGCCGTTAATCATTTATTGCAATGGTTAAAGAAAAAAGAAGAATTTAAAAACTTAGTTCATAAAGAGTCGTATGTGGATGAGCAACCGTTCAACCGCACCAAAGTTAAGTTGAAAAAAGAAATCGTCACCATGGGTGTGGAAGATATTGACCCAAACGATATTGTTGGTACGTACGTAAAACCCAAAGATTGGAATGCGTTAATTACCAATCCTGATGTGTTGTTGGTCGATACGCGGAATGACTACGAAGTGGCGATTGGTACATTCAATGGCGCGTTAAATCCGCAAACCGACTCCTTTCGCGAATTCCCTGCGTACGTGAAAGATAACTTAGATACCAAAAAGCATAAGAAAATAGCTATGTTTTGTACGGGTGGTATTCGTTGTGAGAAGTCTACTGCGTATTTAAAGCAGCAAGGTTTTGATGAGGTTTACCACTTAGAAGGTGGTATTCTAAAATACTTGGAAGACGTGCCAGAAAGTGAAACGCAGTGGCAAGGTGAGTGTTTTGTTTTTGATAACCGCGTTTCAGTTGATCATAATTTACAGAAAGGTCAATATGATCAATGTTACGGTTGCAAAATGCCAATTACCGAACAAGATAAACAACACAAAAACTACCAACAAGGTATTAGCTGCCATCACTGTTTTGATAAAACAGATGATGAACAAAAATCTCGTTATATTGAGCGACAGCATCAAATTGAATTAGCAAAGAAGCGTGGTGAAGAGCATATTGGCGGTGAAATGAAAGAACTGATAGAGCAACACCGGAAAGAGAAGGTTGAAAAGAAACGTGCCGGTCAAGAAAATGCGGGCGCTTAAACTGTGCTAATAGCTACAGATAAAGACTCCGTTGGCTCAGCGCTACTGGACTTTTTTCAATCTAAAGAAGATACGCCTATTACGGTAAAAATGGACATAGCGGATGCAGATGTTTTGCCGCCCAGTTACTTTTTTAGATCATACGATGAATGTCCACAGCTTGAGCAACTAGCGCTGCAACAGGCGCGAGGTAAAGTATTAGATATAGGCGCAGGTGCCGGTTCGCATAGCCTATATTTACAACAACAAGGCTTGGATGTAACGGCTATTGATGTGTCGCCAAACTCCGTTGATGTTATGCGCCAGCGGGGTTTAAAAAAGGCACAGTTAATTAATTTTTATGACCTTAGCAGTGGGTCGTTTGACACACTCTTACTGCTAATGAATGGTATTGGTTTAGTGCAAACGCTAGAAGGGTTTGGAACGTTCTTTGCCCATGCAAAAAAACTATTAGCACCGAATGGACAGATACTGCTAGACAGCTCAGACCTCATTTATATGTTTGAAGAGGACGATGGCTCGTACTTGATAGACTTAAACGATAAGTATCATGGTGAAGTGGTTTTTGATTTGTCGTATAAAGGGATCAGTGGGGAGTCCTTTAATTGGCTATACGTTTCGAAAGAGTTATTAATAGATGCGGCACAAGAGCATAGTTTTGATTGTGAAATATTGATGGACGGGCCTCATTACGATTATTTGGCGCGCTTAAGTGTAAGCAAAAACAAGGAGGTACAATGATGAGTGATGTGCTACAACCCATAAAAACAGGTTTGGCATTGGTGTTTCTCGCTTTGATTTTTGGCCTGTCTTTAGGTGTAAGCTTCGGAGTTAACGAAGAGTTTTTTAAAGAGTTTGTAGCGCAAGGTATTGCGGAAAACCCTGAGGTTCACGACGTTAAAAGCCAAGGTAAAATTTGGCGTTATGCACAGCGTGCTCACTTTCATTCAATGGGTATAGCTGCTTTTTCAATAGGGCTGTTATTACTCGTTGCTTTTTCTTCGCTTAAATCGAGTTACAAGAAATTAGTCTCTATTTTAATAGGCTTGGGTGGTTTATATCCGCTTGCGTGGCTGTCTATGTTTAATCTTGCACCGTCTATTGGTAGAGGCGCCGCACATTCACATATTGCAACAGAGTTATTGGCTTATTTAGGTGTAGGTTCCTTGCTGACAGGGTTAACGATTTTAATTCTAAATTTATTCACGCGGCTTTTTAGCGAAATCGAAACATCAACTTAACAGGAAAAAAATGGACGAGAACAACGTTAGTAAGGTCAGCATTACCGATGTAAGAATGCCGTTTATATCGATGGTTATATTTTTAGTAAAACTATCAGTCGCCGCTATTCCTGCGTTCATTATCTTGTCGATTGTAGGCAGTATTTTATTCGGAATATTCGGCACAGTCTTACATACAGGTATGCGGCTTTAGTGATGCCTTTTTATGAGTTAGGGCTTTAAAGCGTGTAAAAAGGCAGAACTACAGTCTATTCCTGTTTCTGCCATGTCTTTGTCCTGTTTTTGGAATGATCGTGATAAGCGAGCGTTCCAATCTAACGCCTTGCTTGCTGAATATTATAGCCCGTTGATTCAGAGTGCATTATAAATCTATCTATATTTCCAACATCCGATTGCGTACTCACCACAATGACAGCGTCTTTTAATGTGACTGTTTCAATTGGGTTCATAAAATGCTTTTTAAGTCCTGTCCTTTCGAACACTCCCTCTGCGTTTTTTGTAAATCAAATACACCCTTTGAGTCCTGCAAATGATCAGGAAACGCCAAATGTAATTCCTTAACATTTGCGTCTGTATTAGTCGAAACATATTCTGTAATAACGGCAAGAGTTAACCGCCCTTTCCCATATTCTCGGTTATTAAATATATATTTTGTGATGTCTCGTTTGTTTTTACTGCAAGTCCATATTTTTGTACATCTGCCTTGTTCTCGTAATGGCTTAATAGTTTTTCGATTACATTTGCAGGTGTATCAAAACCAAGTGCAATATTTTTTAAACGCAAATAGATACTATTTGAATTTTTGATTGTTTTGTTCATAGCGCTTACCTCTTTTTTTATAGTTTGAAGAGGTTATAGGCGCTTAAAATAGATAACCAAAGATAATTGTCTATTTTAAGGAAACCAAGACAAGAAACCAGGTTCATAAATCAATGTAATGTTGGGTTTTTTATTTTATTGTTAATACGATTGCTAACTATCGACATAACAGCAGGAATTCTTTCTAACTGTTTTATCATCTCTAATAGATCGTTTTTATCAAGCTCATTTCTAATACTACTTAATAGTTCGCTAACTGTATTCTTACATTCTGCAACTTGGTTTACCTCTTTATCCCCAGAATTTAATGCTGTAATAACACCTTCTAATAAAAACTGAGAATCTTTACACCTGATTTCTAAGGCATTAATCCTAATTTTCATTTTCTTTTTTTCTGCCAAGTGTTCTGTGTTTATTGTGGATTCTTCAAACACATTTACTATTTGCTTATATTCGTCAGCAAAACCATCTAATTTTTGTTTAATAACTGATAACGTCCCCATATTGTTCATTTTTTTGTCTCCAACCCCTCTATCAAAAAACTTAAGGTGGAGGGAATACACCTAACGTTTTGATTAGTATTTCGCATGCTAAGGAGCAATTCAAGTTTTTGTATGAACCCACCACATATTGCACTGTGGTTTGTTTTCAATAATATACTGCATCGGTGTTTTTAACTCCAAACCTTTATGCGGCCTTATGCTGTTATATTTCACTAACCAGTCAGCCAATGGTTCATTAAATGTGGCTAAATCGGTGAATAATAACTCTTCGTGATAATCGACGAACTGTTCTTGTATGGTTCGGTTGAAACGCTCACAGACGGCGCTCATCTTGGGCGTGCTTAGGTACGTCCAAAGATGCGTTATATGTGCATCGGATAACAAGGAATCAAACTCGCCTTTGAACTCACTGCCGTTGTCGGTGATGACCTTTTCTATCTCGAATGGACTCAGCTTGAAGCACGCTTCAAAGAATTGTTTGGCAGCTTTACTTGTAACGGCGGGTACGGGTACGGCAATGGCATAGTCGCTCACTTCGTCTATGTAGGTGAGTATGTACTGTTTCATGCCGTACGTGCGGTGCTCACTTGCATCCATACCAACACACTCACCGATTCACTGTGGCTTGTAGCCTTTAGGCCGCCTCGTTACAGGTTTGCGCTTATAGGG
>LWTM01000076.1 GCA_002101205.1 Cycloclasticus sp. symbiont of Poecilosclerida sp. N | reverse complement strand
CACCTCGCCTTGACCATAGCCTAATGTGCCCCAGACCCGTCCGCCTTGTGATAAGTCATAACCAAGATAGGGATGGACGCTGGTTAGCGTATTAGTTAAGGTGCCTTTGCTATTATTTGCACTATCATTCTCATCCTCGCGTTTATAGTCAATATCGCCTTCGCTGTAAGACACAGCGGCGCCTGCGACTAGGTTTCGGCTTAGACGGGCATCAATACCCACGCTGCCACCGACTATTTCACCTTTCCAGTCAACACCAGAGGTATCATCCGAAAGATTAAGGTAATCACCACTACCCCATAGCGTCATATTATTAGCACCGTAATTATTATCCCCTGCTACGTTCAGCGGTATGAGGAAAGAGGAATTATTAAGCATTTGCTTAATATCCAAGCCGTCTTGTAACGCGGTGCGAGCATTATTATTGATGAGCTCTTGCAAGGTTGAGCTACCGCCTAGATTAAGGCTAGTGTCTGTGCTTGCAGATGCGTCTAATGCTTGGTCAATACGGTTGCTGATATTGTCCACTGTTATTGTTGTTGTTGCTCTTAGCATTTGTAGTAAGACCGCGTTTAATACTTGTGCTTCGGCTGCGGCTACTTCTTCGGCTGTTTGTCCTAGATTGAGCGGAAAGCTAATGGTGTAACGTCTGCTATCTACAGCACCTGTGGAAGTTACTATAATGGCGACTTCGTTGTCAGTGCCGAACGTAGGGACCACACCCTCACCTGCTGGTGCCGCATCGATGCTTATCCGCAGGCTATAATAAGCTTTAGTTGGGGCATCGGTTTTTAGGCTTAGTACGCCAGGGGTGGTTAGGTCGAACGAATCATTGTCGGTACCTCCGTCTCCATTAGCCAGTGCATAGATCCTGGTTTGATCGTTTAACGCGCGGTTTTGTGCCTTCAGCGTTAGGTCATCCTCGCTGACGGGCTCTGTAATACCTATTACATACCAGCGACCGAGGTTTTGGTTAAACATGTTGGTGCCAGAGAACATCGCCACCATACCCCTTTGCATTAGTCCTTCAACATTCCAGCCGCTGATGTCTTGGTCAAAAGCGCCGGCATTGAAGAACATAAAGCTCATATCCGTAACCTGTTCAACTTCCCATGCGCCGATGTCGCCGTTAAAGACGCTGGCACCACTGAACACACCTCGCATATTGCTTACAGCAGAAGCGAACACGAGCAAAATCATTGAAAGTTTATGTCGATAGATGCCAACTAAAAACAACAATAAAGCTGATTGGTTCTACAGGTTCAGCAGAGGATAAAACGGCATTGGTATTACCTATATATTATGCCTCTAAAATAAAATCATGTGGTCTGCCTGCTTGATTTGTTCTCTCACGCTCCCACATAGGGGTTCAGATATACTGTTTGCATTCGCGAATAATAGCCTGATCAAATTCAATTAATATTCATGTGGACCTTTGCAAGACGAAGTAGACTTTTAAGACAGGGAGGAATTCGTCCGTGGTTACCGCGCCAATTTCTGGCAGTAAGGAATGAGACATTAGCTAAGTAGAAACTATTCAGCTAAAGTGTAAAAAAGAGTGTGAACTTATACCCTGGCTAAGCAATAACTGCTTTTATTTCAGTGTCATCATCACAGTCATATATAACGGCTTCGCCTAACTCTTTCAGCAAAATCAGTCGAATTGATTTCGATACGTTTTTTTTATCAACTTTCATGTTTTTGATGAAATCCCCTTCTCGCATTTCACTTGGCTTTATGACCGGCAACTGAGCTTGCGCACAAAGCTTTCTTACACGATTAGCACTTTCCTTCGATAACCAGCCTTTCTGATATGACATATCCACCGCCATACACATGCCTACAGAAACCGCCTCTCCATGTAGCCATCCACCGTAGCCCACGTGTGTTTCGATCGCGTGCCCAAACGTATGCCCGAAATTAAGCCTTGCTCGAATACCTGATTCTTTTTCATCTTGCGCAACAATATCAGCTTTCATCTCACAGGATTTTTTTATCGCATACGTTAGCGCTTCCATATCTCGTGCTAATAGCTTAGCCATATTTTGCTCCAACCACTCAAAAAACTCGGCGCTAGCAATTGCGCCATATTTTATAACTTCCGCTAGACCCGCACTTAACTCTCTATCCGGCAGTGTTGATAGCACAGACGTATCTATCAAAACGCATTGCGGCTGATAAAAAGCGCCTATCATGTTTTTACCTAAACGGTGATTAACGCCCGTTTTGCCGCCCACTGATGAATCCACCTGAGACAATAAAGTTGTAGGGGCTTGAATAAAGTTAACCCCTCGCTGATAGCTCGCCGCAGCAAAACCGGTCATATCGCCAACCACTCCCCCGCCCAAAGCAATCAGCGTTACCTGCCGATTGCATCTGTTTTCTAACAACGAATCAAAAATATTATTTAAGCACTCTAACGTTTTAAACTTTTCTCCATCAGGGAGAACGACGGTTTTCACGTCAAAGCTGTCCTTTAGCTGTGCCTCAAGCCCACCTAAATAAAAGGGCGCCACCGTTTCATTAGTCACTATTAGTATTTGTGATGCCGTAATGTGCTGTTTTAGCAAAGCGCTCTCTAGCAATAGACCTTCGGCTATATAAATAGGATAGCTTCTAGTGCCGAGTTCAACGCGCAATATTTCAATTCTACTCATTGTTAACCATCTAGTTTATCAAGAATATTTTTAACAACCCGCTTACCGTTCGTTTTATTGGTGCTAACGATTACATCTGCTATAGATTCATAGATTGGCGCCCGTATTGCCATTAACTCTTCCAGCTTTGCCCGCGGGTTTTTTGTTTGTAATAACGGCCTTTTGGTATCGACTTTTGTTCGACTAAGCTGCTGGTCAACGGAGCATCGCAAATAAACCACCTTGCCTGTCGCTTGCAATAATCCTCGGTTTTCTTCTTTCAAAACCAAGCCTCCTCCGGTAGCAATAACCGCCCCATCTAGCTTTGATAAGACCTTAAGTTTATCCGTTTCTCGCTTTCTAAAGCCCTCTTCGCCTTCCAGCTCAAATATCAAGGAAATCTCCACCCCCGTACACTTGATAATTTCTGCATCGCTGTCATAAAATTCTTTGTTCAGGCGCTTAGCTAATAGCTTTCCAATCGTCGACTTACCTGCGGCCATAGGGCCGATGAGGTAAATGTTATTTTTTTCTGACATGAGTTAATCTTTAGAGGTTCCGTATATAAAACTATATCATGGGCAAGCATGATTATTTAAACCCTTTTAAAATTGATAAGGCGTCGCCCATAAAGAACGTGCTGTTGCCCAGTTTCTTGCTCCCATGTTGCTGTCAAATTCTGAACTTGATACTGCTTATTTACCCTACTACCAACATTGCCAATAAACTCATCAAAGAAACAAGCAGGCTTAATCAGCCCAATGAAATATAATAGAGTGGCTCAGTTTTCGGGCGTTGTTGGCAGCCACTTTGTTCGTGCACCTAGAGGCGATAAGGAAAGCTATTTACACGACCAATGCTATTGAGTCTTTAAACTCAGTGATTCGTAAATCCACCAAAAATCGCAAAATTTTTAATCATGATAACTTTGCTTTTAAAATCATTTTCTTAGCGATTGATGCAGCCAGCAGAAAATGGACTTTACCGATAAGGCAATGGTTAAACACCATGAGTCATTATCACCCTTCACGAATAGAGGCTGAAAGGCTATCTTTAAACAAGTGTTTGTGTGTGTTATTTTAAAGTATCTTCGTTAAGCTAAAATGTTAATGTGATTTCCTTCACAATGCTAATACAATACTTTATTACTCTCACCTTTCCGTTCTCTTCTACTCTATGAAGGCATGACTCAACAGACGCAACCCAAATCCGTTGTTAAGAGCTTTTTCAAATGGTTACTGATATTTGGCTTATTATCAGCATGTGGTATTGCTATCTATCTTAGGGTTTCGGTCATACCCAACCTGCCAGACCCTAGTTCTCTTAATAAGACCCAATTACAAACACCTCTTAGCATCTATAGTGCCGAAGGCTTCTTGATTGCCAAATTCGGTGAAAAAAAGCGTCTTCCTGTGGCGTTTGATGATATACCACCTGCGCAAATTCATGCTTTTCTTGCGGCTGAAGATAAAGGTTTCTTTCAGCACTCTGGTATCGATTTTGGTGGCCTTGCACGTGCTGCAGGACAACTTCTTTTAACAGGTGAGAAAAAACAAGGTGGTAGTACTATCACTATGCAAGTTGCGCGTAATTTCTTTTTGTCTAAGGAAAAGACATACCTTCGTAAACTCCGCGAAATCTTGCTCTCCATCATTATTGAACGTCAGCTTAGCAAGCAAGAAATTCTCACCCTTTATCTCAATAAGATTTACCTTGGACACCGCTCATATGGAATCGCAGCCGCCGCAGAGGTTTATTACGACAAAAAACTCGCTCAATTAAGCCTCGCCCAACAGGCCATGATTGCTGGGCTTCCTAAAGCACCTTCTGCCCTCAACCCAATAACGAACCCTTCCCGCGCCCTAATCCGTCGAAATTACGTTCTCAATCGTTTACTTCATCTTAACTACATCAGCCAAGAACAATACGATACGGCCTTTGCTGAGCCTTTAAGCGCCAAATTGCATTCTGCCACTGTCGAACTTGAAGCTCCCTACGTTGCTGAAATGGTCAGAAATAAAATGTCCCGCCAATACGGTAATGAAATTTACACCTCTGGCATGCATGTTTACACAACCATCAAAGCTACCCAACAAAAAGCAGCGAACCGCGCTGTTAGAAACGCTTTGCACCAATACGACAGACGACACGGCTACCGTGGAGTACTCGGGCACGTCGATACCATTGAATTAGCGCCAGACGAGCTTGATTTAACTCCGTTAGCTGTTTTCAAAAACATCGGAGACACTAAGCCAGCCATTGTTACTGGCGTCGCCGAAAAGAGCATATCCGTTACAGATAAAAACAGGCAGACTTTTGATATCACGTGGGAAAACCTAAAATGGGCACGGCCTTATATCAATGAAAACAAACGAGGAAAGCGACCAGTAACGGCGGCTGAAATTCTTGTTTTAGGCGATATTATCCGCATCCGGCAAAAACCAAACACAGATACATATGAGCTCGCCCAAGTGCCCAATGTGTCGGGGGCTATTGTTGCTATAGCACCTTATAATGGCGCCCTAACCGCTCTCGTTGGCGGTTATGATTATTACTCTGGGAAGTTCAACCGCGCCTATCAAGCCAACAGGCAGCCAGGGTCAGGCTTTAAACCCATCCTTTATTCGGCCGCTTTATCTAAAGGATATACAACAGCGACCCTCATTAATGACGCGCCGGTTGTCTTTAATGATGCCGGCCTAGAACAGCATTGGCGACCTGAGAACTACAGTGGCAAATTTTTCGGCCCTACACGTTTACGCGAAGCTTTAATTCATTCGCGTAATCTTGTATCTATTCGAATCATGCGAGATATAGGAGTAACATACGTTCGCAATTTCGCAGCTCGTTTTGGCTTCAAGCCCTCCTTATTACCAAGAAATCTCTCTTTAGCATTGGGTAGCGGCAGTGCCAACCCTTATAAAATGGCGACCGCTTATTCCGTTTTTGCTAATGGCGGATTTAGCATACAGCCACATTTTATTAGTCGCATTGTGTCTTATTCTGATGAGGTGCTATTTAAAGCCAATCCAGCTATAGCCATTGAGCGGGAAGAGACGTCTTTAACAGATCAAGACGCCACGCTGTTAGATGAAGAAAACACTCACTCACTCGCAGACCGTTCAATGACCACTATGCCATTAAAGAATAATGGCGTGCTAATGACCGCGCCAGCACTTCCTGTTATTAAAAGAGCTGAGCGCGTAATGTCCCCTCAATTAAATTTCATCGTTAGCTCATTGCTGCGAGACGTCATTAAACGTGGAACAGGCAGGCGAGCGCTGAGTATAGGCCGCTCAGACTTGGCCGGTAAGACAGGCACAACGAACGACCAACGGGACGCTTGGTTCAACGGTTTTAACCCCTCATTGGTCGCTGTTACATGGGTAGGATTCGATAACAACAAGCCTCTAGGGGATAAAGAAACAGGTGGGCGAGCTGCGCTCCCTATTTGGATGTCCTTTATGAAAGAAGCACTGAAAGATACGCCTAACATGCCTTTATCCCAGCCTGAGGGTATTGTCGGTCTCTTAATCGATTCTGAAACCGGTTTAAAAACAAACCCGTCCAATAAAAAAGCTATTTTTGAATTCTTTAGAGAAAAAAATATTCCTGCATCAGACTCCCGGTCCGTCAACAAAAACAGCTCTGCCGTTGACCGTCAACAGGCTATCGATGAGCTTTTCTAAACGGTAGTAGCGGATAAAAAAATCAGCCTCAATATGCGCTTTTGTTGATCGCTAATTAACCTCGCGACTAACGCTCATCCATTGCAACATAATCGCGTTTTGGTGCTCCTTTATAAAGCTGACGAGGGCGACCAATACGTCCATCTTCGTCTGCCATCATTTCTAACCAATGAGATACCCAACCAGACGTTCTAGCTAAAGCGAACATCACCGTAAACATACTAACAGGAATACCCAAGGCCTTATAAATAACGCCCGAGTAGAAATCCACATTCGGATAAAGTTTACGCTGTACAAAATAGTCATCTTTTAACGCCATCTCTTCAAGTTTCATCGCTAATTCAAACATAGGGTCTTCAATACCTGTTTCTTCAAGCACTTCATAACAGACCTCTCTAATAATTGTCGCTCTTGGATCGAAATTTTTATACACCCGATGGCCAAAACCCATTAACTTGAACGGGTCGTTTTTATCTTTGGCTTTTTTCAGGTATTTAGGAATATTCTCTACGCTGCCAATTTCATCCAACATCTTCAAGACACCCTCGTTTGCGCCGCCATGAGCAGGCCCCCACAGCGCAGCAATACCTGCTGATATACACGCGAATGGATTCGCGCCCGTACTGCCAACTAACCTCACTGTAGAGGTGCTGGCATTTTGTTCATGATCAGCGTGAAGGATAAACAGTAGATTCAACGCTTTTGCTGCAATAGGGCTCACAATATACTCTTCACACGGCACAGAAAACATCATGTATAAAAGATTTTCACAATACTCAAGGTCATTACGAGGATAGACAATCGGCTCACCAATTGAATGTTTGTAACAAGCCGCAGCAATCGTTGGCAATTTTGAAATCAAACGATGCGCCGAAATCATCAAATGTTCTTGATCATTCATGTTAAGGCCTTCGTGATAAAAAGCCGCTAGCGAACCAACAACGCCCATCATCATCGACATGGGATGAGCATCATGGCGAAAGCCATCAAAAAACTTTTTCAGTGACTCGTTAATCATCGTATGACGGCGAATAATGGTGCTAAACGTGTCAAACTCTTCTTTGTTTGGTAGCTCGCCGTGAATAAGCAAATAAGCCGTCTCGAGATAGCAGCTCTTCTCGGCCAGTTGCCCAATAGGGTAACCACGATGTAATAAAATGCCTTTGTCGCCATCAATAAACGTAATCTTGCTTTCACAACTGGCCGTTGTTCCAAAGCTTGGATCATGTGTAAAGTAACCTAACGCGCTAGGAATCCCCTTTATCTCAATCGTTGGATTGCCAAGAGTGCCCTCTAGCAACGACAAATCTACACTTTTCCCTGTTGAATTATCTGTTAATGTTAAGTTCTTTGACGACATCTGTACCCTCTTTATTTGTTTGTGTCTCTAACGCCACCCACACATAATGTTATTTCGCACATTTCTTGAAACACATTGTTGAAATTTGACCTCTAATTCTAACGGACTATTTTAATTAGGTCACCTGCTTTAGGCTCCCCTTTTGGGAATAAGTCATTTAACAAGCGGGTTTGTTGCTCTGCATGATTGTTAATAGGCGAATTTTTAGTCATTCGACGGATGCTATTGTTACGCTGATTTACTGTCAGTAACTCAATCCTCAGTTCTGTAGCTACGAGTCTATCGATGCGATTAAGCGCTGAAAGGCTATTAATACTCTTAATCACCTGCTTATCAAAGTAGGCGAAATCTTTCTCCTGCTTTATTGCCGCAAAAAAGACAAAAGCCCTTGATTCATCAAACAAGACCGCAACCCGCAACTTACCTTGCCCATAAGGTGTTTTTCCATTGATAACTGCCGTATGGCCTCTGCGGCCGGCAACAAGCAATGGTGCTTCACTGATTGCTTGTTTAATACCAAACCGTGCTTTTAAGAATTGTTTTGGCGTTAGTTTTTTATTTAAATCTTGTAGCACCAATTGGATAAGTGCTTCATTTTTTAAACTTGATGCCGCAATTGAATTGGGACTATTCGTAACCACCCAGCCTTTTGGAAACACCATTTTGAAATCCAAATCTACGTGATAAAAATTATTACCGAGAATAACACCATCTTCTGAACTGTCCCCAAATGTTAGTCCAGATAGTTTCTGCAAGAAAGCTACGTCTTGCCTATCGCTGATATCAGCTGTAAGCGCCTGTGCTCCCATTCGATTAAGTACTGTTTGTAAACGTACATCATTGTCTGGGTGTGTTGAAAAAATGCCATGATAAGCACGTGGCTTACGCCCTTGCTCTATCGCCAATTGCTTATCAAAGACTTCTTGATTCTTAAGCACAGAAATAACTTGTTTCATCGCAGATGCACGATAACCAGCCTTCACTAAATATTCGACGCCTAGGCCATCCGCTTCCAATTCGTGCTCTCTTCCATAGCCTCTTACAATGCCCGTACTTAAAAAATCGGTCAGTTGGCCAGCCCCTTGAACACCTGTTGCAGCGGCAATCAATCCACCCAATAAACGGGTTGTAGTAGAGAAACTATGTTGTCGAACCGAGTGTCTCGCCGTTACGTGACCTAATTCATGCCCTAAGACAGCCGCCAGCTCGGCTTCACTATTGAGGTAGGCCAGTAGTCCACGCGTAATATAAATATAGCCGCCTGGTAATGCAAAGGCATTAACTTGAGCGCTATCTAATAAAGTAAATCGATAAATTAAATTTTGCCGATGGCTAACTCGTGCAACACGATCGCCCACTGATCGCACATATTGCTGAAGCGTAGGGTTATCGTATATACGGTACTGTTTTATAATTTTCTGATGGTGCTCCCTGCCCAATGCAAGCTCTTCGGTCTCAGACATTAAAACAAAATCCCGCCCCCCCGTTACAGGGTTAACAGCACAGCCAGCTAACAACATGGCTAAAACGACGACTAAAATACGCATCAGAAACTATTTTCCATCCTTAATATTGACCATGATTCAAACAAAGAAATACCGCCTAAAGAGGCGGTATTTTAAATAGTTCAGCATTTAATAATTAGCGTTTATCCACGCTGATAACGCTTATTAAACTTATCAACTCGACCCGCCGTATCCACAATTCGTTGCTTGCCTGTGTAAAAAGGGTGGCACTCTGAACACGACTCAATAAGCAGTTCTGCTTTGCTTAATGTTGAGTGTGTTTTAAAGTTATTGCCACAGCTGCAAGTCACCGCAACTTCATTATATTCTGGATGTATTTCTGGTTTCATAGTCTTCTCTAAAATCTGTGCAGGACATCTGTATCCTTTGTTTGGTCGCGCATGATACGAAAAATACCGTGCTTTAGCAAGTGTATAATCGGGTTCACTACACCTAGGACATTTAGTCTGTCTCTTTGATGCACTGATAATACGCCATTAGCATCATCAAATCCAAACTATCTTGAGGACGATAGTGGTTATAACACCACAGGTACTTTTCTAGCTCAATGTTAAGTGCTTATGCCGTTAAGCTTCCCTCATAAAATGGATAGAACTCATAACGGTTAGTACCCTTAGCACGTTCCACACACCCATTCTATTTTGGCTTTCTGGGCGGCCCGCCTTGCCGCAGGCAGGCAATGTAAATAATGAAATATTCAATTGTTCACAGGTAGTCTCAAATTCATCTCTAAATTTACTGCCACCATCCACCTAGATGAATATTATTTTAAACGGTGATTGTTTGCTTTTCATGCCATATTGCCGACGTTTGGCGTAATGTTTAAACGCGCGTTTTCGTTTGGGTTTGAGCTGACCTCTATAGAAACAAACAGACTATATTTTACCTTGTCTTTGTAATTTACGCAGGATGCAACCCACAGTACTCTCACTTAAAGTACCCGTCGCCTTACGATAAGATTATTGAGTTGTTTGCTGAAAATGAAAGTGATTTTTAAACACAATCCAAACACGTAAGCTTGCGAGACTAAACACCTAGCAATAAAAAAGCGGACTATGCCTGCTTTTTTATTGCCTGAGGATAATTAAGCCTGTAGTTTTTTCGGCAAAGAGAAGGTCACTGTTTCCTGGATTCCATGGGTTTCAACAGCCGTTGTGCCACCCCACATTTTGAGTTGGGAAATAACGCTTTGTACCAGTGCTTCAGGGGCAGAGGCGCCGGCGGTCACGCCAACTGTTTTCATGCCCTCCAACCACTCTTGTTGAATATCTTCAGCACCATCAATGAGGTAAGAAGGTTTGCCCAGTTTCTCAGCAATTTCTCGGAGCCTGTTAGAGTTTGAACTATTGGGCGACCCAACGACTAAAACAACAGATGATTTATTTGAAAGGTCTTTTACCGCCTCTTGCCTGTTTTGTGTGGCATAGCAAATATCATTCTTTTTAGGACCGTAGATGGAGGGGAATTTCTTGCGAAGCTCATTAATAATAGAACTGGTATCGTCTATAGAAAGCGTAGTTTGTGTCACAAACGATAAATTATTTGCATCGAGAACATTCAGGTTAACAACGTCTTCAGGTGATTCAACAAGGTGAATATTGAGGTTGGGGCTTAACCGCTCATAACGACCCATGGTGCCTTCTACTTCGGGGTGCCCCTTATGCCCAATGAGAATAACCTCGCGACCAGCTTTAGCATTACGGATGACCTCCATATGGACTTTAGTTACCAAAGGGCAAGTGGCATCAAAAATGTTAAGTTTACGTCGTTGAGCTTCTATTTCGACCGCTTTAGAGACGCCGTGTGCGCTAAATATGATGGTTGAATTATCAGGCACTTCATCGAGCTCATCCACGAATACAGCGCCGCGTTGCTTTAAGTCTTCTACGACAAAACGGTTGTGTACTACTTCATGACGGACGTATATAGGCGAGCCGAGTAAATTCAGTGCGCGCTCTACAATTTCAATCGCGCGATCAACGCCAGCGCAAAAGCCTCTAGGATTAGCTAATACAATATCCATTTATTTTTCCTCTTCAGACGATTGCCGTCTATTTCTATCCCAAAGAACTTCAGATTCGCCGCCTTGGCGAGACAGTACTCTGCAATATACAAACAGTAAGTCAGATAGGCGGTTTAGGTATTTAATAACAGGCGGATTAATACTTTCTTCACGGGCTAAACTAACAGTAATACGCTCAGCGCGGCGGCATACAGTTCTGGCAACATGGCACGTTGCTGCTGCTAAATTTCCACCGGGTAAGATGAATTCTTTTAAGGCGGGTAGTTGCGCGTTGTGTGCGTCTAAAATCCTTTCAAGATTGTCAATATTGATGTCATTAACGGCACTGTAACCGGGTACGCAAAGTTCGCTACCTAGGTCAAATAAATCATGTTGAATATCTAGCAATTGATTGGAAATAAGCTCATCAATAGCAAAAGAAATAACGAGTCCAATTTGGCTGTTTAGCTCATCAACAGTGCCGTAAGCTTCAACGCGAAGGGAGTCTTTATCTACACGGCTGCCATCGCCTAAACCCGTCGTGCCAGAATCGCCAGTGCGCGTATAAATTTTTGAAAGTCGATGTCCCATATCTAAACAATAGCCATTTTGGATAAGATAATGCCGTCTTCGTCGGCATACAAATATTCACCAGGGTTAAAGGTAGCTCCTGCAAATGTCATGGCAATGTTTTTGTCTCCGCAACCTTTTTTGATGCTTTTTAATGGGTTGGTCTGGATGGCGCGTATGCCGATGTCCATGGCGTTGATGTCGAATGAATCTCTGATACAACCATACACGACAACGCCAGCCCAGCCGTTTTTAACGCCCATCTCAGCGAGCGTGCCACCTAGTAGAGCGCAACGTAAAGAACCGCCGCCATCAATAACTAAGATGTCACCACTGACTATTTCAGATAACTTTTCGCGCACTAAAACATTGTCTTCAAAAACTTTAACTGTTTGAATTCGACCGCTAAAGCGAGCGTTGCCACCAAATGATTGAAACATTGGTATTACAATTTGTAAGTCATCAGAAATGTCGTCACAGAGATCGGCAGTTTTAAAAGTCATAATAGATATGAGTGCGGCGTTGATTGTATTGAGCGTATTATACCCAAAGGGGATGGATTTCATACAAATGAAAAAACTGTCCAGCTGAATGATAATCTGTCGGATTATCTTCTGTTCAGCAGGACTTTACTTGATTGGGCTGCCATCTAGCTGTATCTTAGTTCAGCAATATAAAAAGGAGTAATTGTTAATGTTATATAGAATAGCCAGTATTCTTATATTGATCTTTTTATCGGCTTGTGTATTAACCGAAAACACACGTAACAAGTCGTTTAACCTACCAGCATTAGAGCTGCAAGGCGGCAGTGCAAGTGCCATAGTTGTTGGTATATTGGACGAAAGGCCATACGTTTTATCAGGTGAAAAGCCTGCTAAGTACATTGGTGAATTTGAATTGTCTATGGGCGGGCCCTATGACGCATTTACTCGGTCTAAACGACCAATGGCGAATGAATTTACAGATAAGCTATCGCGTTTACTGGGTCATAAATTCCCCCAAGTTAAAACAATGTATTTAAGCATCGGCCTTTCCAAACAAGAAGCGGTTGATAAATTATTAGCAAGCAGCGCGAGTAAAGTGGTTCTAATTACATTAAAAGAATGGAAAAGTCATACCGCGATTGATACTTCTTTGTGGTTCGATGTACAGCTAGAAAGTTTTAATGCCAAGAAGCAGTTGCTCGCTTACAAACGTACACAAGGGCATGATACATTTGGCGGTGCGGCAATAGCCGGGCCGATTACAAATGCAAAAAGAACTTTGCCTCACGCTTTTAGGCAAAAGATGCAGGCGATTTTTAGTGACTCCTTGGTGATGGCATCGCTGTCATCACAAAAGGCAGTGCCTATCTCCAAGCGTGCGCTTGATGACACAGCACCAGTTGAAATGGATTCGCTTACACCACAGTCTTGCACGGTTGAACTAATTTTATACTGGAAGAATGCGGGCATGCCTGATCAAGAAATATTGACGAAGTGTAATGCGGTTAAATAATCGGCATGAATGTGTTGACCATGGCATCACAGATAATGACTGTAAACACTTTGCCATTAGGTTTTAGGGGGGCGAACACAGTATCTCCAGAGGCACTGGTTAGCCATTTATTGCTACGCGCATCTCTCCTTAATCACGTTCAATGGGATAACCTAAGTTAACCCAGTTCAACATACCGCCTTTCATGTTTTTCACATCTGAGAAGCCGAGCCCTTTTAAAATGGCCGCCGCCGTAGTACTCCTTATACCTGAGCGACAAATCAGGATGATTTCTTTATCTTTAATGAGCTCTAACATTCCAAGAGAATTAGGAATATCTGCCACAGGTACGTTTCTAGCGTTTTTAATGTGTCCTAACTCTCCCTTTAATTCATGCTCTTGTCTTACATCAATAACAACCGTGTTCTCTGTACCCGTATCCATTCTATTTTTGACCAACTCCGCATCCATTTGCAGCACATTATTAAGCTCAGCAAATAATGGGAATTTTATGCGATCATCATCCAATTCGCTTTGATTGATTTGCAAGACTTCTTGAATCCTTTCAGGTAATGGTAAATTTAGATTCGCCATGATTTCAATATATTCATCACGTGTCTTACCTGCTATACGTGGGTTAGTAGCTTTTTCGATAGCAATAGTCGACTCAGTATTCCCACGGTAATCATGTGCAGGAAAAACGAGTGTTTCTTTAGGCAATGTGAACAATTGAGTGGTAATAGCATCGTACTGATGACCTGCATCACCGCCTGCAAAATCAGCACGGCCGGTCCCTTGAATTAACATCACGTCTCCTGTCAAAACACGGTCTTCATTAACATAAAAACTAACGCTATCTGGTGTATGACCAGGTGTGTGCAATACTTTAACCTTAATACTACCAACCATTAATTCCGCACCATCTTTGAAATAATTATCAACGCTTGGCTGGGGTGAGAATTCGTGCATCATTACTTGGCAGCCCGTTAGTTTTCTAACAGCGCTGCACGCAGAACGATGATCTGCATGCGTATGCGTATCCGCTACAAATTCCAACTTAAGATTGTGATACGCCAACACACCAATATAACGGTCTATATTGGAATCAACCGGGTCAATAATAGCCGCAACTTTCGCATCAATATCTGCAATTAAATATGTTTTACATTGAAGGTTATTTAGCTCTGTAAAAAACATCTTTTATTTTCCTGTACGTACTTTTTAAAATTCTTAACCCATCCTTCTCAGTTAAGGAACTAATGACTACGGGTAACTAAGATTGATACTCAAACACTCCTTTGAGCATCTTACTGCTGATAATACTTATTATATCAAATGGTTTTGATATAACAGATTAGAACTACTGAACACTCAATTAAGCAACAAAGGCAACTGTTAATCTAGCAGCGGGTAAGAATATAAAATAGCTTGAGCCATTGTAACGTACAAAAAACATAGGTAGAGCGAAAGGGTGGCGAAAAAAGAGAATTTAATTGACGCTGCTGCCTTTGCTTTTAAAGAATTTGAATAGCTAACGGGCGAGGCTCGTGTTAGCTATGATGCTGTTGAACATCATAGGCGCTATATAGAAATATAAACGCTGTTAGAAGCCGAAGTTCACGAATGAAGCACACAGATATAGAACAATGAAAAGTGTTTCATTTAAGATAAAACAACGGCCTCTTTGGGGGCGAAACTTTTGCACAAGCCTAGCTGTTTAGCAAAGATCTCTGACAGGTGCTAGAAAGCATAATTGGCGTTAACGTAGTAGAATCCGCCATTAAAGCCGTAAGGTGAGCTCTCTGGATATTTTGAGCCAGTGCCTCCAGAATGGGGGTTTTTACTGGGATATTGATCAAACACATTTCTAGCACCTACTGCAAGAGTCAACGTTTCTTCGCTAGAACTTGTTCCGTTTATACTGTAAGCCAACTCTGTATCCATTAGCCAACGAGAGTCGGCATTAATGATAGTGCTGGCTGAATCGGTATGTGCTTCATAAAAACCATCATAAAATCGCCCTCTGAGTAAAAACTGCCAAGGCCCATAGGTATGCTTTCCCTCCAGGGAGAAGCGAAACTCTGGTAAGGCTTCTTCAAGCTGGTTTATACGCACGTCGGTGATAATATTTGAGTCGTATTTGTCAACCTCTGTGTCAGTCCAATTACCAATGGCACTAAACAGCGTCTCACCGCCAAGCCATTGCAAGGGATAGCTTGCAACAATATCGACGCCTTGAGTGCTGGTATCAAAGGCATTGGCAAAATAACGTACTGAACTGAAATCACCGTTGCCTGTTATCTTCTGTACTGGCGTAAGGGCAAGACGGTCTTCAATTTTAATATTAAAGTAATCCATCGTAATATCAACATCGCCCAAGTTGGCAATGATACCGACACTAAAATTAATCGACTCCTCTGCTTTGAGCGCCTTAGCACCATTAGCTATAGCAAGCGGGTTATCCACCGTAGCAAGTAAGCTGTTTTTTAGCTCGCCATCGCTAAACTCTGTAGTAATAGCACTCAGTGATGCCTGCCCTACGGTAGGTACTCTAAAACCCGTATTAAATGAGGCACGCAAAGCAAGTGGCTCGCTTGCCTGCCAAAGTAATGCAATCTTGCCGTTGATTTGCTCGTCAAAGTCGTTGTAGTTTTCGAAGCGTATAGCCATGTTCAGCAACACATCTTCAACGACATCTGTTTCCAGCTCAAGATAGCCAGCCCAGCTGTTTCTGGCATTAGTCCCTGCGGTCCTCGGGTGGAATCCTACAAAACCGTTAGCTCCCGCACCGTAGCCCAATGCTGACAGCGTTTCGTTGCTGTCATCGCCATAGCTTGCTCGTTCGTTGACAAACCATGAGTTTCTCTCACCTGCGACAATTTCAAATTGCTCACGGCGATATTCAGCACCAAAGCTGACATACAGCGGCGAAGCAAAAAAATCTAAATCAACTGGTTTAGATAAATCCAGATTGTAAATATATTCTGTTTGTATATGGGAGCCTAATTCATATTCTGTTGGAATATCAGCACCCTTAGTTACTAATTGCGGATTAATGGTGTCTTCAAGAGAAAAATCAATCCTGTTTCTGCCAAAAGAGCCACTTATATCATAATACCAACCATTCGCCACATCGCCACGAACACCACCAGTAACACTGTAATCTTCAAGCTCACCACCAAATTGCGGGGTAAAGCCGGCAGGGAAGCGGTCTGTAAATTTGAAGCCATTAATTGCCGGCAAAGTTTGCGGATCTCCTTCGCCGTTAAGTTCACTGTTAAGAAAAACCCCTTTTCTGGGAGAACAGCCAGTGCCATCAGGATAAGACTCAACAGTATCAGCATCAATCACAGCATCATAATCACAACCGGGGCTACGGAAAAAGAAGCCGTTTTCTGCTTGGCGCTCGGCATAATTAGCAAAGGCATACACTTCAACTGCCTCATTCAATGTAAAACCAGTATTGACAAAGATTTTATGGTCATTATTAATTTCTTGCGAGCCCCAAATCTGTGCTGGGTTAGGCACTTCGCTATTGCCCTTAGCAATCAATTCTTGTGCATTATCGCGTTGCACACTACGGCTGGTGGGGTTAGCTTCGCTAAACTCGTAACTTAAGTTAATAAATCCTGCATCCGTTAATGGCAGGCCAATATTACCTGCGATATTAAACGCTTCGCCATCACCTTTATAATGTTCTCCCCAACGCACACTTGTCGAGCCACCCTCTGCGGCGTCTTTGAGCTGAAAGTTCAGCACCCCAGCGATAGCGTCTGAGCCATATTGTGCGGATGCACCATCACGTAAGACTTCAACTTGTTTTAGTGCAATTGCTGGTATGGTAGAAATATCAACCCCTTGCGAACCATTTGACACACCACCACCTAATAGGGTAATAACGGCTGCCCGATGGCGGCGTTTACCATTAATGGTGACTAAAGTGGCACCTGCCGGCAGACCACGCAAGTTGGCAGGACGGATAAATGTTGCGGCATCGCTAATGGGTTGTTCGTTAACATTATAAGATGGAACTAAGTTGGAAAGTTGGGTGCTGAGGTCGCCGCCGCCATAGCTTAGTACTTGGCTGGCGCTGATCACGTCTATAGGCACGGGGGATGTTTTAACCGAACGCTGTACCTGACTCCTTGAGCCTATAACTACAAACTCTTCTAGTTCGGCCGCTCCGCGACCTTCTTGAGCAGCCTGCGCCTCGGCTACAGAGCTGAGTAAAAATAAATAAATTAGTACGTATCTCAAATTCTTAGTCATTATATTATCCGAATGTTATCTGCTTTGTGTTGTGAACCGTGCATGGTACAGCCTTTTTATTCATAAGTCTAAAGTAATCTCTGGGTTGATTACCTGTGAGAAAAGTCGGCTCGTCTCCATAAACGTTTCCAATTTATATACCATCGTGAGGTCTATAGTTATTGTAATATTGCTGATAGGTTTTAAGTTTTCGATTAACAGCCTCTATGGTTAAAGCTCCTTCATAAAAAGGATAAAACTCATAACGCGTCTTCCCGTTGGCTGTCTCCACGCAGCCACTCCACCTCGGTTTTCTTGCTTCACAGGTCTGCTTAAACTCTTCTCTAAACTCACTGCCCTCGTCCGTCTGAACGCAGAGCAAGTTATAGGGAGGGCTGTCACACAACCCACTAGCCAAGAAAACGTCTCGCATTACGACTGCCGGCTCGGCTGCGGCGACGCATGACCGTTGTTCCTGTGATCGGTTATGCCGCTTAAACTCTTTGAGGGCAAAACCTTCTGTGAAGCTAACCCTCATAGTAATCAACCTGCATCAACTCGATGGGTTGTTTGACTTTCATGCCAGAGCACCAACGCCTTGCATGACGCTTAAATTGGCGGTCTGATCAAAGTAAAAGACTTCGGGGACAATACGACCACGAGTGATGGCCACTTGACAGTCCGCCCCCACTGTACTGATACTGAGACCATGGTCACGATGCAACAAGTTTGCATATTTGCGTTTACCTCGTAGAGGGCAGCGCTAATAGGTGGCTTTTTGTCTGGTTTGAATGTCTGTTGTGCGAAAATTAACAACTCACAGGCGACCCAATTGTTATTCTTTAAAAAGGCTCATTCCTATCTGAACCCAAGCACTTTAATTACTTCTTTAATATCCCAGTCAATTTTGCTTATATCGAATTTAGCTTTAGTGAAAACCGAAAACCTATTTTGATCACGAACCCAGAAACAAACATATGACCCCTCAATTTTTTCATAGTTTAAGTTCCTTTCTGTAGGTTTTACAGAAAACTGGGTAAAGAAAATTTTCATTTTGCTGATATTTTTAATGCCTAACGACCAAGGTAATTTGCCTCATGGATACGTTTCCGTAGCGGCACTGAAAGTGATGCGGTCAAATTGAGCGTATTGTTATAAATTGAAAGTGACTTTAGCGCGACCATCACTCATTTGGTTGGTATTTTATTGAAAAGCAACATGCCAGAATCGTTTGGTGCTTTTGAGACCTGACTTTAGTTTGAAACAATAGCATTTAGGTAGTAACTGACTTCCATGTTTTCTTTAACGTTTCTGAGCAATACGAACTTGATACTTGACCTGACAGTGATTTGAAAGATTGAGACAAATGAACTTGAGTTAAAGCACTATTTTAATACACCAGTCACCTTTTTACTTTTATCAGAATAGTGGTTTATAACGCCTCAAGCACTGGTGCGCGTTAGTGCATCCGAGTGCTTTGACTTGTTAGTATTTAATTGCTGGATCGAATAAAAATTGCATTTTCAATTCTTTCAAAAGCATTTTGATAAGCTCCCGTATCTAAAACTGGTGTGTCTTGCTGGTCTGACTGCCCATAAGCCGATGATCGTTTACTCGTATTAACAAAACTAAGGCGGACTTTAGTGATGACTCCAATCTCTTCGATAAAAGCTGTGGCTTTTGTTTGAGATACGTCAGTCACTCCCAGCCAAAACTTAGAAGCAGCACTACTATTTGATGCACTGCTAGCAGTGATTAGCCCCGTATCTTTGCTTGCAGTAGAAACAGTGTACCCAAGGTCTTGAAAGACAGACATTACACTTGGAAATACAATATCTTTATCCTGCTCATACTCTCGTGTTTGCATGCTTTGAATTTCAAGTGGTGTCATTGTAGGGCCTTGAGTTGCACAAGCACTCAAAAAAATCACCATAACGACACTTATTAGTTTGTATAATTTCATTTGTATTTCCTTAAAAGTTTGAAGTTCGGTTTCTGAAGTCGGTTACTATATCTTGGTCATCAAATTTTATAATCAAAGTTATCATTCTGGAACTACTTTCAAATCCTGCAGCAGCACTTGACTGTCCCGCTAGTATTACAGTCCAGTACCCAGATTTACTGGAAGATTGTGCAACTTGTGCTTGGCGCTGATATGTCCAGACTTCCCTACCAGCACCATCTCGTGTAGTTATATTCGGAGATCCAAATGTTTCAAGCACCTCAGACTTTCTAGTCTGGCCTGCTATAAGGTTCATTTGAACATTTCCCTGCGTAAGTGCCGAATTTCTATCAGTCAGAGGTTGAGGCATGCTGACACACCCGCTTAAGATGATAGGAATTAAAAAGCCTATGGGTATTTTTTTAAAATTCATAATTACTCCTTGGTGGTAGTTTAATAGCTTTAAATACTAACGCCGAGGCAACCTACCGCCGACTGATACGCTAACAATAGCATCAATATACCTAAGCATCAATATACCGAATTTCAAAATCATCAGGTTTTGTTAAATTAACTTGCGTTAGGCGGTCAGGTTGACCGACTTGTTAGTGCGGCGATGTAACCTAATGTTTGTAAACACAACAAGTGCTACGCTCCGCTTCTTTTAAATGCTCTTTGCTGTAACTGGGCTTGGTTTCTTAATGCCCGTTACTTTCAATATTTTTGACACTAAGTTTGTCTAACAAAGCATGTTTTGTAAGTACTATTTTTCTAAAACACATTAGATAACAGCGTTACAACATTTTAGCCCAGTTACAACCTTAGCCTGTCCTGATTCAAATAACTGAACAGCACCATCAACCAATAACTTTTTTCAACTACTCACCTGACCAGAAGAGATTTTATGCGCTGATATGATCTCTGCTGCTGTTTTATCACCTTTATAAGCTTCTAAGGCAACTTTGGCTTTAAATCGTGCGCTGTGTCGTTTTCGTTTTGTACTCATAATAATATCCTTTATAATTAACCTATATTTTGAGCTAAATCGCTCCTTAAGTATTGGTCTAAATATTGGGGTCCACTATACTCACCAAGGTTCTTAGTCTAATTGTTCTATTTACGCTGCTTGAATAGGAATAGCGTTTTTTGTTTCTTTAACGCCATTATTATCATCGAGATAGATTAAACGAGGCTTAAACGTTGCAAGTTCAGCTTCGTTATATTCTGAATAAGCGCAAATAATTAAGATGTCATCTTTAGCTGCAAGACGTGCAGCAGCACCGTTTACAGAGATAATACCCGAGTTATCTTCGGCACGAATGGCATAGGTTGTAAAACGTTCGCCGTTATTAACATTGTAAATTTCGATTTGCTGGTATTCACGAATACCAGAAAGGTCAAGCAAACGTCCGTCAATTGCGCACGAACCTTCATAATTAAGCTCACTGTGTGTAACAGTGGCACGGTGTAGCTTTGTTTGTAACATTGTCGAACGCATATAATTAAGTATAATCTTAACGAAACGGATGAGAATTATGCCTGATATGCTGTTTTTCATCAACAATAACGTGCAATTGCAATAATGTGTTGAAACCTGTTCGTTTATGCATGATTAAAATCTAACAGGTGGAGGTTTTTTATCAATACCCGTAGACTCGCTAACGATGCTTCTTGCAGAATTTTTGAATTGTTGAGAGAGCGCATCTATTGGTGGTGTACTTGGGTTGTTAGGTGTTGTTGAATCATCGTTTGTTGTTAATAGGTGAAGCGTTTGAGTTGGAAAAGCCATATCAATTTGTTGTGCTTTTGCTAAGCGTAAAACATCTAATAAGAATCGTTGGCGTTCGCGCAGTTCAGTGCTCCAGTCAGGTGTTTCCCAGAAGACGTACACGAGTACATCTAAAGAAGAGGCACCCAATGAATTAAGATAAACATGAAAGTAATCTTTTCGCATATAGGGGTGTAGACGAATAAGCTCTCTTACGCCTTCGCAAAACGCTTCAATTTTATCCGGTGGCGTGTCATAGGTTAGTGACACATTGCACTTCAATCGGCGGTATCGGCGCTGCCCCATATTATCTACTTTTGCGGTAATGAAAATAGAATTTGGCAAAGTGATAAGTGAGTCGTAAAAGGTGCGTACTTTGGTGCTTCTAAGCCCAACTTCTTCAACGCTGCCTTCTATATCGTTGACGACAATCCAATCGCCTGTGTGAAAGGTTTGGTCCAAAATAACGGTGATAGAACCAAAAAGGTTTTGTACAACATCTTTGGCCGCTAAAGCAAAGGCCAGTCCACCTAAACCAAGACTAGCTAGAAGGCTTGAGACGTTTAGATTTAAATTTGCAGCAACAAAAGTAATGCCAACTACGGTGACAAAGACTTTGAGTGTTTTGCGAATTAATGGGACTAAAACATCATCGACTTTATTGTCAGTTTTATCAGCCAAGTGGCGTAGATAAAGTGTCACAAGATCAACGAGGCGGTAAGCACCCCATACCCCCGTAGCACCAGCCAAAAATTTAACGGCAACGAGCAAAATGATCATGGCCTGGTCGGGTAGTGCAAGAAGGTTTAAGCCTGCCCACCAAAAAGCCGCCATCATTAGCATGGCAAGAGGCCTTAATATATCCTCTGGTGATTCTTTAAAGGCAGCCGTTTTTGTTTTTAAGCGGATATTCTTAACCAGCATCTGCAAGATGAATGCCGTCAATTTGTCAGCAATAATGCCGAGGGCAATGGTGAGCAATATGCCGAGCCATTTCCAGTTTTCCAACAAAAACGAACGCGTGCGCAGTGACTCGGGTAATTGCTGGCGCAAGTTAATATGCCATGGAATATATTGAGCATCCATAGCATTAACTATCAGGCTTTTTCGAGCAGCCAGCTCTTCAATGATGCGGGGCAAAGATGAGAGTGTATTTTGACTGAATAGCCAGCGTCCATCGTCCAGTTTTTTGATGCTAATGTCGCCACTTTCATAACTTGAAAACACATAGCGTTCACCCACACTGCTATTAGGAACCTTCTTGAGTGATACGATTCTAGTTTTATCAATGGATTCAAGTAACATCCATGCAAGGTCACGCCCTTTTTCTCGGCGAATCAGCGGGTTGATATTAGACAGGTCTAATGTGTTAACGGCATCATTGATTCGTTCGGCTCTTCCGCGTTTGATATCGTTCATGCTGTGCAAAAAGCTCGCGAATGTTTCTCTTGGGCTTGCGAGCCCAAACAGACGTGTTGTTTCAACAGTGTCGGCTGTCGAGGAGTTGGTAGAAGCGCCTCCAGCGAACAATACGTTGTGACAGAGAAGTAAAAAGGCGGCTAGAATAAAGTGTTTCATATCAGTACGGTGGTTTCTGTGCAATGAACGTGTAGGTTGTCGATGAGCCGAGTTGAGCCAACAAAGACAGCCGCAACGATGACGAGTTTTGTGTCATTGATTGTGGCAGGTCTCAGTTCATCGTGCTGGTAAATATGTAGATAGTCGGGCTTGAAACCAAGCTCGCAGAGTTGGTTCTTCGCAGTTGTTTCTAGTTTCGAGAAATCGCGATTGCCGTCGATAATCCGTTGTTTAATATGCGTGAGGATTCCGTGAAACCTGGGCGCTAATAGTCGCTGTTCTTTTGACAGATAACCATTTCGTGAGCTCATCGCCAAACCATCTGTTTCTCTAATGATGGGTTCGCCGATAATACTGATTGGAATATTCAAATCATCCACCATTCGGCGAATAACGGCGAGTTGTTGGTAATCTTTTTCACCGAAAATAGCGACATCTGCGCGCGTTATATTGAATAGTTTTGTAACAATGGTTGTTACGCCATCAAAGTGACCTGGGCGGGATGCGCCGCATAGCACGGTCGTGACATGTGGGACGCGCACCTGCGTCGTATTATCGCCGCCGCGTGGATATATTTCGTCGATAACAGGTGCAAATAGAATGTCTGTATCTAGCGTTTTTAACTGATCACAATCACTTCGAAAAGTGCGTGGGTAACGGTCTAAATCTTCGTTGGCGCCAAACTGCATTGGGTTGACAAATAGCGTAACGACAACGATGTCGGCGTGCTTTTGGGCTGTTTTAACTAATTGAAGGTGACCTTTATGTAGATTCCCCATGGTCGGCACAAGGGCCGTTTTTTTACCCTTTAATCGGTGTGCCGTAAGTGTTTCTTGTAATGCTTTAACCGTATTAACAACAAGCATTTTTAGAAGGTATGTTCATTTGCAGGGAATGTTTTGTTTTTAACTGCCTTAACGTAGGCGCTCACGGCATCCGAAATATTAGCAGCTTCCGACATGAAGTTTTTGCTGAATTTTGGGCGTTTGCCAAACGTAATATCGAGCATGTCGTAGCTGACTAACACTTGACCATCACAATCAACACCCGCGCCAATACCGATGATGGGGATATTTATAGTCGCCGTCATTGTTGCGGCTAAAGCGGCAGGGACGCACTCGACAACAATAGCACTTGCGCCTGCTTGTTGCAGGCACTTTGCGTCTTCAATCATCACGTTAGCTTCCTCCTCTTCTTTGCCTTGTACTTTATAGCCGCCCAGTTGGTTAACCGACTGAGGTAATAAACCTAAATGCCCGCAAACAGGGATGCCTTGATTAACGATGTGCTCAACGCTATTAAGAATTTTCTGTCCGCCTTCCAGCTTGACCATGTGTGCGTGTCCTTGTTGCATCAAAATGGCTGCACTTTCAACGGCTTTGCGTGGGTTAGGGTAACTCATAAACGGCATATCGGTAACCAATAAGGCGCGTTCAATACCACGGGAGACCATTTTTGAATGGTATGCCATTTCTTCAATCGTAACAGGAATGGTGCTCGTTTGACCTTGAATAACCATGCCTAATGAGTCACCAACTAATATTATGTCCACCCCTGCTTTATCGAGAAGGTGGGCAAAACTTGCATCATAGGCGGTGAGACTAACGATTTTTTCACCGCGTGTTTTCATGGACAATAATTCAGTATTGGTGATGTGTTTACGTGTAAATTGTTGACTCATATCAGTCTCAAAAAGTGATTAGAAAGCAGGTAAAGGGTTTATAAAGTGTCGCCCGGAACGGGTTGAGCAAATGTGTTTGAGTAAATGTTCATAGTCGGCATCATTATCAACGGGGTTGATGTCGCTTGCATTAACTATTAACAAGGGACTGCTATTGTAATTATGGAAAAACACAGTATACGCATCTGATAATTTTTGTAGATATTCGCGGCTGATTTTTTTCTCGTATTGAACGCCACGTTTTTTAATGCGTGCTTGTAAAACGTCAACTGGTGCTTGTAAATAGACAATTAAATCAGCTCTGGTCGCCTGTACAGAAATGGATTGGTAGATTTGATCGTATAGTTTGTATTCTTCATCGGTTAATGTCAACTTAGCGAAAATAGGGTCTTTTTCGAGCATGAAATCCGCCACCACACCGCTGAAGAAAATATCACTTTGGCTTAGTTCATTCCACTGTTTGACGCGTTCGGTTAAAAAGTGTAGTTGAACGGGTAGGGCTGATTGGCCCGTGTTTGTATAAAAATGCTCGAGGAACGGGTTTTCATCTGCCGTTTCTTTAACAATGTCGCAACCAAAGCTTTTTGCTAACCGTTTGGCCAAGCTGCTTTTACCCACGCCAATAGGTCCTTCAACAACGATGAACTTAGGTGGCTGGGCAGTTTCTAAAACGCGATTTTTCAAGGAGGTTAGGTTTTATTGAATGGATTAAAAAGAGTTGAAATGCTTTAGCAAACAGGCGGCTATATTTCGAGGTTTTTGGTTGAAATGATGGGCGGCATGGCTTCATTCAGTTGATCGAGTAATTGTTTGATTGAAGCTAAATGCGGAACATTTAAATTAGGCTCAATTTCATACAAAGGATACAAAACAAAACCGCGATGCTGTAATCCCGGGTGAGGGAGTGTTAGTTCGGAGGTGTTTGACCGTTCAATGCCATATAATAATATATCAAGATCAAGCGTTCGAGCGCCCCAACGGCCAGTGTCGCGTGTTCTATCGTGGCTATTTTCAATAGCTTGTAAGGAATGGAGTAATTCTAAGGGTTTTTGGGTTGTTTGAATGTTGACTACGGCGTTAATATAGGCGGGTTGGTCTTGTGGCCCCATGGGTGTTGTTTTATATAAGCTGGATGCGGCTATAAAACGGCTATTTTCAAGCACCTTTAATTCGTTAATAGCTTGCGATACTTGCCCAACAGGGCCGGATAAATTACTACCTAAAGCAATAAAGACTGATGCGGGCATATTAGTTCGCGTTGGGCGTGCTTTCTGTTTTTTTCTTACCTGGCTTCCTTTTATGTCTGGCATTGGTTTGGCGCGTCATCAACTTTTGATCAGCGGGAGTCAACGTCTGAATATGTGTCCACCAATCTGCCACTTTAGAATCTACTTCACCATATTGGGCGCGTAATAACATAAAATCATAAGCCGCTCTAAAGCGTGGGTGATCAAGGAAACGTAAGCAACGCACGCCAATTTGTTTGTGAAAGCGCGGTTGCAGTGCCCAGACTTCGCGCATGGGCGTGGTAATGCGCCGAGGTATTGCTATACGACTAATTTGATGCGCGACGACTTCGTTGGCAGCCGCGTGAATGGCTTGAGTGTCGCTATTAAAAGACGGCCTGTTTTGTTCAGTTAAACGACGAACAGGTTCCCATAACAATGCGGCTAAAAGAAAATAAGGGGTTACGTGCTGATTGTTTTTTAACCTGCTTTCAGTGTTTGTCATGGCCTGATTGATGAACGCCAGTGGGTTCTCAGATGCGGTTTTCTTCAGACATAATTCAGTTTGTGGAAACAGCGCTTCAAATAAACCGTATTGGCGAAGCAGGTTAAAAATGGTATTCGCTTTAGTGTTGAAGAAAAGCTTGAGAATTTCATCGTATAAGCGCGCAGAAGAAATGTCGTTTAACAACGGCGCCATTTCCAGCATCGGCGCTTCTGTCTTCGCTTCTAATTCAAAGCCTAGTTTAGTTTTGAATCGTATGGCGCGCAGCAGCCTAACGGGGTCTTCTTTGAAACGAGTAATCGGCTCGCCCATCAGGCGTAGGGTTTTGTTTTGGTGGTCTTTGATGCCGCCCACGTAGTCGATGACTATTCCTTTTTGTGGGTTCAAATACAGGGCATTGACGGTAAAATCACGGCGCCATGAGTCTTCCTCTAATGTGCCATATACGTTGTCGCGTAAAAGCCGCCCGTCTTTATGAGCGTGACTGGTGTTTTTGTCATGTTTAACATGAGGGCCACGAAAGGTCGCCACTTCAATAATATGCCGGCCAAAATGTATGTGCGCTAGCCGAAATCGTCGACCGATTAAGCGACAGTTCTTGAATAATGCCTGAATTTCCTCAGGTTCTGCATTGGTGGAAACGTCGAAATCTTTCGGGTGTAAACCCAGTAATAAATCTCGTACACAGCCGCCGACTAAATAAGCCTCAAAGCCGGCTTTAACAAGGCGGTCGGTGATAGAAACGGCACGCCTATCCAAGTGTTTAGCACAAAGGCCTAGTTCTTTTAATGTATAAGTTCTGGGTTCTTTTTGTGGGGACAAATTAATGATGATACGTCTGGAGAATAAAAATCAACTCTTCATTGAGCTGATGCATTGTAACGCATATTCAATGTGTTCATTTTATTGGCTTATGTTTTGAAAAAAGCTAACAGATTTTCTAGGGTCTCTTTAGGTGCTTCTTCGGCTAAAAAGTGTCCGCTGTCCAAGCCTTTGCCGCTGACGGCGCTTGCTTTATTTCGCCAGATATCTAACATATCGAAATGCTTCCCCATTATGGCATGTTTACCCCAAAGGACGAGTAGAGGGCATTCGATTTTGTTATTTAAATCTGCCTTATCGTGTTCTAAATCAATACTGGCGGCGGCTCGGTAGTCTTCGCAGCTTGCGTGAATGGTGTCAATTTGTCTGAAGCAGCGTAAGTAATCGTTAACAATATCGGGGTCAAAATTATCGAAGTAGACGCTCCAACGTTTTAACTTATCCTTTAAATAGAAATCAGGGTCAGCGCCAATTAGATGTTCAGGGACGTTATTATCTTGGATGAGGAAAAACCAATGGTAGTAGCTGGTGGCAATGATTTGGTCGACCTGTTTGAATATCTGATATGTTGGAATAATATCTAATACCGCAGCTTTTAATATTTTCTTTGGGTGATCTAAGGCCATGCGATGGGTGACGCGTGCACCCCTGTCGTGCCCAGCGACATAAAAACAGTCATGCCCCATTTGTTGCATGACGTCGATCATGTCTTTTGCCATTTCACGTTTACTGTACGGCGAGTGACTAGGCTCACTAGGGGGCTTAGAGCTGTCACCATAACCGCGTAAATCAGGGCAGATGACGTGAAAATTTTCGCTAAGATTAGGTGCAATTTTGTGCCACATTAAGTGTGTTTGTGGGTACCCGTGTAACAATAATAAAGGCGGCCCGATTCCTGCGGCGGCAACGTTTATCTCAGCGCCTTGCGTGGTGACTTTACTGTATTTAAAGCCGGTGAGTTTAAAGGGTTTTGTCATTGGTTTAACAGTCGTTTGAAGTCACTAGGCATCGCAGCGACCTTTTTAGCGCTGTAGTCAAAAAATACCAAGCCCGTTTTAGCTATGGCGACAATGGTTTTGCCGTCGTCTTTACTGACGCGATACACCATGTCGCAGCCACAACGACTCGGGTCATCTAACGCTATTTCAATACTCAAAATATCGGAATAAAAAGACTCCGCTTGATAACAAATAGCGAGGTCAGAAAGGATAATACCTAAGCCTGCGATGTTTAATTCATCCATACCAAAATGAAGGAAAAACTGTGCGCGAGCTTCATGCAGCATAGAGATGAGTTTGTCATGCGCTAAATGCTGTCCATAATTGATGTCGGTAATCCGGACAGGTAATGAACAAGCGAATAAACTGTGCTTGGGATATGAGATGGATATTCTAGCCATACAGCTTTTCAATGCCTTTATTGAATAGCGTTATAGATTAGCTTGCCGAGTGTTATATTGGAATCTTTTTGAAATAAAATCTTGTGATGGCAGTGCTCTCCCCTGCTTAGTTTTTGTTGGTGCCCGTTGCAGGTATAGCGCTTTCTTAATTTATGACTGGGTGAGTTTTTTAGCATTACGTTAGCCGCTGACATCGCATTAATTGTATGCGGCTTATTACTTCATTTGAACTAGGAGAATCGCGACTGAGCTTAGACAGCTTTTAATCAACGGTACGCCATAAATGCCAAGCAGCAACGGTTCGATAAGGGTGCCATTTTTTTGCGATGACGTTGCAATCGGCTGGACTGGGTAAATCTTTAAACGCGTGTAATGCTTTAATCGCTTTTCTCAAACCCAAATCCCCTGACGCGAAAATGTCTAAACGTTTTAGGCCAAACATCAAGAAAATATCGACGGTCCAAGGGCCTATGCCTTTTAGTTGGCATAAGCGCTCTTTTACTTCCTTATCCGAATACGACTGTAGTTGACGAAAGTTATTAGCGTCGTCTAATGCAAATTCTATAAGGCCTTGTACGGTGTTTGTTTTCGCTTGAGATAAACCCGCTGTTTTATATTCATCTGCTGTAATTTGCTTAAACGCGTGTTCGTTAAATTCAACATCAGGTAACAGATCGTGAACGCGTTGTCGAATAGCGGACGCCGACTTTACGGAAAGTTGTTGCGCAATAATCGCGTGAACAAGCGCTTCGAATGGCTGTTTATTAAAGGGTGTGACATCAAATTTTGGCCCGCTTTGTATGATGAGTTTTAGAGCGGGGTCGATGTTGCACAGAGTTTTTTCTGCTTGTTGTACGCGTGTTTTAAAGCCCTGCATTTTGATGCTTTGCGGTTAACGCGTCCCACGCTTGCGCTTCAATAAAAACGCGTTTAACAGTTGGGCATTGTTGTTTGATTTGGCGGTCCATATTGGCAATACTTTGCTCCAGTTTATCAGAGGTTAAGTCGTCCCTGAAATCGACGTTCATCGTGACTAGCACGAAGTCGGGTCCCATGTGCATGGTGAGTAACTCGTTGATTGACTCCACCGTGTCGTGTTGGTTAACAACGTCGCGAATGTTTGAGATTAATTCTGGATTTGCGCTCTCGCCAATTAATAAGCTTTTGGTTTCATACGCAAGCCAAATGGCTGTGCCACCAAGGATAAGCCCGATGATAACAGAAGCTAAACCGTCATAAAGAGGGTCGCCTGTGGCGTGTGAAATGCCGATGCCAATAAAAGCGACCATAAGCCCCAGCATGGCGGCAGAATCTTCGAAAAGCACGACGAACATGGACGGGTCTTTACCGCGTTTCACCGCTTCAATGTATCCCCACTTTCCTTTGCTACGCGTAAATTCTTTAAACGCGAAAAGCCAAGCGGCGCCTTCAAATAACATGGCTATACCTAAAACGTAAAAGCTCAATGTTGGGTCACCCATTAGGGTCGGAGCAAGAATATGGTGAACACCTTCGTAAATGGAGACGCCCGCGCCAACAGCAAATATGAGAATGGCGACGATAAAACTCCAAAAATAAATTTCTTTTCCGTGCCCGAATGGGAACTGCTCGTCAGCGGGTTGCTGCGCTTTCTTTAATCCGTGCAGCAGTAGGATTTGGTTGCCTGTATCGACCAAAGAGTGAATGCCCTCCGATAGCATGGCGGAGCTGCCAGAATAGAAAGCAGCGATGAATTTGGTAATAGAAATAAGTGAATTACCGGCCAGCGCTGCGTAAATGACTTTTTTAGAAGAAGACGTCGACATAATTAAGATGCGTGAGTGATTTCATGCGCATTTTACTGGACTATGCAACGGAGCAAGGAGATTTTGTTATTGTTCCCATCCTGCTTGAATCTACAGCAATAAAGCGTACCATTTACAGGTAAAATAATAACAACGGATAGATTGAGGCGGTTGGCTCAAATTCGCTTCGATATTCAGTGGGAATTAAATGGAACAAATAAAACAGTGGTTTAATCGCGTATTGGCGAACTCCGAAGCATTAGCGCTAGCAGGTACGTTGTTGGTTGGGTTATTGGCCATCTTATGGGTGGGAGATTTACTGTCACCTGTGCTAGCAAGTATCGTCATCGCTTATTTGTTGGAAGGAATTGTTGTTAAGTTTAAATCATTTGGCTTGTCTAGAAAATTAGCCGTCATTGCTTCATTCAGCCTTTTTATGGCACTTTTCTCGTATATGATTTTCGGCTTAATTCCGTTGCTATCCATTCAGACGGTAGAGCTTGCTCAGCAACTCCCGGGTATGTTGAATCAAGGCGTTGATCTGTTTCTTGGGTTACCGGAAAAGTACCCTAATTTCATCACAGAAGATCAAGTAAAGTTGGTTTTTGGTCAGGTAAGTGCCGAGGCTATTAAGTATGGACAAGGTTTGTTGTCGTTTTCGGTAACATCAGTTTTAAATATTGTTGCGTTGGTTGTTTACCTGTTGCTTGTGCCGATGATGGTGTTTTTCTTTTTGATGGATAAAGTCGATATCGTTAAATGGTTTGCCTGTTTTTTACCCAGTAACCGTCGTTTAACCACCGAGGTTTGGTCGACGGTTAATGAACAAATAGCCAATTATGTTAGAGGTAAGATTTGGGAAATTTTGATTGTTTGGGCGGCCTGTTTTATTGCCTTTAGCTTGCTTGGTTTGAACTATGCCGTGTTACTGAGCTTTTTGGTGGGGTTATCCGTATTGGTGCCTTATGTCGGTGCAACAGTTGTCACTATCCCCGTGTTATTTGTTGCCTATATGCAGTGGGGTTGGGGTAATGCATTCTTTTATTTAACGACTGTTTTCTTAATCATCCAGGCATTAGATGGCTATGTGCTCGTGCCATTGCTGTTTTCTGAAGTCGTTAATATTCATCCGGTTGCGATTATCGTTGCCATCTTGTTTTTTGGCGGCGCATGGGGTTTTTGGGGCGTGTTCTTTGCTATTCCTCTTGCGACACTCGTTCAAGCGGTTCTCGTTGCATGGCCCAGTCGCCATGACGAGATAGAAACCTAGCCCATTTGTTTAAAATTAAGAAAGGAAATACATGAAATTGTCTCAGCTTGTTTTTTGCATCTTATTTTTTGTAAGCACAACAATTTGTGCCTTTGAGCTATCCGATATTACAGACCGATTTTTTGAGGATAAAGCCACGGGCATTGAAGGCCAATTAAAAGACGCTGCGTTTGAATTTAAAGTTGATACGGCGTTATTACGTAATGAGCATTTACGAGAAAACACGCATATCGTTGTTTCGCGTAATCGAAGCTCCGTATTAGTTGCGGGGCAAGCAGCAACACAGGCGCTAAAAGACAAAGTTCAGCGTTTAGTTTTGTCTGAAGCACATTTACAGTGGACTCAAGGCGACGTTAATCAAGTTGAGCCGTCTAACGCGCAAGTGTGTGGTAAAAAAGCATCCAAGGTGGCAGCTAATGAGCGTCGTAAATTTAATTTAAAAACGGCTGAAGCGTGTAGTACGGTCAACAGGTTTTATAACGAAGTCCGTGTCTCAGAGCCCATGAGCGAAGTGGCGCGCAGCGACGATGATTTATTACGCGCGATGATTTCAAATAAATTACTACACGCGGCGATTATTAAAAAGATAGACCGCATTAAGATTGTTGTGTCAGATAAATACGTGTATTTACTGGGTGATCAGCTCGATAAAGCAACCGCCCAGCGTATCACCACATTTGTTAATAACATGGCTAGCGTTAAAAAAGTGGTGCCGTTATTTAGATTTTAGATTTTTTTATAAGGCGGTTGCGGATTCGAGCACAGCTGCAACGTGTCCTTTCACTTTTAGCTTACGCCACTGCTTTACTAAAACACCGTCTGTGTTGATTAAAAAAGTACTGCGTTCTATCCCCATATATTCTTTGCCATACAGTTTTTTTAGTTTAATCACATCAAACAGTTTACACAGTGATTCGTCCGGGTCGCTGATAAGCTCAAAAGGAAAGTCGTATTTGGCTTTAAAGCCCTTATGGACGAGAATAGAGTCGCGAGACACGCCAAAAATTTCAGTATTAGCCGCTTGAAAATCAGCGTAATAATCACGAAAGTCCTGCCCCTCTTGGGTGCAACCTGGCGTATTGTCTTTAGGGTAAAAATAGACAACGATGTTTTTCCCTTTTAAGCTGTTAAGCGTTAATGAGTCATTCGCTGTTGTGGCGCAGGTAAATTCTGGAACGGGTTTATCTAATTGAACGCTAGTCATGATGTAATCCTATCATAAGAAAATTGATTTGAATCTTATTTTAGCAGACTAGTTTTTAGTTGTGGTGCTGATGTATGTATAATATATGACTCACTGGTTTGTTTGAATAACGCTTTCAAAAAATAAACGATTTATTTTGGGCTTAAAATCTGGATTTAACTATGTTTCAAGGCAGTATGGTTGCGCTCGTCACCCCGATGTACGAAGACGGGTCGTTAGATGAAATGAGTTTACGAAAGTTAGTTGAGTTTCATATTGAGCAGGGTACTGATGCCATTGTGGCGATGGGTACGACGGGTGAATCGGCAACACTGACTGAAAAAGAGCATTGTCATGTGATTCGGCAAATCGTTGAGACGGTGGCAGGGCGTATTCCAGTGATCGCTGGAACAGGTGCAAATTCGACCACAGAGGCCATTAGCCTGACGCGTTGCGCTGCAGATGCGGGTGCAGATGCTTGTTTATTGGTTACACCGTATTATAATAAGCCGACCCAAGAAGGTTTAGTGCTACATTACAAGGCGATTGCAGCAGCGGTTGATATTCCACAAATCTTGTACAATGTGCCGGGGCGTACAGCGTGTGACATGTTGCCGGAAACAGTCGCTAAATTGAAACACGTGCCAAATATTGTAGGTATTAAAGATGCCACTGGGGACTTGTCTGTAGGTCAAGCCCTGATAGTATTAAGTGATGATAGCTTTGCTGTTTATTCGGGTGATGATGCAACCTCATGCGAACTTCTCTTAATGGGGGCAAAAGGTTCTATTACAGTAACGGGGAATGTGGCAGCAGCTAAAAATCACGAGATGTGCAAAAAAGCACTTGCAGGTGATGTTGCCGGCGCTAAAGCGATTGATGCTGAGCTTCAACCACTGCACAACGAGTTGTTTGTACAAGCGAACCCTATCCCTGTAAAATGGGCGGTCTGTGAGTTAGGCCTTATTAAAAAAGGCATTAGATTACCAATGACATGGTTAACAAAAGACTGCGAGGCAGTCGTTAAAAAAGCAATGAACGCGGCAAAATAAGGGTTATTAAGTATGAATATTCAAGCAAGTTTTCTTAAATTAAGTTGTGTTGTTTTGGTGCCTTTTGTTGTCGCTGCTTGTAGCTATGCGCCATCAATAGACGGTGTCTTTATTGATCAAAAAGAGGCGTACAAAAAAGCGCATGAATTACCGCCATTAGAGATGCCGCCTGAGCTATCAATTGAACTCGTTAAAGACGAGTATGATGGCGGTGTAGGCGATACGGTGGCAGCGCTTAGTAAAGACGCGGTGGTTCAAACAACACCACTTCCGGGAGGCTTCCCTGATGTTGAAATCATCGAACGTACGGATAGTCGTTATTTATTGGTACACGATAGTTTGCGTAATACGTGGCGTAAAACAGTCAGCGCGCTGGAAGCGTTAAATTACGATATTGAAGATAAAAATCGTGCGCGTAATGAAGTGTATTTAAATATTACACCAACAACTAAAGAGGCCGACATATCGTGGAACCTGTTTTTTTGGGAAAAAGCTGAAACAACACTACACGTTGTCACTTTGTATCCGCTAGAAAATGGTGTTGTAGTACGTGTGTTAGACAAAGAAAAGAATCGCATCGAAAATGCTGTTTCAAAAGAAATATTGACAGGCTTGTTTACCGAGCTTACTCCGTGAGATTCGCTTCCCTCGGCAGCGGCAGCCGGGGAAATTCAACTCTCATTGAACATGGTGACACCTTACTTATGATTGATAACGGTTTCTCAATAAAAGAAACCGATAAGCGAATGGTAAAGTTGGGCGTTACGGCTGAAGACATTAGCGCAATTCTTGTGACTCATGAACACGGCGATCATGCAAGTGGTGTGGCGCGATATGCCAAGCGATACGATATTCCCGTGTGGGCTAGTCATGGAACGGCTCGTATGGTTAAGAATCTTGCAACGATACAGATTTTTAATAGTCACAAACCGTTTGATTTGGGCGAGTTTTCAATCGAGCCTGTTTTAGTACCGCATGATGCGCGAGAACCGACACAATTTGTGTTTAGAGCCAACACGCTAAAACTAGGCGTGATGACGGACATAGGGTCTATTACACCGCATATGGCTGGCGTATTAACCGGTTGCGACGCTTTGTTGCTTGAATGCAATTATGACCGAGATATGCTGGTTAATGGGCCTTATCCAGAGTCAGTAAAAAGACGAGTATTGGGCCATTGGGGCCACTTAGATAATCAGCAAGCGATTGGCTTATTAGAGCAGTTGGATATCGATAAATTACAACACCTAGTTTTAGCTCATATTAGCAAAAAGAATAATAGCCACGAGCTTGTTCTTGACAGCGTGAGTGCCGCAATACAATGCGATAGAGCTTGGCTGCAGGTCATTGACCAAGATGAGGGTCTAGCGTGGTGCAACATAGAAAAAAACACCCAAAGTAAAAATATATTACATGCTTGAACTTATTGGCAGTATGGCGTTATCTGGCTTTCGAAAACAACGTTTATTAAAAAAAGCAACTCAAGTAGTCCCACGCGTTAGCGACATCAATGCAGAATATATTCACTTTGTCGATGTAGATGACGAACTGGCGGCAAGCGACTTAGAAAAACTCAAACGTGTTTTAACCTATGGTCCCAAAAAAGATGCCATTAAACACAGCGGCGTACGTTTATTGGTGGTGCCACGTGCCAGCACACTATCGCCATGGTCAAGCAAGGCAACTGACATTGCCCAACATTGTGGACTAGACCAAGTTAAGCGTTTAGAACGCGGTATCGCTTATTACGTAGAAGGCGATTTAGACGAGCAGCAGTTAGAACAAATCGCGGCATTACTGCATGACCGTATGACCGAACGAGTACTGCGTAACAAGCAGCAACCTAATGATATGTTCGTTCAAGCAGAGCCTGGTGTTTTGCAATCGGTTGATATATTGAAAGAAGGCAAGCAGGCGTTAGTGAGTGCGAATAAAACGATGGGCTTGGCGTTATCGGACGATGAAATTGACTACCTTGTTGAGAACTTCAGTGCCTTAGGGCGCAACCCGAATGACATTGAGTTGATGATGTTTGCACAGGCAAACTCTGAACATTGCCGACATAAAATCTTTAATGCCGACTGGCAAATAGACGGCGAGAAAAAGGCTGAAACGTTGTTTAGCATGATTAAAAACACCGCCAAACAAAGCCCTAAAGGCATTATTTCTAAGTACAGTGATAACGCCGCCGTTGCACAAGGTAGTGATGCAGATGTAATGATTCGCGACCCACAAAGTCGCTCATATCAATTTATAGAAGAGCACGTACCGTATTTGATGAAAGTGGAAACGCATAACCATCCTACGGCGATTTCACCATACCCTGGTGCGGCAACAGGTTCAGGTGGTGAAATTCGTGATGAGGGGGCGACAGGCCGCGGTTCGCGAAGCAAAGCAGGCTTAACTGGTTTTACCGTTTCACACTTAAACATTCCCAATTTCGAACAGCCTTGGGAACAAAGCATTGGCAAGCCTGAGCGCATAGCATCAGCTTTAGATATTATGCTTGAAGGCCCACTAGGTAGTGCTGCATTTAACAACGAATTTGGGCGTCCAAATCTAGCTGGCTACTTCCGTACGTTCGAGCAAAACGTGACAGACTCAAATGGTGAAAAAGCACGTGGTTATCACAAGCCCATTATGTTGTCCGGTGGTATCGGTTCTGTGCGTCCAATGCACGCCTTAAAACAAAAAATTGAACCCGGCTCACCTATTATCGTATTGGGCGGCCCGGCTATGTTAATCGGTTTAGGCGGCGGCGCGGCGTCCTCGCAAACGTCTAGCGAAGCTTCAGAAGATTTAGACTTTGCATCCGTACAGCGTGAAAACCCAGAAATGCAACGTCGTTGCCAAGAAGTCATTGACGCTTGTAATGCAATGGGTGAAAACACGCCTGTTATATCTATTCATGACGTGGGTGCGGGTGGTTTATCTAATGCAGTCCCTGAAATCATTCACGACTGTGATTTAGGTGGCCGTTTCGAGCTGCGTGATATTTTATGTGCGGACAGCAGTTTATCTCCCATGCAGATTTGGTGTAACGAAGCACAAGAAAGATATGTGATAGCGCTTAAAGCCGATCGCCTAGAAGAGTTTACTGCCCTGTGTGAACGTGAGCGCTGCTTGTTTGCACATATTGGTGAGGCGACGGCCGACGATCAGCTAATACTGAATGATCGCTTATTCGACAATCAGCCCATTGATTTACCGATGTCACTGCTTTTTGGTAAACCGCCAAAAATGGAACGCTCTGTGACACATGTGAAAAACAATGTGCATGCGCTTACAGCTAATGCGCTCGATTTAAAACAAGCAGCTTATCAGGTGCTGCGTTTCCCTGCCGTTGCCGATAAATCATTCCTTATTCATATCGGTGATCGTTCGGTAACGGGTTTAGTAGCACGAGATCAAATGGTCGGTCCATGGCAAATACCCGTTGCCGATGTTGCGGTAACTAGTAGTGGCTTTAATCACAATACAGGCGAAGCGATGTCGCTTGGCGAACGTACACCCTTGGCAGTTATTGATGGACCCGCTTCTGGCCGCATGGCGATTGGTGAGGCGTTAACAAACTTAGCCGCATCAAATATCCGCGCTTTAGATGAAGTCTGTCTATCCGCAAACTGGATGGCTGCTTGCGGTGAGGCAGGCGAAGACGCCTGCTTGTTTGATACCGTACAGACAGTAGGCATGGAACTGTGCCCTGCGCTTGGGCTTGCTATTCCGGTGGGTAAAGATTCTATGTCGATGAAGATGGCATGGAAAGAAGATGGCAATGAGAAGATTGTTAGTTCACCGTTGTCTTTAATTATCACCGCATTTTCGCCCGTTAAAGACGTACGCAAAACACTTACGCCACAATTAAAAACGGATATTGAATCGAGCCTTATATTGTTGGACTTAGGCGAAGGTAAAAATCGCATGGGTGGTTCTGTGCTGGCGCAAACGCAACAAATGATGAGCGAACAAACGCCTGATTTGGAAGATGCGGCTTTATTTAAAGCCTTCTTCGAAAGCATTCAACAACTCAACGAAGATGAAAAATTACTCGCTTACCATGATCGTTCAGACGGTGGTGCGTGGGCAACGCTAACAGAAATGGCGTTCGCAGGGCGTTGTGGCGTAAGTATCGACATAGATGACGATGTCATCAGTCAACTCTTTAATGAAGAATTAGGTGCAGTGATACAGGTTAAAAAGTCAGATGAAACAACGGTATTAAAAGCACTGACATCAGCCGGTTTAGGCTCATGCGTTTCAGTATTAGGTTCTGCAACAACAACGCAACGCATTATCGTTAAGCATAAGGGGCAAGTCGTTTTAAATGAAAGTCGTGCGGATTTGCAACAAGCATGGTCGCAAACAAGTTATAAATTGCAATCACTGCGGGATAACCCTGATTGTGCGCAGCAAGAGTTTGATCGTATCAAAAATGATGACGACGCCGGTTTATTCGCGGTACTTCATTTTGATCCAACAGAAAACATTGTTAAAGAGTTAGCTGGCTCGAAAGCACGCCCAAAAGTTGCTATTTTACGTGAACAGGGCGTTAATGGGCATGTTGAAATGGCGGCGGCGTTTGACAAGGCGGGTTTTGAGTCAGTCGATGTGCATATGAGCGAACTGATTTTGGGCAAAAAAGACCTGTCAAAATTTACCGGCTTAGCGGCTTGTGGTGGTTTCTCATACGGCGATGTTTTAGGCGCAGGTGAAGGCTGGGCGAAATCTATTCTGTATAATAAACAAGCGCGCGAAACATTCAGTGACTTTTTCAATCGTGCTGATACGTTCGGTTTAGGTGTGTGTAATGGTTGCCAAATGTTATCAAACTTACGTGAGCTGATTCCCGGTGCACAAGACTGGCCGCATTTTGTACGCAATGAGTCAGAACAGTTTGAAGCACGTGTTGCGATGGTTGAAATTCAAGCATCAGCGTCAATTTTGTTAACAGGCATGGAAGGCTCGCAAATACCTGTTGCCGTGTCGCATGGGGAGGGGCTTGCCGAGTTCAATAATGACGAAATTAAAGGTAATATTGCATTACGTTACATTGACCACGACGGCGAAGTAACAGAGAAATTCCCGTTTAATCCAAGCGGGTCTCCGCAGGGGATCACAGGTTTAAGTAATGATGATGGGCGTTTTACAATTATGATGCCGCACCCAGAGCGTTGCTTTAAAAGCGTGCAAAATAGTTGGTCGCCAGATGAATGGGGCGAAGACGGTGCTTGGCTAAGAATATTTAGAAATGCAAGAAAGTGGGTCGGTTGATTTTCGTTTAATCTATCCCAAAGAGAGATAGATTCTTGCAAAAAGGCTTTAACAACAGCTACAGTAACGGTCGACCCAACTATCAAGAGGCCTGCTTATTTAGACTGTTTATCTTAGATGTTTCGGCTAATATCTTAGCTATTTCCGCCTGTGTTTTGTCGTGATTATCTTGCTGTGTATTGATGGTTGTTTTACTCATCCTATTACCTAAATGACCCTATAGCTATATCTCAGAGTATATATCGTAGGCAATATTTACCCATCATGCCAAAGTATAAAGATGTCATCGTTATGCCATGGTCCCGTAAAGTGAGTTACAAGTCCTTACAGCGTCTTTCATATTCCTCCCGAGATATTTCACCGTCATCCAAACGCTTTTTTAATGATTGAATAATAATATCGCGTGGAGCAGGGCTTTTTTTGCTGCGCTTACTAGCCCATTGCACAGCGAGGAAAATACCGCCAACTGCGCTGCCCCAAAATGCAAACATCGCCCATAAGCCAAAGCTGTCAAAATCAATCATGTTTTTGCTATACCTTTATTTTTAGAGAACATTTTTTTAGCCAAGCTTTTCTTCGATTACCCGCTTGTGAATCTACGCGACAGTGTGTCTGATTGCCAGGCGTGGCAGCGTTTAAATTTTTTACCGCTGAAACACACCGGTAAGGTTCGTTTCTTTGGGTTTTATAAGGTGTTTGTGGCGCCCCATAAAACACGAGTGCATCAACTGTCCAGCTGTTACAGGTTTCTTAATATTATTTAGAAAAGATTGCAACATTGTGTGAACTTTTCAGCAGAACCGCAGCGACACGTTATATTACTCATAATCGATGTTAGTGATGATGTAGCGGATGCTGCCTATGGGTGTCATAACGATTACTTCATCGTCTAAGCTTCTCTTAAATAAGGCTTTGGCAACTGGCGAGTCCATGCTGATGTAGTGAGGTTGGTGGTCTATTTCATCAGGGCCTACAATACGATAGGTGGTTTGTTCACCTACGTCATTTTCTAAAGTAATAATGGCAGAGAAGAATACCTTTTCGGCACGGCTGGGTTTTTCAGTAACCACCTGTAAATCAGGTAAACGTTTTTGTAGGTAACGAATACGCCTGTCTATTTCACGCAATTCCTTCTTGCGATAAATGTACTCAGCGTTTTCTGAACGATCACCCTCAGCTGCCGCAGAAGATAGCGCAGTGACAACTTCGCGACGTTTAAGCCATAAATTCTTTTCTTCTCCCTGTAGAACCGCGAAACCATTTTTAGTGATGTAAGGAGATTTAGTCGGTGTAGGTGGTCTGTATCTGCCCATGTCATCTTGAATATATTTGAGTACAGTAATGATAACGATATTTGCACTATGAGGGCGTATAATGATAAAAAAGGAATATTATGCTTATTAAAAAACCAGCGTTTATTGGCGAAAATGAAGTGACGCCTAAAGAAGACTTTGATAACAGTCGGTCGCTTATTTCAGTATCGCGGAGGCAGTTCTTAGCGAAAAGCTCAACCATTATGCTGGCGAGTGGTCTAGCACCCAGCACCTTATGGGCCGGTAACAAAATAGAGAAGTATACAAAAAGTGTTTATTCGATTAAAGAAAAGCCAACGCCTTACGAATATGTAACAACCTACAATAATTTCTATGAATTTGGCACGGCAAAAGGTGACCCCGCTGTTAATGCACATTTACTAAAAACTAAGCCGTGGAGTGTAACGATAGAAGGTGAGGTGGGGAAACCAGGTGTTTATGACTTGGAAGATATTCTCAAACGCCAACAGTTCGAAGAACGTATTTATCGTTTGCGCTGTGTTGAAGCGTGGTCAATGGTGGTGCCTTGGATTGGTTTTCCGTTGGCGGATTTAATTAAGCAAATAGAGCCGACGTCAAAAGCCAAGTACGTCGAATTTACGACCTTGTATGACCCCAAGCAGATGCCAGGGCAAAATCGTCGTACATTAAAATGGCCGTATGTTGAAGGCTTAAGAATGGACGAAGCGATGAACCCACTCAGCTTAATGGCGACGGGGCTATATGGCGAAGAATTGCCCAATCAAAATGGTGCTCCGCTGCGTTTAATTGTGCCATGGAAATATGGCTTCAAAAGCATCAAGTCCATCGTCAAAATTAGGCTAACGGAGCATATGCCAAAAACCTCATGGAATGAGTCAGTGAGCCACGAATATGGATTTTACGCCAATGTGAACCCAACAGTACCTCATCCAAGGTGGAGCCAAAGCCGTGAACGTATTATTGGTGCACCCTTGTTCACGCCAAAACGCGACACAGAAATGTTTAATGGGTATGGCGAACAAGTCGCTAGTTTGTATGAAGGAATGAACCTAAAGCGGTTCTTTTAAAAGCTCGATTGTTTAAGTGGTGAGAATAAAGGTGTCAAAACGCCAATTAAGGCTTTTAAAAGTAATTGTTTTTGTCGTATGCCTATTGCCGTTTAGCTTTATTGTGTGGGATACGCTTAATAACTTATTAGGCGCAGACCCCATTCAAACACTGCACTTTAAAACAGGCGACTGGACTTTGCGTTTCCTTTTATTAACCTTGTCGTTATCACCTTTAAGTCGTTTATTTAACGTGCCATTGCCATTACGATTTAGCCGAATGTTCGGTTTGTTCACGTTCTTTTACGCCAGCATGCATATGTTAGTTTGGCTGGTTTTAGATCAGTCTCTGAGTATTGATAATATGTTAGAAGATGTGCCAGCAAGCCCTTATATTATTTTAGGCCTACTCGCATACACGCTGCTAATACCACTGGCGGCAACATCAACAGCCCACATGATGCGCGTAATGGGTGATTCGTGGTTTACCCTACACAAACTCATCTATCTTATTGCAGTAATGGGTGTTATTCACTTCTTCTGGTTAACCAAACTGGATTACATAGAGCCACTTATTTATGCGTTTGTGCTATCTGTTTTGTTAGCGTTTAGGTGGCCTGTAATAAAACGTATATTCCTTTAGTCATGGAAAAATTTGTTCCTGCTAAATGGTTGTCAAATTCGCATATGCAAACGCTGTGGCCGTTTGTCTTTAGAAAACCTCTAGTACTAGCGAGACGCCGTGAGCGTTTTAATACGCCAGATAAAGATTTTTTTGATGTGGATTGGTACGGCAAAGGACAAAATGGTGTTGTTATGCTGTTTCACGGTTTAACGGGCAGCTCTAGTTCTCACTATATTCTTGGCTTACAACAAGTGTTCGAGCGGCGTGGCTATACAACAGCGGCTCTTAATTTTCGAGCCTGCAACGGTGAACCTAATTTAAAAGCAAGCAGTTATCACGCAGGATTTACCGATGATATTGAGCAGTTGTATCAAAGCATACGCAGTAAAAAACCAACCACGCCTATCTACACCGTTGGCTTTTCTTTAGGTGGTAATGTCATGCTTAAATGGCTCGGCGAAAATGCGAATGAACTTGATATTAGAAAGTCCGTTGCGGTGTCGGTGCCGTTCAAATTGAGTCGTGGTGCGGATAGAGTCGATAGGGGTGTTTCACGAATTTATCGATATCACTTAATAGGTGAAATGAAAAAGAAACTGGCAAATAAACGGGCGTTTCTAAAGGCTAATAATCTGCTGGATGAAGCAAAGAAATTAGAAGACTTGGGTGACATCAGTCGGATTAAATCGTTTTGGGAGTTTGATAATGATGTAGTGGCGCGTTTGTATGGGTTTGATGATGTGCATGACTATTATGAAAAAAACAGTTCGATTGGTTTTTTAAAAAACATACAGACCCAAACACTGCTTATTCAATCGCTAGACGACCCGCTTTTAACGCCCGATGTATTGCCTAAAAAAAATCAATTATCGGCAACGACCGAACTGGAAGTGGTAGAAAAAGGCGGCCACGTCGGTTTTATCAGTCGTTCAAAAAAAGGTAAATTGACTTACTGGTTAGAAAGCAGAATCCCATTTTTTATAGAATGTCAATGAGCATCTAAAATTGACCCACCTTCGGGTTGTTATTTTAGAGCCTTTTGTTGGCTTTGTTTGAATCGATATGAGTCATTAGCGCAAGCTGAGAGGCGGGCAATATACGAGCGTACTAAAGCAGCTTTGCAAATAGCCAAGAGAAATAGTGTTACGCTAGGTAATCCGCGACTTACTGAAGCCGAGTTTAAACGTAATGTGCCTGAGTCCGTTAAAAAAGCTACTGCCGCTCGTATAGGAGCGTCTATAGGCCGTGCTGCCAAAGTAATGAAAGTTATTGAAAAAGCAAGGGAGCAGGGTGCTCATACTCTTCAGAGTATTGCCGACTATTTAAACGAAAAAACGTCTATTGCACGCCTAGAAAGAGCGTGTGGACAAGAGCCTCTGTAAAGCGAGTCATGGATGCTGTTGGGGCGTTGATAGTCGGTGATTCCTTCGTTAAAGCATTAGTCAGACCGCCTTAATTATCAGATTGGTTTCCATTGTCAGAATTTAAAACAATAGCACTTAATTTTTTTACTTTCTTTAGGACAGACTGGCCAAGATCATACATTCTTCCTGAGGTGGGCTGTCCTATGCTTCCGCCACAATCTTCCTCCAAAGAACCAAAGGCGTATCGTCTGCAGACTCTGATTAGCCACATAAGGGCGCTAGGAACGATGATTGATCCGGCTAAAAACAGATAAGAGAGACCCCAAAGAAAGCCATCTAAGCCATCACCGATGTTTACAACTATATGATCTGCGAAGTATGTGCAAATAAAAAGAATAATAACGTCAGTAACCAATAGCCCTTTGACTATTAACCTATCGTTGCCATTAAAGATAAGGTGATGATAGAAGAATCGCCTGCATTTATTATCCCAGGCAGCTTTGTCAGCGCCGGTATGAAATTTTTCTAAGTAGCCCCATTCTGGGTTAGCAAGAAAAATATCATCGTCATCTCCGACCCACATGTCCTGATATTGTTCTAAAAGACCATCAGCTCTTTCCTTCATTTCATCACGAAACTTATAGGTTTTTAATTCGTGGTAGGATAAATTTATTACAAATGATATTTCAATCATGTATGCCAAGTTAAGTGGTGTAATGGATGCGCCTGCCATTATTCATTCCCTCTAGGACAGATACTTATTGTTTTTAATACGCTGATGCAGGAGCTGAGTTTTTTCCGGTTGCTCTGAGACCTTTGCATGACAACAATATTCTGCCTCGCACTTAATTGAGTCCCTATTTGACGCAAATTCATTGTCACTTGCCTATTTTTTTCCTTTGTTTTCATTTTTTAGACACAACTTGCCTGCTGAATCGATAATCCTCGTTTTAGATTATGAGCCACACACATGAGTTCAAAACGGGTACGGTTTCTATTCAGGTCTAGGTAACGACCTTTGCTCATTCCGTAATGCAGTTTCAATACGCCAAAGACGTGCTCAACAACACACCGTACGCCTGAATAGACCCGGCTGAACTGTTTAGCTTCTTTGTTGAGCTGCTTGTTGCGGCAAGCACGTTTGACAAGGTGAATGGCGTAACCAGAGAAGGTGCCCCGGGGTATGATTTTGTTCCCAATATGTCTCTCTGCCAGCCATGTACCATAATCTTGGCTTTGGTAGGTACTATCCGCATAGACGGATGTTTCATCACCACTGAGTAAGTCGGTGAAACAGTTGGAATCATGGACGTTTCCAGCCGTGTAATCGGTTGCTTTAATGAGGCCATCTTCGCCAACATTCATGTGGGCTTTATATCCGTCGGTGCTTTTACGCTTCCCATCTGGCCCTACTTTTACATTCCAGTTCGCCTCAATGTCTTGGGTTGAGTCGCCCTGCTTATTTTTGTTGGGGCGACAGTTTTTTGCTTCGATTACGCTGGCATCTATGATGCTTACTCCCCCAGACTTAATGTATTGGCCTTGATCGCTTAATTGGTGCTTTATCTCGTTGAGCAGCACCTCCATTAAATTCAGTTTCTTTAGCGTCTGCCGAAAACGCCAAAATGTTGCGTGGTCGGGAGCAGTCTCTGGAATATCTAGCCCAGCGAAACGACGAAACAGTAGGTCTCTGGCTAATTGCTTCTCGAGTACACGATCACTGAGCTTGTAGCAGCTTTGCAGGAGGAGTGCTTTGAACATCATCAAGGGTGGCTTTCTCACCCTGTTTTTTTTGAATGAATACCTGAAAGCTGTTGCTTTAGGCGTGACCAGTCAATTAATTCTTTAAGGGCATCATGACCTATCAGCATCGCTTCTACCAAACTACATTGTGTGAGGTTTTTCCAGACCATTCGTATTCGCTTGTTGCTCTTTTGTTGGGCATTCTATTATCTCAAATGATGGATGTTAGTTATTCTTTGTTTCGTCCAAAAGTTCCGCTTTATCAAACATCTCTTTAAAAGCGGTACTTAATGCTGAAGAAGCACTTTGATCGTTAAAGCAAGCTACGGCAGTATACCTTTTACGGTCTGGCTCTAACCTGTAAGCAAAGTAATCAGCAACCACAAAGTGGCTCTTTGCTGCAGTGTCTGCACCGGTAGTATGTTTTATAACGCATTTGCTGGAGGAATCTGATCTGCATAATTTTATCAACCCATTGTGTGCAGAGACTTTATCCCCATCTTGGATAAGAATTTCTAGCCGCCTACCGTCTTCAAGTAAAAACTGTTTGGCACTAGTTAAGACGTTATCTGTCGCATAAACCTTTTCGTTAAGCGACCCTGTGAATATGCGCACAGTATCTTTAGCACAGTTAAATAAGTTTTCTACTAATACTTCGGCGTGTTCAATGCCACCATTCGGGATTAACTCGGTGCTTTTTTCTTTCGCTCTTTGTTTAACAAACTTCCTATATTCTTCCATTTTATCCTCTACTGTTTTTATTGATGCCACAATTTATGAGTCGATTAATTGACCCGACTTTATTTAATGCAATATTTATTACAGTTTTGTGTCTTTGTTGTCTTACTCATATTAATGAGTAATCATTAAGGTAGGTGCTGGCCGCGTATAATCATATTTTAAGAAGGAGCGTGCTTTGCAAGCAGAAAACAGCCTAGTTGTTGTGGTTTAACTCGGTTCATTGCTCTCTCCCTAATTCGTTTTCTATTCATTAAAATAATTGAAAAAATGATTCAGGTGGTTTGTGTGTTATGACAGAACAGTTTGTTTTTACTGCTGTTCTACATATTCTTGACGCATCTTACAATAGGCCTGCATGTGAGTCTAACTTCTATAAATATAACATAATTTAAAATTTTTGTAAGAGAAAAACAAGTAAGGGGCGATTTATACCATTATCTTGTGATTTTAAACCACTGATATGAAAAGCCCTCAGCATGTTAATACGGATATTTAACTGCAGTGGTCAAGTATTAATGCATAAAATTTAAGCCCAATTTCTTTAATCATTTTAAGTTCAGCCAATCGCATTGTTTCCACAGCCCGTTGACTGTCTTCTACACTTACACCCCCGTAAGCTTCGAGCTTTTCCCAGAAAAGGCTGCGGGGGCACTCGCATAAAAAGTTTTTATGGTCTTCTGTCATTACTCATGTTGGCTCATCTCCTCAAAATATTATCGATTTGCACACGGTAAAACCTAGATATAGGAGCAGCAAGCTTTTTGCTGTCAGTTTTTAGAGAGAAGCGCATTTCTCGTTTATTCTTGAAGTGCTTGCGATAAGCAAGCGGAATGATGAATCGAAAATAGAATGTGCCATATAGGTTTTTGGCGAGATAGTTTGCCATTGTGTCCCCGGGGTGTGACCAGCAAGCGTCACACTTTGAGAGCTATAATGGTTTGGCTTTCTGTTAACTCATTTTTTATTAACAGCTTAATACTTAAAATGGAGCCAATGGGCGGATTCGAACCGCCGACCTACTCATTACGAATGAGGTGCTCTACCAACTGAGCTACATCGGCTAATTGTTGTATTTAGCTGAGGCGAGTCATTCTAGTATAGTGCATAAATTCTAGGGGCTAGCGTATTAATTGGTACGCAGTAGTGTCTAGTTGAGGGGGTCTGTCTAATAAAATATCAACCATCAATTGTGCGCTGGCAGGCGCAGTGACGATACCGTTTCGATAATGCCCTGCATTTAAGCTTAAATTTTTAAAAGGCGATACGCGGCAAATATAAGGAATGCTGTCGGGCGATGAAGGTCTTAATCCTGCCCAATGTGCGTCTGGTTCAATACCTTCAAGTGCAGGGTAAAGTTGTTGTGCAAAATCACGTAATTCATCAAAAGCGGCTTGTGTTGTAGACGCGTCAAACCCAGTATTTTCGCGTGTGCTACCAACAACGATTCGTCCGTCTTGTCTTGGAATAATGTAACGATTGCCTTCCATTATCATGCACAGGTTTGGAATATCAGTAGGTGGGAAACAGATCATCTGTCCCTTAACTGGCGATATTTTAGGCTGCTCAATACCGTCGGGCATTAATTGACTGCTCCACGCCCCAGCGCAAATAATATATTGCCCTGCTTTAACCGTATTGTTATCGAGTTGAACGGCAGATACCGCGGTCGCCGTGTTCAATAAATGACTCGCCTCGACATCAAAAAACGTCACACCTTTGTTCGTTAAATAGTGAGTTAAAGCAGCTAACAACTTATGCGGTTGAATGGTTGCAACTTGTGGGCGTAGTAGCGTAGGTTCACCTATTGTTCTTAAATGTGCAAACTGAATGGCAAGTTGTTCAGTAGATAATATTTCATGCGAGTCATTGTGCTGTTCGCACCAATCAATAGCAGGTGACATATCATCACCATTGAGCACCAGCATGCCCGATAAAACCCATTGTGGATCTATACCTGTTTCGGTAAACAACGTGTTAGATAGTTGTTGATAAACAGACTGGCTAATAGAGCTAATCGCATTAACCGCGTCGCAATAATGCCAAGGCCGCATCGGCGATAAAATCCCACCTGCCGCCCACGTCGCTTGTTGACCAAGACTATTTTTTTCGACAACAGCAACACTCGCACCTGCTTGCTGCAGCTCTTTAGCAGTGAGCAGGCCAATGATGCCGCCACCAATAATGATAAAGTCAAACATGATTTAGGTGGTTCGAAAAAGCGTTAGTATAGCGTAATCGATTAAGTCGCATAATTATTCTGTTTTCGTTAAGGAAACATCCTAAAAGGAAAAGATTGATGGTGCTAGATCATTGATAACGACATTCTCAACAGATAGCTAAAAATGATGAGTATATTCGTCCGTTCGTGATGCCATTTGTTTAAGAATCGTTTTTCTAAGATTAGAGCTAACAGATATTTGTTATCATGCTACTTTGTTGCCGTTTCTTATGACGGGTAAAATATTTGCTTGGGCTATATCAAAGGAGATGGGCCTTGGAACGAAAACACATCTGTTTAACTTAAACTATAAACAGGCTGCACAATGAGTTTTAAAACGTTATATCCAAACATAGACCCATTTGCCCACGAATGGCTAGAAACAGGCGATGGGCACGATGTTTATTTTGAACAGGTGGGCAACCCCAATGGCGTGCCTGTTATTTTTTTACATGGTGGGCCGGGTTCCAGTTGCAAAGACCATCACCGTTGTTTTTTTAACCCTGAGAAATACCACATTATTTTAATGGATCAGCGCGGTGCGGGGCGTTCAAAACCGTTGGGAGGTTTAAAAAATAATACAACACAACATTTATTGCAGGATATGGAGGCTATTCGGCAAAAATTAAACATTGAAAAATGGTTATTATTTGGCGGCTCTTGGGGCGCAACTTTGGCATTGTTATACGCACAGAAATACGTTCAACGAACTTTGGGCTTAATCCTTCGCGGCACGTTTTTAGCACGCTCAAGCGATGTAGATTGGTTTTTAAAAGAAGGCGTAAGTCGTTTATTCCCAGAGGCTTGGCAACGCTTTATAAACCACATGCCCACCGCAGAACATAAAAATTTATTAGCCACTTATCACCAACATTTAAATAGTGATGATTCGACAGTACGCAAAGAAGCAGCCCGTGAATGGGATGCGTGGGGCGGTGCGGTGGTGTTAGGTGATGACTTTAATGCCAACGAACTAGACGGCAATGTGCCCGAAGCAGCGATTGCCCAAGCACGTATAGAAACGCATTATGCGATGAACAATTATTTTATAGATGAGAATAAAATCTTGAGTAATACGGCATGTTTGTTAAAACTGCCGTGCACCATTATTCATGGCAGAAAAGATTTTATATGCCCAATAGAATCATCGTTTACCTTGGCTCAAGTCTTACCAAAAGCGCAATTTATAACACTAGCAAATTCAACACATTTAGCGCACGGCGATGAAATGATTGATGCTTTAGTGGGCGCGGCGGACGATTTTTTGGAAACGCTTTAACCGATTCTTTTTGAATTTTTACTGTTCCTGAAAACCAGCGGTTGTTCTTTTGGTGCATGAGCAGCTCGTTCAACCGCCTCGCTTATCAGGTGATGCTGAGGTGACTTGTCGCATACAGGGTCGGCGTTTGTCGCGTCTCCGGTGAGTAAAAATGCTTGGCAATGACAGCCGCCAAAATCTTTGTCTTTTTCTGGACAGCTTCTGCAGGGCTCTTTCATCCATTTATCGCCACGGAAGTAGTTAAACGCATCGGACTCGTTCCATATTTCGCTGATTGAATGATCTCGTATGCTTGGGCATTCAAAATTAGGTAATTGGCGTGCAAAGTGGCATGGCAACGCCAAGCCATCGGGTGCGATGGTTAGGAAGGTGGTACCCCAACCGTTCATGCAGGCTTTTGGGCGATTTTCAAAATAATCGGGGATCACGTAATAAATTTTCATTTTGCCTTCTTGCGATACCTGATATTGCTTGGCTATTGCTTCGGCTTCTTTCAATTGTCCTTGTGTAGGCATAAGCTGGTCACGATTGTGGTGAGCCCAGCCGTAATATTGTGTGTTGGCCAGTTCTACAAAATCAGCACCGAGTTCAATCGCCATCTCCAAAATATCTTTCATTTGGTGAACGTTTTCACGGTGCAATACCACGCACAAAACCATTGGGTAGCCGTGTTTTTTAATCAGTTTGGCGACGAGTTTTTTATGTTCGAAACTTTCTGTGCCTGCGATGTAGTCGTTCAATTCTTTTGAGCTGGCTTGCAGGCTGATTTGGATATGGTCAAGCCCCACTTCTTTTAACTCGAGGATTTTAGCCTCGTCCATGTTGTAGCCGGATGTAATCAGATTGGTGTAATAACCAAGCTCGTGTGAATAGTTGACGAGTTCACTGAGGTCTTCTCTAACTAGCGGTTCGCCACCGGAAAAACCGAGTTGCACCGCACCCATTTCACGTGATTGTTTGAGTACGCGCTTCCACTCATCGGTGTTTAGCTCGTTGCTAAATTTGGCGTAATCGAGCGGGTTAGAGCAATATGGGCATTGCAATGGGCAGGAGTACGTTAGCTCCGCCAGTAGCCAGCGCGGTGGGCTAGGCGCTTTGAGTGACCCAACCATTACCGAGTGCGGTGTTTAAAAAGTTATTGATGTCGTTTTCTAAGCCCGTGACTGAGAATTTTTCTTCTAAGGTGCGCACAATGTCGTTGAGCTTATTTTTACCATCACATACTTGTAAAATCTCTGCTGAACTTTGGTTCAACTCAATAAGGCCTTCTGGGTAGAGCAAAACAAACATGTCTTGTGTTTCTTCCCACTGTAGGCGGTAGGTTGGCGAAACCTGAATGGCTTTGTTGCTGTCAAGTAGGCTCATGATTTTACCGTGAAATAAGGCGGCATTTCATGTACATACGCCATATGCATCGCGTCCGCCATGGTCCATAAAATATCCAGTTTGAACTTTAAAATACCGAGCATTTTTCCTTGTTGCTCGCGCGTTTTGTAATAATCTAGCGTGATGCGTAAACCATGCTCCACATCGCGACGTGCCTCAGACAGGCGGTTTCGGAAATACGTTAAGCCTTTTAAATCTATCCACGGGTAATGCTCCGGCCAATTATCTAAGCGTTGCTGGTGAATTTTAGGTGCAAATAACTCGGTTAACGACGAACTTGCGGCTTCTTGCCAAGTAACACGCCGTGCAAAATTTACGTAAGCATCTACCGCAAAACGAACACCTGGCAACACGTGTTCTTCTGACAACACCTCTTCGCGTGTTAAGCCAACCGCTTCACCGAGTTGAAGCCAAGCCTCAATACCGCCGGTCTCCCCCGCCGCGCCATCGTGGTCAATAATACGTTGTACCCATTGAGCACGTGTGTCGCGGTCGGGACAGTTTGCCATAATCGCGGCGTCTTTTAATGGGATATTAACTTGATAGTAAAAACGGTTTGCCACCCAACCGCGAATTTGTTTTTTGCTTAATGTACCTTCATGCATCATTACATGATACGGGTGGTTGATATGGTAAAAACGCTCCATATCACGAATCTTTGTTTCAAATTTTTGTAGCGACCAAGGGGCTTGTTGAGTCATATTTACAGCTCGATATTCATGTTGTCGTACGACACTTCTATGCCGTGTTGCGTCAGTATATCGCGTTCTTTTGATTCTTCGTTGAGAATGGGGTTAGTGTTGTTGATATGAATCAGAATTTTGCGTGGTTTACTCAGCGTGTCTAAAAACGCAATCATGCCGCCTTCACCCGATTGTGGTAAATGACCAATTTTTCTGGCGAGTAATGGGCGGCCAACAGAGGCTAGCTCATCATCAGTCCAAAATGTACCATCTACTAAAACGCAATCAGCGTCGGTCATGGCATTTTTTACGTGCGGTTCAATCACACCTAAACCGGGTGCGTAGAAGGTTTCTTTGCCGGTCGAAATTTGACGGATAATCATGCCGATGTTGTCACCTTCGTGCGGGTCATTTCTATGCGGTGAATACGGCGGCGCTTTGCTTTTAAGCGGTAGAGCGATGAATTCCAGGTCATCTATATTTGGAATTCTAAACGAGTCACCATTAAGCGGAATGGGGTGATCTTCAACACCGCAAAAGTGTTCCAGAATATTGAATATGGGGAAACCGCTAGTGAGGTCTTGTTTCACCATCTCGGTACAATATACGGTCAGCGGATTGCCTTCGCGTAATATGAGTAGGCCAGTAGCATGGTCAATTTGTGAGTCGAACATAACGATGGCTTCTATGCCTGTGCCACGCACTTTGTTTTTTGGATGAATCTCTGGGAATCCTTCTAATTGTGCACGCACATCGGGCGAGGCATTAAACAGCGCCCAATGTTCGCCATCAGAAGATACCGCAATGGATGATTGATTGCGAGTAGACGCTTTAATAGAACCTTCTCTTACGGCTTTACAATTTGGACAGCTACAATTCCATTGAGGAAAGCCTCCGCCGGCACCAGAACCTAGAACACGAATTTGCATATAGTTTTTTAAATATGGCTAAAATAAAAAAGGGGCTCCTAACGGAACCCCTTTTCAATGGAAATTTTTACTCTATCGGTTGTAGATGTACATAGTTACTTCAAAACCAAAACGTAAATCTTTGTATGTTGGTGTTTCCCATTTCATACCTTGTCTCCTGTAAGCCTTAAATTTAATCCTCAGCAACTAAATGCTGTATGAGATTAAGTATATGTTTTTTGACAGAGATTGCAAGCACTTATCTTGGTTCAGTCCCTGTGAGACAAATCAGACGTCCTGCATGAGCTGTTGAAAATAACTCATTGGTGTTTCTAATCCCACACCATCATGGGTCGATAATGGTACCGCCGGCACTCGCTACGCTTGTATTAGTCGTGTTGGTGTTGTTCAAGCTGGTGTGGTCTCTTCTCTATCTATCTGTCTCAATTGTAAGACGCTAAGAAAATAAAACCTTCGCCTTAACAACCTCGTTTACTTTTAATGCTGCTTTGGCAAAAGCTTTTGAAAGCTCTTGTAACGCCTGTGGACTATCACCTACCTCTAATGGCAACTCAACCTCTATAACAACATGACCATCAAGGTAATGTAAATTAATGTTCTTTATTTGCGCCTTTTGCGGCAAACCATCCCAGCTATCATGAAGCTTCACAAGTAATTGTTCTCTCAGCGGTAGTTCTAAACTAGGTGATACTTCTTCATCATCCTCGGGATCAATATGAACCATGACTTCGCCTATATTTTCAACCCTCTCAACCAGCGATAAGCGTACCGTTTCACTAATCAAATGCCCTTCCGAAACACTGATCATTGGAGCAACTAATATATGCACATCAACCAATGCCAGTTCTCCCATCTTGCGAGTACGTAAAAAGTGCAGCTCTCTTACCCCTTTTACATCCAAAATAACCCGTTTAATTCGACCAACCGTATCCGCATCTAACGCTGTATCTACTAACTCTTTACTGGCGCTTAATACTAGATCAAAACCAATTTTCACAACCATGAACCCTACAACCAGTGCGGCAATAGAGTCGAAATATTTATAGCCTGCCATTTCCAAGCCAACGCCAATTAAAACAATAAATGAAGAAATAGCATCACTTCTATGGTGCCACGCGTTTGCTTTTAATAAGGAGGACTGAGTTTCCTCAGCCGTCGTCATCGTTAGGTGGTACATCACCTCTTTAGAGGCTATGGAAATAATAGCGACCGCTAAAATAAACCAACCATAAGACAGTGTTTGCGGATTAAAAAATCTCATCGCCGCATCCCAAATAATAACCCCAGCTACTGCAATCAATACCGACCCCAAAACAACCGTTGCGAGTGTCTCGAACCTTGCATGGCCGTATGGGTGTTCTTCGTCGGCGTCTTGGCTACCGTGATGAGAGGCGTAATAAACCAACGCATCCGTTAACAAATCAGATAAGGAATGAAATCCGTCGGCAATAAGCGCTTGTGACTGCCCCAACAAACCGCAAGATATTTTCCCCGCAGACAATACAAGGTTCACTACGGCGCCTATAACCGTGATTCTCTTTTTAGCCTGTAACTCTGTATTCAACAGCCCCATAATCTCTTAATTAACCGTCACCAACTTCTATTGTTAAAATGAATTCGCAATCAATTTCTTCCGCTTTTAACACGGTATGTCCGTTAATTCTGCACCAAGCCGGGATGTCTTGCATAACGCCAGGATCGGTACATATTACCCGCACATTATCGCCAGATAGCATCGTTTCGATGATATTTTGCGTTTTAATCACAGGCATAGGGCACATTAAACGCCGCGCATCTAACTCAATCATACACGCCATGCTTGTTGGATTTCATCTGCAGTAAAGGGTTTTACTTTGATGCTTTTAGCCACGCCGTTTTTATCTGCTACTTCAACATCCACTACATCCGCGTCACGCCCTTGGCTAAAGCGCGCAACAATTTTTGCAGCAAGTTCTAAATCATCACCGTTCGCTGTGCCGTCTAACAATGTTAATGGCCCTTTGTGGCTCACTGTTCTTATCGTAACAAATTGTTTTTTATAGCCTTGCAGGAAGTTGTTTTCGCCTTCCTCACGCGCAACGATTATTTTAAAGTTTGGCTTAGGCCTAAAGTGGCGACCCACTTTCAACAGCATAATATCGTCTATTTCATAATCGCGTTTACCGCGCGATGCCCATAAATCTGTCAACTTCACCGAGTAGGCTTTATCTGTTAAGAAACAACAGCCACCCGCTGGTTGCGCATAATCTTCAAACCCAAATTTTTTCGCCAGCGCCATTTGTGGCTTGCGTGTCCGCCCACTAAAGCCATGTAGCTCATCGCGATTCACCCAACCTTCTCGTTCCGGCAAAGTTTCTGGTAAATTTTGTGCGCATAGCGGTCTCAATAAACGATCGTGCGCACCCGACTCTTGCGAAATAATCGGCATCGTTTCACGCCGTTGCGACATCGGACGTTGGCCAATTACCTCACCTGTAATAATAAAATCAAAACCGTTTTTATCCGCCCACTCTTTAGCCTTACCGACCATAAACACCTTACAATCCAAGCACGGGTTCATATTCGCCCCGTAGCCGTGTTTTGGGTTAATTAAAACGTCTTTATATTCTTCAATAATATCAATGATATGCAGCTTTATTCCCAGCTGTTCCGCACTCCAAATCGCATTATTACGCTTCGGCTTTGCCTTGTGCTTTTTACGAATCGCGTGGGTGTGGCCCTCCACACAAAAACCCGTGTAAAAGTTAATCCCTTCAACATGAACGCCCTGCTCAAGTATCACCTTTGCTGCTAATAATGAGTCCAAGCCGCCAGAAATCAGCACGACCGCTTTTCTTTGTTTCGCCATCGTTTTTCGAAATATATGTTAATTGCCGATAATTATACTGGATAAGCTTTTAATGATACATGTTGAATCGGGTTCGCTACATCTAGAACCATTTAAGCTACCTCTTCGATGTGTTGATAATACGCCATCGGCGTCATCAAATCCAAACTATCGTGAGGACAATGGTGGTTATAACACCATGGGGTCTTTTCTAGCTCAGTGTTAAGTGCTGATGCCGTTAAGGTCCTCTCGTGAAATGGATAGAGCTCATAATGGCTAGCACCCTTAGCACGTTCCACACAACCTTTTTATTTTGGCTTTTCGGGGCGTCCCGCCTTGTCGCAGGCAGGCAATACAAATAATGAGGCCTTCAGTTGTTCACATCTAGTCTCAAATTCATCTCTAAATTTACTGTCAACACCGCCCGAAAACTGATCCGTTCCATCAACTGAAAAGTGAGCCACTATATTTTATTTCATTGGGCTGATTAAGCCTGCTTGCTTCTTTTCTTTTAGGCGATAACCGTTTGTTTTAATTTGAATGATATGTGATTGATGTAAGACCCGGTCTAGTAATGCAAAGATGAGTGCGCTGTCATTGGCAAAGGTTTGCCCCCTCTGTCCAAAGGGTAGATTACTCGTCAGTTTAATGGGGTCTTTCTCATAGCGTTTAGCTATGACACCAAACAGTAGTTTTGATTCGCTGATATAAAACACTGGGGCTTATAATATTAACCATTTTATTATCCTTGTGAAACTGGTCTCAATGCAGGTGTCTAACCATCAGTTGCAGTGATGATCGCCCCCCATACTCATTGATGTCTAGTTGATACGCTAAAGATACCTCTGACAAACCTAATAAGCCTTCAGGGTCATCCGGGTTGAAATAAATCGCATCTATTCGTCGCTGAGTTGTTCGAGTCTCAAGCTCCCATTTGAGGTGTTTTTGACCAACAATTCGCGCCTTTCGTACCCTAAAAGAACCAGTAAAACTAGGTTCTGGAAAAAGCTGACCCCAAGGTCCGCCGCGTCTCAATGCCTCGGCTAAATCCATATTTAAGTCTTGATCTGGTATTTCACCATCAACAAGGTAGACATTTTCTGGTCGCTGGTGATTTAAGCGCTGTTTCACAGCTTCGTTGAAAGCCTCAACAAATTGCTCATAATCTTTCGTCGCAATACTTAAACCTGCCGCCATTGCATGGCCCCCAAATTTTTTAAGTAATTGTGGGTATTGACAAGCAATATCATCTAAGACATCACGTATATGTAGTCCGGCGATTGAACGTGCAGAACCTTTTATTTCGCTGGTTGATGCACTGGCAAAAGCAATAACGGGCAAGTTAAAGCGATCTTTAATGCGAGACGCTAAAATACCAATAACGCCTTGGTGCCATGTTTCATCAAACAAGCAGATACCCCAACGGTCATCATTCTCTTTTTTATTTTTCAGGTCTTTTAGTATTTTATACGCTGCTAACTTCATGTCATCTTCAATACCTCGACGCTCTTGATTGAGTAAATCGAGCTGTTCTGCAATGCGCAAGGCTTTGTCCTTATCGTCTGTTAGCAGGCACTCAATACCCAGCGCCATATTATCTAATCGCCCCGCAGCATTTAGGCGTGGTCCGACTGAGAAACCCAGATCACTGGCCGCTATTCTTTCTGGTTCGCGTTTAGCTTGTTGTAATAAAGCGTGAATCCCTGGAACGCATTGGCCTTGCTGAATTCTCAGTAAACCTTGATGCACTAAACGCCTATTTACATTATCTAAAGGCACGACATCAGCCACCGTACCAAGAGCCACAATATCGAGTAAACTCGCTAAATTAGGCACTGACGTGCCTTCATATTCGCCTTCTTCCTTACACCTCGCCCGTAATGCAACTAGCACGTAAAACATAACACCAACCCCTGCTAAGGCTTTACTGGGGAAACCATCTTCTTTTAATTGCGGATTTACAATCACATCTGCATTGGGTAATTGCACTGGCGGTAAATGGTGGTCGGTAACAATCACTTGGCAGCCTTTTGATACCGCATGTGCCACGCCTTCAATACTGGAAATACCATTATCAACGGTTACAATTAAATCAGGTTTTTTCCGCAAAGCAACGTCAACTATTTCAGGCGTTAGGCCATAACCAAACTTAAAACGATCTGGAACAACGAAGTCTACATGCCGCGCACCTAACATGCGTAAGCCTCTTACAGCAACCACGCAACTAGTTGCGCCATCGGCGTCAAAATCAGCAACAATGAGTATTCTTTTGTCTCGCTTTATAGCATTGAGAAGGATGTCAGCAGCCTTATCAATACCACTAAGGCTTTTGTACGATGGTAAGCCCGCTAATGACCGATCGAGCTGATCATCACTTGATATACCTCTGTTGAGGTAAACTTGGCGTAAAATGGGGTGTATATCTGGAGACAGTTTATCTTCAACGGACGACTTGCGCGTTTGGATACTGATGGTGTTCGTACGCATGACTGTTCTTTTCGTTTAAAGCTTATTGAGTATGGCTGCTTTAACGACATCTAAAGACGCATCAATGGCTTGCAGGTTGGCTGCGCATTGAGAAATAGCTGTATCAGGGTCTTTGAGACCATGCCCGGTCAATGTGCATGTAATGGTACTTCCCTCTGAGATTTTACCGTTTCTAATGTCACGAATAACGCCGCCAACCGATGCCGCTGAAGCTGGCTCGCAGAAAATACCTTCTTTTTCTGATAATAATTTTTGCGCAGCTAGAATTTCTTCATCGCTCAATAAATCAAACCAACCTCCTGATTCTTTTTGTGCTGCCCATGCTTGATCCCAAGACTGAGGACGACCGATACGAATCGCCGTTGCCACTGTTTCAGGGTCATCAATCATTTTACCTTTTAGAAACGGCGCTGCGCCAGCTGCTTGGTAACCAATCATAACGGGGTGTTGACCTGACGTTTTACCCATCTCAGTGAAGCCCATCCAGTAGGCGGTAATATTGCCCGCATTACCAACCGGTAAACAGTGATAATCAGGCACTTTACCTAGCGCCTCTACAATTTCATAAGCGGCTGTTTTTTGTCCTTGTATACGATACGGGTTAATGGAATTAACAATCGTTACCGGGGCATGTTCGGCTACTTCTTTAACCAACTGCATGCCGTGGTCAAAATTGCCCTTAATTTGAATTATTTCTGCGCCATGCATCATCGCTTGCGCTAGTTTTCCTAAGGCAATTTTACCTTCTGGAATCAACACAAAAGCCTTAATGCCAGCACGCGCTGCATACGCTGCAGCTGATGCTGATGTATTACCTGTAGAAGCACAAATAATCGCTTTACTACCCTCCTCTACTGCTTTTGTTACCGCCATTGTCATACCGCGGTCTTTGAAGGAGCCGGTGGGGTTTAAACCTTCATATTTAACGTAAATATCGACGTTTTTGCCAATTAACTTAGGTATGTTTTGTAGCTGAATCAGCGGCGTATTGCCCTCGCCTATGCTAATGAAACGCGTGCTATCTGAAACCGGCAACACAGCTTTAAATTTATCAATAAGTCCTAAATAACGATTGCCTGTTTCCATGGTTTTTCCTATTGTAAAGATTCAACGCGAATGCGAATAACCGAACCATTAGTTGAGTCTAGCGCCTCAATATCTTGCAACGCTTGAGTCATTGATTTTTCAATAACGCTATCTGTTAACAAAATAACGTCGGTATTAGCGCCTTGTTCCGCCACTTCTTTTTGTAAAATAGCTTCTATACTGATGCTGTTGTTAGCTAAAGCAGACGTAATGGCCGCCATTACACCGGTCGTGTCTTGAACAGAAATGCGTAAATAGAAAGCCGTTTCAACGTCTTCTATCGATAGCGATTCTAAATCTTGTAGCTGCTCATCTAAAAAACCTAGTGCAGGCAGTATATTAGCACTTTCCAGTTGGCGGCAAATATCGATAACATCTGCAATGACAGCTGATGCCGTAGCTTCAGCCCCGGCTCCAGTGCCGTAATAAAGAGTCGGCCCAACGGCGTTGCCCTTAACAACGACCGCGTTCATAACACCGTCAACATTGGCAATAAGCCTCTTTTCAGGAATCAACGTTGGATGAACACGCATTTCTATACCTGTCGCATTTTTCCTTGCTACGCCTAAATGTTTGATGCGATAGCCAAGCTCTTCAGCATAAGTCACATCAAGTGGTGTGATTTTCGAAATACCTTCGGTATAAACTTTTTCGAAATTTAACGACACCCCGAATGCTAATGACGCCAGTATACACAGCTTATGCGCCGCATCAATGCCTTCTACGTCGTACCTAGGATCCGCTTCTGCGTAACCTAAGTCTTGCGCTTGTTTAAGCACATCAGCAAACGCGCTGCCCTTATCGCGCATCTCGGTCAAAATAAAGTTAGCTGTGCCGTTAATGATGCCCGCTAACCATTCAATGCGGTTAGCGGTTAGCCCCTCTCGCATGACTTTAACAATAGGAATACCGCCCGCGATAGCTGCTTCGTATGCGAGTACAACGTTGTTTCTAGAGGCTTCAGCAAACAACTCATTACCATGATTGGCGATAAGTGCTTTATTTGCAGTGACAACGTGCTTTCCTTGCTTAAGTGCGGCGAGAATAAGTGTTTTAGCGGGCTCTTCTCCACCCATCAATTCAACAACAATTTGAATCTCAGCGTCATCAATAATATCTTGCGGGTTTGCTGTTAGCTCAATGCCGTCAGTTTCACAAATGCGTGAGCGCCTAAGATCGCGTACGCTCGCTTTAGACACAACTATTTGGCAACCGGTGCGGCGTGAAATATCTTCGCTATTCTTTGCTAAAACATTAACTGTTCCGCCACCGACAGTACCAAGACCTAACAGACCAACTTTTACAACGTTCACGGGATTCCCCAAGGTTTAAGTAAGGGCGTAATTATACAGAAATTAGTCGGTATCAAATAGCTCAGTTATCGTTCCGGAACATTTGCTTAATGCCACGAACAGCTTGACGCGTTCGGTGGTTGTTCTCAATCAAACTAAAACGCACATACTCATCACCGTAGGCACCAAAACCAATACCCGGTGAAACAGCCACTTTCGCTTCTTTCAAAAGTTTTTTAGAAAACTCTAAAGAACCCATTTTCCTGTATTGCTCAGGAATTCGCGCCCAAACAAACATCGTCGCCTTGGGCTTATCAACGGGCCAGCCAATGCCGCTTAAACCCTCGCAAAGAACGTCGCGCCGCGCCTTATATCGGGCTTTGACCTCCTCAACACAGTCTTGAGGGCCTTCTAAGGCAGCGATAGCAGCCACTTGAATCGGCGTAAACATACCATAATCCAAATACGATTTAATACGCGCAAGCGCGCCGACTAGTTCTTTATTGCCACACATAAAACCAACACGCCAACCGGGCATATTGTACGTCTTAGACAAGGAGTAAAATTCGACCGCAACATCCTTTGCACCCGGCACTTCCAAAATAGAGGGTGCTTTATAGCCATCAAAAACAATTTCCGCGTAAGCGTTGTCATGAACCACCAAAATATCATGCTCTTTGGCCATTTTGATAACTTTTTCAAAGAACTCTAAATCAACGCACTGCGTTGTTGGATTACTTGGGAAATTAAGCACTAACATTTTAGGTTTTGGGTAGGATGTTTTTATTGCCTTTTCAAGCTCACTAAAGAAATCCACGCCTAGACTGATTGGCACGTGCCGAATATCAGCGCCCGCAATGACAAAACCATAAGGGTGGACAGGGTAAGCAGGATTAGGTACAAGAACAGCATCACCTGGGCCTAATGTGGCCAATGCTAGATGCGCCAAACCTTCCTTAGAACCAATCGTTACAATGGCTTCAGAATCAAAATCTAAATCAACATTATATTTTGACTTGTACCAACCACAAATTGCTTTACGTAGCCGAGGAATGCCGCGCGAAACAGAATAACGATGTGTATCGCCACGTTGAGCCGCTTCGGTTAGTTTATCAACGATATGTTGGGGCGTCGGTTGGTCTGGATTACCCATACCAAAATCAATAATATCTTCACCTGCCGCGCGTGCTTGAGCTTTTAAATCATTAACAATATTAAAAACATAAGGTGGAAGACGTTTTATTCGTGCAAAATCATGCATGGTTATTATTCATTCAAACTGTTCATAGACTAGCTCAGTACAGTACTTACCTGTATTTTAACTGTCAATGCATAAAACGATTATCCTACGCTTTAGTGCAAAAAAACGATCGGGTAAAACCTTCGTTCTCTACGATAGACTTGAGCTATTTAAGTGCCCCTACTTGAATCTGCCTTGCGCGTTCGTAAGTGACACCTATTTCAGCTACAACTTGCCCTAAGGTTGAAACACGATGCCCTCGGACGCCAAAACGTCGAGAAATTACTTCCCTTTGTTTGTCACTTAACAACGTAAGCCATTGGTCTAAATTATCACGAGTTTATTCTGCTTGAGTAATATCAGTTGATCCCATCGCACCATCATCGGCCACCGAATCGTTCTTGCTTGATTCATAATGGCTCTTTCGATTGTTTTGACGTATCCAACAAGTTGCGTATATTGAGAGTCTAAACCCTTTTTCTGGGTCAAACTTCTCAACTCCACGAATCAATCCAAGGTTATCTTCTTCAATTCGGCTAGGCCTCTTTTATGTGCGATTGTGTTATCACAGAGACTACCTATTTTTTATTCCTTGTGTCCTTGATGTGTTTGAACCTTGTCACCTTTACTGGAAAGAGCTTTACGCTTTATTATATATTACTATCAATAAACGCTGCTAATTGCGATTTTGTAACCGCACCCACCTTAGTTGCTTCAACTTCACCCGCTTTATAAATCATTAAAGTCGGAATGCCACGGACACCAAAACGTTTAGGAGTCGCAGAGTTCTCATCAATATCTAATTTAACCACCTTTATTTTGCCTGCATATTCATCAGCAATTTCATCAAGAATGGGGGCAATCATCTTACAAGGGCCGCACCACGGCGCCCAAAAGTCTACCAATACTGGCTGGCTAGCAGTCAGTACGTCCTGTTCAAAGTTGTCGTCGGTGGTATGAACTAAATTTTCACTCACTATCTATTCTCCATATAGTTAGAGCCAAGTTAATAAAACAAAAACTCTACTCAGCGAAGCATATCCTTTTTAGGATAATACTATGCATCTATTACCGTCATAATAGAGTACGATGTTCGCTGCATAGCTTATCACGAATGGCTAAACTTCCAACTAACATCATACACTTCATTTTTCCTAAAATAACAAAAAAATTATGCCCGACACTCACTTAACTGATACTAAATTTTCATCTATTGGCTTAGCTAAGCCGTTGGTCGACGGTCTAGATGACGCTGGATTTAAAAACTGCACGCCCATTCAAGAACAAACTTTACCGGTGAGTTTAACGGGAAAAGATATTGCTGGACAAGCACAAACAGGCACAGGAAAGACCATCGCCTTTTTACTCGCCACCTATCAAACCCTGTTAGGTAGTGCTAAGGCTAGCGACAATAAAACAGGTGTGCGGGCGCTTATTTTGGCACCAACTCGCGAGCTCGCCATACAAATCGCCAATGACGCAAAAATTATAGGCAAACATACCAATATTTGTGTTGCTCTTGCCTACGGTGGCACAGACTATGAAAAGCAGCGTAAAACGCTTGAAAATGGTGTGGACATTCTCATTGGCACACCTGGTCGTACAATCGACTTTTTCAAACAAAAAGTATTTAATCTCCGGAACGCAGAAGTACTCGTTTTAGACGAGGCAGATAGAATGTTTGACCTTGGCTTTATCAATGATATTCGTTATTTGTTACGTAGGCTTCCCGAGCCAGAAAAGCGGTTAAATCTATTATTCTCAGCAACCCTATCGTTTAAAGTAACAGAGCTCGCCTATGAGCACATGAACAACCCTGTGATCGTTCGTATTGAGCCAGATAAAATCACCGCCAAGCAGGTTACTGAGTCGATGTACTACCCCGCTGATAAAGAAAAAATGCCGTTATTGGTACAAATACTGAATGAAGAAAAACCTGAGCGCAGCATCATTTTTATCAATACCAAACACGTCGCCGAGAAGTTAAAACGGATATTGGAAGGCAACAATTTTGAAAGCGCTGTTCTGTCAGGCGATGTGCCTCAAAATAAACGCCAATCAATTTTAAAACAATTCCAAGAAGGAAAGTTACCGTTACTAATTGCCACTGATGTAGCTGCCCGCGGTCTACATATTCCTGCCGTTAGCCATGTTTTTAATTTCGACTTGCCGCAAGATGCAGAAGATTACGTTCACCGAATTGGCAGAACGGCCCGCTCTGGCGCTAGCGGCATTGCGATTAGTTTTGCATGTGAAACATACGCTTATTCACTACCAGATATTGAAGCATATATTTCTCACAAAATACCGTACAAAAGCATAGATGCCGCTACCCTGCCAATTCTAAAACCTGCAACAAAGAAGGTTTACAAACCAAACCCTGCTTCAAAGCATAGGAGTTCGAAATCTAGACAGCAACACAGATCACGTTCACAAAAACGTTAAGTCGGTTTAAGTTTCCCTGTTTGTCAACAGCCGTCAAACCATGAACAAGGCGCGGTGCTATCTGGCTTGGCAATAGCGACTAAATGTTAATGCCACAGATACTAGTCTTTCAGTACACTGAGGCTATCAACTTAAAAGGCCCTTGCTTTTAGAGGGCACCCCGAAAGCCCATGAAAAAACTTTAATCAAGCCCTAGCTTTTCCCACACGTCATCGATTTTTAACTTAACCGATTCGTCCATAACAATCGGCTTACCCCACTTGCGGGTCGTTTCTCCCTGCCATTTGTTCGTCGCATCCAAGCCCATTTTAGACCCAAGTCCCGATACTGGCGAAGCGAAGTCCAAGTAATCTATAGGCGTATTTTCTATTAATGTAGTATCTCGTACTGGGTCTACACGAGTAGTTATCGCCCAAATCACCGACTCCCAATCTCGCACATCCACGTCATCATCTGTCACAATGACAAACTTGGTATACATAAATTGCCTTAAAAATGACCATATGCCGAACATGATCCGTTTTGCATGCCCCGGGTATTGTTTCTTAATGCTGACGATAGCCATGCGGTAGGAACAGCCTTCAGGCGGCAAATAGAAATCTACAATTTCAGGGAATTGCTTTTTTAAAATAGGCACAAATACTTCGTTTAACGACACACCTAGTACAGCGGGCTCATCTGGCGGCTTACCTGTATACGTTGAATGGTAAATAGGGTCTTTACGATGCGTGATGCGCTCAATCGTGAAAACAGGGAAGCTTTCTACTTCATTGTAGTAACCGGTATGGTCACCGAAGGGCCCTTCATCCGCCATTTCATCGGGATACAAATAGCCTTCCAACACAATTTCCGCACTCGCTGGCACTTGTAAATCATGCGTTAAACATGGACTTACTTCGGTTTTTGAACCACGTAATAAACCGGCAAAGGCGTATTCAGATAACGGGTCTGGCACTGGTGTCACTGCCGCTAAAATAGTCGCTGGATCGGCGCCCAAAGCGACGGCCACCGGGAAAGGTTCGCCGGGGTGCTCTTCTTGCCACGCTTTAAAATCTAAGGCACCGCCTCTATGTGCTAACCAACGCATAATGACTTTATTGCGACCTATCACTTGCTGACGGTAAATGCCTAGGTTTTGTCTTTTTGCATGCGGCCCTTTTGTGATAACCAATGGCCAAGTAATTAACGGCCCCGCATCATCTGGCCAACAAGTTTGAATGGGAAAGTCCGCTAAATTCACATGTTCGCCTTCAATGACAACCTGCTGACATACCGGCTTTTTTACCACTTTTGGCGCCATGTTAAGCACCTGCTTATAAATCGGCAGTTTTTCCCATGCGTCTTTCATACCCGCCGGCGGCTCCGGTTCTTTTAATGCCGCAAGCACTTCACCTACATCTGCCAGAGCCTCTACACTGTCTTGCCCCATGCCTAAAGCAACACGTTTTGACGTGCCAAATAAATTAGCCAGCACTGGCGTTGAATAACCTTTGGGGTTCTCAAACAAAATAGCAGGGCCTTCTTGGCGCAGTACGCGATCGCAAATTTCTGTCATCTCAAGGTTTGGATCTACTTCTTCATAAACCCGTTTTAACTCGCCTAATGCCTCAAGTTTTGAGATAAAATCACGTAAGTCTTTATATTCCATTTTTACTTTAAACCAATCATTTTCATAAGATTATAAAGTAACACTGAAACAAAACCTAAAATATGAAACACGATATTACGCTTGATACTCAAGGACTAAATTGCCCCTTACCTTTGCTGAAGTTAAAACAGGTTTTAGCCAACACGAATACGGGTGACATTATTCGAATGATCGCGACCGACCCAGCCGCTCACCTTGATGTTGGTGTGTTTATTGATAAATCAGCACATGAAATGTTATTACATGAGCGTGACGGGGATATTCAGTTTTTTTATATCAAGACTGTTAAATAACGGCTCCTTTTACTTTTCAGCATTAAAAAAGGCGTTCAAAGGAACGCCTTTTTTAATTTCTCACAGAGGCCTCAGCATAACGTAGCGAGTGCCTAAGACACCAAAAGTAGGCGTCTTAAGCCGCGCCGTATTGTCAAGCACAGTCGTTATGCTGAGACGTCTCTATATAGTAAGACAAGCTTAAAATAGATTTAGATGTAACTGCTACATAATACCGCTTATTCGCCGGTATCATAATCCATTTGTGGTTCAAGAAATTTTTCGTATCCTTTCAACATGAACTCCCAATACAGAAGTGGTAGGCCCATTGTTTTGATATGCCACATCATGCTGGACTCTTCGTTTGGTTTTGCAAGGATCGGCAACGTTGGCGTTACTTTGCCGCCATAAACAAACTCTGCCATCATCACTTTGCCATACGCTGTTGTTAATGGGCACGAGCCGTAACCATTATATTCAGCGCTTAAGGGTTTGCCGTCCATTAGGTTTTTAATGTTTTCTACAACAACGGGGGCTTGCTTACGCACAGCCGCAGCCGTTTTAGAGTTTGGTGTTGAACAGGCATCGCCTAAGCCAAATACATTCGAGTACTTAACATGCTGCATGGTTGCTTCATCAACATCCACATAACCCGCATCATTTGATACGGCACAACCGTGTAAAAACGCCGGTGTTTTCTGGTGTGGCGTAACATGAATCATGTCGAAATCAAGCTCTTTAATTTCACCTTTATTATCGCCAGCAACCACTTCAAATGTGGCTTTTTTAGCTTCGCCATCCACTTTAATCAGCTTGTGCAATAAATCTTTATGAATGCCGTATCCATCAGCTACCTTAACTAAAGCTTTTGCGAAATACGGTACGCCAAACATACCGGGACCTGGATTGGTAAAGTGAACTTCACATTGCGCTAAAATGCCTTTCTTACGCAGGCTATCTGCCGCTAAGTAAGCAATTTTTTGTGGTGCGCCAGGACATTTAAACGGTAAAGGCGCTTGCGTGAAGAATGCTTTAGCACCTGCTTTCAGACCTTGGATGCACTCCCATGTATATTCAACATAATCAGCCGAATAGTTTGTACAAACGCCGTTCTTACCGATTGTTTCTTTCAATCCTTCAATCGCATCCCAATCCAGCACAAGGCCTGGGCATACCACCAAGTAGTCATAAGTGACCTTATTACCATTATCTAATTCAACAGAATTATTTTCTGGGTCAATTCCACGTGCCGCTTGTTTAATTAGCGTCACACCTTTTGGAATTAGACTGTTAACCGAGCGGCGTGTTTTTTCAAGACTGTAACAACCACCACCCACCAAGGTGAACGCTGGTTGATAGTAATGATTCTTTGCGGGATCAACAATAGCAATATCAAGCTGCCTGCCATTGGAGTGCCGTTTCAAACTAGCAGCAACGGTTACACCCGCAGCACCGGCGCCTATAACTAGGATTTGATGATGTTTATCTGACATGATTAGATCTCCTGTGTTACGTTTCGGTTTGTAAATATTATTTTTCTAGTCTCAAAACTATACATCCCAGCCGCTTAGAATAAAACCTTTTAGCCGCCGTTCCCAGACTATTTTTTGTGTTTTTTGCTTTTTTATATGCTCTTTAGTTATAGCATTATTCCGGTGTGCTTCAGCAAAGCATCAATACTGGGCTTACGACCTCTAAATGCAGTAAATAATGCTAACGCATCATCACTTCCGCCTTTTTCTAAAATATTATTTAAAAAAGACCTGCCTGTTTGCTCATCAAATACGCCTTTTTCTTCGAACAACGAAAACGCATCACTGGATAAAACTTCTGCCCACTTATAGCTGTAATAACCTGCCCCATAACTGCCAGCAAAAATATGCGAAAAGCTGTTTGGGAAACGATTGAAACGGGCCGTTTTTACGACACTGACCTCGCTTCTTACCTCGTCTAAAATATCGTAAATTTGCGTGCTTTTCGTCGCGTCATATTCCAAATGAATGCGGAAATCAAAGAGCGCGAACTCGACTTGCCGAGCCATCTGCATACCCGCCTGAAAGTTTTTCGACGCCAGCATTTTCTGAAACATGGCCTCGGGCAGTTTTTCACCTGTTTTGTAATGCCCAGAAATTAACGCCATCACCTCCGGTTGCCAACACCAGTTTTCCATAAATTGGCTCGGTAATTCAACTGCGTCCCATTCCACACCATGAATACCCGACACACTCAGGTAATCAACCTTTGTCAGCATATGATGCAAACCGTGCCCAAATTCATGAAACAGCGTTTCCACTTCGCCATGCGTTAATAATGCAGGATCGTTGCCAATAGGTGGCGTGAAATTACATGTTAAGTACGCCACTGGCGATTGCACACCCTCGGTTTTTTTGAAACGCGTAACGCACTCATCCATCCACGCGCCGCCACGTTTGTGTGGACGCGCATACAAATCGATATAAAAACGTCCGCGTTTCTCGCCGCTATCATCGCTTATCTCAAAAAACTGAACGTCCTTATGCCATGTATCAACATCGGTTACCTCCGTTATTTGGATACCATAAAGTCGCTGCACGACGTTAAACATGCCAGATAAAACACGGTTTGCAGGAAAATAAGGTTTCACCTGTTCTTGAGAAAACTGATAATTTTCTTCACGTAATTTTTCAGCGTAATAACCCATATCCCATGATTCTAATTCACCCCCATGCCCTTTACTGTTAGCAAAGCTTGTGAGCGCGGCAACGTCTTGCTTTGCCATCGCAATCGACTTATCGCTGAGCTGAGTTAAAAACTCCAGTATATCGGCTGGGCTATCCGCCATTTTAGTTGCCAAAGATAAATCCGCATAACTATCAAAGCCGAGTAGCTGTGCTTTTTCATGCCGCAAACGAACAATTTCCGCCATAATAGCGGTGTTATCCCAATCACTATTAGCATCGCTTTGATCTGATGCTTTAGTGGTAAAAGCCTTGTGTATTTCATGTCGTAATTTACGGTTGTCTGCGTGCGTCATAATCGCCATATAGCAAGGGAATTCTAGCGTTAGCAGCCAACCGTCTTTATCTTTTTGGCGTGCTGTTTGACGCAATAAATCCATCGCCGACTCAGGCAAACCGCTCAACTGTTTTTTATCGACAATGTGCTTACTCCACGCATTCGTCGCATCCATCACATTTTCTTCAAACCGATTGCTTAAAGTGGAAAGCTCTTGGGAAATATCCATATAACGTTGCTTTTTATCATCTGCCAGTGCCACACCAGATAATTCAAAATCACGCAGAGCGTTATCAATGATTTTTTTCTGCGCTGGCTCTAATTGGGAAAACTCCGCTCCTTGCTTTATTGATTTATAAGCCAAATACAGCCCCTTGTTTTGCCCTACCTCAGTTGAATATTCACTGAGTTTCGGCAAGCAATTTGAATACGCTTCACGCCAAGCATCATTATTCATCACGGAGTTAAGGTGACTGACAGGCGACCAAACACGACTTAAATAATCGTCTATTATTTCCATTGGATAAACTAAGTTGTCCCAACTGTAAGCTGTTTGGTTATCCAATAACGCGGTGATTTCTTGCTTACTTTTATCCAAAATATGGCTAATAGCTGGCTCTATATCCTCCGCCTTGATCGCACTAAAACAAGGTAATTCAAATTTTTCTAATAAGGGATTTGTCATGGCTTTTTTGCTTCTAAAAAAAGACTATCCTCGCACGATTTCAACCATTGAGCCACAACAGAAACCAACCGCGTTAAATACTGATACACTCACATTAAAATCACCGACTAAAACAGGAATACCCATGTCCACTGAAACATTTGACGCTCGAACACCTTCCGTTCACGCCTCTACGTTTATTCATAAAAGTGCTGTTGTTATTGGTAACGTCACGCTAGCCGAAGATACCTCCGTTTGGCCCTTGGCTGTTGTGCGTGGCGACATACACTACATTACTATTGGCGCATGTTCTAACATTCAAGATGGCAGCATTTTACACGTCACCCACGCTAGTGATTTCAACCCTGGCGGTTTTCCGCTTATTATTGGTAGCGATGTTACCGTGGGACATAACGTAATCTTGCACGGCTGCACCATTGGCAATGGCTGCTTAATTGGTATGGGCACAATTGTGATGGACGGCGCGGTGGTGAACGATGGCGTTATGATTGGCGCTGGTAGCCTTGTGCCACCTGGGAAAACGCTAGACAGCGGCTTTTTATACGTGGGTTCGCCCGTGAAAAAAGCACGCCCAATTAACGATAAAGAAGCGCAATTTTTAAAATACTCAGCGCAAAATTATGTACGTCTGAAAAATACGTTTTTACTCGAAAATAAGTAACCATTCGCGTAGCAATTTAAAATAGTCACCTTTAACAAAACTGGCGACGCTAGCTACTGTAATGGTCAATTAAAACTGTAGGGGTTCTAAGCCGCCTTTAGTAATTCCTGTCTTTTCTGTATTGGTGTCATGAGGCCTCAACACGTGTACTTGCAGCACCCGCTACGCTTGTACTTACAGCACCCGCTACGCTTGTACTTACAGCACCCGCTACGCTTGTACTTACAGCACCCGCTACGCTTGTACTTACACCGCCGGCGCAGGCAGCACGCGTGCTGGCGGTACATGTGCCGGAGGTGCTAGCGCTGACAGTGCCTGCGCCGGCGGTGTAACAAACAACTTTACCCATATTCATTAGGCTCCCCATGTTTTTCGTCAATTACTCTGCTTTTTAGACCGATTAGCTCATAATTGTGGATTACAAAAATAAAGCTCAGTTCACTTTCTTTTAACTTGTTTGCCTTAATCAGTCACTTATTACCAGAACAGTTGGCGCAACATCGCTCTGTGGCCGTGCGCTGGCGACTCTATTTAGATGGTGGCAAAAGTGGTCTAAACAGAACGGCAACCATTTGTAAAACTCAGGGGGGGACATCGAACATTACTGGGGCCCGTGCTTGTTGCACTGAAGGAGCTTTAACCACCACCTATTTAACCCAAAGCCGAGAAAAAATAACGTATTGGTAGCAAAATAACTCAGTTAAGCACTGATTGCCGAAGGTAAGACGCAGAGGAACAGATTTTTGGCTCAATCTCTTTGCCATATTCGCTGCATCGGTTAAAAATGAGGCTTAAAAAAGCTTATAGGTACTTTTAAAATGCTGATCAAGCCCTATCTAAATATTTTGAAACCTCAATTTAGGGTGAATTAAATAGTATGTTAATGTACTATGACAAGCTAATAATCACATACATGGCTCCAAATGCGAAAGTTTCTCCTTTTAATAACCGCCCTCATTTTAACTGCCTGCTCTACGCCTAAAGCCCTAGACGGTAAAGTGCTAGAAACAGCTGACAACCTATTTGGTATTTATAAGATTGATGTTAAACAAGGTAACCTTGTTAGCCAAGAGATGATTAACCAGTTACGCCCAGGTATGGACAAAAAGCAGGTTAAATTTATATTAGGCACACCTTTATTAATTGATCCGTTTCACAAAAATCGTTGGGACTATTTTTACGATTTAAAAAAATCGGGCAAACAAGATACCAAAAAGCGAGCCACCATTATTTTTGTTGATGGACAGCTCGTCAGCCTTAAAGGAGATTTCAGACCTAGCAATGAATCCAAACCTATGACAATCAACACAACGGTTGTTGACGTGCCTAAACAAAAAGAAAAAGAAAAAGGCATCTTGGAGGAGATACTGCACAGCCTTGGCATTGAGTACGACGAAAAATATTAAAGTAAGCGAATGCGAATAAATTCGCGCCTACTTACATTTATGGCTGGGGACTCATCCTTACTTTCGCGATAGCGACTAAAAAAGTATCGTTCCGGTGTGTAGTGCCTATGGGTAAAACTTATGCCTACAGTGCAATACGAGGCTCTCTCTTCGGACGAATAAGAACTTAAATTCCGCTATACACTTGCGGGTGAACGCGTGCACCTGGATTCAACAAACGGTTAAGCGCGTTGATATAGGCTTTTGCTGATGCAATAATAATATCCGTATCCGATCCTTGCCCATTAACAATTCGACCCGCTTTTTCAAGCCTGACACCGACCTCACCCAATGAGTCTGTTCCTTTTGTCACATTGCTGACCGAATAGAGTTGCAAGTCGGCATCGCTTGAAACAATCTTTTCAATGGCTTTAAACGTCGCGTCAACTAAGCCACCACCTTCCGATTCTGCAGACTGTTCATTCTCCTCAAAAAGTAACGTAACACTTGCCTGTGGCACTTCGCCTGTTTCAAAACAAGCCTTAACCGAGATTAACTTAATTGCCTCTGCAAAGGTTGCTTCCATTTTGAAATTAGAGACCAACGCATGAATATCTTCATCGAAAATTTCAGATTTCTTATCGGCCAAACTCTTAAACTCTTTAAATGCATTATTGAGCTCTTCTTCGCTATCAATACTAATGTTCAACGTTTCTAGGCGATCTTTAAATGCTCTACGACCGGACAACTTACCAAGCACTAATTTATTAGAGCTCAAACCCACGTCTTCGGCGCGCATAATCTCGTAAGTTTCCCGCGATTTCAATACGCCATCTTGATGGATTCCAGACTCGTGCGCAAAGGCATTCGCACCCACAATAGCTTTATTGGGCTGCACGGGAAAACCGGTTATGCCAGAAACCAAGCGCGAACACGTCATTATTTGAGTCGCATCCAAATCAACATCACAAGGCAATATATCCTGCCTCGTGCGTACCGCCATCACAATTTCTTCTAACGCAGCGTTACCGGCTCTTTCACCTAGGCCGTTAATCGAGCATTCCACCTGCCTTGCACCATTCATAACACCTGCCAAAGAGTTTGCAACAGCCAAGCCCAAATCATTATGACAATGCGTAGAGAAAACTGCTTTGTCGGAATTAGGAACTCTTCTAATTAACTGGGCGATGGTCTCACCATATTGCTGAGGCAAGTTATAGCCTACGGTGTCTGGGATGTTTATGGTTGTTGCGCCCGCCTCAATCACCGCCTCAATCACCCGACACAAAAAATCAAGGTCTGAACGCCCTGCATCTTCTGGAGAAAACTCAACGTTATCCGTGAAATTTCTCGCAAGCTTTACAGCCTTAATAGCCTGGTCATACACCTGATCTGGCGTCATTTTTAATTTCTCGCGCATATGCAAGGGAGAAGTCGCAAGAAACGTATGAATACGCGATGCATTTGCATCTTTAAGTGCATCACCCGCTCTCTTAATATCTAACACGGTCGCACGTGCTAAACCACAAACAACACTGTCTTTTACAGCCCTTGCAATGCCTTGAACCGCTACAAAATCTCCTTCACTAGAAATAGGGAAACCTGCTTCAATAATATCAACCTTCATTTTTTCTAACGCTTTGGCAATACGTAGTTTTTCCTCAGCCGTCATTGACGCGCCGGGGCTTTGCTCGCCATCACGCAAGGTTGTATCAAAAATTATTAATTTTTCTTTGCTCATTTCTATACTCGCGCGTCATAACTTTTATGACATATTGACTCAAATTAGGTGGTCGCGTTTCACCTCGCCAGGACTCATCATTAGCTTCGCAGTGCCCGCCCAAGAAGCATAGGCAGGGGAATACCTTGCGATACAAATGAATATATCGGCAGCTGTGTTGACGCGATAGTTGAAGCAGATATGCCATCATTACAATTCATAACATCAATATAATCTATTTTCATGGCATTACAAGTTGTATCAGTTGTTAGCTGAGCGCGCACCTTTCTTAGTCACTTTCCCCGCTTCAGCTCGCTGACGTCTAACTTCTTTAGGGTCTGCTATTAACGGGCGGTATATTTCCACACGGTCACCCTCTCTTAATGGCGTGTCTAATTTACAAGGCTTACTGAATATGCCAACCGAACTCGTTGATAGATCTATTTCTGGAAATATCTGCAAAATATTCGATTCCATTATTGCCTGCTCTGCCGTTAATTCGCTCTGAAAAGGCACGGCTAAAATCAACTGTTTTTTGGGTGTCGCATAAGCGACCTCAACTTTGCCCATAAATATCATCTGCTCGTTTAACAAAAGATCCCATCAATGACCCGCATATTTGGCTGAAAATAGCTGAGAACACAAAGTTGCTCACAGAGTTTTTGAATTCAAACTCTATTTTCATTGTTATTTTACAGGCACCATCACGAAGCTGCTTAAAATACCACTCGCCATGCATTGATTCGAACGGCCCATCTAACAACTCCATCTGAATACTTTCGCCATCAACCAAGCGGTTTTTAGTGCTGAAAACCTTATGTAACACTTTCCACGCGATTTCCAGTTCTGCTGTCATTTGATCACTTGAGGACGTGATAACCTTGCTACTGCGGCACCACTTTAAAAACTTTGGGTACGATGCCACATCGTTCACCAGGTTAAACATATCCGTAGCGCAATGCCTAATTAACGCGCTGCGCTCAATCTTATGCATCGTGTTAAATCACACTAATCGCTTTTAAGAATACAATCACTACAGCTAATGGACAAACAAATTTCACTAAAAATAACCAGCTTGTATGCAGCAACGGAGATTTAAGGTTCAATTCATCGCTTGTCGCTTCTTTACTCATAACCCAACCTGCAAATATTGCAATACATATGCCGCATAGTGGCAACATGATATTCGCCGTCAAATAGTCAAGAATATCAAAAAATGTTTTGCCGAATAAGGTTAAATCTGCAGCAATATTAAACGACAAAACAGTGCCTATTCCAACAAACCAAGTCACCAAGCCAGACCAAATACAGGCGCGCATACGGCTCATGTTTTTATTTTCAACCAGCCATGCCACCGCAGGCTCAATCAAAGAAATAGAGGATGTCCAAGCAGCAAAAAACAACAATACGAAAAACAACGTTCCGAAAATAGAACCAAACGCCATATGCCCAAATGCAATCGGCAATGTTTGAAAAATAAGCCCCGGTCCACTACCTGGCTCCAAACCGTTCGCAAAAACAATGGGGAAAATAGCAAGGCCTGCAAGCAATGCTACTGCTGTATCTGCCAGTGCAATAATCACCGTTGTGGAGCCAATTGATATGTTAGACGGTAAATACGCCCCATAAACCATGATCGCACCCATGCCTAAACTTAGTGTGAAGAACGCATGACCCATTGCCGTTAAAATACCATCACTGGTTATTTTGCTAAAATCTGCTTCGAATAAAAACGATACTGCTTGCTGAAACGAGCCTTGGTCCATTGCATAAACGACGAGTAAAATTAAAATCATGAGCAATGCGGGCATTAAAAACTTAACCGTTCTCTCAAGCCCTTTCACACCACGGGCAACCACTAGCATGGTCAAAATCATAAACAAGCTATGCCATGCAAGCAGCTTTTCCGGATCGGCTACGAATTGCCCAAAAATACTGCTTACGCCGTCTGCCGTTACTCCATCAAAAACGCCAGAACCAACACGCACGACATAAGCCATTGCCCAGCCAGCAATCACACTATAATAAGATAAAATTAGAAAACCAGCAACAACACCTAGCCAACCCAGCAAAGACCAAAAGCGACTACCGCCCGCCTCTTTTGCCAAATCACGCATGGTATTAACTGGGCTTTGCCTGCCCCGTCGGCCTAACATTATTTCGGCCATCATAATGGGAATACCAATCACTAAAATGCAAACTAGGTACACCAAAACAAACGCACCACCACCATTTTCGCCAGTAATATAGGGGAACTTCCAAATATTCCCTAGACCGACTGCAGACCCCGATGCGGCTAAAACAAAGGCCAGCCTTGATGACCACTCTCCGTGTTGCGATGTTTTTTTCATAGTGAAAATCAGCGTTGTTATTTTGCGCAACAGGATAACCTAATTTTTGCGTTTAACCAAGTTAAAGTCCCACCCTGCTATAAGCCTAAAGTAATAACCTCCGGTTTCTCCAAAGTTAAAATGTCCGCTTTTGACTAGAGAACAATTAACTCGGATGATTACTATGAGCCACAAAGAAATAGATCGACTACTGCTGTCTAAAAAGCATATCAGCCAAACTAAAGTAGCCAAGCACCTTGACCTAAGCACTCGTCAAGTGAGACGGCTGATAGAGCAACTTCATGCCGAAGCCGTAAAAGGGTTAGCATCAAAGCATTGGGATGCCCTTCAAACAACAAAACCCCAGCCACCACTAAAACCAAGGCACTGGGTTTAATCACGTAACATTACTCAGACTTTGGCCAAACCTTTGCGCATGAAAAGCTAACAAAAGCACACCGTCTTTGTTTTTCAGTCGGGACTTTCCGTTAATGGATGATGGGTGCAGATGCCTGGAAAAACAAGCAGGTCAAAAAGGGAGCAGTGCATCAATCATGGCCTCGGTGCAGGCAACGAGGTAAACTAATACAGATAGATGGTTCGCCACATGATTGGTTTGAAGGACGTGCTGAGGTTTGCAATCTGGCGGTCTTTATCGATGATGCTGGCAATGAGCTAAATTTAGTGAAAAGGACTAAGGTTACGCAATATCTCAAGCATAGATGACGCTAACGCCTGCCTGCGCTGATAGAATATTATCGCATGTGTTATTGCTTGCAACGCGCTCTGTGTGATACTTGTTTGTGATTGTTGCTGAAACACCTGGTTTTCTTGAATATCGAGATTCATATTCTGACTCAGGTCGCTTTTGAATTTGTTGCCGCTACCAGTGTATAAACGCCAAAACCCTGCTCCGACACTCTTAGCCGTCACTTTGACCTGTGGTAAGTGATACACTTCGTTTTAGTGCTACAAAAGCTCATTAACCGCCTTTTTGCCTCTAGTGAGGCAAGGGGCTTAGAAATTAGTTATTGTCGCTCTGAAAGGCTCTAAGGGCGTAATTAGGCCATCAATCGAGGCTTCCTTGCCGTTAGCTATCGACAGATCAATGCGCGAACAGGTGAAGCGAGTCAAACAAATTGCAATTGCGCCCAGACCCGACGTTATCGAGCGACTTACGCCTGTCCCCCGCTAGGTTAACGTAGTCAGAAAGCTCGGCGGGGTCGTAGCTGCCGCCTACAACGTAAGTCTAACAGTGTTCGCTAAATGAATTGTTGGTGATAAAACCGACGTAGTTAGAGCCGGCTTCGATTACTCTCGAAAACGCTGTATCGACTGCCGCCGCAAACCTGATTGCTTTTTGACTTGAGTCCTCGTTCAGATACACGGCTGTCTCAAGTGCATATAACGCATGGGTGTGAGTGTGGCTATTGCGTTTGTTTTGAATTAGGAGCGTTGGCTCGAAAGGTTCCTATCGTCGGTTATTTCATCGACGCATGTTGGACGATCAATGTCGAATGAAAACCATGATTTATTGTTTGCGCCGGCGGCCTACTTGCGCTTCATTGAGACCCTGCTTAGAGCGCCTTCTTAAGGTTCTTTGGCTCCGCAAAACCTATGACTTGATAAAGTTACGGCTAGTAGGTTTTGTATTAACTTGAAAAATTTGCAAACCGTGCTATACTAGTAGCATGAGTAAAACAATCAGCGTCCGAATTAAAGGTTCGGCTAAATCAGCCGCCAGTGGCCAAAGAAAACACGACCTGCGAGAAGGTAAACAGCCGTCTTACATCGATGCTAATCTGAGCTATGCTAATAGCATTATCATTGCCCCATTCACCGGCAGCGAAATCAAGGGGCTGTGTGAAATTCGTCGCACTAACGCAACCCGTCGCATCAGGTCAAATGCCTACGTTGCCACTAACGGCATTATTACATTTGGGTACCAGGCGCAAGCGACGATAAATCGGCTGACCCCTCAGGAACAAGACAAGATGTTCCAGTCCGTGTCGGAGAGTATCGCAAAGAAATTCAACAACACGCTGACAGGACTCGTCGTCCATAGAGATGAGTCTGCTATACACGCGCACTTCCAGATGCCTGCCGTGAACCGCAATGGCTGTCCGAACAGCAAAGAGCGGGTCAATTACAGCGAACTTCAGGATATAGCGGGAGACGCCACCGCTTATCTTGGTATCACCCGAGGGATAAGCAAGGCAAAAAGGATGGCCGCAGGCGAACCTGACCGTGCGCACATACATCGCTCGGTGAAGCAACTACACGAAGACCTCCCCCGTGAACTTGCGGGCGCGATAAATAATCACAGGGCCACAGTGGCGAGGCTCGAGGACGACATAAATAATCACACCACCACAGTGGCGAGTCTCGAAGCCACAGAGAAGAATCTCAGGGCCAAAATGAAAGTCAGCCCGCTACAGCTCAAGCCGGTGAATGCCGAAATCGTCGTGGGAAAGACCACCATGGGCCGGAAAAAGACTGCACTTGTGCGCGTATTCAAGGCGGACAAGGTCACAGATTTCATCCACAGGCAGCAGGTAATCGCTGAAACTTACACTAAGCTACGGGGTTCTATGCAGAATGCGCTCAATAAATCGAAGGAGCAGGCTGAAACAATCAAGTCGCTTGAAAAACAGAGTGGGTGCTTACTCGAGAAAAATGAGTGCTTACTCGAGAAAGTGGGCGACCTTGAGCTAGTCCTCTACGACCGCGGAGTAATGCCTGGCGACATACCCTCCGAAATAAAGCGCGCGAGGGAGCTTAATGACGACGGTCAAGGTCAAAGACTTTAACTAACAAGGGTGTCTTTAGCATTTCAAGCCCTTCGCTAAGTTCAAAACATTTACCACAAATAAAGGGCCTTAGCACCAAAGTCAAGAGCGCATCGCTTGCGTTCAACCCAGAGCCTGCAACCCGAGCACTTCTCGTTAATCAACGCCTTTTTTGCGTAGATTGAGACCCTTGCATAATCCATAATATTCATCCTAACTCCCGGTTTATATTTTTTTAAAAATATACATTCCAGTCTTAAGGTTATGACTCATGGCAATGAGTCGAGCCATGGCTTTGTTACGCTTTATCCATAGGTCTCTTGCCTTAGTTAAAGCATGATGAAGTTTTAACCGCCCAAAGGTTCTTTCAATAGTATAACAAGCCGTCCAATCCTGCCTTTTTATACGCCGCTCTGCTCTGTATAAAAAGGCAGGTTAACTCAAACGTTAGGTGTTTAAGTCGATTAACAGCTTATCTTGACAAATCCCTATTAATTGCTAATACATGCAGTGTGATTCATCTCACTAGGTAGATCCTAGTGGTGCCTGCAAGCTATGGTTTGCGAGCTTTTTAATTTAAGGATAAAAGGAAACAAATGGCAAGGTTTATATTCTTCATTGATGGGTTTAATCTATAGCATGCAATAAAAGCATTAAATTCAAATCATTTAAAGTGGTTAGATTTATCTGCTCTCTGTCAAAATTTTGCACCATCTCCAGACTTTTCAATCGAAAAAATTTACTATTTTAGTGCTAAGGCTACCTAGCTTCCCGATGCCTTTCTTAGGCATAAAATGTATTTAGCAACATTAAAATCTACCCGTATAATCCCTGTTCTGGGCAAATTCAAAGAAAAAGATAGGCGCTGTAAGAAATATGGAGCCACTTGGAAAGCGCAGACACCTAGAACGCTCTCTTTTCCCTGAAAAAACCAACCTTTTATCAGGTGGGAAAATAATTAGACCTGCTGAATACACCCCTCCCAAAAATCATACCTAGCAAGCATCCAGCGGACAGTTATTAGTGCCATTCGAGCCGAGCCATAATAAATAGAGACCTTGAGTTGTTTGCGTAAGACGAAAGTAATTTTAAACAAAATCCAGTCCATAAAATTGCGGGACTAAACACGTAGGCATATTCTGAATTGCACCGTGGGCAATTAGGTGGTGTACTCCTTTGTCGTCCGGTTAGTTTAAGTTCTTATTGCGTAGTTGCTTTAGTTTGCCACGCTGTGTTTTGCTGTCCATTCTTTTTTTCTTGGCATTCTTACTGGGTTTGGTGGCACGGCGTGGTTTTTGTACGATGGTTGCGCTTTTTATAATAGAACTTAGGCGCTCTAGAGCATCGATGCGGTTTTTTTCTTGTGTGCGGTATTGCTGCGCTTTGAGAATGATAACGCCGTCTTTATTAATGCGCTGATCTTTTCGGGTAAGCAAGCGTTGCTTGAAAAAATCAGGCAACGATGACGCGTTAATATCAAATCGCAGGTGAATGGCTGAAGATACTTTGTTTACATTTTGTCCGCCTGCTCCTTGTGCTCGAATAGCGTATATCTCTATTTCGTTATCGGCAATGGAGATATGTTGGGAGATGCGGAGCATAGTTGCGGTGAATCACAACGCGTTTGCTTCGGCTCGCTTTTTAGCGCGGCGTTTATTTTGTTCGTCTTGTTTGGCAAGAAATAAAGCGAGTTGTTCTTCCGCCCAAGCGGTGGCCTCTTTTTTGGTTTTGAAAGCATCTTGTGTTTTGCTAACGATGCTCTTTTTTGCACTGGCACGGCGAACAATATCAGTCTTCCATCTGTTTTTTTCTTTAGAAATTTCAATGCTGTATTTTTTACTTTGGCTCATGGTCTATTGTTTATGGGTTAAAGTGAAGGCTTCCTTTTCCACAAGACGAATACCGCCTTTAGAAATGGTAATGATGCGTTGTTTGTATAAGCCGCCAATAGCCCTTTTAAAAGCAGCTTTACTCATGCCGAAAGTGTCGGAAATAATCTCTGGACTTGTTTTGTCGTGAACGGGCGCAAAGCCATTGTTTTTTTCTAAATAGTTGAGGATTATTTTGTTGTATTTATCGCGGGTTTCTTTACCGCCTTGCAAGGTCAAATCAATTTTTCCATCGGCTCTAATGCGTTTGATAAAGCCTTTTTTAGATTGCCCAAAGCGGAGTGCTTGAAACACATCGTTTTTGTACAATACTCCCCAATGGCTGTTGTTAATGATGGCTTTAAAGCCTAGATCAGTGCTGCTGGCGATGAGTAAGTTTACTTGCTGCTGCGGGGTAAAGTCGTGAGGTTTTTCATCATTAAGAAACTTATCTAGCTTTGATGATGCAACGATGCGTCCATCATTTTTATCGAGATAAAGATAAACAATGTATGCCTTATCAACTTCCATTTGGCGATGCTGTTCGGCAAATGGAACGAGGATGTCTTTTTCCAAACCCCAATCTAAAAATGCGCCAACGTGTGTGCATGCTACAACGTTGAGATAGGCGAATTCCCCAACCTTGGCCTTGGGTGTTTTCGTGGTGGCAATCGGTCGGTCTTGTGAATCGAGATACAGAAAAACATAGATCAATGCGCCAACTTTTAAATCGTTGGGCGCGTATTTGCTTGGCAAAAGAACTTCGCCTAATTCTTTAGCGTCTAAAAAGAAGCCGAAATCGAGTTTTTTAATTACTTCTAGCTGATATGTGTTGCCAAGCTTCATCACAGTTCTTCTTGTGTGGAGATTAAAACGTGGATTATACAGGTCGTTGCGCTTTTAGATGGTTAAAACAATTCTGCCAATATGTCGGTTACTTTCTATCAGTTCATGCACTTTCCAGGCTAGTAGTCGGTGGCAGGCAAGCCAAGAATATTCAATACTAAAGCGCGAGGTAAACCGATAATCGGTGGCGTAAGAAAGGGCTTTATTTTTTGATGGACAGTTCCCAGCAATAGTGGATTCGCGGCTTGCGTTCGAAATCTTTGGGTAAGCTTTGCTTGCCGATATTTTTCACGTTGAGGTTGGTCAGTGCGATTTCATTTAATTTGAATTTTCTGAAATTGGTTGAGAAAATTAAAGTCCCTTTTTTAGTTAACAGTCGTGCGGACTTATTGATGAGTTCGACGTGGTCGCGCTGTATATCGAAGATACTGTCCATGGACTTAGAGTTTGAAAAAGTGGGTGGATCTATAAAAATCAACGCATACTTTTTGTCATCTTTTATGGCGCTGTCCAACCATTGCATACAATTGGCTCTAACGAGTTGGTGCTTATCTAAATTTAGCCCGTTTAGCTCGAAGTTGTTTTTTGCCCAGTCTAAATACGTTTTAGACATGTCCACTGTGATTGATGCGGTTGCACCGCCCAGTGCCGCGTGAACGGTCGCTGCGCCGGTATAGGCGAATAAATTCAAGAACTGTTTGCCGCCTGCGTGCCGATGAATCCATTGACGAATAGGACGGTGATCTAAAAACAAACCAGTATCTAAATAATCTTTGAAATTGACAAGCAGTTTAGCGTTGTCTTCTTGAATGATATGGAACCCACCGTTGGTGCCTTGCTTTTGGTATTGTGTGCTGCCTTTTTGGCGGCGACGAATTTTCAGAGCTAATTGATTCTGTGACACGCCAAACACATCGGATATTACGGCTAAGGCATCGCGCAAACGCTGTATGGATTTTTCTTCGTCAATCGTTTTTGGTGCCTCGTATTCTTGCACGTGAACCCAGCGTTGTTCGCCTTCATAGATATCGATAGCAACGGCATATTCAGGTAAATCGGCATCGTAAATGCGGTAGCAGTAGACGTTGTTTTTATTCACCCACGACTTTAGTTTTTTGATGTTCTTGCGTAAACGATTGGCAAACATAGTTGCCCCTTTGCTCCAATCACCAGTTGAAGGGAGTAATGCTTTTTTCAGGCTGTCGCCAATATACTGTTGCTGGCTGGCTTGCTGCCCTTCAAAGTGACGTTCAGGGGTGACTGAAAAATTAAAAACTTTGCAGGCAATGGCGCCATTAAATAACTGATAAGACTTGTGCGATTTAAGAGCCACTTGAAAGGCTAAATCGGTATTGCCGGTAAATACAGTCGCCTGCCAGTGGTCGAATCGCGCTTTTAACACGCCGCCAATTTCTTGGTATAACGATTGCAGTTGTTTGATATCGCCCAACCGCTTGCCGTATGGCGGGTTAACAACAAACAAGCCATGTTTCCAGCCCGCATCAGGAATGACTTTAGACAAGGGTAGGCTCACCGCTTTAATATACTCGGCTAAATTAGCCGACTTGATATTTGCCTTGGCGATGCCTGCGTGTTTAATGCTGATGTCGGAACCCATAATAGGCGGTATTTTTTCTAAGCCTTTTTCGCGGCGGCAATAGGCTTCTTTTGTCAGGCGTTGCCAGATGCTTGAATTGAACTGCGCCCAGCCTAAAAAGCCGTAATAATCGCGCAATAAGCCGGGTGCTATATCGGCGGCCATCATGGCGGCCTCGGTCAGTAAAGTGCCAGAGCCACACATGGGGTCGTACAAGGCGCCTCCATCGGCTGCAATCCTCGGCCAGCCAGCGCGAATTAAAATTGCAGCGGCTAAGTTTTCCTTTAATGGTGCTTCCACCGATTCGACGCGATAGCAACGACGGTGCAAGCTGTCGCCAGACAGGTCTAAACTTAAGGTTGCTTGGTTTTCGTTGATGTACGCATTGATGCGAATGTCAGGTTGTTCACGCTGTACGTTGGGCCGTTCATTAACGGTCTCAGTGAATTGGTCGACGATGGCGTCTTTGACCATATGCTCAGCGTAACGGGAATGGGTTATTTTTGAACGGCGTAAAGAGGCGTCAATAGCAAATGATTTCGATACGTCGAAATGCTTTGACCAGTCGATTTTGAGCGCCCCAGCATAAAGCTGCTCAGGTGTTTGCGCGGAATAGCTAGCTAAAGGCATCAGTACGCGGTTCGCTAAACGAGACCAAAGACACACGCGTAAAGCCATTTCGATGTCGCCTTCAAAATACGCGCCACCCGCGGTCGGTTTGACTTGTTGTGCACCGATAGCTTCTAGTTCGTCAGCTAATATTAGCTCTATGCCTTTGGCTGTGCTGGCAAAGTAGCGGGGCGTTTGTGACATTAATGGTCCTTTAGATTTTTTCGGGCAAAACAGCCTGATAAAACAGTGGCTCTGTTCGCTTTGCAGAATACTTGCTTAATATTATCGCCTGTTATTTTGAAACCGTAGGAGTCTGATAAGCCAATAAGTTCTGCTATTTTATGGCTCGCAATGGATTGATTATACAGGTGATTTTTATGAGTGATTAGCATGGCGAAGATATGTGCCCTGCAGATACCCATTAAGTGAACTTGCTCACAGTTGCCGCCGTGTTTTCGATATTGAATATAAGCATTGTGCAGCTTTAATACAGCGCATTCTATGTTGGGCGTAAGACTTTTTCATGGCAGGCTAAAGGTAGCAATAATAGGCATATGGTCGCTTAGTGTGAGTGACTTATTTGATTCAACAAAGGCGTGTTTTAGCGTTAGTTTTGGGCTGTAGAAATAGTAATCAATGGTTCTGTCGGGTTGATTGATTGTCGGGGAATTGGGGAAATAGGTGAACCATTTTTCGCGTTGCGTAGATTGAATAACATCCATGCTCGGAATGGCGGGGTATTTATTATAAAGCTGGGTAATGACGGATTTTTCTTCGTGCTCATAGCGTTGATTATCGGCTAAAAAGAGGAAACTATTTGGCGGTAATAAATTGAAGTCGCCACCAATCACCCAAGGTATGTTGAGTGCGTCTAAATGTGCATCAACTTGATTAATTTGCCGTTGTAGGGTCCGTGTCCCTTTGGAAAAGGCGGACAAATGGGTGTTTAAAACGGCCAGCTCTTTGGTGCCTTTAACTGGCAAACGTACGTCGAGTAATGCGCGTTTAAAATTAAAAAGTTGGTTGATCGGGTCATGAGGGATAAGACTCAGCTGTACGCGCGTTGCGGCGGTGATTTTATACTTTGAAATAATGCTGAGTTTTGTGCCAACGGCTCCCATAATACGTGGATGAGGCACGTAAGCGGCTTTCCAATAAATACTGCTGACGTGGCAGGCGTAATCTTTTGTCAGTAAATTTAATAGCTGCTTTAGCTGGTCTGCGTGATCAGTGCGTTTTGCGCCGTCGTCTACTTCTTGTAATAAAATAATGTCGGGGTCTTGTTGTTTAATCAGTTCAGCTAAACCATGGAGTGTTTTTGTTATATCCGATGTGGAAGGCCGCTCATCTGATCCTGAGCTATTGGGTAGGTCGTAGAAAAACACGTAGTTTTTCCCAGCCATATATTGCACGTTTTGATTGTACAGTTTGATATTTTGACCAGGCGTTAAAACGGGTGCATTGGCGGAGCAATAAACCTTTTCTTGCTCAATGGGAGCCGGGTGAAAAGTGCTAAACCAAGTTACTACGAATACGCCCAATAGAAGTAGGCTGAGCGAAAATAGCGTTCGATAAAATAGGATTCTGATGCTCATAACGATGCGAGTGCCTGTGGGTGAAGCGTATACCGTGTAGGTATAGGCTGTGTAGTTGAATGCTATTCCAACTTGATAGCAATGCTATTTATATTGTTGTGGTGCAGGCGGTTTTGAATCTTATCCACCGTTCTAAACGATGTGTACGGGCCCGATTTAACCCGATGCCAAATACTGCCATTTTGGTTGACTGTTTGAACAGTAGACTCAATGCCAAGCAAAGCAATTCGAGCTTTTACAGTATCGGCTTGTCGTATTTTTCTAAAGGAGCCAATTTGTATAATAAAGGTGCCTGACTTGCTCTTTCCTGTGCCTTCTAAGCGGCGACGTTCTTCAATTTCATGTTCTGGAATAACGACTTCCATTTCCGGTAATATTTGATAAAAATCAAAGCGTGGTGTTTTGTTTTCGATGGGCTTGGTGGTATCTATAGAAGGTTTTTTAACACCACGTACATTTGTTTCTGTGTTGGAGGTTTTTCCGCTAGGCGTTAGTTGTCTTGATTTGCTGTCTAAGCCCGATAAGAACATCATAAACCCACCGATTAACAAGCCCGTAATAAACCACCAATAGCCAGGAATAGACGCTTTGTTTTTTTTGCGTGATGTGTTGCCGCCGACGCGATTTTTATAATCTCTAGGCATTTACATAGACTCCGGAGCACTAACGCCTAACAGGGTCAAACCATTGCGTAGAACTTGTTTACTTGCGTTAATAAGGCTGAGCCGCGCTTGCATTAATTGCCTGTCATCAATAATAAATTTATGTGAATTGTAATAGCGATGGAATTGCGTCGCTAAGTTGCGTAAATAATGTGACAGTTGATGCGGTTCGTATTGTTCGGCGGCTTGTAACAGCGTTTCTGGGTAACGACTGAGTGTCTCAACTAGGTTAACTTCGTGTGATTCAATTAATTTATTTAGGTTCTTTAAGCCTTCTGCTGATGTGTAAGAAAGCTTCTTTTCGCCGACTAAGTGCATCACGCTGCAAATGCGTGCGTGGGCATACTGCACGTAGAAAAGCGGGTTTTCGTTGGACTGGGACGCGGCTAAATCTAGATCAAAGTCCATGTGTTGCTCAGCTTTACGCATGACGTAAAAATAACGAGCAGCGTCGGAGCCTATTTCTTCACGCAATTCTCGCAAGGTAACGAATTGACCAGACCGCGTGGACATTTGTATCTTTTTGCCATTTTTATATAAAACGGCAAATTGCACTAACAGTACTTTCATACGCTCGGGGTCTACGCCCATCGCTTGCAACGCGGCTTTAACGCGCGGCACGTAACCGTGGTGGTCTGAGCCCCAAATGTCGATGATATCGCAGCCGCGTTCTAAGGTCTGTAAATGGTAGGCAATGTCCGACGCAAAGTAGGTTGTTTGACCGTTATCGCGAATGACTACGCGGTCTTTCTCGTCGCCAAACTCGGTTGATTTAAACCACCATGCCCCTTCTTTTTGATACATATGGCCAGAGGCTTTAAGCTTTTCGATGGCGTTATTGATTGCGCCTTTGTCCATTAGTGAGCGCTCAGAAAACCACGCGTCGTAATGCACACCAAAGGCCTCAAGATCACAGCGAATATCGCCTAAGATTGATTTTAAGGCAGTATCAAAAAAAAGTCTGTAATGCTCGTCGCCAAGCAGTTCTTTTGTGCGGGTAATCAACGCGTCAATATGTTGTTCTTTATCGCCATTGGCCGGCTCGTCATCTACGATATTATTGAAAACATCAACGGCATTAGCGTGATATTGCTCGCCATATTGTTCTTTTAGGTTGTTGGCAATATCGAAGATATAATCACCTTTATAGCCATTGCTTGGGAACGTGAGCTGTTCACCACAGGCTTCAAGATAGCGGAGCCAGACACTAGTGGCGAGAATTTCCATTTGGCGCCCAGCATCATTCACGTAGTACTCACGGTGTACGTCGTAACCGATAGCACTGAGCAAGTTCGAGACGGTTGCGCCATAGGCCGCACCGCGGCCGTGCCCCACGTGTAAAGGACCTGTTGGGTTGGCGGACACAAACTCTACTTGCACTTTCTTGCCATTGGCGATATTCGATAGACCAAAACGGTCGCCCTGCTCAATGATAGTGTTAATAATAGTGTGTTGACTAAGGGGGTTAATAAAGAAATTAATAAACCCAGGTCCGGCAATATCTACGCGTGAAATATAAGCTTTATCGGGTAAGTTATCAATGATGCTTTGAGCAACTTGGCGAGGATTTTTCTTAGCGATTTTTGCCAACGTCATGGCGACACTGCAGGCAAAATCACCATGAGAGGCATTTCGCGTGTGCTCAATTTTAATAACAGGCTCTATGTCAGCAGGGAGTTGACCTTGGCTCTTCAAAGATGAAATGGCGTGCTGAAGGAGATGGGTCAAACGTGTTTTCATAGTGGTTAAATCGTTGAGTTGCACACATCTGTGGCTAGAACCGCGTATTATCGCCTGTAGGCTGAAACTTGCAAGTTAAACGGGGTTCCCAAATTCCCAGATAGAGCTTAATCAGCATTTCAAAAGTACCTATAAGTTTTTTAAGCCTCATTTTCAACCGATGCAGCGAATATGGCAAAGAGCCAGCGGCACGGTTACAACTCGATGTTGCGCCAACTGTTCTGGTAATAATTCACGCATTAAGGCAAACAAGTTAAAAGAAAGTGAACTGATTAAAAAGTACGGTTTACTGGTGTGAATGAGCATTTTGAGCCAATTTTTACCAACAGTAGGTGCTTTAAGCAACGCCGCATTGTCTAGCGCAGTAGTGATGCAGAGGCCTTAGGTATATTAACCTTTGTGTCGAATACGCTCATACACCTGTGAACTACCGTCTTTTTTTAATAGCAAAACATCATAACTGTCATAGCGATCACCCATTTCCATACCAGGGCTACCCACAGGCATTCCTGGCACGGCTAGGCCCAATGCGTTTTTAGGCCTTTCGGCTAAAAAACGTTGCATAACTTCTGCGGGGATATGCCCTTCAAAAATATAGCCTTCTTTTGATACGCCTGTATGACAAGATTGATACTGTGGAGCAACGCCCAGTTTCTGCTTCACTCCACTTAGGTCTAGAGGGTGGTGTATGACCGCTTTAAAGCCCAAAGAATCGATGTGGTTTACCCAGCGCCCGCAACACTCACATGTTGGGCTTTTAAACACGTCTAGTTTCATCGCTGTCTTATTGCTCTTAGCCTTAACAACCATAATGTCTGCATTATCGGCGCAGGCACTTAGGCTAAGCATCAAGAAAAAAATGAGTATTACATTCAAATATTTATGGTCGACACCAATCATATTTTATCCTTTTAGTCGTCGATTTATAATTGCAAAGATACCACCTTATACAAAACCCTGACAGCATTTAAAGTAGTACGTCTGCATCGTTATTATTGCCTCTCAAAATTAACTACGCTAACATCCCTATAATTATTTCAATTAACAATAAGCTGTATGACATTACCGACTGAACACCCGTTACGTCACCGTTTATTTAACGAGTCACATGTACGGCCTTACTCCGATTTTACCACGCCTGTACAAGTCTCTCATTTGGCCTTAATTACGGATCAAATAAGCGCCAAAGATGAGTGCGAACACTTGTGTGTGTTGGCTGAACAATATGGCGTTGCCCCACCTAACATAAATGCCACACATTACGACGCTTGCTTTCAAGGCATTACGATAAAGTGGGCTAAACACACAGAATTTTCCACCTATTCAATCGTTACAACAAAGCAAAGCAAAGAGGCCTTTTCCAGCAAGGCCATCGACGGTATTCCAAGCGAATGGATTAACGCTATTAAAGGTGACCTGTTAGTTGCTCAGCACATCGAAATTATGTCTTCTTGTGAACCAAGTAGCATACAAGCTACTGTTACTAAACATTTCCAACAAGATAGCCTCGTTGCCAGTTTAGTGGCTGGTACCGCAGCGCAAGCTTGGACGGATTTTCAACTTCAGGAAGATAGCTTTAGCAATGTTTTGATATTTGATAGCAACCTAACGCCGCAAACCACAGGTCGCCTTGTTCGGCATTTATTAGAACTAGAGACGTACCGCATGCTCGCTTTACTTGCCCTCCCCTTGGTTGAGCAGTACGGTAAACCGCTTAGAGAAATGGGCTTCCGTTTGACCGAAATCACCCAACGAATGTCTGCAACCGAAACATTGCAAGAAGAGCATGATTTATTGAGCGATTTAACTGCGCTTGAGGCAAACATTGAACAAATTATTGCCAGCACTTCGTATCGCTTTAGTGCGACACGCGCTTACAGGTCAATTGTTAGTGACCGTGTAAAAAGAATTCGTGAAAACAGGGTAGAAGGTAGGCAAATGATTTCACGGTATTTAGAGCGTCGCTTTGAACCTGCAATGAATGCGTCTGAATCAATCGCATCGATGCTCGAAAGCTTGTCCGTGCATGTTTCCAGAGCAAGCCAAATTCTTATGGCACGTATCAATTTAGCTGTTGAGTCTCAAAACCAGAAATTGCTTAACTCGATGGATAAACGAGCTCATATACAATTAAGACTGCAACAAACTGTTGAGGGTCTTTCTATTGCCGCCATAAGTTACTACATCGTGGGGCTTATGAGCTATCTAGCCAAAGCTCTAAAAACAGGGGGGGTACCTATCCAAATCGACCTGTTCGTTGGCGCATCAATCCCTGTCGTATTGATGAGCGTTTGGTTTGCTGCTCATAAGGTCAAAAAAGGGCTTTTCAAATAACATTCCTATCTTTGTTTTCAATTAACTTTTTGCAGAATAGAATGTCTATTATCCAGTCCTTGTGAAGATTGACCATCCACATACACAGAAGATTCCTTTTCTGGCTGATAAGATAAACCAGAATGAGGTAATAAAGACGCCATCCCAAGCTGCGTATAATTAGGCAACACACCCAATTGGCTCACAAGAGTCGTCTCAAATCGCTTCTCTTGGCCAATCATGGTTTTTAACTCATGCGCCACTTCAAAGCGCATAGCGTCAGAAATGATTACAAAAACACGCTTAGTCCCTTGTTTAGCTAATCGCTTCTTAACTTCAGTCGCATAAAATTCATACTGATTACTAACCGCAGGTAAATGCCAATTTTCTAGTAATGCCTCTTTCTCAATATGCCCATCCCACGCAAGACCTAACTCATGTAAGTACCAATTGGTATAAAGGTTCTCCAAGTTCTCGTCCAGTTGGCGGAACATCTCGGCCCTTTACTAAACAGGCCGTGCACGTGCTCATTAAACAACCGATCTCGTTCAGCTACCGGTTCTTCGTAGGGGAAACACAATAAAAATCGAGCTGTGGCCTCATCCAACTCAATGCGCTTCTTCGTCTCAAAAATTGATGCGGCCGACATATCCAGAACTGTCACCTTATCAATAGTAAGGCTTACTATTTCATCATTAAAGCTCTGCTCCGAGTCGTACCAGAACACCAAACGGCTTTTATTAAATTTGGCTTCAATGCTTTGTGTTAGCCGTTCTATTTGCATAATTTTTATTTTATCTATGTATGTACATTACTACCATTGGCTCCAGTCTTAGCTCAAGTTCAGCCTCAAATTATCACGCACTGTGCATAATAATTCGTTACTGACAGCCAACTTTTTCGCCTGCACTTCAAATTGCTGAAAAGCCGCCGTTGTCCGCTCAATTATCACGCCTGCTTTTCTCTCATTAAGGTGACAGTATTCAGCAAACTTCAATAAATCCTCTCTAACAAAATCAGTTTGTTTTCCCGACAGTTTTATCTGATGCGTACTCGTCCACATACCCTGAGGATCAAACGCATACGTTAAATCAAACGCCGGCGCTAAAGACCACTCCCCCGCCTTGTTCATTAAAAAGCCAAAGTTCTTTGTATGGTCATCTTGATTGCAGCCAACAATATTAAAAACCGCGCGCTTAAATATCTCAGTTAACACCGACTGCCCTAAACCCAACTGCTTTGCCGTCATAATCAACTGTTCATACCCATACGCACCTGTAGCATCTCGATGCGCATGATTAATGCCACACCATGAAGCGTAATGAAGCTTCTCCAATCGACCGTTGTTATTGATTAAGTCAAAGCGCTCGATTAAATAATGAAAGTCATCCCCGTCGATAATATAGACCGTCTCAGGCATATCAATCTGACATTCACGAGCAATCTGTGAATAAATATACTCCACTCGCGTCATCCCTTTAGGATCACGGTGGTCTCTATCCTGATTGTTTTCACTATCAAATTTCAATAAATAGTAGCGATGATCAACCCCATGATCTTCAGTGCCATCTTTAACAACACCAGAAGGCGAATATGCAACCAACGCCTTTGAACGTGCACCACCAGCACTTGAACCAATACGAACGAGTCGTAATGCTTGAGAGCGATTATCCACACTCAATAATTGGTCTCGTTTTTTAGTGTCTCGTGAGACCACACAAGCCGCTAATTCAGCCAACGTATGCACATCTAAAGCAAGGTCTTTATAACCCTCACCAGAAAATGACTCATCAGGGTGATACTCTAAAGCTCCCATTCCCCTAGAACCAATATATAACAACCGACCCAATGCAGTGATGGAGTCCGGTGCAATATTCTTTTCCGCCATAAAAAGATCAATCAATTGATTACCAAACTTATCAGGCAAGCTATCCGCCACAATACCTGGTAAACCTTTAAATGTTCGCTGGCTAATATCAGGAAAACTATGGATCATCGCAGGAGCAATCATTTGCAAGGGTGACACTTGAATACCAGATTCAGCAAACTCAGCCGTATATTCAAAGGTAGCCACTTCTGTTTGCCCAGGTGCATAACCAAGGTAACCAATGGTCGTGCCCCATAACCTTACCTCTACCACCTGAGTCACTGATCATTACCCCATTTAAACGTAGGCTTCACATTTTTAGGCTTACGGACCCGTTCAGGTAACGCTTTCTTTTGTTGTGTCGGACTATATTGCTCAGGAACAGGCAACAAGGACTCTAACTTATCCAACTCACCTACAGCTCTCATTAACTTAACGAACGTCTCCAGCGTTATATTCCCTTTCCCACCGCGAAACTTAGCCAACACCGATGAACTTGTACCACTCGTTGCCAATATGTCTTTGTCTTGTAATTGTTTGTGTCGCCTTAGCTGGTCATACTGCCGCCCCAAGGCTATAACGATGTCACGGTCAGTCATAAGTTCAAAGTCCACACGCTCCCCTTATTTGCGTTAACAAATATTAACATGGTATTACACCAGTATTATTCACTTTCACGAATAATATAGAGTAATCACTCGACCTTTGCAATTATTCGCCTTGTCATATAGGAACGCATGTCCTCAACATCATTTGAGGATTCCAGCATTGTTTGAATTCAATCCGCTGGTTTTCGATTAACTCGCTAGTAATCAGGCTTTCAATATTAATTGGGACAACTGCATATTCCGGCTCAACCGCATCATTATTTGTACTGCGCTCGTTGCCTTTGCGTGTTGTCCATTGCCAGTACATTATTCAGAAACCTTGGCAATCTCTTCTAAACGCTTATAAATTAGCTCCTCTCTGCCTGAATCATTCAGAGATGCGCTTTGTACTGCGTATACAAAACTTGCATCAGTCAATAAGCTGCTAATTTGCTTGGCAATGAATTGCACCAGCTCGGGGCTGGCATCTAAAATTTCATTGGTAATTTCCCTACGTCCATCGAATATATTTAAGATATCCTCTATGTCTCGACTTGCTAGCGGGTCATTGTTTCCACGTCCAAGGTAGGCTTGTAATTTTGTGGCAACGAAGTAAACCGGCTTCACCAAACGAATACTTGTCTCTTCAGTTATCGGATAATCATCTGCTGTTTCCCAGGCCATTTGGTACCAACAATTACCAAAGTTTAGAATATCTTCATTGTCTGGCATAAAATCAACACGCAACTCGCCCAATCGCATGGCACAAATGGGGGTCATTATGCTCCAGCACCTCTTTAAAACCGCGTTCAGATAGCTCTTGTTTTAGCGTTAAATACGATGGGTAATTCACCACATGGATAATAAGATCCACATCATCTGTGTGTCTAACTTGCTCCTTTGTGAAGTCATCCGGCAGCATTAATCCTGTTGTACAACCACCCACAAAGGCCATCTGTTTACATAATGCGAGCCCTAATGCATCAGCTACTTGTTGGATCATCTTGCGGTGAGTATTTATATTCATCATTTCCCTGAATCCTCTAGCCATTTATCAAGCATTTTTATCGCGAGATTTCGCTCTCTTGCCTGACCTAAACGAATGGAATCAACCAGCGCGAGCAACCCATAAAAGTCATCATCTCGTTCTTTTTTAATTGCATAAGGAACTGACTTGAATAGCGGCTCTACTGATAAGCCTTTAATCTTGCCCTCTGGATCGGGCCAAACTGGCACAAGATCACCCGCACTCATTAGCGCCTCTTTAAAGACTGGTGCAGCCAAAGTAGTTCTAATGCCACGAGTCATGGAGCCTAACTTTACGGGGAACATATAACGCACACCGTAAACAATAAGATTTCTGAGTTCATTCGCATTTGCACTAGGCGAGCCTGCGTGGCGGCCCTGCTTTGCCAAGCCGATTTCAAAGCATCGCTGTAATGCCAAATTAACCTGGGATTTACTAATACCTGTAGATTCGGCTAGAGCACGAACACTGTACTGGTTTGCCTGCTTATCAAAAAGTTGGTGACTAAGCTCACCCTCTTTAAAGCTATTTTGCTTGTCCCAATCCCTTATGTCGGCACCAAAACACGACAAAACTCGCTTTTCTTGCTTGTGTAAGCAGATTAGTTTTAGCAATAAACCTATGTCTTGTCCTTTCATGGTGATAACCTTAATTATTCAACGTCCCGTGTCCTAGGACTAGGGACGAGCATTGCATTATTATTGAAAAGGGTCAACTACGATTGCCGAGGGCAGAATGAATAAACACTAACACCTGGTTTTTTCTACCTCTGGGAATGATTAAATTCAACCCACCTTCCTTGCCATTGAAATTAGTCACCGAAAATTGGGTAAATAATCTTCATTTTTCCTTGCGAGGACTAACGCTTTGAATTCTTGTCCGCCGAAGCTATTTATTAGCTAATTTGTACGCTTTAATTACATCGAGACCTCAGTACGTGTGCTGGAGGTATAACCAACAACTTTATCCACTCTTCAGTACTTTTCCCTGATTTTTGACACAGTTACCCCGCATAACTTGGCTCTGGTATACCGTAGAGCGTTAAAAACTTAGCCCCTTTGCGAATGTGCGCAGCCATGGCAGCTAAACCAAAAAAGGTTGCATTTTTGCCCAGCCCCATAATATCTCTTATATGTAGCAAAGGGTCGCTCACCACCTGCTCGAGTGACCGCAATGGCTTTGTTGCGGGCTTGCTCTTGTTTTGATAAAGGTTTACCTCGATACCCCTTGCGTTGCACTTGATCGGCAATGACGAACTTAGCTAACTTATCTCGGGTCTGTTGTGAACTATAAGCAGCATCCGCATACAGTGCACTCTCATCACCTAACAATAAGGTATCACGCTCTTGAGAATCGTGAACATTACCTGGCGTCACACTTTGACGGATATGGCAAAGTGGAAAAATCCAGATGAGCCAAGGTTTGTAGTGCAAAATTGGATGCGAACCAACTTTACTATTAGTTTTTTGGGTTTATGGGAGATGCAAAACAACCCAAATTTTAACCGCCTCGAATTTGAGGCGGTTAAAAATCAGACGGGCGAGAATAGCTTTTCATTATCACCAGAGAAATGGACAAAAACCACTAACGCCATCGGTATTTATTCTAAGGCTGGCCGGTATGGTGGCACTTATGCACATAAGGATATTGCTTTTGGATTGCCAGTTGGTTGTCGCCTGAATTTACACTTTATTTAATCAAAGAGTTTCAAAAACTTAAAGAATTAGAGCAGCAAACCACTTATTCGCTAGAACGGCAGGCTAAGAGAAGCTTTAGCACAACTAATTATGAAATTCACACCAATGCCATTAAAAAACAACTGGGAAAACTAAAACTACCAAAATTTAAACAGCAGATAGTTTAAATTTGATCATGTTTGGTAAAACCGCAAAACAGTGGCAAAATAAAAATCCAGATTTACACAAACAAGGCTTAAATATTAGGGATGTAGCGGATATTGAAAGCTTGATTGTGCTATCAGGTTTAGAAACTATTAACGCCTATTTAATCAATCAAGGTGAAAATAAAGAAACACGAATTGAACGCTTAACAGTTGAAGCGCAAAATAATTTTGCCATTATTCAGAATAGAAAATCTGTGAGTGAACTAAAAGAGATGACAAAAAAATCAGCTAATAAATATAAGCGATAATAAATGATGATTGAGATGCGCTACAAAGAGTTAATATTAAATGGAGACCTCAGTACGTGTACTTACCCTTATGCTTATGCTTACAGCACTCCCGCTGGTCGCAGCACCCGCTACGCTTGTACTTACCCCGCATAACTTGGCTCTGGCATACCGTAGAGCGTTAAAAACTTAGCTCCTTTCCGAATGTTCGCAGCCATGGCAGCTAAACCATAAACGGTTGCATTTTTGCCCAGTTCCATAAATCGTGTTCTGCCAAGCCCATAATGTCTCTTATACGTGGCAAAGGGTCGCTCATCACTTAGCAATCGATCCCATAGACCGGGTTCAACCAACTGCGTTCTAAACCGTCCTATAGTCGATGTTTCTGGAACGTCACCACTAAGCTCCAAACGGCAGAATTTACGGAACAATAAGTCCCTGTATAAACACTGGGCTAACTGCACATCGGATAGTTGATACCATACGCCAAGCAGCAAGCTTCGAAATAGCCTCAGTAAAGGGTAACGGTATGAATAGCTGACTAAAGTGCCTACTGAATTAGTTTTGATTGGTGATTTAAATCATGCGCAAGAGACATCAGACAGTGAGTTCCCTTGGTTTCATGTATTGACGAAAAAACTTATTTCATCCTTACAAATCCGTTTGCTTGGAAATCGAGACTTTTATATTGCACCTATATTAATACTTGGAGATCCTAGAATCGGCAAAACGTCTTATACACTAAGATTTAGTCAACTGAGGAAAGTGCCTTTTCAAACTCTTACATTTGCAGGTAAAAGCGACAATCGGGATTTAGCTGGAACTTCGAGAGGGTGGGCGATGGGACCCCTTCAATGCCTATCGCATTAATCAATGAACATAAAATTGCTAACCCGACCATTATGATAGATGAAGTAGAAAAAAGCGGTGGCAGTGCTCACAATGGTCGAGCCATTGATAGTTTACTTAACCTTTTTGAACCAACTTCATCAAAGCGCTCTTTTGATGAACATCTATGCGGCAACTGTGATTTTTCACACATCAGCTAGATTTGTACAGCAAACTCTGTATTGAGCCGATTAGATATTGTGACTGTTGAAAAACCAAAAGCTGAACACTACCCGGCTATCATTAATAAAAGCATCGCTAATTTTTTTAGTGAGAATAGTATTCACCCATCACATATGCCAATCATTGAAGAAGCGGACTGGAAATGGTTTGGGAAATATTACTCATCGCCAAGGGTAGCGAAAAGAGCAGTCTACAAATGGCCTTCATATCGTTTATTAACACCAAGTAAACAGCAGGTTCACTAATATTTCTATAAGTATCAGGAGTAAAGCCTCCCCATTTTGAAAAAATGAGACGGTAACTTAAACCAACCATCTGAACACGTACCATTAACCCCGCTAAGCCTAGAGGTAGGGAATTCGAGCGCAAAAAATTGACTGGAAACCCATACAATAATCCGTATATTAATCCGTATAGATATAAAAAAACCGCTTACAGTAATGTAAGCGGTTTTTTTATATGGCGTCCCCAAGGGGGTTCGAACCCCTGTTACCGCCGTGAAAGGGCGGTGTCCTAGGCCTCTAGACGATGGGGACTAAGTCTTTGTTTACTATAAGATTAAATCGTCTAAATCACTTTTTTACCAAAATTTGGTGGAGCCAAGCGGGATCGAACCGCTGACCTCAACACTGCCAGTGTTGCGCTCTCCCAGCTGAGCTATGGCCCCTCTAGCAGGACGCGAATTGTACTGAATGATACCCTAAGTGTCTAGCTTTGTTGGGCAACAATCCTCTCTTTTATATATTCGGTCGCTCTCAGTATATTTTTTAGGCATAAATCTTTGCCTAACAGAAATAATGTTGCATCTAAGGCGGGCGAAACAGCCGTGCCTGTTAGCGCAACACGCAATGGTTGCGCCACTTTTCCCAGTTTTAAATCGAGTGCCTCTGCTGTATCGAGTATCACTTGATGTAAGGGTTCTTTAGACCAGTCTGGTAGTTGTTCGAATTTACTGAGCATCATTTCTAGCGGTTCAAGTGCGGCGAATTTCAGATTCTTTTTCGCGGCCTTTTCTTCAAACTCTTCATAATCTGTATAAAAGAGCAGACTTTTTTCAGCCATTTCTTTTAGTGTTTTTGCGCGCTCTTGTTGAGTTTTTACAATCTCAAGAATATCGGGCCCGTTTTCGACATCACAACCCAATTCAGTCAATTGATTCGCAAGTAGCTTCACTAGTTTTTCAGGCTCACTCGCCATGATGTATTGCTGATTAATCCATAACAGCTTTTCTGTATTAAACGCTGATGCTGCGCGGTTAATGTCTTTAATATCAAAAAGATCAATCATTTGCCCTACGCTGAATATTTCCTGATCGCCGTGCGACCAACCAAGCCTAACGAGATAATTAAGCAGGGCTTCAGGCAAGTAGCCGTCATCTAAGTATTGCATCACACTAACTGCGCCGTGACGTTTTGAGAGTCTTGCGCCATCCTCGCCCAATATCATAGGGACATGAGCAAAATGCGGCACCTGTGCGCCCAGTGCTTTCATAATGTTAATTTGGCGCGGGGTATTATTAATGTGATCATCGCCACGAATAATGTGCGTCATCTTCATGTCTAAATCGTCCACAACCACCGTTAGGTTATAGGTTGGCGTGCCATCTGAACGCGCAATAATCAAATCATCCAATTCCTCGTTACTGATTGATATTTCGCCGCGAACAAGGTCATTAAACACGACTTCGCCCTGCTCCGGGTTCTTAAAACGCACGGCAGGTTTTACAGTTTCATCCACATCCGTACGATGGCGACATTTGCCGTTATAACGTGGCTTTTGTTTGTCTGCACGTTGTTGCTCACGTACGGCTTCCACTTCCTCAGTTGAACAATAGCAGTAATACGCATCGCCTTGGTCAAGCAATTGTTGGATAACGTCTAAATAACGCGGGAAGCGATCTGTTTGAAAAAAAGGTCCTTCATCGTGCGCTAAGCCAAGCCACTGCATTCCATCAAAAATCGCTTGCACAGATTCCTCTGTTGAACGTTCTGCGTCAGTATCTTCTATGCGTAAGACAAATTGACCTTTGGTTTTTTGCGCATACAGCCATGAGAACAAAGCTGTCCTTGCACCGCCAACGTGTAAATAACCAGTTGGGCTAGGGGCGAATCGAGTGCGAATTGTCATAGGGAATTACGGCGTTATAAGAAAGTCCATATTTTAACAAAACTTTAACCTACCGTTTTATTAAATGACCTGCTCTCGGCGAAACTTTATAAGGCTAAGAAGACGTTTCTTTGTTTTATCTAGCACCACGGCCATACCCGGCTTAATGCCGTGCTCTGAGGCAACGAAGGCTTTCATGGTGTTGCATATTTGCCCATCTAGACGGATACCTAAGCCTCGAACCTGCATCATATTCGCCCAATCACCAAACATTTGTAGCGTCATTTCACAGGCTGTAATGATGTAAGTTATTTCTAATTTCGGGTGCTTTTGAACCTGCTTTACGATGGTTTCACCAATTTGGTGAACAGTTGTTATAAAAACCGGTAGTACACGCTTGTGCGGCAAACTATGAACGCATTTGCCAATAAAGCATTGCCCGCATACTGGGTTTGTTAAATCATGAATGCAGTCTTGTGTAAAGCGCTGAGATGGACACTCAAACGGTTTATGGCAATAAGAAAAACCGATAACGAGCAGACTATCTTGTTTTGCTAATACGCCTTTGAACTCCGCTTCATCTTTTAAACCGTAGAAAAAGAAGTCGTCATCGCGCGTGAACGGAAGTGGCGACAGATACGAGCGAAGCAAATTAAACCCGTGCTTAATAGGGCTAGAAAAAAAGTATTTAATGAAAAATTTTTCTTCATCATATTTAGCAAGATAATTCAGTGCTTTCCAACGCAGGTTCTTTTTTGTTTTAGGCCGAATCCCTGGCAGCTTAGGCACCTTAACCAATTGCTTGATGGGGTGACTTTCCTGAAGTTCACCAGAGCGATCGTCCCAGCTTTTTTCAGCCTCATCCCACGCTAAATGCTTATCCCAATGTGTGCTCATGCTTACTTTTTTTATAAGTTGAATAAAACTTTTTTGATGTCCATTTTATAATCCCAAGGAAGGTTATTGTTCTTCCAGCCATTGAGTGTTCTATGGTCATTAGTTGCGCCTTCTTTTGCTTTGTCACCCTCAAAGCCGTCAACCATTGTATATGCTTTAGTATAACCTAATTTTGTCGCCAAACTAGCCGCTTTTGAACTACGCGCGCCAGAGCGACACATAAAGATAATCGGCGTATTTTTATTCGCGCCTTTCGCTTTAATAAAGTCTTCAAACGCAACCGTGAAATCACCATTAATCACTTTTAGATAGCGATTTTTTTTCTCATCCCATTCCTCAAAATCATTCGTCATATAAGGGATAACCACATCGACCAGAGGTGTCCAACCAACAAACTCAATTTCAGCTAGCGTCCTTACATCAATAAACAGCGCGACACCTGCATCTGCTTTAACAATTTCATAGGTTTGTTTAGCGGTTAGATATTTATTGGATTTTGACTGTTTTTTCTTAATCAAATCGTCATTTGTTACTGTTGTTTCAATTTCTGCAGAAACACTCGTCAATGGCAGAATAATTGCAAAAAACAAGACCGCTGATAATAAAAGCTCTTTCTTTTGAATGTTCATTTCTTTTCTTTATGATTTATCCGTTGAGTTGTTAAGTGCATCCCAAGCAAGTTCAGCACCAGATGATTTAGTGATTTCAGCTAAGCGTTCAAGGTGAGCTGCGGTCTCTTCAGAGCTCGGTTTTATAACCTTTAATTTTGGCCTATTCGTATCTAGCACTTTAGGTGTAAATTCAATTTCCATGGTGCTCTCGTCTTCGAATAGTGAATTTTGACCGCCTGTCAGCATTAGATACACATCGGCTAGAATCTCGGCATCTAGTAACGCGCCGTGCCGTTTACGTTGGCTAGTGTCTATTTCGTATCGCTTACAAAGCGCATCCAAGCTATTCCTTTGGCCTGGAAACATCTTTCTAGCCATATGCAACGAGTCTGTTATTTCGCAATAAGATGCCATATCTACATGCTCAGACCCCATTAAGCGGTATTCGTGGTTGATAAAACCAACATCAAAAGCCGCATTGTGAATGATCACTTCTGCACCCTTTAAATACTCAAAAAGCTCTTCTGCTATGTCTTCATAAAGAGGCTTATCCGATAGAAATTCACTGGTTAACCCATGAACGGCGACCGCGCCCTCATCAATATTCCGTTGCGGATTCAAATAATGATGAATGTTATTACCAGTCAAACTCCGGTTAATCAACTCAACACAACCCACCTCAATAACCCTATGTCCTTGCTTCGGTTCAAGCCCTGTTGTTTCTGTATCTAAGATGATCTGTCTCATAATGAATCAATACCCATGTTCGCTAATTCGTCAGCCCGTTCATTGCCCGCGTTACCGCTGTGCCCTTTAACCCAAACCCATTTGATTTTATGCGGCTGAATTAATGAATCTAACTGCTTCCACAAATCGACGTTTTTAACCTGCTTTTTAGCCGATGTTTTCCAGTGGCGTTTTTTCCAGTTCGGCAACCATTCATTAATGCCGTTTAGGACATATTTTGAGTCACTATTGATGGTCATTTCGGCAGGCTTTTTTAAGGCTTTAAGTGCCTCAATAACTGCAGTTAGTTCCATACGGTTATTGGTTGTTTCTTGCTCGCCACCATAAATTTCTTTAAGCGTTCCATCGCAGCTTAGGCTCGCGCCCCAACCGCCCACGCCAGGATTTCCACGACATGCGCCGTCAGTGTATATTTGCACGCTTTTTTTCAACATGTATTGTCTTGGTTACTGGTTCTACTGAAGGTGATGATATAAATCGTTTTTTTAGGTTCTCTAAATGGAAAACAGACGTACCACCCGATACACGTTTAACTCCCATAACAAAATACGCTGCCGGAACACACGGAATCCGCGCCGCAATTTTTTCGAGTAATGTTTGCTTAGAATGATCCTCTTCTCGTTTCTTAACTAATGGGAATAAACAACAGCCCCTACTCACTTCAATCTCAAAATCTAACAGGTTTAGCCAATCTATCACTCGGTAACGCGCAATGAAACGCCCATTCCAAGGTGTTTTTTCTTTGGCCTGCGGCAGAAAACGAGGTAAGTGCCAAAACGCCCAAGGGTTAAACCCCGTCAACAAAACAATACCCTCCGGTTTTAAAACACGCGTCACTTCACGTAACACTTGGTGCGGGTCTTCTTCGAACTCCAAGGTATGCGGCATAATCACAATATCAACGCTATGCGTGTCTATGGGTAAACTTTCAGCCCCACCGACCACCCGCGTATACTTTGTGCAATCATTCGCCGCTTGATCTAAGATTGTGTAATGCGCAAAGCGCATCGCTTCATGGAACTCGTCTTCCCAACCAATAAAATCAAGTTGTAACACTTCAGACCGAAAATTCTCACCAAGCTTTTCACTTAATAAAGCCGCTTCCGCATGTTTATAGGCCTCACCTATCGGCGTTTCAAACCATCGGCGAAGCTTAATGGTCTCTTCTATTTGTGTTTTTTTCATGCGACACGGTCTAAACAATCTATAATTGGCTAATTAAAATAACTCCGACACCCACACTGCTTAATGCAACATTTAATCACAAATAAAACTGCTAAGTTTCTTTTTTTTGTTACGTCTCTAATACTAGCTTCGTGTACGCCATTAGAAGTTAGACCGTTTGAATTACCTAGGTTCAACTTACCTACTGAAGCTGAAGTTATAACACTGCCAGAACCTAAGGTTATTGAAAAACAAGCCGCCAGTCCAGTCGCCGTTACGCCCCAGAGCTTATGGCAGCGTTTGTTTTCTTTGTACCAGTTCCCTGCCGTCGACAACAAACGCATTCAAGCAGAAATTAATTGGTACAAAAAACATCCTGGATATCTAAACCGCGTGCAAAAAAATGCCGTGCCTTACCTGTTTCATATTGTCAATGAGATAGAAAAACGCGGCATGCCAGGTGAATTAGCTCTGTTGCCTATTGTTGAAAGCGCTTATCGGCCCTTCGCCTATTCGCACGGCAGAGCGGCAGGTTTATGGCAGTTTATCCCGTCAACGGGACATGCTTTTGGTCTTGAGCAGACTTGGTGGTATGACGGTCGACGGGACGTTTATATGTCATCAAACGTGGCTCTTCGCTATTTATCAAAACTTGCCAAACGTTTCGACGACGATTGGTTCCTCGCTTTAGCCGGTTATAACGCCGGTGGTGGCACAGTTTCTTCAGCTATTCGTCGTAATAAAAAAGCAGGCAAAAATACAGACTTTTGGTCCTTATCACTACGCAGAGAAACTAAGCATTACGTACCCAAGTTAATCGCCATTGCTACGGTTCTCGCTAATGCCGAAAAATACGGTATCCAACTGATACCTCTAGAGAACAAGCCCTTCTTTGAGCGCGTTGATATTGTTAAGCAGATCGATCTTGCGCGAGCCGCTGAGCTCGCTGGTATTAGCATTGAAGAGTTGTATGTTTTAAATCCCTCCTTCAACCAATGGGCAACCAGCCCAACGGGACCACATTATTTGCTAATTCCTGTTGAGAATGCGGCCCAATTTAAACTCAATCTCGCGTCACTCCCTGATACACAACGCCTAAAATGGGTTCGATATAAGGTTAAGGACGGCGACACAATCGGGCAAATAGCAAGACGTTACCGCACAACCATCAAGCAAATTCAACAAGCCAACTCTATTAGAAACCATACAATTAGAGCGGATAAACACTTACTGATACCAACCGCTAATTTCAACGATGCCTTATACCCTGGCAGTGCATTAATGCGCAAAAAGGCTATCGTAAACACGCCTAGAAAAGGATACAAAATTGAGTATCGTGTTGAGTCTGGCGATTCTTTTTGGCTGATTGCAAAGCGGTACCGCGTGTCTATTCGGCAGCTTGCAAAATGGAATGCAATGGCACCAGGCGACACACTAAAAACAGGGCAAAAACTTGTTATTTGGGATGATCATTCCCATACCAGACCAAATACTAGATTAGCGGCGCGGCTTAAAAATCAAACCATTCATTACACCGTTAAAAATGGTGATTCTTTATATTTAATCTCTAAAAAATTCAAGGTGGGTGTCAATGACCTGAAACGCTGGAATACTTTGAATAAAAAATATTTAAAACCCGGTCAGAAAATCAAGGTTATCGTCGATATTACGCGTTCTTAAACAGTAAGCACGACACGTGATGGTCTTTATTTAAGCTTATATTCTCCGGCACTTGTTGACTACATAGTGGCATAGCCTCTGCGCAACGTGTATGAAAATGACAGCCGCTGGGCGGATTAGAAGGTGACGGCATGTTATCGGGTAGTTTTATAACGTCCTTTTCGCGTTTTTCATCCCAGGTAGGCACCGCTTTTATCAATGCTTTTGTGTAGGGGTGTGCCGGAGTATTCAACACTTCGTCTACTGTACCTGTCTCAACTATGCGCCCCAGATACATAACTGCCACCGTATCGGCCAAATAAGACACGACTGAAAGGTCGTGCGTGATGAACAAATAACTCAAGCCCTGCTCGTGCTGTAAACTTTTAAGCAAGTTCAATACTTGCGCTTGCACCGACACATCCAATGCGCTGGTTGGCTCATCGCAAATAATAAGCGACGGCTTAATCGCTAACGCCCTTGCAATGCATAAACGTTGACGCTGCCCACCGGAGAACTCATGTGGATAGCGAAGCCTTACATCCTCGCCCAAGCCTACTTTTTTCAATAAATATGAACACTGTTCCTGCGCTTGTTTATCGCTTAATCTTGGCTGCAACGCCCTTAACCCCTCTTCTAATATATCACCCACGAGCATTCTTGGATTCATGGATGAAAAAGGGTCTTGGAATATAATTTGCATATCCTCCCGGTACGCCCTAAACGCTTTTTCTGAAAGTTGAGTTAGTTCGACTCCTTGGTATTCAACCTCGCCTGAAGTGACTGGTAACAAACGAAGCAGGCCCTTTCCTAACGTCGTTTTACCACAGCCTGACTCGCCGACTAATGCCATCGTTGTGCCTGGCTTTAATTCAAAACTAACCCCGTCAACTGCTTTAACTTGCCCTACCGTTCGCTTCAGCAAGCCTTTTTTAATTGGGAAATGAATCTTTAAATCGCTGACCTTTAGGCAATTGCTTTCTTTGATTTTTCCAGTCGAAACAAAAAACGTTCCCCCTCTATCGTTACGCGGTTTTAATTCAGCCGCTTTTACACACCTTACTTGGTGATTAGTCTCAACCTGCTCCCACTTTATCTCGTCCGCCTCAAGACAACCTTGATCTTTGTAATCACAGCGCTGAGCAAAGCGGCAACCTTTAAATTTTTCAGTCAGGGAGGGCACACTACCTGATAAAGTTGTTAACGACTCTTTGCGTTTGTCCATATTTGGAATGGCGTCGAACAAGCGCTGACTATAAGGGTGCTTTGGGCTGCTAAAAAAATCTTTTCGAATAGCCGTTTCAACGAGTTGGCCCGCGTACATAACCGCTACTTTATCTGCTATATCAGCAACGATGCCGAGGTCATGGGTAATAATCCACAAAGACATACCCGTGTCGCGCTGCAAGTCTTTGAGCAAGTGTAAAATTTGCGCCTGAATCGTGACATCTAAAGCGGTTGTTGGCTCGTCTGCTATGAGTAAATCCGGCTCGTTTGCAAGCGCCATTGCGATCATTACTCGTTGTAGCATACCGCCAGATAGCTGATAAGGAAAAGCAGCGTATCTCTCTGACGCATCCGAAATACCTACTTGCTTAATCAACGAAATAACACGCTGTTTAACTTTCTTACTGGTCTCTTTCTTGTGTAGCAAGAGCGTTTCAGCAATTTGGTCACCGATACACATCACTGGGTTTAACGATGTCATGGGGTCTTGGAAAATCATAGATATCCGCACACCTCGAATCTCACGCATGTCTTTTTCAGGCATACGCAATAAATCCTCTCCTCGATACAGCACCTTTCCGTCGGTAATTTCAGCGTTATTAGGCAGTAAACGTAATACAGACAGCGCGGATATAGACTTCCCACAACCTGACTCGCCAACTAAGGCAAACGTTTCGCCTTTAGCAATTTCAAAGCTAATGCCATCAACCGCTTTGATTGTTTCTGATGGTTGATTAAACTGCGTTTTTAGTCCTTGAACAGACAGTAGAGGCTGCGACATATGATTTAAGCTTTCAACAAATCGACAATGGCATTTAAACCAGAACAATTGAGTTGAATATCGGTTTGTGCCTGCACTGTGGGTTTTGCATGGTAGGCAACGCTCAAACCCGCTTCTTCGAACATCAACAGATCATTTGCACCGTCACCTAGTGCAACCACTTGACTCGAATCAATATTCAATTCAGCAGATAATTTCGACAACAAATCGGCCTTGGACTGCGCACCGACAATATCCCCAGCGACCTTGCCCGTTAAACAGCCATTTTCAATATCCAAGGTATTCGCCAAGGTGTAATCCAGGCCTAATTTAACTTTTAACTTATCGGTGAAGAATGTAAAGCCGCCTGATACTAACGCCATCTTGATGCCTGATGCTTTCAAATATTCAACTAATTGTTCCGCACCAGGGTTCAGCGTGAGTCTTTCGTCATAGACTTTTTGTAACTCACTAGCCGGCAAGCCTTTTAACAAAGCAACCCGTTGTATAAGCGACTCTTGGAAATCTAATTCGCCGCGCATTGCCGCTTCCGTAATGGCCGATACTTGCGGCTTTATATCGAGCATATCTGCAATTTCATCAATACATTCGATAGCAATAAGTGTCGAGTCCATGTCTATTGCCAGCAGACGTACTTGACTGCCATCAAACGGCTCTTTCAGGAGGCTGACATCACAGCTCAATTGCCTACGAATGCCTGCTAAATCAACTGATTTTTCTGACTCTAAGGTATGAAAACCATCGTTAGCTTCTGGCTTTTTAGAAAACTCAGCCTCAATAAAACTTAATTCATCAAGTGAAAATTCTTTTTTATGAAAAATATATTTATCCATTTATCAATAAGTTACAGTATTTTATTTAATCTAGAAACATCAGCATAACTGCTGAGCTTTTTCGCTAATTTTTGCCTCGGCTAAGGTGCCTACTTTTGGCATCTTGCCTGCGCTCGCTATGTTATGCAGAGGTTTCATCTAATATATTAACTATTAGAGTGCGGATCAAACGCATCTCTAACAACATCCGCAAACAAGTTCGCTGCCAACACCAAGGTAAACATGAAAATAAAAGCCGCAGTCAATGACCACCAAACGATCGGCTCTCTCGCCATTTCAAGCCGTGACGTATTAATCATATTGCCCCAACTATAGGTTGACGGGTCAACGCCGATGTTTATATAGGATAGAACCGCCTCAGCAAGCACCAACCCACTAAAGTCTAGCACCACCGTTATCATTACCAAATGCATAACATTCGGCAACACATGGCGCTTTAGAAGCTGTGCTTTCTTAACTCCGAGCGCTTGAGCGGCCACAACGTAATCCATCTCGCGAATTTTTAACGTCTCTGCCCGCAATAAACGGCACAAGCCCGTCCAACTCGTAATACCAAGTATCATGCACAATAAAAATAATCGCATATCCGCCCTATCTTCTACGGTCGTAAACAATTCTGGGTTATTCGCCATATACACTTGCGCCATCAGTATCGCTGCGGCTATCAACAAGACAGCTGGAATAGAACTAAGCGTTGTATAGACATATTGGATAACATCATCCACCCAGCCTCTAAAAAAGCCCGCCATTAGGCCTAGGCCTATGGCGATAGGCAACATCACGATGGTCGTTAACGAACCTATCACTAAGCCCGTTCTAATGCTCTTAATCGCTTGGTAGAGCACATCTTCGCCAACTTTATCCGTACCCAAAATATGGTAATAAGGGCCTAGCATTGCTATACAGCCCACGATAAAAAACACGCCTAACAGGGTTAGCAAACAGACCCTAATGCCACTTGAACCTTTAGACAATATAAATTTACCAGCCAGCAAGCTCAAAATTAGCACCAAAGCCAGCCAGGCTAACATTCCAAAGCTAAAACCTAACAATACCTTAAGTAATATATCACCAGATTTTTCGGAATTTGGTTCAGATAAGTGCGCCCCAGCAAAAGATAAACGGGGGTAACGCCATTTCTGCTGCCCTGCCTCATCAACTCCCATTTCCTTCGCATAAGCCATATGTGCAAAAGGCTCAGAGTATGTTTTTTCAACCCGTGTTCTTATCGGCGTTAGTATAATATCCAGTAAGCTCAGAGTTTTCGCCTGCGTACTTAGCTCTTGTGTATCAAGCGTTTTATAATGTTGAATACGTGCCGAATCCAACGTGCCTATAAGAATAAAAATCAATAATATGGTGAGCGAAGCAACGCCTGTTTTACTGTTAAACACTTTTTCCCAGGGCCGCCGTAAATGTTCTTTCTTCGATGAACGCCATGCCACAACCAAGCCAAAAAAGACCAGAAAAAAAACCGCGATATCTGTCCATAAAACAGTCATCATCAATCCAAGCTCACTCGTGGATCAACCAAGGTGTAAGAAATATCAGTGAGCAATAGACCAATGATATATAAGAACGACCCTAAGAAGACCATTGACCTAACAATTGCAAAGTCTTGGCTACTGATGGCATCAATCGTATAACTTCCAAGTCCAGGAATACCAAAAAATGATTCGCTAATTAAACTACCCATAAACAATAAGGGTAATATCACGACAATGCCAGTTAATATTGGAATCAACGCGTTTTTCAATACGTGTTTAAACAGAACTTGTAAATCAGACAAGCCTTTCGCTTTCGCTGTTCTCACGTAATCTTTAGCAGCCTCTTCTAAAAACAAGCTTCGATACCAGCGAACACCTGAACCCAAACCGCCTACAACACCGATTAACACCGGTAGAATAATAAATTTAAACGCGTCCGCCCCCGGCGCATAACCGGATATAGGGGTCAGAACAAGCAGTTTGCCAATCAAGTATTGCCCCGCAATAATGTAAAAAAGCCCAGAAATAGACATCGAGACAATACATAAAAACAGCCCTCCGAACTCTAAATAATTGCCGCGATAAAAGATAAGCAGCAAGGCAAAGGTGATATTCGCTAGCACACCAAAAATAAGCGACGGAATAGCAATAGCCAAACTTGGCCACATCCGCTGAGAGATATCCGCAGCAATATCTCGTCCGTTATCAGACAAGCCTAAATCAAACACGAATAAGCCAACTGATTTTTTAAAGAATATGGTGTTCGTTGCCTGTTCAACTCCTTGCGCTTGTTCATTCCACAGCAAAGGCAAATCATATCCGCGTTGCTGTTTCCAGTTTTCCACGGCGGCTTGTGAGACGTGCTTATCACCCAATTGCATACGCGCCATATCATCGGGTGTGTTTACAACGAAAAACAGCACAAACGTCAGTATATTAACCCCTATTAACACGGGAAAAACATACAACAGGCGACGAATAATATAATTGATCATAGTGCCGTTGAACGTTCAATACGTCGGTAAATTAAGTACGCTGGTATTAACAGGCACAAAAACACCAACAACACGATGGCCAGCGGCCAGTAAACGGGTTTATTCCACTTCGCCTGATAGTTAGCGCGTAACACAGGGTCGATATTGATGTACTTGGTTTTATTGTTTGCCATCAAATTCGGGTTTCCGTTTTTATACCATGCGTGATGCAAAGAAAATGCTTTCGGGTGAAAGCCCCATAACCAAGCCGCGTCTTGCTGCGTAATATTAATCATTTTATCAATAATAGCTTGCCGTTGTGGTGTATTATCCATTGTGCTCATTTGTTCAAATAAGGCATCGAATTCTGCATTTTGATAGTTCGCCGCATTTTCACCGCCATGAACGGCTTTTGCATTTTTCCCATACAGTAAAAACAAAAAGTTTTCGGGATCTGGGTAGTCCGCATTCCAAGCCCACATAAACATTTGCGCATTGCCGTTACGCATTTTTTCTTGGAATCGATTGTAATCCGTGCCACGTATCACTAACTGGATATTTAACTTATCAAATTGTTTGCGTAACCAATTCAACCGCGCTTTGCTATCTGGTCCGCTATCCATGCTGTCAAAGTAAAGCACTAATGGCTTACCTGTCGCTGAATCAATACCATTTTCATAACCCGCTGCGGTTAATAGTTCTTTTGCTTGAGAAACTGTGCGCCTAACAGCCTTTCCACGCCATTCATAGACAACAGGATTAACACCTTGCTGACCGCCCACGTGACCAAAAATACCTGGTGGGATAATACTTTGTGAGGGCACGCCACGACCATTTTGAAAGATAGAAATATACTCTTCGTAGTCCATCACAATAGAAATCGCTTGGCGTAGTTTTTTGTTTTTTTGTGTATAGCCTCCGACGACATCGTCCAGCATATTAAAACCTAGGTAATGAGTCGACGTGGTGACCGCCGTTTGCAAACCTATATCACGCGCACGCATATTATCCGTTAACCCTACACCGCCGATGGCGGAAAAAACCACTGCCTGATCAAAACTATCCGAACTGATGCCAGATGAGTCGTAATAACCCTGCAAAAACTTATTCCAATAAGGGATGCTTTCTTTTTCTAAGGAAAAGATAACTTTATCGGTTAATGGTAACTGCTTCCCTGCATCGGCTAGTAAACCTGCACTTAATGATTCAGCGGTGCCTTGTGACGGATAGAAATCATCATGGAAGTTGGGGTTTTTTAGTAAAACCATTCGTCTATTAGGATTATTTTCTTTTAGGAAATACGGTCCCGTACCAACAGGAAACCAGTCTAAACTCATGTTTTTCTTCAGCAGTATTTGGTGACTATAAAATTCATCGGCTTCCCAAGCCATTGGCGAAAAAAATGGCATCGCCAGCCAATTAATAAATTGTGGGTATTTTCCCTTTATGCGAATAATAAATTGCTGTTCGTTAATTTTCCGAACACCCATCATGGATTCAGCTTGCAGGCGTTGTGCTTTGCGCAGCTGAGGGAACTGTGTTTGAAGGGCTTTTTGTTTTTTAGAAAAGTCATTAAAGCCAATAATATAACCTCCCATAAGCCCCGCAATCGGCGATTGTGTTGCAGGATCGGCTAATCGCTTAATCTGATAGATAAAATCATCTGAGGTTAATACACGTGTCGCTAGCGGTAGCCTATACAAATCATCACCTGCCCAATCTTCTGGTAATGTCTTATGTAAGACTAAGTTAAAACTCGGATGTGGCTGAAATTTAACTCCTTTGCGAATCGTCAAAAGGTATTCGCTATAGGCTATATCAGTCGCCAATGCGGTCTCATCTAGCGGCTTATTTTGCGCATCAAAATAGCGGACTCTTGGCATGGATTGCGCTAAAAGAGGCTCAAGTTGATACGGTCTTTTCAAATAATGATATTGAAATAGGGGTTCATACACTTGCGCAATAATCGCATACTCATTCGAACTGTATGCTTTGGCAGGGTCTAGGTGCTTAGGCCGCTCAGAAAAGACCGTATAAATAACCTTGCCATTGTCTTCTTTTTGAACATAGGGATTATTTAAAGCGCCGTCTGTGCAAGCCAATAAAATTAGGCTGACAATGACAGTGCTGATTCGTTTTATTGGCTTATTCAATGATTTGTAACAAGCAAACTACGTGGCTTATCTGAAACTTCAAACGAACGCCCATCACTGGTTTTCACTCATCTGAAATTTCTTTATTCTTGTCATCAATATTATCATTATGCTAAAAACACTTCCCTTAACCATCTCTCGCTAAAGGTACCTGAGTACTGACCAACATACATAGGTTTATCTTAATCATCATATACGATATAAGTCGATTGTTCTGTTTCAATGAAACTGATGCTCTTGGCTACTGAACCCCTGTTTTACCGAGTGAGTTACGCAACAGTTATAAGGCATTGAGGGACTCGTAGGTGGGGCTTTAGAGTGACATTTTTTTGTTACTTTTGTAACTTATTAGGTAGCACACGTTATCGCTCAAACCATATGCTACGGACAAAAAAGTCACTCGCCCACAGGGCGAAAGCTATTAAATAAAACAGAACAAAAAACCATCAAGAGCGTAAAACCTGTTCCTCACCTTCACTTCGCGCAATAATCACCGCACCGCAAGAATCACTAAAAACATTAACGCTGGTTCTGCACATATCTAATACGCGGTCCACGGCGAGTATTAAACCAATACCTTCTAATGGCAAGCCAATGGTGACTAATATAATGCTGATGGCCACTAAACTTGCTGCCGGAATGCCAGCAACACCGATGGATGTAACCAGTGCCGTGATAACAATGAGAAATTGCTCTGTGACACCTAAATCCAGCCCGTAGGCTTGCGCAATAAACATAGCGGCAACACACTCATACAGCGCAGTGCCATCCATATTGATGGTCGCGCCTAACGGTAAAACGAAACTGCCAGTTCTGTTAGAAACGCCAGCATTCTTTTCAACGCACTCTAAAGTAATCGGTAATGTTGCTGAGGATGAGCTAGTAGAAAACGAGGTTAATAAAGCGGGAATCATCGCTTTATAGTGCCGTAAAGGCTGTACGCGGCCAAGAAACTTTAATGCAATTGGCATTACAATAAACATGTGAACAGCTAAGGCGAAAATCACAGTAAAAAAGAAATACGCCAACGGTAAAAAGGCGGCCAGCCCTGTTGAGGCCACAACCTTTGCAACCAAACCAAAAACACCAAGCGGCGCAAATTTCATCACCCAATCGGTCATTTTCATCATGACCTCAAGAGCGGCATTCCAAAACGTCAAAAGAACCGCTTTATTTTCTTTTGCTATTTGAGTTAGAAAATAGCCGAAGAGTAAGCCAAAAAATATCAATCCTAACATTTGCCCGTTGGCCGCAGCGGCAACAATATTGGTTGGCACCATTCGCAAGAATATGCCCGTAAGATCGCCCGCACCTTTACCCTCAATCTTTGCGGTAATATCACTAATGTCTTCAGTTAAGCCCACTCTATCTCGTACTGGCTCACCTGCAATGATGCCTGGCTCAACAATATTGACCAACAACAAGCCAATTAAAATGGCCACCACACTCGTGGAGATATAGTAGGCAATCGTTTTGCCACCTAGCCGACCTAGCCCACCTAGATTACCCATATTGCCAATGCCGCAAACGATGGATGAAAGGATTAATGGCACAATGAGCATTTTTAATGCGTTAAGGAATAACGTGCCTAAGAACACATACGCATCGTAAAAACGAAATGAGCCGATCCCTGCTGTTTCACCCGTTGAGATGCCTGCAACAACGGCCAAGCCTATCGCTATAAATATTTTCCAGTGTAGCTTCACATTTAGTTCCTCATGTCTTTTGGCAAAACAACATTAGCTTCGACGCTTAAATTTGCCAATGACGCAGCCAACGTTACTTCGCCTGTTAATCGGGTTAAGAATTTCTTAAATGACTCGCGAGAAGCATCCGTAATATCCGCTTTGTCGCCATCAGTTATCTTGCTCAGCTCAATGATAACAGCGTCACCATTGCTTAATACGCTTTGTTTGTATGAAGGTTTGTTATCAACTGGATGAGTCATGCTAAAAGCGTCTCTTAATAGAACCTCTGGAACCGACCTATCATTTCTTTTCACAGAACCTATATCCGTTAGCGTGACGTCTGGAGATTTCGCTAACGTTGTTATTGATTCGCCTGATTTGACAGTTGCCAACATAGCTATAATTTTATCGTTAAGCAGGCTCTGCGCTTTATTAGACTTTACTGATAACTCAACAGCATCACGGACATCGTCTAATAGCATAACCTCTTCTAGTTTATGCCCTGTTACACGTAGAATAACTAAATGCTCAGTGCCTACCTCAACGACTTCACTATTATTTCCTGCTAATACGTCTTCACTGAACACTGCATGGCGCACTTTATCTGAAGCCGCAATACCTTCTGTTATTTTCTCAGAAATATCAGCCTGCTTTTTAATCAGCAGCCCTAATTCGTCAACTATAGGGTCTAGCGAATCTGGGTTTTCAAAACCTAGTTCCGCAAACCTTTCTGACAATTGATAAAACTTTTCGGCCGCAATATTTCGCTTATAAAGCTCTGCAACCTTATTCTTTACAATATCGTATGGCTGAACTGTGTCTTCTTCAAGATTTGTTAACTTGATGATATGGAAACCGTGACTTGTCTGAATAACACCACTAACGCCGCCATTTTCAAGCGAAGCTAATGTTTCCTCAAAAACAGAGTCCATCATGCCATCTGTAATGATGCCTAAGTCACCACCGGTCGTTGCCGAACCTAAATCATCAGAAAACTCTTTCGCCAGCTGCGCAAAGTCTCCGCCGTTATTGATTTTTGTTAACACCTCTTCAGCTTTTGCTCTTTTCTTTTCTGCTTCGGCTTCTGGCGTTCCATCTTCTGCTTCAAAAAGTATATGGCTTGCTCGACGGTGTCCAGCTTCAGTAAATACTTGCTTTTCACTTTCATAAAACGCTAAAAGCTCACTTTCCGTTGCACTCAAGTCCTCCATCAAGCTTTCTAAATTCAACTCAACATATTCAATTGACGCTATTTCTGGAGTTTTATAAAGGTGTTGGTTGTCGGCAAAGTTCTCCTTGATTTCATCTTCCGTCACCTGCATATCATCAATGATGGAGGCTACCTGTAATGAGATATAACGAATATCACGTGTTTGATTGTTTAGACGATAAAAGTCTTCAATTTCGCTGCCATCCACTAAGGTTGTCTCAACAATAGAATTCACAAATTGGTCGCGCTCAAGCCCGACTTTGACTTGCTGCACAAAGTCATTCGTTACCATTCCACGAGCTTGCAAAATCTGCATATAAGTTTCTTTATCGAACCGCCCGTCTTTTTGGAAAACGTCAATCGTTGAAATGACATCAATAATGGCCTTCTCAGACGCAACATAACCGTCATCATTCACTGTTTGGAGTACTAAACGCTCCTGTACTAAACGGTTTAAAGACTCTAGACGAAGTTCCTTTTCACTAAACATATCATCTGAATACTTGTCTGCATACTGCTCTTTTAACTGGCCAACGCGTTGCTGATAAGCCCGGGTAACATCTGTTTGATAGATTTTATAATCACCCACTTCTGCAACCGGCGTTTCTAATCCACCACCGCTATAATTTTGCAAACCAAACAAAGCAAATGGTATAGAAATCATAATAAGGATAACTATTCCTAGCCAGCCTTTAACGTGTCTTCGTAATCTATCTAGCATAGCAATAACCCAAGATACAATTCACAAAAAAAAACCAAGGCCTTGCGGCCTTAGAGTTGTTTTGGCGGAGTGGACGGGACTCGAACCCGCGACCCCCGGCGTGACAGGCCGGTATTCTAACCAACTGAACTACCACTCCATGTTGGTGGGTGCTGAGGGGATCGAACCCCCGACATTCGCCTTGTAAGGGCGACGCTCTCCCAGCTGAGCTAAGCACCCTCGATTAGCCTAAAAAAGGCGCTAGTTTACAGAGTCCTTTAACGATTTCCCAGCTTTAAATGAAGGAATATTTGAAGCTTTAATTTGAATCGTTTCACCCGTTTGAGGGTTACGTCCTGCGCGTGCTGCGCGTGCTTTCACAGAAAAAGTGCCGAAGCCAATTAATGAGATTGAATCGCCACCTTTTAGTGCATCAGTAATTGATGAAAGTGTCGCACCTAGCGCACGAGCCGCATCAGCTTTAGTAAGACCTGACTCTTCTGCAATCGCGTTGATAAGTTCTGATTTATTCATGAAGTTCCTCCAAATTAGGATTGTTAATATTTTTAGTAAGATATGATTTTTTTACTGCTGTAATCATTCGCTATTATGCCCGTTTCGCCATGCAATACGAACAAGGTGAATTTATATCCTTTAAAGCTATCTAATGTCAAGAGGCATAAGGTTTTTAAATATGTTTTTTTTAATAAAGGGCCTCCTCTTAAAATAATATCGCTAATTTTATCTCGATATATCCCCTTTAATGTGCTGTTATTGTTTTAGTTTTTCCAGATTTTTCTTTTTCAGCGATGCCTTCGTTTGACTTCTCATCCACCCCCTTCGCAACAGGCAACTTCTCTAACGCAGCTGCCAGTACCTCATCAATCCAGCGAACAGGCACGATTTTTAAATGCTGTTTTATATTAGCTGGAATCTCTATTAAGTCCTTTTCATTTTTATGTGGAATGATCACTGTCGCAATGCCGCCCCTCAATGCCGCCAATAGCTTTTCTTTTAAACCGCCAATCGGTAACACTTCCCCTCGTAGTGTAATTTCACCCGTCATAGCAACATCTGCCAACGCAGGGATGCCCGTAAGAGAAGAAACTAACGCTGTACACATGCCGACCCCTGCACTCGGCCCATCTTTCGGCGTAGCACCTTCTGGGACATGGATATGAATATCATGCTTTTGATAAAAATTCGTCTCAACACCTAATGTTTCCGCCCGCGCCCTGACAACTGTCAATGCTGCTTGAATAGACTCTTGCATCACATCACCTAGCTTGCCAGTTAGCGTTAACTTGCCTTTGCCTTCCGTGATAGCACATTCAATCGTTAACAGCTCACCACCTACTTCTGTCCACGCTAAGCCTGTTACCTGTCCTACTTGGTTAGAGTCTTCCGCTTTACCAAAATCAAAACGCTTAACACCTAAGTATTTATTTAAGTTTCTTGATGTGACATTGATTCTCTTCTTCGGCTTGCTCAGTAAAACATCTCGCACAACTTTGCGACAAATCTTAGACATTTCTCGATCAATATTCCTAACACCTGCTTCACGCGTGTAGTAGCGCACGGTGTCTCTAATCGCTGAACGGCTAATATTTAACTCTGAATCTTTCAGTCCATTATTTTTAAGCTGCTTTTTGATTAGATAACCGTCCGTAATATTGATTTTTTCATCCTCCGTATAACCGGATAAGTTAATCACCTCCATTCTATCGAGTAATGGCGCAGGAATATTCATGCTATTTGCTGTTGCCACGAACATGACTTCGGATAAATCAAAATCAACTTCTAAATAATGGTCGTTAAAGGTGCTGTTTTGTTCGGGGTCCAATACCTCCAATAATGCAGAAGCAGGGTCTCCTCTGAAATCCATGGCCATCTTGTCAATTTCATCTAATAAAAATAAAGGGTTGCGCGTTTCCACCTTAGAAAGGTTTTGCAGGATTTTACCTGGCATAGAACCAATATAAGTTCGTCTATGCCCTCTAATCTCAGCTTCATCTCGCACACCACCTAAAGACATACGGACAAATTTTCGATTCGTTGCACGGGCAATCGATTCGCCTAACGACGTCTTACCAACACCAGTGGGGCCAACTAAGCAAAGAATAGGCCCCCTCATGTTTTTAACACGTTGTTGTACAGCTAAATATTCCAAGATACGCTCTTTTACTTTTTCCAAACCAAAATGATCCGCGTCTAAAACTTTTTGAGCAGCGCTTATATCATGCCTAATGCGCGTACGTTTTTTCCAAGGCACGCCCACCATGCAGTCAATATAATTTCTGATAACACTTGCTTCTGCTGACATCGGCGACATCATTTTTAATTTATTCAGTTCGGACCCTGCTTTCTTTTGGGCTTCTTTGGACATGCCCGCATCAGTAATTTTCTTCTCAATATCATCCGTTTCATTAGACCCATCTTCCATATCACCTAATTCTTTTTGAATCGCTTTCATTTGCTCACTGAGGTAATACTCGCGTTGGTTTTTCTCCATTTGTTGTTTAACGCGGGTGCGAATCTGGTTTTCCATTTCAAAAATATCAACTTCACCTTCCATAAGAAGCATTAAATATTCAAGGCGTTCGCGAGTATTATTTGTTTCTAGTATTTTTTGCTTTTCCTCTACTTTCAACACCATATGGGCAGACATCGTATCTGCAAGACGGCTTGGCCCTTCAATGCCTGACAACGACGTTAAGACTTCTGGGGGGACTTTTTTATTAAGCTTAACGTAGTTTTCAAAAGCAGAGGTCACAGTCCTAATAAGAACTTCCATTTCTGCCTCTTCAAGGTCCAAGTCATTTTTAAGTAGGGTAACATCAGCACTAAACGACTTACCATCGGCTTGAATTTTATCAATACTGACTCGCCGCTCACCTTCAACTAAAACCTTCACTGTTCCATCTGGAAGTTTTAATAATTGCAAAATAGTTGCCAATGTACCTACTTCATATAAATCGGGCCCTTTCGGGTCATTTTGATCAGGGTCTTTTTGCGCAATAAGAACTATTTTCTTATTGTCTTCCATTGCTAAATCAATAGCTTGAATTGATTTATCACGACCAACAAATAATGGAATAACCATATGTGGATAGACCACAACATCTCTTAATAGTAGAACAGGTAAATTTGCTAAGTTCTGTTTATCGCTCATTTAAAGCCACCTTAAAAATATAAATAGTTGTTACTTACAAATTAGGGCACGAAATAGCTTTTTCAAGGCTTCAAACAAAAAAAAGGCGCTTAAAGCGCCTTTTTTTATGTTTAGGTCTATTTTATTTTGACGAAGCACGTTTTTTCTCGTTTTCATAAATAAACAAGGGATCAGACTCTCCTCGTATTACCTTTTCATCAATAACAACCTTGCAAACATTATCTAACGACGGTAAATCGTACATCGTATCCAGTAAAACTTGCTCTAAAATCGTTCTTAAGCCACGCGCACCTGTTTTACGTAACATTGCTTTTTTAGCTACTTCACGCAACGCCTCCTCTCTAAACTCTAACTCGGCACCTTCCATAGCAAAAAGTCGTTTGTACTGCTTAGTAAGCGCATTTTTAGGTTCCCTTAGTATCTCGATAAGCGCATCTTCATCCAGCTCTTCTAGCGTTGCAACTACGGGCAAACGGCCAACAAACTCAGGTATTAAACCGTATTTAACCAAATCTTCAGGCTCAACGCCTTGCAACACATCACCAATTTCAGGCTCATCATCAGAACTAACAACCTCAGCCGAGAAGCCGATACCCGCATTTTCTTGCGAACGGTCTTTAATCACCTTTTCTAAACCCGCAAATGCGCCGCCTACAATAAACAAAATGTTTGCCGTATCAACTTGCAAAAACTCTTGTTGCGGGTGCTTTCTGCCACCTTGTGGTGGCACTGATGCAACGGTACCTTCAATAAGTTTTAAAAGTGCTTGTTGAACACCCTCGCCCGACACATCACGCGTTAGCGATGGGTTGTCTGACTTACGTGAAATCTTATCTATTTCATCAATGTAAACAATACCACTTTCTGCTTTTTCAACATCAAAATCACACTTTTGCAGTATTTTTTGAATGATGTTTTCAACATCTTCTCCTACGTAGCCTGCTTCCGTTAACGTTGTTGCATCCGCTATGGTAAAAGGAACTTCCAGCATTCTCGCTAAGGTTTCGGCCAATAATGTTTTACCTGAACCCGTCGGTCCAATAAGCAGTACATTGCTTTTTGACAGTTCAACATCATCAGCGCCTTGAGGTGCAGCAAGTCGCTTGTAGTGATTATAAACAGCGACTGAAAGAATCTTTTTGGCTTGCTGCTGACCAATAACATATTTATCTAGCGCTTCTTTAATTTCTGATGGTTTTGGTAGGTCGCCGTCGATATTAGCGGCATCATTTTCTTCCAGCTCTTCTTGAATAATGTCATTACAAAGCGCAACACACTCATCGCAAACAAAAACAGAAGGGCCCGCTATAAGCTTCTTTACTTCATGCTGGTTTTTGCCGCAAAACGAACAAATTAGTACCTTACTGTCTTTCTCGCCGTTTTCTTTGTCATCACTCATACAAACCTCTTAGTATTTGCCCTAGCCCACTATATTTAGCAGACCCAATACGCTCAACCTTTCACTGCATTTAACTATGCGTATGGTTGAGATTTTGTATCTGTCCAGGGCTTGTTCTTTAATTTTCCGAGTCATCGCCGTTGCGGTTAGTCAGAACTTTATCTACTAAACCGTACTCAACAGCCTTCTCACCGCCCATAAAGTTATCTCTATCGGTATCTCTTTGAATAACATCAATAGCTTGCCCCGTGTGTTTCGCCATAATAGTATTTAAACGATCGCGAATGAGCAAAATTTCTTTTGCGTGAATATCTATATCAGACGCTTGTCCTTGAAAACCACCCAACGGTTGGTGAATCATCATTCTTGAATGAGGCAATGCAAAACGCTTATCTTTAGCACCGCCGGTTAACAACAACGCACCCATGCTGGCAGCTTGACCTATACACATCGTGCTAACATCCGGTTTAATAAATTGCATTGTGTCGTAGATAGACATGCCGGCTGTTACCGAACCACCAGGGGAGTTAATGTATAAATGAATGTCTTTGTCTGGGTTCTCCGATTCTAGAAATAACATTTGCGCAACAATCAAGTTGGCCATTTGGTCTTCAACTTGACCGACTAAAAATATAACACGCTCTTTGAGTAATCGAGAATATATATCGTAAGCACGCTCACCTCGTGCGGTTTGTTCCACCACCATCGGTACTAAACCCAGTGCTTGTGCTTCGACCTTATTGTACATATTCATTCCTAGACAGTTTTTTAATTATCCTGCAGTTTACTGCTGGGCTGGCGCCATCAATTCTTCAAATGTTAATGATGTTTCTGTGATACTTGCTCTTTCTAAAACCCAATTAACCAATTGATCTTCTAACACAGCGCTCTCAACTTTGCTACGTTCCGCAGGGTTAGAGTTATACCAGTTGACCACGCCTTCCGGTGATTCGTATGTTCGAGCAAGCTCTTCAATACGCTCTTGTACTTTAGCATCATCCGCTTTGATATCATTTTGTTTAATCATTTCATTTAACAATAAGCCTAGCTTCACTCGCTTAGTCGCCTGTTCTTCGAATAGCTCTTTTGCTAGGTCTGATTGTGCGGGCTGACCTGCTTGCGCTGCTTTTTCGTTCAATGATGAAATCATTTGACTGATTTCATTATCCACCAATGCGGCGGGTACAGAAACATCATTATTTTCAATAATTGCATCCATTACAATCGTTTTACGCTTTGCTCCTAAGGCACGCTTTAATTCATCCCTCATATTATTTTTCAAGTCATCTCTAAAGCCAGTCATTTCACCGCTTTCAACGCCGAACAATTTAATAAATTCTTCGTTTACTTCAGGTAGCTCACTTTTTTCAACCTTTTCAACCTCCACATCAAACTGACCGACTTCACCAGCAAAGTCTGCTTGTTGATAATCTTCTGGGAAAGTCACTTCGAAACTCAATGTTTCACCTGCTTTTACACCCACGAGTTTATCTTCAAAGCCTGGAATCATACTCTTTGAGCCAATAACTACAGGGAAGCTTTTAATCGGCTCTTTAGAGATAGCCTTCTCATTCACTTTTCCTTCGAAACTAATCGTTACTCGATTGTCTTTTTTTGCTTCTGCCTTCACTTCATTCCATGTCTTCTTTTGTGAACGAAGCTTCTCAATCACACCGTCAATATCCGAATCCGCTATCTCAACCACTGGGGTTTTTAACTTTAAATCTTCAACAGCGTTAATCGTAATTTCTGGGTACACTTCAAACGACGCTGAGAATTCATAACCGTCTTTCGCGTCATCATTAGGCGTAATAACGGGCACACTGGCTGGGTTTAATTTTTCTTCCATAATCGCTTTATATAAGAAACTTTGCGTTAGCTCTGATAAAGCTTCTGCTTTGACACTGGTGCCGAATTTCTTTTTAATCACGCTCATAGGCACTTTGCCAGGCCTGAAACCGTCAATACGCGCATTACGTTTTACTTCGTCATAACGTTTGTTAACCGCTGTATCAACCTCCTGTTGAGGAACAACTATTGTTAATGTTTTTTTAATATCAGAGTTAGACTCAACAGAAATCTGCATAATAATTCTCTAGTGTGCTATCGTACGATTGGATTTAAAATGATGGTGCGAAAGGAGAGACTCGAACTCTCACATCTTACGATACTGGAACCTAAATCCAGCGCGTCTACCAATTCCGCCACTTTCGCAATATGTCTAGTAATAATGTGCGGTATCATACCCATTCTTTAATCATTTTTGCACCTCTTTTTGAGACAAACTGTCTAAAACATAGATTTCTTATGAAAGCTTTGATCTTTTTTATTTTTTACTTCTGCGCCGCTTCTTTGATGGCTGCATTAGTATCTTTCCCCTTATACGAAATAGTCGGCAGTAATGAATTTGAATTTGAACGCTGGGTCGCGCGCTGTACGCTTCTTTTTTTACTGCTTAGCTTAGTTGTCTGCATGAGGTTTTTTAATATTTCATTAAACTCCATAGGGTTTAATGCTAGCTATCACAAAACCTTCAGACAACTTTGCACGAGCTTTGCTATCGGTTTTTTCATTTTAGGTCTGATAATATTTTCATTACTCTATTTAGATATTAGAGTCGTATCAGCAAGCGCTGAAATTTCATTTTCACTATTACTCAAAGCGCTATTAGTCGGTTTAATCATTGCTTTAGTGGAAGAAACTTTATTCAGAGGCCTGTTTTTTACACTAGCGTCCTTATGGCACAGCAGCTTAATCGCTGTTCTGTTAAGCAGCTTTTTTTACGCTATTTTGCATTTCATCAAACCTATCCAGCATGCTGATCAACAAGCACTAAACTTCTTCAGCGGCTTCGAGGTCATCACTAATGCTTTTGCCGGACTTTCTAGTATGCATTTCGATGACTTTCTTGCCTTATTTATTGTTGGTGTTTTTTTAGCACTCGTTCGGCTAAAAACTCAATCACTCATCCATTGCATAGGCTTACACGCCAGCTGGATTTTTCTTATTAAAACATCTAAAACATTAAGCGATCATAACCCGTTATCTGACTGGGTCTTCTTAACAGGGCAATATAATGGGATTATTGGCTTACTCAGCTTTATGTGGCTGTCTATTGTTTCTGCTGTATTCTATTTTAGAGCAGTAAGACGGCCTGTTTCTACTGTGTGAACTACTCCTAACTAAAAGTTTATGGGCTTTCTGATGCAACGATTCGCCGAAACACAAGCGTAGCGGGCGGCGGCGGTGCAAGCGAAACTCCAACAGGCTTATACTCAATCATACCCCTAAGCATAGATTAACCAGCGTCTTGAACCATACGACCGTTATATCTTGCCCTTGGGGCAATACTTAAGTCTTCTAAACAGATTAAATCATTGTTAAACACATAGTTAAAACTTGCTTTGTCCAAAAAACCCTTTCTAGTTCTGGCAATTTTGCCGTGAACATTTACAACTTTTAACACTTGCTTGTGAAAGTTCTTTGAACCTTTTACTTTCTTACCATCTTCACTTATAGCCTTGTTATTTATCATTACCAATGAAACAGAACCGTGATAATGGCGCTTTCTTTTAAATTTAGGAAACCCCTTGGTTTTTGTTTTTTTACTAAAACCTTTTTAAGGCTTTGTCTAAATATCTAAGTGTTTGTTGTAAAGAAGTCGACGGCATTTCTTTTAGCCAATCAAGCTCCCAGCCGCCAGGACGGGAACGGGTATCAACAATGCTTGGGCGTTTATCAATATCTACACGATAGGCGGTTTCAGTGCTTATTTTAACTTTCTTATCCAGCTCTAAACGCGCCACTATTTGCTCGGGACTCCAATACTCTTTTAGTTTTTCACGGATGTAGCCCATGATTTCAGCAGTCAGTCTAATGTGTTTGTTTTTCTGTCGATGCCTTTGTTGTGCAAACTCATTTGCCTGTTTAGGGCGATAACTTTTCTTGCCCGTATTGCGCTTAATCTCATGGTTAATGGTGGAGGTAGACCTGTTCATTGTTTTGGCGGTGAATCTAAGACTAAATCCTTGCTTTTTCATTAGGTAAATATGGTATCTATGTGCTTCGGTCAAATGGGTATATATTTTCATGTTTCACTCCTTTTTCTTGTCGGATTAAAGAGCGGTTAATAGACTCTTTGGGCGACTAACGAGTGTTGCACTTATGATGTGAATTCAAGAGGTTTAATTTAAAAATAGTTGAACTTTATTAGAAAGGTATTGACGAAGTAGTATGTCTTTGTAGACATGACTTGCTCGAAATCCTCCTCCCCTTGAGCAGGTTCTTTCGGTTAGCTATAACCGGATTTATATAGCCTTGGCAATGTTTTTATTTTAGCCAAGGCTTTTTTTGTCATTTTGCTAAGCCTAAATGCAGATCAAGCCAGGCATGTAGAGCCTCAATGCCTTCTTTTTTTAGGGAAGAAAACAACTCAATGTGTATGTTTTCACTTGAGTTACTGAGTAGTTTTTGTGCAGCAAACAGTGTTTTTTTTGCGCTATTACGATTAAGTTTGTCGGCCTTTGTTAAAGCAATAAAAATATCTAAGCCTAGATGGTTAGCGTACTCAATCATTTGAATATCGTATTCACCTAATGAGCGGCGGATGTCGACGAGTAAAACGATGCCATTAAGCGCCTTCCGGTTTTCTAAATAACGTTGAAGCTCTTTCCGCCATTTTTGTTGCACGCTAAACGGTACTTTTGCATAACCATATCCTGGCAAGTCAACTAGGCAGCGTTGTTCATCGAGTTTGAAATATACAAGCTGTTGAGTGCGTCCAGGTGTTTTGCTAGTCCGAGCAAGGCCTTTTTGATTCGTCAACGTATTGATAGCGCTGGATTTTCCCGCATTAGAACGCCCTGCGAAAGCCACTTCATATTCAACACCGTCAGGGGTGCTACTTAAGTTCGGCGCATTTAGTAAATATTCGGCGCGATGATACAGAGGGTTCATGTGTGGCAATACTTCTAACTTAAGAATTTTGTCGTATTGTACCTGAGTGAAGAAAAACATTGTGCTGAAGGGCAAATGCCCTAGAAAAAGACTAAACTAAAAGAATATTTATTGTAAAATCTATTTTCAGTGATTTGTAAGTGGTCACTTTATAGGAGAACGAACGATGAGATTTCTATTGGCTATTGGTGTATTCCTGTTGGTTGTTGCCAATGGTGCGATTGCAGGTGATGTGGTTGCAGGCAAAGCGAAGGCTGCGCAATGTGCGGCTTGTCACGGTGCTACAGGCATGAGTCCTATAGACCTTTATCCTAATTTGGCGGGTCAAAAAGAACAGTATTTGGTAAAGCAAATGAATGATTTTCGCTCAGGCGCTCGTAAGGACCCAACAATGCAAGCGATGGTAACTGCGTTGTCGGATGCAGATGTAGATAACCTTGCTGCATTTTATGCTTCTGTAAAGTAAGAGGGATTAGAAAAAATGAAGTTTAAAGCATTACTAGGCTATTTTTTTGTTATGGCAATATCATCAAGTGCGATTGCAACGGGTGATATTGATGCAGGGCGTGTAAAATCTGTAGCATGCGCAGGCTGTCACGGGCAAAACGGCAACAGCGTCAACCCCGTATGGCCGAAGCTTGCAGGTCAACACGCTTTTTATATTGAAAAAGAATTACACGATTTCCAAAATCAAAAACGTATGGACGCGACGATGGCGCCGATGGTAGCGGGTCTTAATGATGTCGACATTAAAGACTTGGCAGCATTTTTTGCAAGCGTTCCATCAACGGTAGAAGCGGCGAGTGCGGATAAAATCAAACTGGGTGAGAAGCTATATCGTGCGGGGAAAACGGATAATGGCTTGCCTGCTTGCATCGCATGTCATGGGCCAAATGGCGCAGGCAGTGCGCCGGCGCGATTCCCTCGAATCGGAGGTCAACATGCCGCGTATTTGAGCAAAACACTGAAAGACTTTAAGGCAGAAACACGCGATAATGATCACCAAGCGATGATGCGTGATATTGCGGGTCGTATGAATAATAAAGAAATTGAGGCGGTTTCTTCTTATATTTCAGGCTTACATTAAAACCGTTATTGCAGTATAAAAAAGAGGGCAACTTTGTTGCCCTCTCTTCTTTTAGGCAGATATATCCGGTGGTAGCTTGTTAAATACCTTTATGAATAAACAATCAGCAACGCATATTTCAACATCGAGAACGGCTGCGCTCTTGTTGAAGTTTTTAGGCTCCATGAACCTTGCGATTAGCTTGCTAATAGCACTGTCTATTGCGGCGATTATCGGCACAGTTTTACAACAAAACCAGCCTTATACTGACTATATTATTAAGTTTGGCCCTTTTTGGTTTGAAGTGTTTAACCAGATGGGTCTATACGATGTTTATTCTTCTGCTTGGTTTTTGTTTATTCTTTCCTTCTTGGTGTTATCAACGAGTACGTGTATTTATAGAAATGCACCGAATATGTTGCGAGAAATGCGTGAATACCGTCAAAATATACAATTAGAGACGCTAGAGAATTACGCGAACAGTCACAGTTGGCAAATAACCCAATCTGTCGACGAGATTCAGCATGTTATACAAAAAATATTTCCGCATAACGGTTATAGCACACGGCTAAAAGAAGGCGATGGTTTCACACTAATAGCAGGTATGAGGGGCGCGGGTAGCCGGATGGGTTATATTTTTACACATCTCGCTATTGTGCTGATTTGTATCGGTGGCTTGATTGACGGCAATGCGATTTTAAAAGCAAAGGAAACTTTCGGTCAGCTGACGGCTGAAACGCGGAATATTCCGGCTAATGAGGTGCCGAGTGGTAGCCGCTTAGGCGTGGATAATTTATCCTTTAGAGGCAGCGTCTCTATCCCAGAGGGTAGTCAATCAGACGTGTTATTTATTAATTATAAAGACGGTTACCTTGTTCAAGAGCTACCATTTTCAGTGCAAGTGAAGGACTTTAGAATTGAACATTATAGTAGCGGCCAACCAAAATCGTTCGAAAGTGACTTGGTTATTCATGATGAGCGATTAGATGAACCTTTAGAGAAAACCATTTCTGTTAATTATCCTTTAATCTACGATGGGTATTCTATCTACCAAGCGAGTTTTTCCGATGGTGGGTCCGAGCTTGAGTTATTAGCATGGCCACTAAAGGGCGTGAACAAACCGCCTAAAAAGATTGAGGCGATAGTCGGTAATGATTTGCAACTAAATTTATTTAAACAGCCTTGGATATTAGAAACATCGGACTTTCGATTATTTAATATCAACCCGTCTGAAGACCCAGCGGAAAAGTTTAAAAATGCAGGGCCCAGCGTGCAATTTAAAATGCGCGACAAAACAGGGGAAGCGAAAGAATTCTTGAACTACATGGTTCCTGTAGAAAGAGAAGGCTTTCATTATTACTTAAGCGGCGTTCGTAGTTCGCCAGATGAAGAGTTTCGCTATTTATATGTGCCAGTTGATGATGCCGGTAGCATTAAGCGATTCATGAATTATTTAGCCGCGCTGAGTGATGAAGCGTTGTTACGAGAAATAGTGGTCAATGAGAACTTCACAGGTACTTCAGGAACCCCATTCCAAGAGGTCGCCCAGTTTAATGAGGCGATGATTAGATTAACCGGACTATTTATTGAGAACGGCATGAATGCCGTGATTGGTCATATTGAAGATACGGTGCCTGCGGCTAAACGAGAGGAAGTCACTCAACTTTATATGCGAGTGCTTCAGCAAATGCTAGGAGCAGTGTATATAGATGTTTTAAAGAAAGAAGGCGTTGATGTTAGCTTGGGTGTTGATGAGGAAAAGGCTGTGTTTTTTGATGCCGCATCGGCTGCCATTGGAGCGATAGGCCATTATGGCTCGCCTGTATATTTTCAACTGTCTAGCTTTGTGCACCATCAAGCAAGCGGTTTGCAAATAGCGAAAGCGCCAGGTAAGAACTTAGTGTATCCGAGTTGTGCGATGCTGATTTTAGGCGTATTTTTAATGTTCTATGCGCCACAACAACGATTATGGGCACACCTAGAGCCGGTGGATGGCGGTGTGAGGCTTGTTTTTGCCGGCCACGCAATTAGGGATAAGCTGGGTTTTGAGAAACAATACAAGAAAATACAGGCACAGTTTGATCGTGTTTTAACAAGTTAAGGTCACAGTATGAACACAAATAGTACGCAAGCAGCATTACAGTTTGAATTAGATCAGCAATCTTTTTGGAAGAGCTTGAGCGTTTTTGATTGGCTCTGGGGATTGCTTGTTTTAATCGGTACGGCTTATGCATATTTCACATACGCCTCGTTAATGGACGTATATGAAAAAGGCATATTGGTTTCGGCAGCTGTGAGCTTGGTTGCGCTGGGCTGGCATTGGAAAGAAATAAGAGGCCTGTCTTTAGCTGTGTTCTCGCTCAGTATTTTTGGCATAAGTCGCTATGTTAATGGGCTTGAAGATGCTGAGGTGGATTTTTTCTTAAAGTTTTTGGTCTCTAGCCAATCGGCCATTATGTGGATGAGTGCTCTGTATGTGTTGGCAACGGTTACGTATTTTATAGCGTTATTTGGCGACTCACAGTTTGCAGGAAAAGTTGCCAGCGCAATGACGTGGTCAGCCACTGCAATGGGCTTAGTCGGCCTGATGGTCAGGTGGCGCGAGTCTTACCTTATTGGCTTAGACGTTGGGCATATCCCTGTCAGTAATTTGTATGAAGTATTCATTTTGTTTTCAATTATTACCGCATTACTGTACTTGTTTTATGAGCGCCGTTACCAAACACGTATGCTTGGCGGCTTTGTTCTGTTGATTATCAGTGCGGCAGTGGCTTTTTTGCTCTGGTATGCGTTTGACCGTAATGCTGCGGATATTCAGCCATTAGTGCCCGCGCTTAAAAGTTATTGGATGAAAATACACGTGCCAGCAAACTTCATTGGTTACGGTGCATTTTCATTGGCAGCTATGGTCTCTACGGCATTTCTTATTCGAGCAAAAGCAGAGCAAAACAACTCAGCAGGCGTAGCCATGAGATTACCAGAATTAGATATTCTGGATGACCTTATGTATAAATCAATCGCCTTAGGTTTTGCCTTTTTCACACTAGCAACAATTTTAGGGGCGCTGTGGGCAGCGGAAGCTTGGGGTGGTTACTGGTCGTGGGACCCGAAAGAAACTTGGGCGTTAATTGTGTGGCTAAACTATGCTGCTTGGCTGCACATGCGTTTAACTAAGGGTTGGCGTGGCCGGCCGATGGCGGTGTGGGCGATCGTTGGTTTATTTGTGACATTATTTGCCTTTTTGGGTGTCAATATGTTCTTGTCGGGACTACATTCATACGGCGAATTATAAAATCCATATAGGAGAAAGATGTGCGTAAATTATTGCTTTTAGTGTTTGTTTTTATACTACTATTTAGTGGTTTAGCTTATTCGCAAGAAGAAGACTATGACGAGGGCATTGATTACCTTTCGATTCAGCCTGCGCAACCAACCGATGACGCAAGTCGAATAGAGGTTGTCGAGATTTTTTGGTATGGCTGCCCTCATTGTTACCACTTCGAGCCAGTATTGAGCCCTTGGGTCAAAGATGCTCCAAAGGATGTTGATTTTTACCGGTTACCGGCCGTTTTTAATGCGCAATGGGAAGTCCATGCACGCGCTTACTTTACAGCGGATATTTTGAATGTACTGGAAAAATCGCATAAAGCCTTGTTCCAAGCCATCCAGACAGAACGTAAAGCGTTTAATACGCTAGATAAATTAGCCGTCTTTTATGCACGGTATGGTATCGAAGAAGACTTGTTTAAAAAAACATATCGCTCGTTTGTTGTTAATACAAAAATTTCTAGAACCAAAGATATGGTGCAGCGTTATGGTGTAAAAGGCGTTCCAGCCATTGTTGTTGATGGTAAATATTTAATAACGGTATCAATGGCAAAGAGTTACGAGAATATGTTAAAAATTACTAACTTTCTCGTGCAAAAAGAAAGAAACGCTAAGTGAAAAGCTGCGGGTTTTAGCGACATTAAAATAGCCATCCCTACTTAAACACCAATACCCCTAAATACATTGATGGGGGGGCGATTGGCGTACCAAGTCGGACAAATCTTTCTGTAGATTTCAGCGTAACATCCAACAACTCACTTTTAAATAGCCACCGGAGCCTTAATGTGGGGATGCGGATTATAATCAACAATCTCAAAGTCTTCGAATTTGTATTCATAAATTGAAGCAGGTTTATTCTTGATATACAGATTAGGCAAAGCCCGAGGCTCTCTTTCTAACAGTGTTTTTATTTGTACGTCATGATTCGAATATGCGTGTACGTCTCCTAATGAAATGACTATGTCTTTGGCAATTAAGTTACATTGTTGCGCAAGCATATGAGTAAGAAGAGCTAAGCTCGCTACATTGTATGGAAGGCCAAGAAAACTATCCGAACTTCTAATATAGAGCTGAGACGATAACTGACCTTCTGCAACATAAAATTGGTAAAGCAAATGGCACGGTGGTAGCGCCATTCGGCCGTCTAGAACATTTTCTTGCGGCGACAAAGATTCGTCAGGTAGGTACTCCACGTTCCACCCATGAAACAAGATTCGTCTCGAATCAGGGTTATTCTTTAAACAATCAATTACATAATCGATTTGATTGACCGAGCCGCCATTTTTAGTTGGCCACTCCGTCCATTGACGACCATAAATAGGGCCAAGTTCTCCAGTTTCGGTTGCCCACTCATTCCATATTGATACGCCATTTTCATTAAGCCATGCTGTATTTGTATCACCATTCAAAAACCAAATTAATTCATTAGCGATACTTTTAAAGTGTAGTTTTTTCGTAGTTAACAAAGGAAACCCATCTGCAAGATTATGGCGAAGCTGCCTTCCAAATACGGATATTGTCCCTGTGCCGGTTCTATCTTCTTTATCCGTTCCATTATCGAGAATGTCCTGCATCAACTCTAAATACTGTTTCATTCGCTACGATCCTTTTTGATAGGCTTTATTCATTAAAAAGCCGCCTAATAATATCATTGGTGCCGTTAAAATTTGCCCCATTGTTAGCCAGCCAAAGGCTAGATAGCCTAGATGCGCATCGGGTAAACGTACGAACTCAACCAAGAACCTAAACGCGCCATAGGCAAGTAAAAACAAGCCCGTTACTGCCATTGTTGGTTTTGGTTTGCTTGAATACAGCCATAATAGAACAAACAACACTGCGCCCTCTAACGCTGCTTCATATAACTGCGACGCGTGACGCGGCACATCGCCCAAACCTTGCACTAAAACCCCCAGTGAAAAATCGGTTGGTTTGCCCCACAGTTCACCGTTAATAAAATTACCCACTCTGCCTGCACCTAAACCAATCGGGACCAGTGGCGTCATAAAGTCTGTGATTTCAAAAAGGGGGTACTTATATTTTCTCCCGAAAAGGAGCATTGCGAAAAACACGCCAACTAAACCACCATGAAAAGACATGCCCCCTTGCCAAATTTTAAACAAAATAAGCGGGTTATCTGTAAAGGCAGAGAAGTTGTAGAACAACACGTAACCAATTCGCCCACCTAGCACCACGCCCATGGCGGCATAGAAAATTAGGTCGTCAATTTGTTTGTCAGTCCACCCTGTTTTTTTTGCTCTTACTCTGCCCAAAATCCAGGCACCTGCAAAGCCTAGGAGGTACATTAAACCATACCAATGGACTTTTACTGGGCCGAGTGCCAAAGCAACGGGATCAATTTGAGAGTAAATAAACATACGCTAAATTATACCCAAAGGGCTTAGTAGGATGAACAAACAATGCGCCTAAATGCAAAAAGACCGCTGCTCGCACAACAGCCTTTTTGTATAACATGAGGCTACGCTTTCAGCCCAACAAAGGCGCTATCACTAAACTAACAATCGCCATAACGTTAATCAAAATATTCATCGACGGGCCTGATGTGTCTTTAAAGGGATCACCCACCGTATCACCCACAACAACCGCCGTGTGTGTGTCAGAACCTTTACCGCCTAAATTGCCTTTTTCAACGTATTTTTTCGCGTTATCCCAAGCACCGCCCGCATTCGCCATCATCAGCGCCATCAACACACAACAAAGTAACGCACCGGTCAACATGCCCCCCAAAGCCTCCGCGCCAATTAGAAAACCAACCAACGGCGGCGCACTAACTGCGATAACGCCAGGAACAATCATTTTTTTAAGTGCCGCTGTCGTCGCAATATCCACGCAACGCGCCGTATCTGGCTCCGCTTTGCCTTCCAGCAAGCCATCAATTTCTTTGAACTGACGACGAATTTCTTTAATCATTTCAAACGCCGCGTCACCTACTGCTGTCATCGTCAGCGCGGCTATCACGAACGGAATAACGCCGCCTATAAACAAACCTATTAGGACTTGCGGGTCATTTAACTCCAAAGAAAAGTCCGGCAGATGCACCGACACGGTTTCAATAAAGGCGGTAATAATCGCCAAAGCCGCTAAAGCCGCCGCACCAATCGCAAAACCCTTACCAATCGCCGCGGTGGTATTACCTAATTCATCTAATGAATCGGTGATTTTGCGTGTTTCTTCACCCAAGCCACCCATCTCAGCAATACCGCCTGCGTTATCCGCTACTGGGCCATAAGCGTCAATCGCCATCGTAATACCCACCGTCGCGAGCATACCTACTGCCGCAATACCAACGCCATATAAATCCGCAAAATGACTTGAAACTGCTATCACGCCACAAATGGTGAACACAGGAATTGCGACCGACTGCATACCCACTGAAAGTCCCGTAATCATTACCGTTGCTGGCCCTGTCTCACCTGATTTAGCGATATGTTCAACCGGCGGCCCCGCCGTATAATATTCTGTTACCAAACCAATAATAATGCCACCAACAGCACCTGACAATACCGCCATCCAGACATACGTAGTAACATCCATCATTAAAATAATGAACAGCGCGGCAATAATAAATAAACCAGAAGCGCCCATTGTGCCCATGCGTAATGCCTTTTCAGGTGACTTTGACGCATTATTTTTAACAATAACAATGCCGCCAATCGAACAAAGCAAGCCAATTGAAGCTAACGCTAATGGCAAAAACATCAAACTCGATTGCGCTCCTAACTCTGACAATAAAGCCGCTGACATCGTCGATGCAATCGCGATGGTAGCAATCATAGAGCCACAATAAGATTCGAAAATATCTGAACCCATGCCCGCAACATCACCGACGTTATCGCCTACATTATCAGCAATAACACCTGGGTTTCGTGGATCGTCTTCCGGAATACCAGCTTCAATTTTACCCACAAGGTCCGCGGCCACATCGGCACTTTTTGTGAATATACCGCCACCTACACGAGAAAATAGCGCCACCACCGAAGCGCCCATTGCAAAGCCATGAATAGCGTGTGAGGTTTCGGGGTCACTGCCAAAGAACAAATACATCAGGCCTAAGCCCATTAAACCAAGAGACGCAACGGCGAGACCCATAATAGAGCCTCCAAAAAATGCCACGGACAAAGCAGCTTCGGCACCGTCTGAATGCGCTGCCGTGGTCGTCCGAACATTCGCTTTTGTTGCTGTATTCATACCAATGTAGCCCGCCAGCCCGGATGCGAAGGCACCAAAAAGAAAACACAGCGCGGTCGCCCAGCCTAAAAATATAAACGTAAGAACAAACAGTACCGCCGCAAACTTCGCCAGCATCGTGTATTCACGTTTCATGAAGACCATTGCACCTAGATGAATTTGTTCGGCAATCTTTGCAACTGCACCTTCGCCTTCTGGATACTTCATCACCAAATCGTACACATATTTGGCAGCATATAAACCGAAACACCCAATGATGGGCGGTAATAAATAACTCAATTGCATGCATTTCTCCCAGTAGTTTTTTTTATTAACGTCTACTGCTTTCGAACAGTCAGTAGCATCCCGTCTTTTTACTCTTCCCTGTATAAAGGCGCAAGCATAAACTTTTTTTAATATAGAGCGGTTGCTTGTATAATTCTCTTTGACCAGTTTTCAAAGCCACCCATACTCAGGAGATAAAATGAGCCTTAACCTTGTTCCATCAGGAAAATATTTACCAACCGATATCAACGTTATTATTGAAATACCTTCACACGCTGACCCTATAAAGTATGAAGTAGACAAAGACTCAGGCTCGTTATTTGTCGACCGTTTCATGGGCACTGCTATGCATTACCCTTGCAACTACGGCTACGTGCCACATACATTATCTGATGACGGTGACCCAGTTGACGTATTAGTCATTACACCAAACCCTTTAATGAATGGTTCTGTTATTCGTTGTCGCCCGATTGGCGTTTTAATGATGACCGATGAAGCTGGCGAAGATGCGAAAGTATTGGCGGTTCCTGTTTCAAAATTAACACCACTTTATGATAATGTTAAAACTCACGAAGACATCCCTAAAGTTGTTTTAGATCAAATTTCTCACTTCTTTGAGCATTACAAAGACTTAGAAGCGGGTAAGTGGGTGAAAATTAATGGCTGGCAAGGTGTTGAAGGCGCTGGCAAAGAAATTATGGAAAGTGTTGCTCGTTATGAAGCCGCTGAGGACAAGCCTCGTTTCTAACTTATAACAGAAACATTCTGCTTAATAACCGCCGGTATTCTTTGCAACCCAGCGGGTTTTCCCTGCCTGCTTTTCTGTCGCACCAATACTTTCTTTTTTCCAGAACGGCGCTTTGCTTTTTAAGTCTTCCATAATGAAACGGCTGGCCTCAAACGCGTCTTTTCGATGCGCCGACCAAACCGCCACAAGCACGATAGGGTCATGAGGCAACAACTTACCCACACGATGAATCACCAAGGTTTCCAGCACATCCCATTTAGCCTTCGCCTCATCTACAATCTTTGCCAAATGCTTTTCGGTCATCCCGGGGTAATGCTCAAGGAACATCCCGTTAACTGAATCGCCTTCATTTATGTCGCGCATTGTGCCAATAAAATTTGCACACGCACCAAACTCACCGTCACGATTCATTTCACATTGAAACGTTGCTAATTCTTTCCACGGGTCGAACGCATTACCAGTAATCTTAATCATATCAACCGCCTGTTACGGGCGGGAAAAAAGCCACTTCGTCACCGTCTTTCACCAGAGAGCTCGCTTCTGCATATTCTTGATTAACTGAGAATAAAACCTGCTGTGAAATATCATGGCCTTTGCTGACTTGCCTCCAAACTTTTCCAACGGTATTTAGCCCATCTGTTTTTAATCGCTCTTCGCCATGTCCAAACACCTCTTTTAAACTAGCAAAATAAAGTACTTTTATCGACATTCTCTGTTCACTGCTTGATTGTGTAATAATTGAGTATATTACTCTAACTAAAAAGCGAAACCAATCAACCATGTCCGAACTCACTCACTTTAATGCCGCTGGCGATGCTCATATGGTAGATATCAGCTCAAAGACAGACACAAACCGAACCGCCGTTACCGAAGGTTTTATTGAAATGGAGGCGTCCACACTAAAGCACGTGATGGCTGGCGACAACAAAAAGGGAGACGTTCTTGGTATTGCGCGAATTGCAGGCATTATGGCGAGCAAGAAAACCGCAGAACTCGTGCCTTTATGCCACCCCCTGCCGATCACCCACGTAGATATAAAGCTGGAACCCGATACAAAAAACAACCGCATTGCTTGCTTAACGACGGTAACAACATCGGGTAAAACGGGTGTTGAAATGGAAGCGCTGAACGCAACACAAGTGACGCTTTTAACCATTTATGATATGTGCAAAGCCGTCGATCGCGGCATGATTATTCAAGGTGTTGCGCTGCTAGAAAAAAAAGGCGGAAAATCTGGCCATTGGAAACGAGAGGGTTAAGCCCCATGTTGTTTAAACTTCACCCGCGTTTAGCTGAAGACTGCTATTATTTAGGCGACTTCCCTTTGTCTGCGCTACTACTGAGTAAAGACGCCCGTTACCCTTGGTACATTCTAGTGCCAAAACAAGCAGACATTAGCGAAGCTTTTCAGCTTAGTCCATTAAACCAGCAGCAATTGCAATACGAATCACTGCAACTGAGCGAACGCTTAAACAAAGCCTACCAAGCCGATAAAATGAACATTTCTGCACTGGGTAATATGGTGCCCCAATTACACCTACATCATATCGTGCGCTACTCAACTGACCCCGCTTGGCCAAACACCGTGTGGGGACATTCGAAAGCTCTGAAATACACACAAGAAAAACTCGAAAAACGGGTTAAAAAAACTCATCACTTATTGAATGATACGGACTTCACATCCATAGCTGTTACAACTTAAACCCATGACTTTAAATAACCAATCTACCGCCATATTGCTCGTCGAATGCCATGATAAAGCAGGCATTATTGCTAAAGTAACTGACTTTTTAGCACAACATAATGGCAATATCGTTGACCTTGAACAGCACGTTGATATTGCTGACCAACACTTTTTTATGCGTGTTGAATGGCAACTAGATAATTTCAACCTCCCTAGACAGAGCATCCAGAAAACATTTGAAGAACAAGTAGGCGCCTGCCTTAATATGAACTGGCGTATTTCTTATTCTGATATAAAACCCAAAATGGCTGTTTTTGTTTCCCAGCACGGGCATTGCTTATTCGATATTTTATCGCGTTATCAATCTGGCGAATGGCAGGTTGAGATCCCTTTAATTATCAGCAATCACAAAAAATTTCAGTCCTTAGCCGATAATGCCAGCATCCCGTTTCATCACTTGCCGGTAAGTGCCGACAACAAAGGTCAACAAGAGCAAGTACAATTAGCTTTATTGGCTGAGCATCAAATCGACACCGTCGTTCTTGCGCGTTATATGCAGGTTTTAAGCCCTGAGTTTATTCAGCAATACCCAAACGAAATCATTAACATTCATCATTCTTTTTTACCCGCATTCCCCGGCGCAAAGCCCTATCACTCGGCACACGAACGTGGCGTTAAAATCATTGGAGCCACCAGTCATTACGTGACATCACAACTCGATGCCGGGCCGATTATAGAACAAGATGTTGTTCATATTCGGCACAATGATAACATTGAAGACTTGAAACGTAAGGGCCAGGATAATGAAAAAATAGTACTTTCGCGTGCGATTCGGCACCACCTTCAAAGCGAAGTATTAGTGCATAAAAACCGTTGCATTGTCTTTGATTAAAACGCCTTCGCGATAGTCCTTAGATATCGGCTGCCTACCACCGCTACAAGTCGATGCCATTTCACCCGCAATTAGCCAAGAAAACACACCTACACCCAATAAAACCGCAACAATACTGAGCACAAACATCATAAAAGCAAACTGACTGATGCCTTTTCGTTTAGTCTTCATTAGCATCTGCCGCGAATTGTTTTAGCCTTGCGTAATCAAACAAGCAATCCAAATACTTGCTTTCTTTAGCCACACCAAGAATGCGTATTCGATAATGCTCAACTAATACTTAGGACCCGATAATATCAATCCTTTCTATTTGATATTAATCGGGAAATCCGCCAACAATTGCTCTAATGACGCTTTTGCATATTCGCATAAATGGCAACCATCGGTTGTGTGAAAAGTTAACTCAATCAATTGTCATCCGGGTCATAAGCTAAACTTGGCGCTAACCAGCGTTCGACATGGTCTATTGTTTCGCCTTTGCGTTGCGCATAGTCTTCAACTTGATCTTTTTTCAATTTACCCACATTGAAATATTGCGCGTCAGGATGAGCAAAGTACCAACCGCTGACCGCCGCTGTTGGATACATAGCGAAACTTTCCGTCAACTCAATACCCGTTTCTTGCGTTGCGTTAAGTAAGCCAAACAAGGTGGCTTTTTCAGTGTGGTCCGGGCATGCAGGGTAACCCGGCGCAGGGCGTATGCCTTTGTATGCTTCTTTGATCAAATCGTTATTTTCTAACGACTCCCCTTTCGCATAACCCCAATGCTCTTTGCGCACTTGCTGGTGCAAACATTCTGCAAACGCTTCCGCTAAACGGTCGGCTAAAGCTTTAATCATAATGGATTGGTAATCGTCATGCTCTGCTTCAAAACGCTTGACGTGTTCTTCTATACCAATGCCTGCGGTCACAGCAAACGCGCCGATATAATCGTCAACACCTCCGTTTTCTGGCGCAACCGTATCGGACAGGCAGTGGTTTTTACGCCCCGGTGGTTTAATATTTTGCTGTCGTAAATGGTACAAAACAGCGCTTTGTGTTTTACGTGACTCATCCGCATAAATGACAACATCATCCACGCGACTATTGGCTGGATAAAAGCCAAAAACAGCTTTCGCGGTCAGCCATTTTTCATCAATGATTTTCTCCAACATCGCTTGCGCGTCTTTAAATAAATCGCGCGCGTGTTTGCCAACAATTTCGTCATCCAAAATCTTTGGATAGCTACCAATCAATTCCCATGTTTGGAAAAACGGCGACCAATCAATAAATTTCGCAATCTCTTCCAGTGGATATTTGTCGAGAACCTTCGTACCTAAAAACTTAGGCTTAACCGGCGTAAAATTAGCCCAATTTATCGCTATGGCATTCGCACGGGCATCTTCAATATTGAGCTGCCTTTTGGTTGATTGGCGACCTTTATGCCGCTCTCGCACCTGTGCGTATTCTTCGCGAATTTTAAGCCGATAATCATCGGTCGCGCTTTTGTCTACTAATTTAGCCAACACGCCCACTGATCTGGATGCATCGGTAACGTACACGCTGGCACCGTGATAATGCGGTTCGATTTTCACTGCGGTGTGCGCACGGGAAGCCGTCGCACCACCTATCATCAGCGGCACGTCAAAGCCTTGGCGCTCCATTTCTTTTGCCATATGCACCATTTCATCCAATGAGGGTGTTATCAAACCACTCAAGCCAATCACGTCCACATTATGTTCGCGCGCCTTTTTCAAAATTGTGTCAGCAGGCACCATCACGCCTAAGTCAATAACTTCAAAACCATTACATTGTAAAACGACAGCAACGATGTTTTTACCTATATCATGCACATCGCCTTTAACCGTCGCCATTAAAATTTTGCCGTTACTGGAAATAACGTCACCTTTTTCTTCTTCCATATACGGCATTAAATAAGCGACGGCCTTTTTCATCACCCGCGCTGATTTAACCACTTGCGGCAAGAACATCTTCCCCTCGCCAAATAAATCACCCACCACATTCATGCCGTCCATTAACGGCCCTTCAATCACATGTAAAGGTCGGTCAACTTCTTGACGAACTAATTCCGTATCTTCTTCGATAAATTCAGTAATACCTTTTACTAAAGCATGTTCCAGACGCTTTTTTACGGGCCACGAGCGCCATTCAGCCGCCTTTTCCACCGCCGCTTCTGAATCCACATCCAAATATTTAGCCGCAACCTCTAATAGATTCTCAGTCGCGCTTTCACCTTTTTTAGGCGTGCGATTTAAAATCACATCCTCAACCGCTTCGCGTAGTTGCGCAGGAATATCATCGTACACCGCCAGTTGACCGGCATTCACAATGCCCATATCCATACCCGCTTTAATCGCGTGATAGAGGAATACCGCATGAATTGCCTCACGCACGGTATTATTCCCCCGGAACGAGAACGACACGTTCGACACGCCGCCAGATACCATCGCATGCGGTAATGTTTGTTTAATAACGCGCGTCGCTTCAATAAAATCAACCGCGTAATTATTGTGTTCATCGATACCCGTTGCTACGGCAAAAATATTGGGGTCGAAAATAATGTCTTCGGGCGAAAACCCAACTTTCTCGGTCAACACCTTATACGCACGCGTACAAATTTCCACCTTGCGCTCGAAGGTATCGGCTTGCCCGGTTTCATCAAACGCCATCACGACAACAGCGGCGCCATAACGCATAATGGTTTTGGCCTGCGCGATAAAGTTTTCCTCGCCCTCTTTCAGGCTGATGGAATTAACGATGCCCTTGCCTTGTACACACTTTAAACCTGCTTCCAAAATATCCCATTTGGACGAATCGATCATTACAGGCACAACTGAAATATCGGGCTCTGAGGCAATCAAACTTAAGAAACGCACCATCGCCGCTTTTGATTCCAGCATGCCTTCGTCCATGTTGATATCAATCACCTGTGCACCACTTTCCACTTGTTGGCGCGCCACGTCTAACGCAGTTTCATAATCTTGTTCTTTAATCAGGCGTTTAAAGCGAGCCGACCCAGTTACATTGGTCCGCTCACCCACGTTTACGTATAACGAGTCTTCGCCAATATTCATCGGTTCAAGACCTGATAAACGGCATTCGTTTTCTATCTCTGGGATTTTTCTCGGCGCACAATCGCGCACCGCTTCTTTCATCGCAATAATAAATTCTGGTGTTGTGCCACAGCAGCCACCAATAATATTTAAGAATTCGCTTTGCGCCCACTCACGAATATGCGTCGCCATTTCTTCTGGCGTTTCGTCATAACCACCAAATTCATTCGGCAAACCTGCATTCGGGTGCGAAGAAATATGCGTGCCCGCGATACGCGATAATTCACCTACGTGCTGGCGAAGTTCCTTCGCACCTAGCGCACAGTTAAAACCGATGCTGATAGGGTTAATATGACGCAAGGAATTCCAGAACGCTTCGGTTACTTGCCCTGATAACGTTCTACCCGACGCATCGGTGATAGTGCCAGAAATCATCACCGGATAGGTCACGCCGTGCGTTTCAAAATACTCGCTCATCGCAAACAAAGCTGCCTTCGCATTCAATGTATCGAAAACGGTTTCGACCATCAAAATATCCGCACCACCTTTAACCAGTCCATCAATCGACTCGCTATACGCTTGCGCGAGTTCGTCAAAACTAATATTTCTAAACGCAGGATCATTCACATCCGGCGAGATACTCGCTGTGCGGTTCGTTGGTCCTAAAATGCCAGCCACAAAACACTGTCGACTAGGGTCTTTAGTCTCAATATCATCTGCCGCTTTACGCGCAATACGGGCAGACGCTTGGTTGATCTCATACGACAAATCTTGCATGTCGTAATCGGCCATCGCCACGCGGGTCGAGTTAAATGTATTCGTCTCAATAATATCCGCACCAGCTTCTAAATAAGCTAGGTGGATCGCACGAATCGTATCTGGCTGAGTTAACGAAAGCAGGTCATTATTGCCCTTTAAATCGCTTGGCCAATCCGCAAAACGCGCGCCGCGATAATCTGCCTCATCAAAGTTATAAGACTGGATCATCGTGCCCATCGCGCCATCGAGTAACAGGATACGTTCTTGCATTAAGGCTTTTAACTGCGCTGTTTTATCGATATATGGCATTGAAAATGCTCATTTGACGTTTCAAAATCTGATATTTTACTCTTTTAAGCATTAAGACGGTACGCTGTTACTGAGGTTTTATTACATTCAAAGCTCTAACTTGTGCGTCCTCACCTCTAAATCATTAGTTTTCAAAAGGATTTTCGCTAGTATTGTTAAAGCTGAATCAAGCAATACTTCTTGCACCCTAAAGAATATGGCCATTTTAAGTAAATAATTTAGCCACGTACATATGGTCTGTCTTAGAGCGTTCACCTTAAGTTAAAGGGTGTAAGACGTCCTCGGTTCCTAAATTTAGATTGTGGTAATTTAAATTAAACAAGTCCTTTACGGTGTTGCACTTAAGCTTTGAACTCACTAGGTTACCGAGAAACCAAAACTACTTATTACACACTAGCACCATTAACCTCTTTTGTTATAATGATGAATATAATTAACTCTCACGGCCTTTTACTAATGATGACTAGCGCCTTTATTGCTCACGGAACTTCTAGACTTGTTTGCCCTCTATCCTTATATGAAGGACTCACAAAAAACGACATTAATCGACGATAGATGAACAAAAATAATACCGGCACGTACTTATTTATTGCGCTCATGGTTGGGTTTGCAGGCATGCTATACCTTAATGGTGGCACACTTAATCAAGCACCCAATGTCTCAATTCACACCCTCAAGGGTGAAACAATTACGGTGGCATCGTTAAAAGGCAAACCGGCTCTCATCACTTTTTGGGCGACCGACTGCCCGGGATGTATAAAAGAGATTCCTCATCTAAAAGCCTTATTCGCCGATTACGCTTCTAAGGGTGTCAGCATTATTGCCGTCGCTATGAAACACGACAGGCCTGACCACGTTATTGCGATGACAAAAGAAAAGGAATTGCCGTATACCATTGCGCTTGACCCGATGGGCAAAATTGCTAAAGCCTTTGGCAATGTTCGCCTAACGCCGACAACTTTCTTGTTGGCGCCTGACTCAAGCATTGCAATGCAAAAGCTGGGCGCTTTTAACGAAAAGAGTCTGCGCCAACAAATCGATAATTTACTCACTAACAGCTAATGTGGCTTAAAGCATTACATCTTATTTTCATGGTAACGTGGTTTGCTGGTTTATTTTATTTGCCGCGCTTATTTGTTTATCACGCCATGAGTGACGACGAGACTAGCAACGAACGTTTCAAAATGATGGAGCGCAAGTTATTCTTTGGCATCATGACCCCTAGTCTGATACTGACTCTAGGTTTTGGTATTTGGATGCTAAGCGATTACGCATGGGCCGTCTTTGGGCAATCTGGCTGGCTACACGCAAAGCTATCGCTCATTGCTTTGCTCTGCGTTTATCATGCTATGTGCGCCAAATGGTTAATTGCTTTCAAACACAACCAAAACACCCACGGTCATGTCTATTTTCGCTGGATGAACGAACTTCCTGTGCTGCTTTTAGTCCTTATTATTATCTTAACGACAGTAAAACCTTTCTGACAGAAGCCTGTATAATTAGCTTCTTTAATTTTCACCAAAAACCATGATAAATACCGTTCACTGTGTTGTTCTTAAAACAGAATCAGAAGCGCTAGAGTCTGTTCCTCACCCAGGTGAACTGGGCGAAAGAGTTCTCGCCAATGTTTCAAAAGAGGGTTGGAACAAATGGCTAGAACGCTTAACCATGATCATCAACGAAAATGGCTTAAGCACCGCTGATGTAGAAAGTATCGAATTGATTGAAGCACACATGAAAGGCTTTTTCTTTGGTGAGGGCGAAATGGGGCAACTCCCCAGTGGCTTTCAAGCAGGAACGCAAAACGCAGCACCGGCTAAGAGCAAATAAAACTAACCGTTTGAAATTTTAAAGCTCGGCGCTATTAATATAGTTAGGCAAGAACACGCCTGCCTTAACGCACTTTCAACCAATTTCGCCGTAGGCGCCTTGGCGAAAATAAAGCCAAGGTAGCTAGACCCTTCTGGCAACGGCACTAATTCATACCCTTCTCTAACGCTGATACCTATATCGATAATATACGTTACTTTTTTTGCCCGATTAATACCTTCTACTCGCCGCAAAACACCTTGCGATGGAATAGGAATCATCAACACACCCACGCTATTGTCTAAAGCCGGAGTCTCTATGGGTTTACCTAACGCCTGTAGCAAAACCAATTCTTCTAGCCCAATATTAAGACCAAATTTAAGCACGTCCGCACAATCACCGCCTATCGTGCGCGACGCCATTTCTATAATATAAGCCTCGTCGTTTTGCAACCTCAACTCCGCGTGCACCGGCCCTTCTCGCAAACCGTAAGCCTTGCAGGTTTCAGCCACTCTCGCTGTTGCTAACGCTTGTTCTTTACTCGATAGCCTTGTCGGGGTGACATAATACGTCTCTTCAAAGAACGGGCCTTCCATAGCATCCGGCTTATCAAAAATAGTCAGTAGATTTAATTGCCCTCGATGCAATAAACCTTCGTACGCAATTTCTTTACCCTCGATATACGACTCAATTAATACCTTATGACGCTCATCCGCATTACTGACGTACTGAATTATCTTTTCAACACGATTCAGCGCGCTCACACACTCTTGCTGATCGTTTGCTCGGATAACACCTTTGCTACCTGACATAGCCAATGGCTTAATAACAACGGGATACGCCAGATCAAATATTTGCTGGAGAATAGGCTTTAATAAATCAACAGTACGAAAATCCGGCACGGGCACACCGCATGCTTTAAGACGCTCTCGCGCCATATCTTTCCTACGTGTTAACTCGGCCGAATCAGAATCATTAGCCGACAAACCTAGTGCTTTTGCAACTTTTGCCGCTAAGCGAACACCGCCATCATCGCTGCTTATAATCGCTTTAAAATGGTGTTGTTGGTCGGCGTCTAGAATGCGTTCTAAACTAACAGCGTCATCTGAAAAATTTATTTGAATCCCGTCGGCTACTGCGCTGACTAAAGAGTATTCACTTTGCGAGGCAACGACCAGTTTAATACCTAAATGCCCAGCCGCCTCTATATACGCATGAATTCGATAACTATTGTGGGGCGCTATTAAAAGAACTGAGCGCATTTATTAGAAATCTAGTTTTATACCCACCACGGGCATAACTCAGCTTTAAGCACCGCACCCGCCGCCTGAAGAACCACAAGCGCCACAAGCACCAGAACCACCTGTTGCTGAAAACACGTTGTTAAAGACAAAGCTTTCTTCGCCCATACCTTTGCTCACATAATCTATCTCAACGCCACGCATATAGCTCAACGCTACCGAATCAACATAAACTTTGTAGTCGCCCGAGTCCAACACGCTGTCAAAAGGCGTTTGCTCATCAGAAAATGTCATCCCGTAAGTCATGCCGTCACAACCACCACCTGATACAAAAATTCGAAGAGCGTCCATTTCATCACCGACTTCTTCAAATAGTTCTTTCAGTTTTGCCGCTGCCGCTGCGCTGATATTAATATCTGATCCTGTTAACGACGTATTAAATGATAACGACGTATTAAATGATTGTGCTGCACCCATAGCTGCCTCCGAAATAAATAATAACTACATTATACGAGAAATTACTGGAAAAGGCGTATTTCTCAAAAAACTGGCATCTTTGTGTTGCAAACGATAATCATTCGCATTATCATTACCGCTCACAATAAACGACCGAAGGAAAACAACCATGTTACCTATCAATTTTAATAAGAAAATCGCACTGGCCGCATTGCTTAGCATTGCTATCGTGCCTCAGGCTTCCGCCTTGACACTCGAAGACCTGGCCAAAAGATTAGATGCTTTAGAATCACAAAATAAACAGCTTCAACAAGAAAACTCTGATCTACGCACATCCATTGCGGCAACAGACCGAAAAGCTGAAGCCGCTATTATCGCATCAGAGGTCATTGCAGATAGCACAAGTGGCGTCCAAAAATTAGCTAATTTCGCTGACCGAACAGCTCTCGGTGGTTATGGCGAACTACATTACAACAATCTATCGGGCAAAGGTGGTGCGAGCGATAAAGATGAGATTGATTTCCATCGCTTTGTTTTATTTTTTGAGCATGAGTTTAATGACGATATTCGTTTCTTCTCCGAGCTTGAAGTTGAGCACAGCATTGCAGGTGATGGTAAAAAAGGCGAAGTTGAGCTAGAACAAGCTTATATCGATTTTGACTTAAACAATAAGCACACCGCCCGCGCAGGCTTGTTCTTATTACCCGTTGGCATCATCAATGAAACACACGAGCCTCCTACTTTTTACGGCACAGAACGCAACCCTGTTGAGAAAAACATCATTCCTGCTACTTGGTGGGCAGCAGGTGCTGGCTTACACGGTCAACTAGGTGGTGGTTTTAGTTATGACGCTTATATTCACTCTGGTCTTGCCATTAAAACCCAAAACTTTAAGATCCGCAGTGGCAGACAGAAAGTGAGCAAAGCTAAGGCTAATGACCAGGCCATGACTGCTCGACTTAAGTACACGGGTGTTCCAGGCTTAGAGTTAGCTATTACTGCACAACACCAACAAGATATGGGCCAGGGCTTAATTCCAGGCCTTGAAAGTGGTAATTTGCTTGAAACTCATGCCATTTGGTCAACCGGCCCGTTTACGCTCAAAGCGCTTTATGCCGAATGGGATATTGATATTTCCACAAGCAAAGCAATTGCAGGAGCTGCGATGGGCGTCGATGTCGCCACAGGTGCAGACAAACAAAAAGGATTCTACATTGAACCCTCTTATAAAGTTTCCGAAAAATTTGGTGTCTTTGCTAGGTTTAACCAATGGGACAATCAGGCTGGCAGTAATTCAGGTGACGCGGCAAATTCTGAAAAAGAACAGTGGGATATCGGTATAAACTACTGGCCACATGAAGACGTTGTCATCAAAGCCGATTACCAATACCAAAACAACGATAACAGTAAAGATCAAAATGGTTTAAATCTTGGCCTTGGCTACCAGTTCTAAACACGTTATTTAAAACATACCGTTATGAAGAAGTTGCTTCTCTTTATCACGCTATTGTTCTTACAATCTGTAATGGCTAAAGGGGTTTATCAAACCCCTTTAGCTTTTTTAGAACAGGCTTTTAATGGTAAAACCCCTGCCTCATCGACTGTTTGGATTACAAGAGACAAAAAGCAGGTTATCAGCGATATTCTGCAGCACCCCCCCGCTTTTATACGAGTCAAGTATTGGCAACACGGTGCTAAAACAGCATGGATAATGAACGAAATAGGCAAGGAAAAACCTATTACTGTTGGAGTCGTTATTGAAGCCGGACATATCACGCAACTGAAGGTTCTAACCTTTCGTGAATCTCGCGGCTGGGAGGTTAGCCGTGATTTTTTTACCCGTCAGTTCAACTCAACAAGCATCACGCCAAACCTTAAACTTGACCAAACTATCGACGGCATTTCAGGCGCTACTTTATCTGTGCGCGCGCTGAAGAAAATCGCTAGAATTACTTTATACCTTGAGCAACAACTGTAAAGTATGAGCCGGCAAAGACATAAACGAAATAAGTCCCTATCACTATATATTTGGCACCGTTACGCTGGGCTGTCTGCGGCTATCTTTGTTATCTTTATCACCATCACCGGTATCGCTTTGAATCACACTGACGACCTGACTCTTAAAAACCGACACATTAGCACCGGCTTTTTGCTCAGTCACTATAGCGTCAAGGCACCTGTCGTTATCACCCGCTTTAAAACAGCGAGCCACACTATTACTCAAGCTGACGACAAGCTGTTTATTAATGACAGCAAAGCGTTTTCTATTAGGAGTCCTTTAACAGGCGCCACGCCATATTTTGAATTCACGGTCATCGCCTTAACTGACAAACTACTCCTGACTGATAGCAGTAATTCAATCATTCAAACCCTAGATGAACTAGATGGTGTACCCAAAAATATTACCAACATAGGCATCGATGAGCAGCAGCGCATTAATGTTTTGGCTGACAACCACACTTTTTTATTAACAGGCAACCTTGTTTTAACCTCTACGCCCTTTAATCACAACATAGCATGGAGCAAACCCAGCGCTGTTTCTGCGGCAGATACAGAGGCCATTTCTGCTCAATATAAATCAGGAATTATTTCTTGGGAAACACTAATACTTGATATACACAGCGGTCGGTTTTTTGGCTCATACGGCGCGTTATTCTTTGATGTAGTCGGCATCGTCCTCTTGTTCTTAGCCTTTACTGGCATTATTATTTGGTCACGACAACGCACCAAAAAACATTAATCTCCAAAAAAAGTAATTGGTTTTAGATTATCAACTGCTGTGCCAACACGGTTTAAATGATTCACACAGTGGTAGTGCCTCTACACGTCTAAACGACTATTTGCCGTCACAAAAACGGGGCTGTGCTGATGGCTATTCAGATTAATGCGCTAATCGATGGCCAATTCAATCAAGTGCTTCGATTGAATACATCGCTAGAGACTCATTCCCTTAAGCCGTTCTTGCGAGTTAAATGCACGTATATTCGCGATTAGAAAACAATAACATTTTGAATTCCGTTGCCAATCATGAGTTTTTTTAACGTTTTGTTTCTATTTTTCTCAAGCACACAGTAAGCTTAGGCAATATTAAGAGAAACATTGTGACTTAACCGACAAATGCCAAAAGCAAATCGTTTAACAATCCATTTTAGTGTCGTAGCACTGTTGGTTTTATTCTGTGCGTCGTGCCTTGCTTATTCTTCGCTACCAACAAGCAATTCTACAAAGTCTGACTTCTTCCACACTTTCTCTGGCAACCTAGTCACCGAGCTTGCGCGGGCTAAAGAAGAAAAGAAATTTGGTGTGCTACTGTATTTCAGCACGGCACATTGCCCCTTTTGCAAACGTATGAAAAAAACGGTCTTTAGCCAAGCTCCTGCACAAGAGTATTTCAATACACACTTTCGATTAATAGAAATAAACATTGAATCTGAACAGCCGTTAACAACACCCCGCGGTCAAGTGACCTCTTATGTCAATTTTGCGAAAGCCAACCGCGTTCGATTAACGCCAACAATTAGCTTTTTAAACCAACAAGGCGAGCCGGTTTACCGACACGTTGGCATGATGGCTGACCCACAAGAATTCATTTGGCTCGGCGAATATGTCGTTAGCGGGCAAACTCAACGCCAAAGCTTTGCAACCTATAAGATGAACAAGCGTAGAAAAAAACAACCGTGATTCGTCTTTTAATTCTCCTTGGGATCATTTTTGGTGTTATTTATTTAGTGCGCTGGTTTTTAACAACGCCTGCAGAAACGGTCGCCGCAAACATTCGCAAATCTCTGTGGCTTATCCTAGGTCTGGGGCTTATATTGCTCGCTGTATCTGGCAAGCTGAATATTATTTTTGCATTTATTGGATCTGCTATTCCGCTCATTGTCAGGTACCTGCCTAGCATATTACGTGTTCTTGGTATCGTGAAAACAATCAAGTCGGCACGCGAGCAAAACGAACCAGCAAGCCCACCTGCCAAACAAAAAATGAGTAGCAAAGACGCTCTTGATATTTTAGGTCTAAACGCAAGTGCATCTAAAAAAGATATTGCCAACGCCCATAAACGATTAATGCAAAAAAACCACCCCGATAAAGGCGGATCGGCACACCTAGCAACTCAAATCAATCAAGCAAAAGACACTTTGTTAAAAGATGATGAGCAATAATCAAATTTTAATATTCGCCATTTTGTCGGTTACTCTAGTTTTATTCGCTTGGGAGAAATGGCGTTACGACTGTAATGACAGTGCCGTTTCCTCTTTTAAATAGCTAATATTTATTACCATACTAGCAATATAAACTGTTTTGTTATATTCATTCTTCAGATGCTTTAGAATGCTGGATGCCCAAAAAACCTTCTATTTTACTGATTAGCCCTTATGATCTGGGTCGGCAATCTTTTGCGCTAACGCAGGCAGCGGCGTGGTTAAAAGATAACAATTTTAACGTTGAACAGCTTGATTTATCTGTACAAAAAATGAGTGGAGCCCGCCTTGAAAAAGCTGATCTGATTGGCTTATACCTTGGCATGCACACATCCACACGCATTGCATTAAAAGCCTTGCCAAAAATCAAACATCATGCGCCCAATGCAACGCTGTTTTCATTCGGTTTATACGCGCCTTTAAACCAAGATATTCTTGCTCAATATGGCGTGAGATATTTTTTTGGCGGAGAAAGCGAACCGGATATTTTGCAGTTAGCAAAGCAAGTTGCAGGATTGACCAATGAAAGCATGAGACGCAGCATTGTGCGAACTGAAAAAATAGATTTCAAGCTGCCTGCCAGAGATGGGTTACCACCGCTTTCTAAGTACACAAAGCTTATTCAAAACGGCCAAGAGGAAAAAACTTTAGGCTTCATAGAGACCTCTCGCGGCTGTAAATATATATGCCGACATTGCCCTGTGACACCTATTTACAAAGGCAGGTTTCGCATCGTGCCTTTTGATATTGTGATGCAAGACATCGAGCAGCAAGTAGTTATGGGCGCTGAACATATTTCTTTTGGTGACCCGGACTTTTTTAACGGCCCAACGCACGCTAGAAAAATCATTTTAGCGATGCATAAGCAATATCCTGCGTTGACCTTCGACGCCACCATTAAGATAGAACATATTTTAAAACACCGCGAACTGTTAATGATTTTAAAAGAGACTGGCTGTCTCTTCATTACCTGCGCAGTAGAATCATTTGATGATGATATTCTATTAAAACTAGACAAGGGACATACCCGCGAAGATACCATCAATGCTATCGCATTAATCAAACAAGCCGGCATTACGATTTCACCCACTTTCGTGCCTTTTTCTCCCTGGACTGGCCTACAAAGCTACCGCGATTTACTACAAAATATTATAAATTTAGACCTTATCAACGAAGTGGCACCCATACATTTGGCTATTCGTCTACTGATTCCGAATGGTTCGTACTTATTGGATTTACCTGGCTTTACAGAACTGATCGGGCATTTTGACCGCGACACTTTAGGCTATCAATGGAAGCACGCTGACCGAGCCGTAGATAAGCTCCAGCTCGACATCATGGATGTTGTTGAACACGCTGACAAACACGGCTTATCTCGTCAGCAAACGTTTTCCAATATCTGGGCAAAAACACACCAGGCGCTTAATTTAACTGCACCTGAACTAGCCGTTACTCAACCCAAGCATGTGCCGCATTTATCTGAAGCTTGGTATTGTTGCGCTGAACCCACCAATGAGCATATCAACAGCTTTTAAGTCGTCATCACCAAAAAGACAACGAACAAAATAACTATCGTTACGGGCAACAAAATACCCGCCCAGTCTTTTTCTGCTTCTTCACTTTGCTTTAGCGCCGCTTTAATACCAGGTTTAAACCAAAATATCACCAACAACACGGCCGCGCCTAACGCTAACTGTTCCCAAAGAGCCATTTCCATCATTTAATATTCCTCATTACTTTTCTCCGTTTCGCACTGCCAACAATGTGAAAACTGCCCTTCGTTTACTTCCGCACAAGAAACACACTTCCATTCAGGCAGATGTTTTTCAGCTAACGGGTCGCTCGCCAAATGTTTTAGCGCAACCGCCTCATCTCGCTCATCATCAAGCCACAGTTCAGGCCAGCACTCTATGGGTGGAACTTCGCCCATAGCGCCGCCTAAAAACTCATTTCTGATTTGACAATGGACGCCCTGTTGCTCAAGATAGTTCTTCCAAAAAGCGACTTCAATAAAATCTTGCGCCGTATATACTTTTATCATCGCTCAATCCTCCTTACACAAACATAACGTTATGACACAACCCCAATATATTAACACCTCTGAGCAGCTCGTTGAATTTTGCAAGCGTATAGAAACCCTACAATGGCTCGCCATCGACACTGAATTCCAGCGCGAAAAAACCTATCGCTCAATACTCGCCTTAATACAAATAGCCACAACTGATTTAGTGGCTATCATCGACCCGCTTGCCTGTGACATCAAGCCTTTACTAGAGGTTTTAAGTAACAAAAATATATTAAAGGTATTTCACGCCGCACGACAAGACCAAGAGATATTTTACGACTTATTAAGTGAACCTTTATCGCCCGTTTTCGATACCCAAATTGCTGCACCTCTTCTTGGCCACCCTAAACAAGCTGGCTATGCTAGACTCGTTGACGACATTTTAGGCGTTCAACTCAGCAAGGCACATTCACGTACCGATTGGCTGCGAAGACCTCTAAGCGATGAGCAAATAACTTACGCAGCTGATGACGTTATTTACTTGGCAAAACTCTACCCTTTGTTGGAAAAAAAGTTAACGCAAAAAGGTCGCTTAAATTGGTTGGCACCCGCTTTCTCTGATTTATGTAAAACCAGTCTTTACACAAATCCACCAGAACTTGCATGGAAACGCATACGCGCTGCAAAACGCCTAAAAGGTGCATCGTTATGTGTTTTACAAAAACTATCCGCGTGGCGCGAAGAGCTCGCGCAGTCTAAAAACATTCCGCGTGGATGGCTAATCAAAGACGACATACTTGTCGAAATAGCCAAGATGAAACCCACATCCACTCAAACGATGTCCCTTATCCGCGGCGTGTCGGATAAATTTATTGAGAAGTTTGGCCCTGCCGTTATTAAAATAATTAACGCCGCTCTCGAGCAAGAACCAGCAAGTCAAGAGAAACAAAAAAAGTCCAAAAAAGCGAACGAAAATCAAGAAGCCATTGCCGACCTTTTAATGGCCCAAGTCCGATTAAAAGCCGCAATAAACGGCGTAAATCCTACATCATTAACAAGCCGAAAAGAGCTATTACACCTCATTCAAGGCGAACGAGATATTGAGTTATTAAAAGACTGGAGAAACGACATGATTGGCAAAGAACTCGTTGCCACCTTAAATGGACACAATAGTTTTAACGTCTGTGCAGGTGAGTTGATTATCAAATAACGAAGCACTTAGCGGCTACTGCTTAATTTGTTTTCCTTTCAATCGCGGGAAGCGTCAACTGTGTACCTGCGCCAATTCGGTTTAAATCAACCGTCTGATTGTACTGTTTAAGCAACCACATTGGTATATTGAGCTTCTGCGCCAACAACCATACCGACCCACCCTTAGCCAGCTTTCGCTGATAACTTTTCATCACTCGAAATCGATTAAAAAAGTCGTCTTGCATCTTTTTATGATAAGCCAGCCTCTTCTTTTCAAAAGCGGCGGCTGAAACGACTGAGAAATCCAACTTAACCCGCCTGCCTACAACTAAACGCATTTTATAGGTCATTTTATTGAGGGCTCGCAACGTTGATGTCTTTATCGATAACCAATCAGCAAAATGTCCTAATGTTTCATTGCTTTGAATTTCCACTGAGCCATTTTCAGCCACCAAATAATCACTGGGGTCAGCTTGCAAAACGCCACCGCTAACACTCTCCTTCGACGTAAATACTTTTTCATTTGTCGCAACAGACAATGCATCAGGGTCCTGCCTTAGCCTAAGTTTTTGTCCTACATACAAGTGGTTTTTATTCTTAATCTTATTCAAACTAATAATGTCAGTTTCAACCACACTCGCCTTGCGAGCAATAACAGATAGACGGTCACCTTTTCTAACCGTGTAAAAGAGAGCGTCTTGCGCCGCCTGGTACGCTCCGTTTATTTGCTCTTTCGCTGCGGCAGGCAATTTCAACACCTGGCCAATGCGAATTCTGTGCTGACTACGTAGCCCATTTATAGCCACCATCTGTCGTGTTCGAACTTTAAATCGCTCTGCAATTTTAGATAAGGAATCTCCTCGCCGCACCTTATACGATATGTCGGGCTTTTGCTCTGTAGCCCTTTCATCACGCGCAATACTGGCCATTAACTGCTTCCACTGCGATTTCTTTTTTTCTAGCGGCAACCGCAACCGGTAACCTTTAGGCACATATTTATTGTTTGACCAAACAGTTGCTTGCAACGCCGGGTTCAAGGATTTGAAAATATTGTTTTTAACGCCAAAGGCCGTCATTAAACCCTGCGCTGTGTAATAAGATGGCAACTTAACTTCTTGAATAATCATCGGGCGTTCACGCTTTACTTTGCCAAAGTATGCCGACGTGTTTTCGTCAATATTATTTGCAGCAACAAACGCATTATAAAAATTTCGTGATGCGAACCCAAATGTACGCCCTTTATATTCCCTTACTATTTTTGTAATATTCGTTCCGCCCATCGCTTTTATTGCTCGACGCATACCGGCTGCACCGTGATTATATGCTGTTAGCGCTAAAGGCCAAGTGCCCGTTATTTCATGATTACCTTTTAACAACAACCCCGCCGCTTTTGTTGCTGAAAAAGGATCTAATCGTTCATCCACCACATGGTCAATACGCATAAATCGGCGGCCTGTTGACCGCGTGAACTGCCACAGCCCTGCTGCACCAGCGTGTGACCTTGCGTCAGAACGAAAAGATGATTCAACATGTGGCAACGAAGCTAGTTCACGGGGTATACCTAACTTTTCAAACTCTTTCTTAATAAAGGGCTGCCACTGACCAGAACGTACTAAACCCTGTTTAAACCTATCCGATTGGCCCAACTGAAATCGCAACCTTTTCGATGCCTTACGAAACTCATTAGCCGTTGTTGCCTTCGGCCATAAAGATTTAACTTTCCTATGCCTCGCGCTATCGAGTCGTTTATTTGCATTCGCTGCCAAATAAAGCAAAATACTTTCATAGTATTTCTTTTTTTGCTTAATCGTTTTTTGGCGTGCTTTATGATTAATATCGGGCGCGAACGATACTCGCTCATAAATGATGTTTAGCCGCTCATTGTCATGAATAAGCCCTTGGCTCGTTGTCACTTCTGTATAAATACGTAGCCAGAAATTTACATCTGCTTTTAACGATTCCGGTTGCGGGAAATTCAACGTATCCTTCGCTAAGGATATGTTCGAGAACATGCAAAAAAATACACTCGCAAAAAACAGCATCCTTTTGTTTTTATATAAAATCATTTTTTCCTTAAAATGGCCAAATTGACCAACCTGCATCCAAACTCGACTTGCAGCCTTTTAGTTGAGCTGAATAGCGTTTGGCTTCTGCCCCTACTCTTTTCGCTACTTTTTGTAACCAAGGCTTCGCTAAATACGTCGCTCGACTATAACCACCATGGCCTTCATGATAAGCAAGATATTGCTTTTCTCCATCCCATTTTGATATCCCCAACTTCCGCTGTGATACATTTGTATACCAGCCAATAAAATCCACCACGTCTGCAAAATCATCTCTGTCAGCGCCGCTATTATCAGTTGCGCTCATATAATCTTCCCACGTCCCATCCTGCGCCTGCCCATAACCATACGCTGAAGACGAGCGAGGCAATGGTATAAAACCCAAAAACCAATCTCGTGGCGGTCGCACATTCGATTGAAAGTGTGATTCTTGATGAATAATTGCCATTTGTACCGCAACAGGCGTACCCCATTTTTCTTGTGCATCTAAGACATCTGCATACCAACCATCTTTCTCAAAAAAAATAGCACAAACATTTGTCTGGTTTCTTGGTACCGTCGCCGTACAACCCATAATAGTCAACATAAGCACTAACACACATGAAGTACAAAAACCGCTACTAATAGGTCGCAAATTCATACGCTTTCTCTCCAATAAAAATCCATGCCCCACAAAGTAAGCCATTTAGTTATCGCGCTTTTTTTCCCAATCATCAAGAGCCGTCACAAATCTTTTCGCTACTTGTTCTAATTGCGCTAAAAACTGTTCATGCTCGCCCTTTTTCATACTCTCCCATGCGCATCTCAAATCAACGTCTACATTATCACAAACACCCTCAGCGCAGACCTGTTGATATGATCTACTCAGCGCATCCATCATAGGAGCTAATTCACTTTTCCCAACATTCCCTTCTGTTAAAACCATCATACATGCCGCCTCTGGCGCCTTGGCTAAAGCCGCTTCGCTAGACATACCACTCAACACGACCCATTCTTCAATATAATAGTCTCTCAAGTTACTGACTAAATAAATTAAGCTCAACATACTGGGTAAATCTTGGAATAATTTAGGGTCTCCCCTGCTTGCCGCCAGCTCCGCAGACACTTTTAAAGACGGCGCAACGATTATTTGATACTCCTGTGGGCTCAGCCAATCGGGCTCATGTTTATTCAATGTCGACATATTTATCCAATATTAAATTACGTAGTTTAGAGCACCGTTTATTATAAAGGGTGCTGGCACCGAGAAAACAAAAAGCCTCTATAACAGAGGCTTGTTTAATGAATGACTAATAATTGAGCCTGTAAATTAAAACGTGTAAATGCTTGTGTTTTATAATCCCCTAAACGGAAAACAATATGAGTACGATAACACAAGCAAAACTAAAGACCTTCGCCATTGATTTGGCGCAAGAATAAATAGGTCTGCATCCACCATTAGCCGTGAGATTAAGCGTAATCCGGGCAAAAAAAGCTATCGCCCTAAACGGGCAAATGAGTTTGCACAGCAAAGCCGTCAACAGAAAAACAAACACATTAAACTGACCGCTGAAGTCATGGACTACATCTGTGAAAAATTAAAAAAACATCAGAGTCCTGAACAAATCGTGGGGCGTTTGGAATTAGATAAAAAGATTAAAACCAGCACTGCAACTGCCTACTTGCCTGTCTTGCAAGACAGGCAAGTAGGCAGTGAGCCTTACAAGTACCTCGTCATCAGCACAAAAGATACCGCAAACGCTATGGCAACAATGATTGTCGAGGAAGGATACCCCATCGTGTAGATATTGATAAACGCCCTAGTATTGTTGATGCCCGTTCCCGTATGGGCGACTGGGGACTGATTTAGTCATTGGCAAAGGTCACAAAGGTGGCTTTTTTACTTAATATGAGAACAATTCTTGAATACAACCACATAATTTTCCTTGGGTATCATTACCAATCACCCCTAAATTTTTGACTAATCGTGATTTATCAACCACCCTCATTTGGTCAAGGAGAATTAGCCCATTCGTTCCTTCAAACTCACATTCAACTCTACAGGGAAACTCAAATCCTTTCGTTGTCATAGGGGCTACAAGTACGGTAGAAAGAGCAGCCATTTCATTAGGAGAAATTACAACACAAGGTCTTGTTTTATTAATTTCTTTACCTTTTGTTGAGCTAAGCTCTACAAGCCATACCTCGAAACGCTCTATTTTACGGTTTACCACTCCAATTCTTTATTAGAAGTTAACTCACAGTTTAACCATTCTTGGTCAATATTTTCAGCACCGCAAGACATTAGAGTTTCATTAATTTCCTTTGCCCAACCTTCTCTATGCTTCAAAACTGGAGCAATAAAAAGTCCTCCATTGAGAATCTGAAATTTGAGTTCTTTCCCTTCAAGATGTGCTTGTTCTATCAGTGGCTTAGGGATTCTTATCCCTTTGGAATTGCCAATTTTGACTAAATGAGCCATAACTCTTGACCTCTTTGACACATAGAATGTAACTATAATGTAATTACTATATGTTTGCAAAAAATTAGGGGGTTGTTCTTAAGCATAACGTTTTATATAAGACGCACGTTTCTTAGCACGCCGCCTTGATATTTTGTATGATGAAAAAACGTACTAAGACGGGTAAACTGAGACCCGCTTTTAGTTGCGCACAAGGCCTTATGTTACAGCTCGATTTATTTTTGGCTTTATTCTTATAGATGAAGTAAAGCATTTTCATGATGACCCAACGCTAGTGCAGGCGCTTGGCATACAACAGATGCCCAAAGCCTGTGCACTTAGCAACCGGTTAAGGCGTATGGGTAATAACGGACAAGGCTTAGCACCCTTATCTAATGTGAATAAAAGCGCATTGAAAGCAGCATTACATCACTGCAAAGAAATCACGCTTGATATTGATGCCACACAAATCATCAGCCATAAGGCGGACGCTCAATATGCTCTTGCAGCCAAGCTCGTTAAAACAGGCAGGCAGTTTTTATAAAAATAAAAGAAAAACACCACGTTTTACTTGACGCAGTATTAACTAGAATAAGAATGATTGAACCTCTTGTTATCTAGTTATCAACTTCACTCTAGGGTAAATTGACAAGATAGATCCGTCTAAAAAATGATATTTTTAGGCAATGCAGTCAAAAAAACCAAATATTATGTCATTGCGAGAAAATAGGGCTCGAAAATTTAATTACCGCCGCTAAATTAACAAAAAACGGGCATTTAATGGCTGAAAATCAAAGTTGAGACTCTATGTGTGAATTTGGGTATTGCTATTTTTTGCCTTATACCAAACTTTTTGTTAAAGTCGGGCTCCAAAAGAGGGTCATTAATTACCCGACCACAGGCTTACATACTTAGGAGTGCTTTTATGGCAAGGCCAATTAAAGAAACACCGATACTTACAGGAGAAGATGCTCGCCTTTTCGAAGATGCTATCAAAGAAAACGAGTCTAAAAAAGTTTCTTCTCAGGAATATGAAAGAACAATGGATTCCTACCGACGTTTTGAGGTGATCGTGCCTACAAACGTTGATTGATTTTAAAGTAAGACGGTTAAGTACAAATGATACTCGTCCGCTTTTTGATTGTGGGGATGCAGACCTTAATGAGTTTTTCCAAAAAGATTCAATAGAAAGTTACAGGCAGCTTCTAGCTGTCACATATGCAATAGAACAAAATAATGAGTTGGTTGCATACTTCAGTGTTTCAAATGATGCTATAAAAAAAGAGTCATTCCCCAAATCTGCATTTAAACGAGCCACAAGCTTTATCCCTCACTGCAAAATATATTCAAGCTTACCAGCAGTAAAAATTGGAAGGTTAGCAACATCCAAATGTAAACAATCTAATGGAATTGGGTCTGAAATTCTCAATTTCATAAAAGGCTGGTTCACAGAAGGAAATAAAACAGGTTGTCGATTCATAATAGTTGATGCAAATAACAATCCAGATACCATTGGGTTTTATGAAAAAAACGGCTTTTTACTTTTAAGCCAAAAAGACAAATCAGACGATACTCGACTTTTGTATTTTGATTTATTCAATTTTAGACGTTAACCAAAAAATCAACGCGGACTGGGATAAAGCCCCAGCCGGTTATTTTGGCGTTAGTACTCGAAATTTTCCTTAGTTAGTCAACCCTTAAAAACCCAAACCAAAAACCACCCCGATCAGCTTAAAAACGACTAAATTCTATTTGATTTTAGCCCTTTACACATTGCAACGAAAAACCAATAATTTTTCATGAGAAAATAGCGCATTTTCTGCAAAAACAAAAAAATATCGGCTATTGCTTAACCACTTTTTCAAATTCCAGGCACCGGCCGCCATCAGCACATTAATTTTATCGCCAATCTGCCCTTTAAGCAGGTTTCTGGATAATCTAAAGTCTGACTTAAGGTGCCCAATGATAGGCTCTATGGCGGCGCGCCTTTTACACAGTTTGCGCTTCTTATCGGGTTGATAGCGAGGGTCTTCCATTGTCTTTAGAATAATACTTCTAAAAAGCATTATCAAAGACTGGCCAGTTAATAGTGTTGGCTAGTTGTATTAACGGGTCTTTGGTGTCTAATTGAGGAAATAGTTCTGAATGAAAGAGGTTTAGTTGCCCAGCATCTGGGGTTGATTTTGTTAGCATATTTTTTAAGCAAAACGACCAAGAAAGAACTGTTATTTCACCAAATACTGGTTGTTTTGTCTATGAGTTCTGTTGGGTTTATTGTTATAAATCAAATGGTTGAGTATTTCTTAAGGGTTGACTACTTATATCGTAAACCTTATTTTCAGCCACTTGGTTCGATGTAACCACCACAGACTCATCGACTATATCACCCTTAACGCTTAAATAACGACTGTAAGCATAGCGAAGAAAAATCAACCCCCATAACCGGCATGAAATATTCATTACTGGTCAACTCGGAGTTAGAGCGCATTGTATCTGCCGCTTTCCATAGTCGTTTTTCAATGGCTTCCATGTGCTGTAATTGTTTCATTTTGTCTAATTCCAATAAGACATATTAAAAATTAAAGAAGTATGTTTTTTACATAGTTATTCCTTATGGACAATAAAAAACCCTTAATAAATTAAGGGTTTTTTATCATTTATCTTTACACTGTACCTTGAGGTGACCTCTAGAACGGAATATCATCATCAAATTCATCCGTTTCGACCGCTGGCTGCGCCGGCGCTGATGCGAAGTTATCGTTTGTACTTTTAGCGGGGGGGGCAAATTCAGCAGAACCGCCACCACCACGACGATCTAACATTTGCATCGTGCTACCTCTAATTTCTGTTGTATAGCGATCTTGTCCATCTTTGTCTTTCCATTTATTCGTTCGCAAAGAGCCTTCTATATAAATTTTTGAGCCTTTTTTAAGGTACTCGCCAGCCACTTCTGCCAAACGATTAAAAAACACCACTCGGTGCCACTCCGTCTGTTCTTTTTGCTCGCCCGTGCTTTTATCTTTCCATGTTTCTGATGTTGCGATTGTTACATTTGCAACTGCGCTACCACTTGGCATATAACGCGTTTCAGGGTCTTTACCCAAGTTACCCACCAAAATTACTTTATTTACACCTCTGCTCGCCATGTTGTACTCCCGTTATTTGCACCCTTAAATAGGCACCGCCTTTATATTGTTAAGGAATTATTGCGTTTAATGCTTTCTTGTCTAATAGCTCATTATCTACTTTTAAATACGCCGTCGAATCATCCACCGAAATATCCACATCCAAAACGCCTTTTACAGCCAGTAGCATATCAGTTATTTGTTTCGCTTGCGCGTCTGTTTCAATCTCAATATGCTTCAATAAACCGCTCATGTGTCTTGGTGATTCCATGCTCACCGCAACCACAAACCATGATAATAAAATGACTGCACACACCAGAAATACCGTTGCCATGCCGTAGCTATCCCATACGAAACCGCCCATTAACCCGCCACAAAAAACACCGAAGAATTGTGCGCTTGAATAAACACCCATCGCAGTCCCTTTCCCGCCAGCAAAAGCTATTTTAGAAATGAGCGAGGGCAACGTCGCTTCTAAGAAATTAAATGCCGTGAAGAAAACAAACAGCACACTCACCATTCCCCAGAGATTATCACTAAACAAAAACAGGCTAAAACACGCCGCCGACAATACAGCAACGGCCGTTATAAATACCAATTTCATTTTGCGTTTTTTTTCCGCGATAATAATGAAGGGCACCATCACAATCACCGATAAGCCCAGCACGGGTAAATACACCATCCAATGATCTTCCGCTGCAATGCCCAGTTTGCCGCGCATTAATAAGGGCAAGACCACAAACATTGCAGTCATCACTAAATGCAAACAAAAAATACCGAAGTCTAAGCGTAATAACTGTCCATCTCTTAGCACCCTGCCCATTAATGCAGGAATCGGCTCCGCATCTTTATGTACCGTCAGATGCCTTGGTTTTGGTACAAGCTGATGTAAAATAATGATGCCAATTGTTGCTAAAACTGCCGTAAACCAGAAAACACCTTGCAAACCCACAAGTGAGGCTAGAAGCGGCCCAAGCACCATAGCTATGCCAAACGATATGCCAATACTGATGCCAATCGCCGCCATGATTTTGGTGCGATTCTGCTCCAATGTTAAGTCTGCCGCTAATGCCATAATAGCGGCCGCAACTGCGCCCGCACCTTGCAATGCGCGGCCTAAAATAATGCCGTAAATCGTCGTCGACATAGCCGCTACAACGCTACCAGCAATAAACAACATCAGCCCTATTGTGATGATTTTTTTACGACCAAAGCGATCAGACATAAGACCAAACGGGATTTGCAACAGAGCCTGGGTCAAGCCATAAATACTGATTGATAAACCCAGCAACAACGGCGTAATGTTGGCTAAATCCTCTGTATACAAAGAGATCACAGGCAAAATCATGAACAAGCCGAGCATACGCATAGAAAAGATACCAGCCAAGCCAATGCTTGCCCTTTTCTCTTCTTTGCTCATTACCGATGATTGGCTTGATAAATCAGCCATAATTACTTTGCCTAGTCCGTTAAAAGGAGGGTATATTAACAGGTTTGACGTAGTACACAGGATCGATGGACACAATTCAAATTCGCGGCGCGCGAACGCACAACCTAAAAGACATTGACCTAGATTTACCGCGAAATAAGCTGATTGTCATTACGGGATTATCTGGTTCTGGGAAATCCTCTTTAGCCTTCGACACTATTTATGCCGAAGGCCAGCGCCGTTACGTCGAATCTTTATCGGCTTATGCTCGTCAATTTTTATCGGTCATGGAAAAACCTGATGTAGATCATATTGAAGGCTTGTCGCCAGCAATTTCTATTGAACAAAAATCCACTTCACACAACCCGCGCTCTACCGTCGGCACGATTACCGAAATATACGACTACTTGCGTTTATTATTCGCTCGAACCGGCACACCACAATGCCCTGAGCACGCTACATCTTTAGAGGCTCAAACCATTACCCAAATGGTCGATGCCGTTCTTAGCTTAGATACTGGGAAACGCTGGATGTTATTAGCACCCATCGTTCAAGAGCGTAAAGGCGAGCATTTTAATGTACTGAGAGATTTGCGAAATCAAGGCTTTATTCGCGCTCGTATTGACGGTGAAGTGGTCGAACTAGATGATGCGCCGCCATTAGAATTGAAGAAAAAGCACTCGATTGAAGTTGTCGTTGACCGCTTTAAAATTCGTGACGACTTATCTGTTAGGCTCGCCGAGTCGTTTGAAACCGCTTTAAAGCTCACCGATGGCATTGCTATTATCAGCAACATGGATACTGGCGAAGAAGTTTTATTTTCAGCTCGCTTTGCCTGCCCAACTTGTGGCTACAGCATCAGCGAACTAGAGCCGCGAAGTTTTTCATTTAATAGCCCTAAAGGCGCCTGCTCAGGCTGTGATGGGCTTGGCAACAAACAGTACATCGACCCAAAGCAAGTTTTACACAGCCCCAGTATTAGTCTTGCTGGCGGTGCTATTCGCGGCTGGGACAAGCGTAATATGTATTACTTTCAGATGATTATGTCATTGGCTAAACATTATCACTTTGACCCCGAAGAACCGTTCAACTCACACCCAGATAAAATTCAGCAAGCTATTTTATTTGGTAGTAACGGTGAAAATATTAACTTCACCACGCTCAATAGTCGAGGGGCGAGGACTGTACGCAAACACCCTTTCGAGGGTATCATCCCCAGTATGGAGCGTCGATACCGTGAGACGGACTCAAATGCCGTACGCGATGAATTGGCCAAATATTTATCCAATAGGTCTTGTCCTGATTGCCAAGGCCAACGCCTAAATGAAGCGGCCCGTCACGTATATGTTGATGGGCATAGTTTGCCCAATATCACTTGTTTGTCTATTCAAAAAGTCAGTGATTTATTTTCCACTTTACAGCTTGCGGGACACCGCGGAGAAATTGCCAAGAAAATCGTTAAGGAAATTAAAGCGCGTCTCGATTTCTTAGTTAATGTCGGTTTGGAATATTTATCTTTGGACAGAAGCGCTGACACTTTATCTGGCGGCGAGGCTCAACGCATTCGTCTTGCCAGCCAAATCGGCGCTGGACTAGTTGGCGTTATGTACGTACTAGATGAACCTTCAATTGGCTTGCACCAACGCGACAACAAACGCCTTATCAGCACACTTTTTCATCTGCGCGACATTGGCAATACGGTGATTGTCGTGGAACATGACGAGGACGCTATTTTAGCGGCGGATCACGTTGTTGATATTGGCCCTAATGCAGGCATTCATGGTGGCGAAATTATCGCTCAAGGAGCCCCTGCCGATATCCTTAATAACCCCAAGTCTACAACCGGGCAATATTTATCAGGTCGACAATTTATTGCCGTTCCTGCCAGACTAAGCGTCGCTGACCCGGCCAAATTCATACGCATCAATAATGCACGGGCCAATAATTTAAAGAATATCACCGTCGATATTCCGGCGGGCTTGTTGACCTGTGTTACGGGTGTGTCAGGTTCGGGCAAGTCCACACTGATTAACGAAACTCTCTACCCAACGGTCGCTAAAGCTCTGAATAACTCATCGTTGCCCATCGCCGATAATGACGGCGTTGATGGTCTTGAGCATTTAGATAAAGTTGTCGATATTGACCAAAGTCCTATTGGCCGTACACCGCGCTCAAATCCCGCTACTTATACAGGGCTATTTACGCCTATTCGTGAACTGTTTGCCGCCACGCCCGAGGCACGCTCGCGCGGTTACGCGCCTGGGCGGTTTAGTTTTAATGTAAAAGGCGGGCGCTGCGAAACCTGTAAAGGCGATGGCGTTATCAAAGTAGAAATGCACTTTCTTGCCGATGTCTATGTTAAATGCGAGACGTGCAACGGCCAACGCTATAACCGCGAAACGCTAGAGGTTCGCTATAAAGGTAAGACAATTCATGAGATTCTTTCTATGACGGTTGAAGACGCTTGTGGTTTCTTTGAAGCGGTCCCTGTTATCTCAAGAAAACTGCAAACGCTGATGGATGTTGGCTTAGGCTACATCACCTTGGGGCAAAATGCTGTCACATTATCTGGCGGTGAAGCTCAACGTATTAAGTTATCGCGCGAATTATCTAAACGCGATACCGGCAAAACCTTATACATTCTTGATGAGCCCACTACCGGGCTACACTTTGCAGACATTAAACAACTACTCACCGTGTTACACAGGCTGCGTGATCACGGTAATACCTTAGTCGTTATTGAGCATAATTTAGACGTTATAAAAACAGCCGACTGGATTATAGATCTTGGCCCGGAGGGCGGTGATGGTGGAGGAGAAGTTATTGCAGAAGGAACGCCAGAGTTTGTCAGCCAGTCGAATACATCGCATACGGGGAAGTATCTTAAAAAATTTTTAGTGCCCCCATCCGCAAAACGTTAGCACGGCTAACTGTGTGCTTATCGCTGCAGACATTCTTAACACGTCTGATGCCAACTATTTGATACTGTAAAAATTAGGCTATTACGCATTAATCTTTGCATTTGTTTTACTCACTTCTTGTTAACTTAAAACGCCCACTGAAAACGTGTTTGGAAAATATCAGGTTCAACACCATCATGTTCACCGCCATCAACATTCAGTACTTTTACATAGTTAGCCATAAAACGAATGGTCGGTGTTGCATACCAGTTAACGCCTAACGAGAAGTTATCTTGCTCGCCACCCACAATATCTTTATCGGTTAAATCAATCGTGCTGTAACGCGCCACAAGTTCCCACGCGCCTGTGCCGCCTTGGCCAAATATTGATTTCGGTTTGATGCGGCCAAACTTATTGTCTTTATAGGGGCGCGACTCTCCGGTCAATACATAAGCCATTTGTCCATACCAGCCATCAAAACCTAAGTCTGATATGCCATTTCGCTCAACATCAGCACGTACATATTCTGCTTGCCCATTGAGTGCGCCTTTTACAAAGGCTGCCTCTAACCCGCTAATTTGAAAGCTGTCTGCTTTTGTTATCTCTGAAGTATCCACCAGCTTTAAGCCGCCTAAGTGACTTTCAGGGCTTGTACTAAAACTCAACGCCCCTGTTCCCGTGTTCAATTTTCGGTAATCACTTGCTATACCCACGTGGACCAGATCATTGTCAACGCGGTATGGCGTTGTTGTTAAACGAGCAACCACACCCCAACCTTCGTCATCTGTTCCAGCATTAACCTTCGCTTTGTCGCCAAACACACTCAAGGCACCTGTCCAATTATTACCGGTGTACATGCCACCAAAACCCATGTGTCGCGATTGAGCGAATGCTGAAACCAATGAACGTTCCATAAATTGCGTGTCATTATCACTGTTTAGCTCTTGCAAAATAATCGCATCTCTAAAATGCCCCAAATATAGTTTATGCCGAGCAAGACCGCCGTACGTAATATACGCATCCGTGAGACCCGCTAAACCCGACTTAGTAAAATCATTCTCCAGCTTAAAGCCCCAGTTATCGTACATTTTTCCAGACAACGACAAACGTGCGCGACGAATATCCGTTCCATCACCTTGTTGCTTGCCATCTTCACCGTAATAGGCCGCATCCATTTGCAAACGCCCCCCTAACTTAGTTGAAAACGAACCGTCTTTACTCGCAACTTTAATACCGCCTTTAACCGTTACCTCAACCGCTGTCGCTTTATCTAAAGCCGCTTGCAGTTCTTGCTTTTCAAGCTTACTCTCTTTCTCTGTCGCGTTTGCCTCTGCCAATACACGCTCATATTGTTCCGTGGTGATCGTGCCATTTTCATGTAACAACATGAGCAAGGTTGTAAGTTCTGACCCGGCCAACACAGCGGTGCTCGTTAATAGAAGGGTTGTTGATAAAAGAAGTGCTTTTAGGTATGTGTTCATAAGTGTTTTATGATGCTTTTTAAGCACCGTATTCTACAAAATAGCTATCCTAGTTCAGTACCTGTGAGAAAACCCAGGCATCCTGCATGAGTTGTTGATAATAACTCATTGGTGTTTCTAATCCCACACCATCATGGGGTCGATAATGGTTATAGTCGTGTTGGTGTTGTTCAAGCTACTTTATCCGAACAACAGTTTCTGCGCTGAGCGTATCGGCTACGGATTAACTTCTGCATGATTTGATTCGCAGGCTTTTGATCTGCATCGGCCAATCTCCTGCGTTTAGTTAACAACTCACAGGCTACCCAAATTTTACATCTCAAAAAGTCTCACCTCTATCTGAACTCAGACAAACATCCATTGGGTTGGTGACATCGCCCACATCAGGAACCACCAAAGATGGAGTTACCTTGCTACTGTGCTTGATTTAGGGCCGAGAGAAATAGTAGGTTACGCCTTATCACAAACGCCAGATGCACAGCTTGCCAAGCAAGCATTGATCAATGCCATAGCATTAAAACAACCGAACACGAAAGCATTGCTGTTTCACTCAGATTAAGGGGTGCAGTATGATCCGTTTATATTTAAACAAACACTTGTGCTTTACGGTATTACTCAAAGTATCAGTCGCCGAGGAAAGTGTTGGCAGAACCTCCCGCGCGTAGCGCTTTGGGTATAATGCTGTTCAAGAACGCTTTTTTAGAGGCCTAAAAAGTGAATATTTAAATGGGTTGTCGCTGATCGATCATCGAGCAGTTGTAACGACAGTTGAGCACTACAAACGATATTACAATAACGAAAGAATCAATTCTGCTATTGATTGACGCCAATACAGAAAAGACACTAATTACTAAAAGTGACGTAGAAACCTTATCGTTTTAGCTACCCATTACAGCACCTTACTCTGTAAAGACCTATTTTATGAAACCCATACGCAAGCCAACCGTTCTTTGTTTTTCAGGCCACGACCCAAGTGGTGGCGCAGGCGTGCAAGCAGATATTGAGGTGTTAACACGCTTTAATTGTCATCCGTGTAGCATCGTTACCTGTTTAACAGTTCAAGACTCCAGCACGGCACATCGGCTAATTCCCCTCAATGCAGATGATCTGATTGAACAAAGCAATGCGTTACTTAACGACATGAACATTGATGCAATTAAAATCGGTTTAACCGGTTCGATTGAATGCGTTAAAGCGATAGCCTTTATACTGCAACAACACCCAAACATCCCCGTTATTTTTGACCCTGTCTTAGCTAGTGGCGACGGCACCGTGCTGGTCAATAATGATTTAATAGCGTCTATCAAACAGCACTTGTTACCCCTTGTAACGGTACTCACGCCGAATACGCCAGAGGCAAGAACACTGACTGGTCTTGATGAAAAAAACAGTATTGAAAGGCTAGGTAATACACTTTTATCGCTCGGCGTTAATTACGCACTTATTACCGGTGGGCACGAAAAGGGCAACTCGATTAAAAATACTCTTTTCTACAAACAGCGGCCTATAGAGCGAACCGAGGTTGAAAGAATACCAGGAGCATTCCACGGCACTGGCTGCACACTCGCAACCGCCGTTGCAGCATGTATTGCTTTGGGCGAACCAATACCCGAAGCTATTAAACACGCTCAGAACTATACCAAGCACGCCATACAAAATGCCGAGCAAATAGGGAAAGGTCAGCTTTTCCCTAAACGCACATGAGCCTTCCAAAAAAAGGCTTATACGTAATAACGCCTAACAATTTGGAAGCAGGCGAGCTTTATTTAAAAGTAGAGCAAGCGTTAAAAGGTGGCATATCCTTGCTGCAATATCGTGATAAATCCAACCCAGCAGAAGAGAAACTGCAACGCGCTAAAGCGCTACATCAGCTTTGCATAAAGCATCAAGTACCGCTGATTATTAATGATGACCCAGAACTTGCATTTGCTTGCCAAGCTGAGGGTGTCCACCTTGGTCAAGGTGACGGCTCCGTTAGCGATGCCCGCGAACTATTAGGTGAAATAGCCATTATTGGGGTGACTTGCCATCACCGGCCTGAACTTGCCTTGCAAGCTGCGAAAGAAGGTGCTGACTACGTTGCGCTCGGGCGATTTTTTAAATCAACCAGTAAGCCTGGTGAAAGTCTGGCAACGGCTCAGTTAATAACCGACATGAAAAAACACATCAAAAAACCAGTCGTTGCCATTGGTGGCATTACCATAAGCAACGCCGAATCTTTAGTTGGTGCTGGCGCAGACTATTTGGCTGTCATCGATAGCGTTTTTTCTCAAATCAACATTCAAGAGTATTGCCAACGTTTCTCGCGTATTTTCAACACGCATAAAGAAACACAGAATTAACCTGCATTTTTTACATTCTTGAGCTGAAAGCCTACCATTTATAACTGGCTGTAACATAAACATTACGCCCTTGCCCAGGCACCTTCTCACCAACAGCAACGTCATCATTTCCCATTGCTCTATTAAGACCGGCAGTATGATCTTTGTATTGTTTGTCTAATAGGTTTTCAATACCAAGCCCTATACTTAAGCCCACTATTGGTTGAATGTCACCACGGATGTGTAATAAGCCATACCCTGCTGATTTCGACTCGCCGTTATAATTCGCCACATCGTTTTGCGCTGAATACGCTTCAACTTCTGTTGCTACAGACCAATTAGCTTGCTCATAAGTTAATTGCGTGCGTGCATTAAAAGGCGCAATACGATAAAGATTATCACCATCGTCACGGCGGCGGCCACGCACATAACTCACAGCACCGTCTAAACGCCAGTCACCCGTAAATTCATAACCCCACTCTATATCCACACCGTAAAGTTCGGCATCAACATTGGCAAACTGCAACGTATTGGCACCACCAACAGTTTTCGCAGCCGCACTTGATGTTGCCTCGCCTTGAATATAATCGTCTACACGATGATAAAAAGCACGCGGTGCAAGGTACAAATTACTCGATGCGTATTCCAACCCTGCTTCAAACTGATAGGCCGTTTCTGAGTCCAAACTCACATCACCTATATAAACTCGGTTATCAGCTAAACCACCAGTTGCTTCAAGTGGAACCCATAAATATCGCTCTTGATATGATGCTGAACGTGTTTTGCGCGCAAAGCCAAATTCCGCCGTTAGCTCATTAGATATTAATCGCCTTAAAATAGCATCAAAGTCCCAGTTATCGTCCGTTCGAGATAAATCGCTATTATTAAAACCGTCACGCAATGTCGCTATATTTGCATTCGCTCCAGCCATATGGTGATTCACATTATCAGAATCCATATCAACCTTTGTATAACGCACGCCCACTTCAAGCTCTAAACCTTCTTGAACTGTACCTTCCCATTCAGCAAAGCCACTATAACGATTACGCTCAGCACCATTAAAGTTATCTACACCGAACATCGCATTCGTTGGGTTCGTAATAAAACCATCATGTATAGACTGATCACCTTCAAGCCCTAAGCTTAACCTGCCATCTGATAATGGCATATGATAAACAGCCGACAAGCCACCCCCATCAACTGTTGTTAAATTTTGACGCTCCTTACCAGACGACACTCCATTGGGTCGTAAGGTAAAGTTATTCATCAAATGGCGCATATCTTGGTAGTAGTACGACATTTCCAATGAACGACCTTCGCTTAATTTCACGCTCTGATCAGCTGAAAAGATACCGCCTCTTACCCAAATAATATCCATCGGCAATGAAACCGAACCCGTATGCCCCGTATCATTATTGCTGTAATTAAAGCCTAGCTCATGCACACCAAACCGAGTGCCATAGCCTAGTGTATAAGCGTCTCTATCATATTGGCTTGGATCAACTGATTGACTTCCATCAAACTCGTAATCGCCACCTTTCTCTTGGCTCACGCTGACATGAAAACGGTGTTTGTTATTAGCATACGTACCCAAAACGCTGCTGGTTAAGCCGTCGTCTACTTCGCTATAGCCTAATGATGCTAAGCCATGAAATTCAAAATCACTGCCGCTTTCAAAATGGCTTTTACGTGACTGTGCTGCCATGGACCCCCCGATCGTTTCAATACCACTACTGATAGGTGCTATACCACGGTAAACAGTTAAGCTATCTGTTAAAGAGGCTGGGATATGGCTAAGCGGGGGGTCCATGCTGTTAGGCCCGACCTCTTTCCAAGACACGCCATCAACCGTTGTATTAACGCGGCTACCAAACTGTCCACGGTAAGACGCAATACCCGTTAATGGCCCGTTACGGTTGATATTAGCACCTGGGATACGCTTCAAAAGTGCCGCTGTATCTTTTAGTGCTGAAGAATCTGGTGCAATGCCAAACGTCCCAGGTCTCATACTGCTACCTTCAACGATAATAGTTTGATTAGTATAGTCTGCCGCATTCGCTGATACGGCAATGATAACTACTGACAATAAACTGAATTTTAACTGCTTCATAAGCCCCTTCGTTTTTACTTTATTTACGATGGAACAATTTTACTGATATTTTATTTTTTAGGAATGTGACAAATTGTCGCACCTCTTTTTGCCCCGCTTATATGCATCTAAAAAGCAATTTCTTACCGTTGGAAGCCTCTTATCTCCATTTAGATCAACAGGAGCTAGTTTATTAATAATGTTAGGCTTCGCCGAGCCTCGGTTTTACCTACAATTGCCCTACACAGTCTCTACATTGAGAATAGTCACAATCCGCCAAGTGAATTCTTGTATCGAATCTAAATAGTTCGCCTTCAATTTTTTCAAACCCGCTAGAAATTCCATTTTTCTTCTGGCAACCTACTTTTTCTTTCTCGCCGCAATACGCATACGCAAGGCATTGAGCTTAATGAAGCCTTCTGCGTCTTTTTGATCATACGCGCCTCGATCATCTTCAAAGGTTGCAATGTTTTCATCAAATAAACTATCACTTAACGACTCACGCCCAACAACAATCACGTTACCTTTATAAAGTTTTAAGCGAATGCGACCATTCACGGTGGCTTGCGAGGCATCAATCATTGTTTGCAGCATTTCACGCTCTGGGCTCCACCAGTAGCCGTTATAAATAAGGCTTGCATAGCGCGGCATAAGTTCATCTTTAAGGTGAGTTACTTCACGGTCTAGCGTAATGGACTCAATCGCTCTATGTGCTTTTAACATGATGGTGCCGCCGGGTGTTTCATAACAACCACGGGCTTTCATGCCGACATAGCGATTTTCTACAATATCCGCGCGACCAATACCGTTTGCGCCTCCCACGCTGTTCAATTCAGCCAATGCGGTGGCTGGTGACATGGCTTGGCCATCAATGGCAATAATATCGCCCCCCTTGTATTCAAGCTCAATATACGTTGGCGCATCTGGTGCGCTTTCAGGTGAGACTGACCAGCGCCACATATCTTCTTCTGGCTCTGTCCACGGGTCTTCTAAAATGTCGCCTTCATAGGAGATATGCAGTAAATTCGCATCCATTGAATACGGGGATTTTTTGCCGCGTTTCATTTCAACCGCAATACCTGCTTTTTCTGCATACGCCAATAGCGAATCACGTGAGTTCAAATCCCATTCACGCCACGGCGCAATGATTTTTACATCCGGCTTTAATGCGTAAGCACCGAGCTCAAAACGAACTTGGTCGTTACCCTTGCCTGTTGCGCCATGCGAGATGGCGTCTGCGCCTGTTTCGTTAGCAATTTCAATTAAACGTTTTGAGATGAGCGGACGAGCTATGGATGTGCCCAGTAAGTATTCGCCTTCATAAAGAGTGTTTGCACGGAACATCGGGAAAACAAAGTCACGCACAAATTCTTCTTTTAGGTCATCAATATAAATTTCTTTAATGCCGTAAGCTTCCGCTTTAGCGCGCGCAGGTTCTACTTCTTCGCCCTGCCCTAAATCGGCAGTGAACGTTACAACTTCGCAGCCATAAACATCTTCTAACCATTTAAGAATAACGGATGTGTCTAATCCACCTGAGTAGGCTAAAACAACTTTGCTAACTTCTTGCTTTGACATGGCATAACTCGCATCTTAAAAAATAATGCGCGAATTATACCTTGAGGCCTCTACATAACGTAACGAGCACAGGCAAGATATGGTAAAAATTAGTGAAAAACCATCTGTTGCGCTAATCAAATCAATTCTTTCAGCACCACTCGCCCCCCTAACATACGTTAGTGCTTTAGTTAACAAGTGCCTGTTTTTATGAGAACCCGAGCATATCGGCTAGTCACGGTACAGTTTTACGCTTTAGCCTCATCTAAAAATGTATTTAACACCGACATAAACTCCCGTGGCGATTCTATATGTGGCCAATGCCCCGCTTTTTTTACCGTTTCGAACGTCATATTCGGAAACATATCAGCAATCGCACTTTGATAACGCGACGCTAAATAAGTCGATTTGCCGCCTCTAATAAACTGCGTTTTTCCTGAATATACTCTATCTCCATCCAGCGAAAAACCCATAATACTCGGCATTTCGTCTTCGATACTAGCGAGGTTAACGCGCCATTGATAACCACCGGCCGTATTAACGGCTAGGTTCTGCAATAAGAACTGCCTCAACCCTGTGTCTGAAATTTTTTCTGCCAAATAGGCCTCGGCATCTTTCCTGCAGGAAACCGTATCGAGCGGTACATGATATAAACCTGCTAGCACATCATCAAAATTATGCTGATAAGTAACTGGCGCAATGTCTACAACAATCAGCTTACTCACTTTACCCGTATCAGAAAGTGCCAACTCCATCGCTACTTTGCCACCCATGCTATGGCCAAGCACAATTGCACTCGCTAGGCTTTGTTGCTGCATAAAACCCAACACATCTGCCGACATCGCCACATAATCCATTTTATCCGCATGCGGCGAAGTGCCATGATTGCGCAAATCCAATGTATAAACCGTGTAGCGTTCAGCTAATTGTTTCGCTACGCCGCGCCAATTACGCGCACTGCCAAATAATCCATGCAAAATAATAAGCGGCGGCCCATCGCTACCAAATTGTGCGAAATTTAACCGCATCCTCTCCCCCATAATCTATCGACATAAAGTCTTTCCATAAAACCGTCCAACACCATCACATGAAAACTTAAGCATCGAAACCTCAGCATAACTACTGCGCCAGACAATGCCGCGTTGCTTAAGGCAGCTACTGTTAGTGTCTTGCCGGCGCTCGCTACGTTATGCAGGAATCTCGCATCGTAACAATTAAGTCAGCCGCGAGCATTTAAAAAATCTGAAAGAATCATCTCGCGATTCGTGTTATCTTAATTATCGCCGGCTGTACGTTAGCTTATCCAACACTAGCACAAGAAAATTTTGGAGGTTAAATGAAAGCGTCAGATTTAATGGTAGAGTGTTTAGAACTAGAAGGAATTGAATATATTTTCGGCGTGCCAGGCGAAGAGAACGCGGACTTTATGATCAGTCTGGAAAAGTCGAATAAGATAAAATTCATACTAACACGCCATGAACAAGGCGCCGCTTTTATGGCTGAAATATATGGCCGAATGACGGGTACACCAGCTGCCTGTTTAGGCACCTTAGGACCTGGCGCTACTAACCTCATTACAGGCGTTGCCGATGGTAATATGGACCGCGCCCCCATGCTAGTACTTACTGGGCAAGGCAGCACCAAACGGCTACACAAAGAGTCGCACCAAATTATGGATGTAGTTAAAATGTTTGAGCCCGTTACCAAGTGGGCAACAACTATTTTACACGCCGATACTATCCCCGAGATCATTCGCAAAGCTGTACGTATAGCGCGTAGTGAAAAACCGGGCGCTGTATTAGTTGAACTGCCTGAAGATGTAGCTGAGCATGAAACGACTGCGGTGCCGATGCGGCCCATACGTTTTAGGCGACCCGTCGCCAGTGCGGAAATGATAGACATCGCCGTTGATAAAATAAAAAGTGCCAAACAACCCGTGATTTTAGCTGGTAACGGTTGTATTAGAAAACGTGCGGCAGAAAACTTACGCGCCTTTGTCGATACGACTCAAATAGGCGTACTGAATACCTTTATGGCAAAAGGAGCTATTGATTATGACTCCCCTCACAGTTTATTTACTGTTGGTTTAGGCTCAAAAGATATCGGCACACTCGCCATAGACGAAGCTGATCTGGTCATCACTATTGGTTTCGATATGGTTGAATACCACCCAAGTTTGTGGAACGAGAAGGGTAAAAAATCAATCATTCATCTGGATTTCATTCCAGCAGAGATTGATAGTGCCTATCACCCAGAAATTGAACTTGTTGGTGATGTAGCCACAACATTAGCGGCTTTAAACAAACGTTTCTCTGAAATGGCAGGCGTGAAATTTAATTTACCTAGTCAAGCTCAATCGCGCGAAAAAATGCTACTAGAATTAGATGCACACAATAACGATATGACGTCGGGAGTGATTAAGCCTCAGAAAGTACTTCACGACGTTCAAGCCGTTTATGGTGATGATGGCTTGCTTTTGTCTGACGTTGGAGCTCATAAAATGTGGATTGCTCGACATTACCACTGCAAAACCCCCAATGGGTGTTTAATACCTAATGGATTTTGCTCTATGGGGTTTGCCTTGCCGGGTGCCATTGCTGCAAGCTTGGTTGACCCACAGCGGAAAGTGATGGGGATAGCGGGAGACGCTGGGTTTTTGATGAATGTTCAAGAAATGGAAACTGCTCGGCGATTAAACAGCAATATCACTATGATGGTGTGGGAAGACAATCAATACGGCTTGATTGCATGGAAACAATGGGCTCACTTTGGGCACCATACAGATTTGTCTTTTGGCAACCCTCACTGGGGGAAGCTGGCAGAAGCATTTGGCTGGAATTTCCAGCACGTAACCAAGAGCGCGAATCTTAGTAACGCCATTCAACAAGAAGCAGAGCACACAGGGCCTAGCTTAATTGTTATTCCTATAGACTATGCAGAGAACCGGAAATTAACGAAACATTTAGGTGAAATTACCTGTGTTGTATAACCTCCTATTGCATATAAATAGAGACTAATAACCATGAGTGAATTACAAAATTTAGCTAAACTTGTTATTGAGTGGAGTGCTTTAACCTTTCTTTTCGCCATTGGTATCGGCATCCTAGTCGTATTAGTCATATACCTTATCGATAAGACCCAAACCGCACAAACTATTCGTCGAAACTACCCTGTCGTCGGGCGTTTTCGCTACCTGTTCGAGCATTTAGGGGAATTTTTCCGCCAATACTTTTTTGCAATGGATCGGGAGGAATTACCCTTTAATCGAGCTGATAGGACATGGGTCTATCGCGCCGCTAAAAATGTAGACACCACCATTGCATTCGGTTCAACCAGACCACTAGATACTGAGGGGGAAGTTATCTTTCTCAATAGTCCATTTCCTACATTAACTGAAGATACGGTAGAGCCTGGGTTCGTCACGATAGGTGATGGTAGTTGCGCTTCCCCCTATAGAACAAAATCCATCGTTAATATTTCTGGCATGAGCTTTGGTGCCATTTCAAAACCGGCTGTTCAAGCCCTATCAAAAGGGGCAAAAGAAGCAGGCATCTGGATGAACACCGGTGAGGGTGGGTTATCCTCTTACCACCTAGAAGGTGGCTGCGATATTGTTTACCAAATCGGCACCGCAAAATATGGCGTTAGAACACCTGAAGGTGCTCTATGCACAACAGCTCTGGAGTCGATAGCTCGTCACCCACAAGTCAAAATGTTCGAAATTAAAATGAGTCAAGGTGCTAAACCTGGTAAAGGCGGGATTTTGCCTGGTGGGAAAGTAACGGAAGAAATTGCTAATATTCGGGGCATTGATGTAGGACAGGACTCAATTAGCCCGAATGGACACCCCGATATTAAATCAGTTGGCGATTTATTGGATATGATTCAACAGGTGCGCGAAACGACAGGGAAACCAGTTGGTTTTAAAATGGTTGTTGGACAGTTGAGCTTCTTTCACGATCTCTTCAAAGAGATTCATAAACGCGGTATCCAATCAGCACCTGATTTTATAACCATTGACAGTGCCGATGGCGGAACAGGTGCTGCGCCTCAACCTCTAATGGACTACGTTGGAATGAGACTAAGAGAAAGCCTGCCTTTGATCGTCGATTTACTGCATGAATATGCTTTAAAAGATAGAATAAAAATTATTTGTTCAGGTAAATTAATTACCCCAGGCAAGGTGGCTTGGGCACTTAGCGTTGGTGCAGATTTCGTCACCTCAGCACGTGGCTTTATGTTCGCTTTAGGTTGCATTCAAGCCTTACAATGCAATAAAAACACGTGCCCAACCGGCATCACTACTCATAATAAGGACTTGCAACAAGGCTTAGTCCCCGAGAACAAAGCTAAGAGAGTTGCCAGTTTTGCTAAAAAGCTAATATACGGCGTTGGTACCATCGCGCATTCTTGTGGCGTGGCGCATGCGCGCGAACTACAACGTCACCACGTCCGCGTTATTGAAAAAGGAGGTTTGTCAAAGTCTTTAGCTGAAATATACCCCCTCCCTAGCGTTAAAGAGAACCTGACAGGTAATGCGCCCTCTCAATAACGCTATCAGAACCCGCTTAAAGGCGTAGCTATGACCGTCACACTGTTATCTCAAATACTATTCCTTGGTGCATTAACCATCGTGGGGCTTTTATTAAGTCGTTTCTTAAAGCTTGAACTCACTTTAGCTTGTCTAGCTTCAGGCTTTATCGCTGGATTATTTTTAGCCGAAATAAATTTTGACACAGGGATTCGTGCAGATAACCTGCGCGATATCGTTTTTTTTATCATTCTTCCAGTGCTAATATTTGAAGCCGCTTGGCATCTAAAACCAACTTTGATATGGAGTTGGCTGACCCCCATTATCACTTTAGCCACCGTTGGCATATTAGTGGGCAGTTTCGTAATGGCTGGCATTATATATTTCGCAATAGACAACCCCCAATACTTTCCGTGGATTGCCGCTTTGCTAGCCGGTTCTATATTATCGGCTACTGATCCCATTGCAATTGTTGCGCAATTACGCGCTATAAAAGCACCGGATGAACTAGCGGTCTTATTCGAGGGCGAAAGCCTTTTCAACGACGCAACGGCCGTCGTTTTATTCACCCTTATTCTAGCCATGGCGACTGGTGAGATAGATCCCGAGCAAGATTATTTAGCTTACTTCTCAGTGGTGTTTTTCGGTGGGATTTTTTTCGGCTTGGTTTTTGGCCTAATCACTACAATCTTATGTCTATTACTGGCTAACTCTTCTGCCACCAACCTTATTTTAACCTTATCTGCTTTTAGTAGCTTCTATATTGCAGAACACCTGATCCATGTGTCTGGCATTATGACTGTTATGGTCGTTGCCTTAGTAACCCGCTTCTCTTTCAAAGAGTTTGAAAATGATTTAGCACAAGGCGTCTCACATACATGGGATTGGCTAGGCATGTTATTCAACAATCTATTATTTTGCATCATGGGCTTGGTTATAACTATTAATATGTTTCTAGAACAGTGGTTAGCGATGTTAATCGCTATTGTCGCGGCTCTGATTGCACGCACAGTCTCTGTCTTCTCATGTTGCCTATTAATCCGTCCTGCAAAAAAAGTTTCAATCGCTTGGCAAATTCTATTAGTTTGGGGCGGCTTACGAGGTGCAATTGCTATCGCCCTCGTCCTCTCTTTGCCCGTTAGCTTGCCTTATTGGTGGGTTATTCAGTCAATGGTCTTTGGCGTAGTAATCTTTAGTCTATTGGTTCAAGGCACAACCAATAAGCATTTGCTCAAAAAATTAAGTTAAAAAATTCTAAGAGAGGCCTTTGCATAATCCATCTTCACTAGGTTTCATGTAAAGGTCTCAAGCATTTACACGTTTTGGTTTACAGGCTTCTATTGCCTATTCAAACTCTGGTTCAGAAAATGGTGAAAAATCTGAATGCCAGTCACAGTTAATTTTACATAGCAGTCTTAACTGTTCGGGCGCATCTTTGTTAACTCTTTGGACTTCAATATTAAAAGATTCTTTGGATAAATCAAATAATCTTTTGAAATCTTTAGCGAAATGTTTTGGGCAATAGCCTACCATTTCAACAGGATCGTCGGTTCTTAGCAGGTGGGCGTTCTTGTCTTGTGGGTTCTCCAAATCGGCACAAAAATACAGTTTCTCACCTTTTTTTAATTGTTCAATTCTTAATTGGGTTTTTCTTGTTAGATGACTAATTCCTTGTGCAAAAAAGCTAACAGTGTATCGATTGTTTTCTTTGATAGGCACTGGGAATAGTTGTAAATTATCAGTTGCTTTAATACCCCCAGTTTTGGCTAACTCTTCAAAATCTGAGTCTTCAGATTCAATTTCTAACCATTTTAAAAACTCATCTCTATCGGGTCTAGATTTGTTTAGAATTCTGTTTTTAAGTAAAGGAAAAACATCTTCATAGTAGTATTTTGTATCAAAATTTTGCATAGAAGCCAAGCCAATAAACCCATTTTCTTTCGCTTTTTTTGCACCTTTGGTATAGACAAAAGAATATACATTGCTTTGTTTTGCAAAGCGACCGACTGGGAACCATTGTTCGTTTTTCGTAGCTTGCCACGATAAAATTAATTCTTGACACATAATGAATTTAGCTCTCTTTTGTTTTCTTGTAGACGTTGTATAGTGAATTCTTTATCTATATCATTCGCCCAATCTTTTGGTAACCCTTCAAAGCATCTGGTTATAAATTCCACTGGTATGGCATTAATTTCTTCAACCCAAAAGCTATATTCTTCACGATAGTACTTATGGCAAAGATTTGCCAGACAATAAGTTTTTAGTATTTTATCGTTCTTATACATTGCTGTTTTTGCTTTTTTTGCAAATGCTTCAACAGTATAACCAGCATCTTTAGTGTCTAAACGGTTTCGTTTCTCATCTTGTCTAAGTCTACAACCCATACTTGAGGCATGATCAAAGCTGGGTGCCAAATAAAAGCTATCGGTTGTTCTTACAAAACCCCAATGCATCTAGCTGACGTTATGCACCGCAGATTCAGCTCGCTAGTGCAATTATTGGGTGTTTTAAAGTCCAGACATTTTCTTGGACGACTATTTAGTTTGTCCATGATTTTTTGGACGCTCTGCACTGTCATACCGTCAAAACTGGAACCCTTTGTAGCATACTGACGAATTAAACCATTTGTGTTTTCATTTAATGAGCTTTCTTTTAGTCTGGAATTATCAAAAGAAATTGAAGTCCTTAAAGTACCAGTCGCCTTATGATAGGATTATTGAGTTGTTTGTTGAAAATGAAATTTATTTCAAACAAAATCTAGTCAATAAGATTGCGGGACTAAGCAGTTAGGCGACATGGCAACTCCCCATCATATCGCTCAAGCGAAACGGGGAAAAGGAGAATGCAATGGCATATACAAAATTAGTTTTTGAAAATCCGAATACAGGTCATATTAAGGAGGCACCCGTTGGTTTCTCTTGGACTATGCTTTTTTTTAGTTTCTTTCCACCACTATTCCGCAGTGATTGGAAATGGGCCGTTATCACATTTCTATTGACGACGATTACGTGGGGGTTAAGCAATCTGGTATTTATGTTCATTTATAACAAGCTATACATCAAAGACTTGGTTGGCTCTGGGTTTAAAGCCAAATCTGTGAAACTAGGAACAATTGATGAAATATCCAAAAAACTTGAAATCAACCTGCCATTATTAGAAACGGCATAAAAATCGCCTAACAAGGCAAATACACTCGGACGGTTCAAAGCAAAGAAATAGGCGGTGTAAATTACTTTGATGAGTTGTTGGCGCGCATCCGTGATATTCACTTCTCTGAAAAGGTATCTTGGCGTAAGGTTTTAGATGTTTATGCCATTATAAATGCGGATTTACTGCAAAACTGGGTGGCTATTTTATTATGCTCTCGTTATAAGGTCGATAATTTTTGGGATTGCTTAAGCATTCCTAACAATATTTTTTTTGCTAACTTTTGTGGATACCCTGCAGGAAGTATTTTAGCTATATCTTGACTAACGCTCTCAGCCATATCCGTAATTTCTTTTATCAGTTTATCGGCCTCGTTTTTAGAAATTCCAACTTCTGTTGCATGATTGATAAAATGTCGACGTTGAATTTGTTGAACATGATAATAATTTTTGCTGCCTTTTATTGCCATAGCCATTTTAGCCTTTTGAATAGGAACTTGGCCGTTCTTTGACCCAACAATAGGATGTGCGGATAAGACATCGTATAAGGGTGTTAATTCGTATCGATTTTTAGATTGGTGACAGATACTAAAATTTTTACTATGGCCATCGGTTGCCATTAATAAATAAAAGACAATTTGTGCTTTAAACAATCGGTGCTTGTCCCTATGGGGATTTGTTGAGCCATCTAAGATGCGCATACAATCTGTAATACCTAAACCACCATCACTTTGATATCTTTTAAGCGGCGAAAGGCCGCCGACTTGACACATGTCCTCTTGAGGTAAACGGATAATCCAACTCTTATCTGCGGCGAGCCGGCGATCAAACCGCTCTACAATAAGCGCCTTCTGCCCATCAAACTCGGCTATATCACAATGAGCGACAGGCAGTCCAAAGGCAGCCACAATTTTTGAGCATAACCATTCATTCTCAACAGAATCGTGCATATCTACTTTCATATTACCAACTAAGCCTAATGGTAATTTGAATATATGCGTTGTTGGTGTTGCCCCTATAGACCGGCACCATTGCTCATTGTGCCAAAGCAACGCTGTTTTTTCCTGCGCCCCTGCAAGTGAAAGCCTTAAATCACTGCCGTCATTTTCAAAACCTAATACGTTTGTAGTTGATGAGCCTCTTAAAATAGCACTTACTTCACTTGTCGATAATGGTTCGTACGAGATGGTTTCAACATTGGGGCTTTCATCAGGTGGTAATAACTATATTGCGCCAACACAATCTCGACCTAATTTAACTAAAAGATCAAATGATGAAACGCTTCTAGTAGAAAACTTTTGAGCTAAACGGTCACGAATTTGAGTGCTGTCGGGCAGTAAATTCTCAAAATAAAAACTTACTTTATCCCCTCGATGCTTTTGATTGCCAGGTGTAAAGGGTAATGATAATGACAGTGCTCGCCCTTGCGGGCTATCAAACCACGCCTGATCATACCGAAGTTCGTCTACGCCTAAACTCCGTTGCCAAGAGCCAACATAGACGCCGTTCATCCAAATGTTAAGTGTATTGTGCTTCGCCATTACCAATCATCTTGATGCTCATCTATTGCTAAGTTAGCAATGCTTGATAAGCTCAGTTTGACCCCTAATAGCGTTAAGACATTAAACAACCGTTCAATAGTCGCCCTTTGAGGATTTGATTCAAGCACTTGGTATGACTGCTGGCTAACCCCTAACTTTTCGGCCAAGGCTTTTTGGGATAAGCCTTTAGATTTTCGATAACCAACTAAGATTGGTTTTAACTGGTCAAGCGTATTAATTACATAATCCATTAGTGCTCCAAAACAGGTGATAGATTGTAAAAGCCATATACAGCGTATACGTTGTATATTATAAATACAACAAATATGCTGTAATTTAACTTGCGGTAGCAGTCGATGTTTTTGCTCTAATGTCTCTTTCTTTACCTAAAAGAACGTTTTACAAATGCGAAGGACAGCTCTAACAAAGCAGTATTAGTTTTAGCTCTGTTATGCTTATAACTGGGTGTTTTATAGACAACCAAAGGAGGTGGTATGGAAATTCTGTCAATGCTGAAACCAGAACTTATACTTGGCTTAGCCCTTTTGGAGCATTTATGTTTGGCGTTATAAAATACGATGACTACTGCGAAAAAAGATAAGGACTAAATCAAGGTCTGTTTGCCGAGCCTGTAAATAATCCCGTATAAACACTCATTCCTTTAAATATCTTCAGTTTATACACGCTAAAGTCACACTCACAAAAAAGGTGAAGGTATAAACCGCCTCCAAATTTTTATTAAAAAGATGGGCCATGGCAAGTTAAGCGGCTCTTTTGTGAACATTTTGAGCAAAATATTGTATAGATCTTGCTCTCGATTATTAAATGAAGGTGGCGCACTTATGATGTGAGTTCAAGAGATTTATTTTTTCCTTTTCACATATAAATCTGTGATACTGCCGTGCTGCATTTCTGCTGCAAAAGCCAATGTTTCAGATAGCGTTGGGTGTGGGTGAATAGTTAGGCAGAGATCTTCTACATCTGCACCCATTTCCAGCGCTAGCACCGCTTCGGCAATTAACTCGCCAGCATTTGTGCCAACAATACCTGCGCCTAAAATGCATTTTTTTTCAGGGTCCCAAAGAATTTTTGTCAGTCCTTCATCACGACCGATGCTGAGAGCACGGCCACTGGCGGCCCAAGGAAATACGGATTTTTCATACTTTACACCATCGGCTTTAGCCGCTGTTTCTGTCAACCCCATCCATGAAATTTCAGGGTCGGTATAGGCAACTGATGGAATGGTTAGTGGATCAAAAGCAACTTTTTTGCCATCTATCGCCTCTGCCGCCACTTTCGCTTCATGCACCGCTTTGTGTGCCAACATGGGGTTACCTACCACATCACCAATCGCAAAAATATGCGATACATTGGTACGCATTTGTTTATCCACGGTAATAAAGCCACGTTCATCTACATTAACACCCGCTTTTTCTGCGGCGATAAGTTCTCCATTTGGCTTGCGGCCGACTGATAATAAAACACGGTCAAAAACGGCTGATTCCGGCACGCCATCGCCTTCGAAACTGACCTTTAAACCGGCATCGGTAGATTCAATCCCCACTACTTTTGCTTTTAGGTAAATATTTTCAAGCTGTTTTGTAAGGCGCTTATGCAATGGCTTAACAAGGTCCTTATCGCAGCCTGCCACCAACTGGTCCATCAATTCTATAACCGTGATTTTAGAACCCAAGGCGTGATACACCGTCGCCATTTCTAAACCGATAATACCGCCGCCTACAACCAACATGGTTGCTGGAACATCGACTAATGCTAATGCGCCAGTCGAGTCCATTAAACGTTCGTCTTCGTACGGAAAGCCCGGTATTTTTACTGGCTGAGAACCTGCGGCAATAATCGCATGGTCAAATGAGATAGTCTCGCTTTGACCCTCATTTTCCACAACCACTGAATGGCTAGATGCGAACTCGGCATAACCGTTAACAACGGTTACATTGCGCTGTTTAGCTAAACCTGCCAAGCCGTCTGTTAAGCGTTTAATAATGCCTTCCTTATTGGCGCGAATACCATTAATATCAAGTTTTGGCGGTTCAAACGTAACGCCGTGCGCCGACATTTCTGCCGCTTCGTGAATCACTTGCGCTTGATGTAGTAAGGCCTTTGACGGGATACAACCCACATTTAAGCAAACGCCGCCCAAAGATGAATGACGCTCAACCAATATGACTTTTTTGCCTAAATCTGCGGCGCGAAAAGCCGCGGTATAACCGCCCGGACCTGCCCCCATAACGAGCACTTCCGCGTGTAAGTCACCTGATGCTACCGGTGTTGTCGCAGCACTTATATCTACTAAGCTAGCCATACATATTTCCTCTACAATAAAACGCGACGAATGTCGTTCAGGTAACCCGACAGAGCTACCACAAACGCGGCAGCATCTGCACCATCAATCACGCGGTGGTCGTAGGTAACATCTAACGGCAACATAAGCCTGGGTATAAATTCTTTCCCGTTCCAAACCGGTTGCATATCGCCACGGGTGACGCCCAAAATGGCCACTTCTGGCGCATTAACAATCGGCGTGAATGCTTTGCCACCAATACCGCCTAAGCTCGAAATAGTCATGCAGCCGCCTTGCATCTCTTTTGGCGATAATTTTCCATCACGGGCTTTTTTGCTGATAACGCTCATTTGTTCTGCTAAATCAAAAATACTGGTTTTATCCACATCTTTGAAAACAGGCACAACCAAACCATTCGGCGTCGCAACGGCAATGCCGAGGTTGTAGTACTTTTTATAAATAAGGCTTTGTCCATCGGCTGACAGTGATGAATTGAATTGCGGAAACTCTTTTAACGCGGCCACTAAGGCTTTCATAATAAATGCTAAAAAAGTCACTTTCACGCCGCGTTTATCTGCGTCGCCTTTAAGTGATTTACGGAACGCCTCCATATCGGTAATATCCGCCAAATCGTGATGTGTGACCATAGGTACATTCAGCCAAGCACGGGTTAAGTTCGTGCCCGTTAGGCGTTTGATTTTGCTTAATGGCTTGCTTTCTGTTTCGCCAAACTTCGAGAAATCAACTTCTGGAATACGTGGGATGCCGCTGTCGCTCGGTGCAGCAGAGCTGATGCCGCCGGCCATTAGTCGCTTCACATGGCTTTTGATATCTTCTTTTAGCAAACGGTTTTTGGGCCCAGTTGCTTCTTTGACGGCGGCCAAGTCAACACCTAACTCGCGTGCTAATTTGCGCACCGCTGGGCTTGCGTGAATACGCCCGGCAGGTTTTGATGTGCTTACTACCGTCTGAGCTGTCTCTAGTGCGCTTGGTAGTTTAGCTGCAACGGACGCGGCTGTAGCTGAAGCGACTGCTTTTTCTGCCACTGGCTCTACCGCATTCGGCGTGGCCGCTGAACTACAGAGGACAACGATTAAGCTGCCTTCGGCTACTTTGTCGCCAACCGCAACTTTAATTTCCGTCACCACGCCTGCCGCAGTTGATGGAATTTCCATACTGGCTTTGTCGCTTTCTAGGGTCAACAATGATTGTTCTTCTTCCACGGTGTCGCCGATGGCAACATTGACTTCAATCACTTCGACTTCATCAAAATCGCCAATATCCGGCACATAGATGTTAGTAGCTTGCCCCGCAACGACAGCCCCTGCTGATACTTCAGGCGTTGCCTCCTCAACATTTTCTATGACAGATACCGCTTTTAAACGCACCATAATAGAACCTTCTGCAACTGAATCGCCTACGTTAACCAAAATCTCGTCAATAATACCGGCGGCTGTTGAGGGAATCTCCATACTAGCTTTATCGCTTTCAAGAGTGAACAACGCTTGCTCCACTTCAATCGTATCACCAACAGCGACTAAAACTTCAATCACTTCTACCGCATCAAAATCGCCAATATCGGGAACAACCACCTCTATTAAATTACTCATCTTATTCTCTCCCAATTAGACCAACCAAGGTGCTGGCTTAGAGGTGTCCAAGTCATATTTTTCAATCGCTTGCTGCACAACGCTGGCCTCAATTTCGCCAAGGTCGGATAAGGCATTAAGTGCGGCAACCACGACATAAAAGCGGTCCACTTCAAAAAAGCGGCGTAAGTTTTCACGCGTATCTGAACGACCAAAACCATCGGTTCCAAGCACTGTGCAATGTTTGCGAATAAAGGGACGAATTGAGTCCGCTAATAAACGAACATAATCGGTAGAAATAATAACGGGGCTTTTCACTGTATTTAAACACTGAGCAACATACGGTACTTTTTTCTCTGCTGCTGGCTGTAATCGGTTGTCACGCTCACACGCCTGACCTTCTCGCGCCAGTTCCGTGAAGCTTGTGCAACTCCAAAGATCCGATTCAACACCCCAATCATCTTCCAGCAAGGTTGCAGCAGCAATCACTTCATTAAAGATAGTCCCTGAGCCTAATAATTGCACGTGAGGCTTCGCCGTGTTTGCGCCTTGTTTGAAACAGTACATGCCTTTCAAAATTTTATCTTCAACACCGTCTAACATCGCAGGGTGAGCATAGTTTTCATTCATCACGGTGAGATAATAAAAGACATCTTCTTGCTCGGTGAACATGCGTTTTAAACCATCATGCACAATGACCGCCAACTCATAATTAAAGGTTGGATCGTAAGAAATACAGTTCGGTACAGACGATGCCCATAATAAACTATGCCCGTCTTCATGTTGCAAGCCTTCGCCGTTGAGTGTTGTGCGCCCTGCTGTGCCGCCTAATAGGAAACCACGCGCCCGCTGATCGGCCGCTGCCCAAATCAAATCTCCAACACGTTGAAAACCAAACATAGAGTAGAAAATGTAAAACGGAATCATCGGCACATTGCTGGTGGAATACGATGTCCCTGCAGCGATCCAATCACACATACCCCCGGCCTCGTTAATACCTTCTTGCAAGACTTGACCGTTTTTGTCTTCTTTGTAGAACATCAACTGATCTGAATCTTGTGGTGTATACAGCTGCCCCACGTGCGACCAAATACCCAGTTGACGGAATAAGCCTTCCATACCAAAGGTGCGAGACTCATCCGGCACAATCGGCACGATACGTTTACCAATTTCTTTGTCTTTTAATAAGATATTCAAAATACGCACAAACGCCATGGTCGTTGAAATTTCACGGCCTTCTGCCGTGCCTTTCATCATCGGCTCAAAAACCGACAAATCAGGTATCGGTAACGAATCTGATTTCTCACGACGCGCAGGCAGGTAACCACCCAAGTCCGCACGTTTTTTCTTCATATACTCTTGTTCTGGCGAGCCTTCTTCAAATGTTAAGTACTCTAAGTTATCCACCTCTTCATCTGACACGGGCAAATCAAACTGATCTCTAAAGTGAAGCAATGAGTTATGGCTCATTTTCTTTTGTTGATGCGTGGTGTTCTGCGCTTCGCCAGACTCGCCCATGCCATAACCTTTAATGGTTTTCGCCAAAATAACGGTAGGTCTTTCTGTTTCTTTACAAGCCGCTGTATATGCGGCAAATACTTTGGCAGGATCGTGCCCACCACGATTTAATTCCCAAATATCTTTATCTGACCAATCCGCTACCATTGCCTGAAGCTCTGGCGTATTAAAGAAGGTTTCACGCACATACGCGCCGTCTTTTGCTTTCATGGTTTGGTAATCGCCGTCCACGCAATCCATCATGCGTTTACGTAAATGACCTTCTGTATCGCGGGCTAAAAGCGCATCCCAACGGTTACCCCAAATAACTTTAATGACATTCCAGCCAGCGCCTCTAAATTCAGACTCCAGTTCTTGAATAATTTTGCCATTACCTCGAACAGGGCCATCTAAACGTTGCAGGTTACAGTTGACAACAAAAACAAGGTTATCTAATTTCTCACGCCCCGCCATACCGATAGCGCCCAATGATTCAGGCTCATCTGTTTCACCATCACCCAAGAATGCCCATACTTTTCGGTCGCTTGTTTGCGCAAAGCCGCGATCTTCAACGTACTTCATGAAACGCGCTTGATAGATCGCCATAATCGGCCCCAAACCCATCGACACGGTAGGGAATTGCCAGAAATCAGGCATTAGCCAAGGGTGCGGATAAGACGAAAGACCGCCACCGTCCACTTCTTGACGGAAACTGTCCATTTGTTCTTTGCTTAAACGTCCCAACATAAAAGCACGTGCGTAAATCCCTGTTGCTACGTGGCCTTGTACATAAACTAAATCACCGCCGTGTGTTTCACTGGCCGCGTGCCAAAAGTGGTTATAACCCACATCATATAAGGTGGCCGACGAGGCAAAACTGGCAATATGCCCACCCACATTGGTCTCTTTGTTCGCGCGAAGAACCATCACCATTGCATTCCAACGAACGTACGAGCAAATTTTATGCTCCAGTGACGTATCACCAATATATTTAGCTTGTTGCGAAATTTCGATGGTGTTGATGTAGGCCGTCGCTGCGCTAAAAGGTATAACTGCACCCGCTAAACGCGCTTTCTCAATGAGCTTTTCGAGTAAATAATGAGCGCGCTCTCCGCCTTCATGTTCGATAACCGCCTCGAGCGCATCCAGCCATTCTTGCGTTTCTTGTGCGTCGCTGTCACCAGCATCGAGGGTAGGGAAAGCTTGATTAGTTGCCATGTATACTCCAGATTATCTAATATTATTCGCTCAAAAAAAATTTTCATCGCCTTAAGTTTAGACCAGCACTTATGTTATTTCGCTGACCTAATAGCACACGAAAGGCTTTATTCTGAACTATACTTAGCCTGCCATTAAAATGAATAATGCCTTTGAAAGTTTGATTTTAAAATGGTCTTTTTTATTTCGAAAAAATTATACATTATCCGAGACCTCAACATAACTACCGTGCTAGACAATTCGGCGCTAAAAATCGGCTCAAAATACTCATTTACATCAATAAACTACGCTTTTTCTCCAATTTTTGCCTCGTCTAAGACGCCTACTTTTGGTGTCTTGCCTGTGCTCGCTACGTTATGCAGAGGTCATTATCTAAATTAAACGAGTGTTTAATTAGATAATGCAGGCACAAAATATTATGCAAAAAATATCTTTTCAACCCTATTATTCCACCGTTGGAGAGCTTTACAAATAGATTAACGAAAACTATCGAAAGCTTTAACCCATTAAGTCGTTATTTTCTAACCAGAAGAGTCCCCATGCCCTTGTTAGTTAACAACTCTAGCAATACGACATGCCGAACCCGTCCGTCAATAATATGCGCACTATTAACACCGCCATTCAATGCATCCATTGCACATTGTGTTTTTGGTAACATGCCACCAGAAATCGTACCATCTGCAATTAAATCATTCACTTGAGTTATTGACAAACCTGTCAATAACTCATTTTCTTTGTTGAGTAAACCTGGCGTATTGCTCAGCAACAATAGTTTTTCTGCCCCTAGAATTTCAGCCATTTTACCCGCCACAATATCAGCGTTAATATTATAGGAAACCCCATCTTCACCAGCACCAATAGGGGCAATAACTGGAATAAAATTGCCTCGTACTAACATATTGACGACAGATGGATCGATGCTATCTATATGGCCTACATGACCCATATCAATCAATTCCGATACTTCTTCTGACTGCGCTTGCTTGCTTGAAGCCTTTTTTGCGCGAATTAAATCTCCATCTTTTCCCGTCAGCCCAACCGCTGAGCCGCCATGCTGGTTAATTAAGCTAACAATCTCTTTATTCACCAAACCGCCTAGCACCATTTCTACGACGTCCATGGTGTCGCGATCTGTCACACGAATACCATCGATAAATTGACTTTTCATGCCTAATTTTTCAAGATGCAACCCTATTTGAGGCCCGCCGCCGTGGACTACAACAGGGTTCAGCCCGACTTGTTTCAGCAACACTATATCTCGTGCAAACCCACTTTTTAATTTCTCGTCCACCATCGCATTACCACCGTATTTTATAACGATAGTTTTGCCAGAAAACTTTTGAATATATGGCAATGCCTCACTCAAAATTCGTGCTTTTTGTATCGGATCAATATTATTATTTTTCATTTTTATAGTTCTTAACGACTGGCAACCTGCCGGTCTAAAACGGCAATTCAATATCTGTTTTTATTTGTAACATTTTTTCTTTGAAAATACCTTAAAGAAAATGTGCCCACTCATTTCGCCCGCCAGTTCAGCATTTGTTTCTTTCATTTTCGCCTTAATCAGCGAATGTCCTGTTTTCGACATCACAGGCTTACCGCCGTGCTTAGCAATAACTTTCGCCAAATTGCGCGTACATTTTACGTCAAAAATAATGTCCGCACCGGCTTGTCTAGACATCCATTGCGTATAGCATCATTGCCACGAATATCATAAACCCTGAATATTGATTGCGGTACGTCCATTTTTGTCTCGTTCTCAACCATATCCTCGCGTAAAAGCGAGCTACTTTCTTCAACCATAAGCACACACTTCTTTTTACTTATTATTGTTTTAATCGGCTCACTCAACTTTTCACAATAATCTTTTTTCTACATAGGTTAACCAGTAGGGCGAACAACACGAGTTTTTAGCATGCCCTCAACGAAATAGACTTAACCAACCATTTTTCAACAGTTTGTGCGCTCTTTTTTAAGGTAAAAACTAACGCCAGTAATACCAGCAACTGTCATCAACAGAATTGATATCAAAAGACTTTTCGACGTCACATTATCCTTTCCCTGTATGTCCAAATCCGCCTTCACCTCGCTGGCTTTCATCAAAACTATCTACTTGTTCAAACTCCACTTGCTCAACGGGCACAAAAATCAACTGGGCAATACGGTCACCTATTTCAATCGTGAACTCTGTACTACCTCGATTCCAACACGAAACAAAAAGTGCCCCCTGATAATCAGAGTCAATTAACCCCACAAGGTTACCCAAAACAATGCCATGCTTATGCCCAAGCCCTGAGCGCGGTAAAATGATCGCCGCCAAACTCTCATCCGCAATATGAATCGCCATTCCGGTCGGAATCAGCTTTGTTTCACCTGGTTTTAGCAGTAAAGTTTCGTCTAAGCAGGCTCGCAAATCCAAGCCAGCCGAGCCGGCGGTTGCGTATTCTGGTAATTCAATGGACCGGCCTAAGCGATCGTCCAGTAATTTAAGTTGTATTTTTTTCATGGTATCTTTTTGCTATGAGTGCGATTAATTTTCTGGCCAATTCTGGCTTTGGCATACTGTCTATTTCTTGTCCACCGTCTTTCCAGTACACCGACAATGCGTTGTAATCGCTATTAAACCCACCTCGTGATTGCCCCACCCAGTTAGCGGCAATCATATCTAAGGATTTTCGCTCTAACTTTGCTCTTGCGTTTTGCTCTAAATTATCCGTTTCGGCTGCAAAGCCAACGCAAAAAGTCGTATCATCTTGCGTTGCTACATTCGTTAAAATATCGTTCGTTTTAATAAGTTTCAATTGCATTTCCGAAGCATTTTTTTTAATTTTCTTTTCAGCAACTTCAACAGGCGTGTAATCCACCACCGCCGCCGACGCTATAAAAATATCGGCTTCTTTAGCTTTTTCCATCACCGCTTCAGACATTTCACTCGCACTAACAACATCAATTCGCTCCACACCTGAAGGCGTTTGAAGCTGCGCAGGGCCAGCCACCAAAGTGACTTGCGCACCCGCTTCTGCACAAGCTTGGGCAAGCGCAAAGCCCATTTTACCCGAACTATGATTACTGATATAGCGCACGGGGTCTATCGCTTCTCGTGTCGGACCTGCATTTAATAAAACATTAAGCCCGGCCAGTTCGCCCGTTTGAAAATGTTCCGTTACTGCTTGCACTAATTCTTCAGGCTCTAGCATTCGTCCTAAACCTACTTCATCGCACGCTTGAACCCCTTCTCCTGGGCCTAAGATAACGACGCCTTGGCTTTTTAGTTTCTGAATATTCTGTTGCGTATGAAGGTCATCAAACATTGCGCGATTCATAGCCGGCGCGAGCATCACCGGTTTTTCAGTAGCCAGCAACAATGTTGTTAACAAGTCGTTCGCCATACCGCAGGCCAAGCGTGCAATAAAATCAGCACTCGCCGGGGCAACTAAAATCACATCTGCCCAACGCGCAAGATTGATATGCCCCATACCTGCCTCTTCTTCAGCATCCAGTAACTGAGTATGCACAGACGAGCCCGATAAAGCTTGAAACGTTAACGGCGTAATAAACTCCGTCGCCGCGGGCGTCATAACAATGCGCACTTGTGCTCCTAAGCGTTGACATTGCCGCAATATTTCTACCGCCTTATAAGCTGCTATACCACCTGTTACGCCCAGCAAAACACGCCGATGTTGGAGTTTATTCATAATAAAATTTAACATTTTTGAAACTAAACCCCTATTATACCGAAAGGTCATAAGTTCCGTTACAGTAGAGACCGCCATTTTCTACATGCTTCAGACTTATGTCATGGTCTCATAACATACTCAAGGAATGATAATGTCTATTACCGATTGACCCGAACAAGAGCACCCTCGTGAAGTCGTTAGAAGCCCTTTAAAGCACAATGCTGCCGCAATTATCTTCGTCCACAATCATCCATTTAGAAATCCTGAACCGAGTCAATCAGACATTGATCTAACGCGGTAATTAAAAACGCACTAAAACTCATTGACGTTAGAGTCTTAGACCACCTTATTATTGGTAAAGGCTGCGTCACATCGCTTGCTGAACGCGGTCACATCTAAGTCATTGAGGCCTCATCGTTTTATGCAAAATTTGACGTTTAATTTACTCAAACAATGTATTCTGATATAATACCGCACCGTTTAGCAGTAACTGCTAACCCCATTAATTTATGCTGAGGTTCGATTATGTCTAAAGTATGCCAAGTCACTGGCAAGCGTCCAATGTCAGGAAACAACGTTTCTCACGCGAAAAACAGAACGCGTCGTCGCTTTGAGCCAAACTTGCACCGCCATCGTTTTTGGGTAGAAAGCGAAAACCGTTTCGTTCGTCTACGCGTTTCTGCAAATGGCATGCGCACAATTGATAAAAAAGGCATTGATGCCATATTGGCTGACATTCGTTCACGTGGCGAAAAAGTTTAAGGACTGAATAAAATGAGAGATAAAATAAAATTAGTTTCTAGTGCGAAAACAGGCCACTACTACACAACGACTAAAAACAAACGTAGCATGCCTGAAAAAATGGAAATCAAAAAATTTGATCCAACCATTAGAAAGCACGTTATGTATAAAGAAGCTAAAATCAAATAGCTTCAACAAAAGAATAATTGCAAAAGGCTCGTCTTATGACGAGCTTTTTTTTATTTCCGATAAAGCGATATTGTTTAGTCCCACAATCTTATGGTGGCGTTAGCGTGTAATATACCTCCCATAAGTCGACTCCTTTTAGGTCATTATAACTGAGTCCAGAAGAATACGGCTCTAAACAAATAATCTATATAGCGAATACTACTCGACGGTCACGGATTTTGCTAAATTTCTTGGCTGATCTACATCGGTACCTTTAATCACGGCAACATGGTATGCCAATAACTGTAATGGGACTGTGTAAACAATAGGAGATATCACATCGTCTATTTCAGATACCCGGATAATACTCAAACCCTCAGCCTCTTTAAAAGGTGCTTTCTTATCAGCAAATACAAACAGTTTTCCGCCCCTTGCTTGAACTTCTTGTAAATTAGATTTTAATTTCTCTAACAAGTCATTATTAGGTGCTACCGCAACAATCGGCATATCCTCATCAACTAAAGCTAACGGCCCGTGTTTTAATTCGCCTGCCGGGTACGCTTCTGCATGAATATAAGAAATCTCTTTTAGTTTTAGCGCTCCTTCCATCGCCACGGGGTATTGCTCACCACGACCTAAAAACAAAGCATTGTGTGCATCATCAAACTGTTCAGCAAATTTAACAATCTCTGGTTCTAACCGCAAAACCTCAGCCACTTTTTCAGGCAGCACTTCTAACTGACGAACAATATTTGTTTCTTGTTTCTTTGTTAATAAATGATGTTTGCCCAGCGCAATAACCAACAATAAAAGTGCGGCTAATTGCGTTGTAAATGCTTTTGTTGAAGCTACACCTATTTCCGGCCCTGCCTTCGTCATTAAACACCACTGCGAGCCTCTAACAAGCGAGCTCTCTGGCACATTACAAACGGACAATGTATGCGCGTAACCCAGTTTTTGAGACACTTGCAATGCAGCTAAGGTATCTGCTGTTTCACCCGACTGCGAAATGGTTACGAACAATGTCTTTTTATTAACAATATGCGGGCGGTACCTAAACTCGCTGGCCACCTCTATGTGGCAAGGAATACCTGCCAATGATTCGAACCAGTATTTTGCAACAACACCTGCATGGTAGCTGGTTCCGCAGGCGACGATTTGCACTTCTTCTATTGTTTTAAATGCTTCACTTGCTTCAGCCCCAAAACAATCTTCCAATAATTGACCATCTCCAATTCGTCCTTCAATGGTGTTTTTCAACACTGCTGCTTGTTCGAATATTTCCTTTTGCATGTAATGGCGATATCGTCCTAAACCAATGTTATCGGCTTTTAATTCTGTTTCATTGATAGTTCTTGTGACTTTTTCACCAGACTCATCGTAAATAGTTATTCCATCTAAGGTGATGTCTGCAATATCACCGTCTTCTAAATAAATAAAATGGGTGGCCACTCCCAACAAAGCAAACACATCAGACGCAATAAAGTATTCATTGTCTCCAAGTCCTATAACAAGCGGGCTACCGTTCCTTGCTGCAATTAACCGGTTGTTTTTGTTGGCTTCCACAACACCTAACGCATAAGCTCCTTCAAGCATTTTTACCGTTTCTTGTACCGCCTTTAGTAAGCCGCCTGTAGCTTTTAATGCATCATAAACAGCGTGTACGATAACTTCTGTGTCGGTTTGCGAGTCAAACTCATGGCCATTTTTAGATTGTTGTTTATGTAAAACCTCGTGGTTTTCAATAATGCCATTGTGTACCAACGCAATATCACTTTTACATAAATGAGGGTGCGCATTCGCTTCGGATGGTGCTCCGTGTGTTGCCCATCGAGTATGTGATATTCCACAATAACCCGATATTGGTTGTTGCCCTATTAACGCCTCTAATTTTTTAACTTTCCCTTTCGTTCTTCTTCGTTGTATTGCGCCTTCTTCACTGATAACCGCCACACCCGCGGAGTCGTATCCACGATATTCGAGGCGTTGTAGGCCTTGAAGCAAAACCTGGGTAATATCTCTTTTAGCTAACGCACCAACAATCCCGCACATATTATTCCTTTGTTGGCTTTTTCCAGCCTTCGAGTGTTATTTGTTTTGCCCGTGTTACCGTCAAGGTATCTTTAGGGGCATCTTTTGACAGCGTTGTACCCGCGCCAATGGTTGCGCCTGCACCTATTGTTACTGGCGCCACTAACTGTGTGCCTGACCCTATAAACGCGCCGTCTTCAATTATCGTTTTAAGTTTATTAATGCCGTCGTAATTACACGTGATTGTGCCGGCGCCTATGTTGACACCTTTGCCGACCTCTGCATCGCCAATATAACTCAGGTGACTAACTTTTGAACCCTCACCCACAGTCGTTTTTTTAATCTCTACAAAATTTCCGACACGTGCGCTATTTTCTAATACCGTTCCCGGCCTAATTCTTGCGAAAGGTCCCACACTTACGTTACTGCCTATGGTGCAATCTTCGAGTACTGAATTTGCCTTTATCACCGTATTAGCACCGACTGTTGCATCTTTAATAACACAATTCGGCCCAACCTCAACACCCTCGCCAAGGCTTACGCTCCCTTCGAATACGTTATTTACATCAATAAATACATCGCCACCAGTGATATTCAAATCACCTCTAATGTCTATTCGGTTTTTATCTGCCAGCGTAACGCCTGCCGCCATTAACGACTCGGCTTGTTGCATTTGGTAGTGCCTTTCTAAGGCATGTAATTGCTGCTTTGAGTTCACCCCTTCGACTTCGAAGGCATCATGCGGATGAAACGTATTAATTGGAACGCCTTGTTTAGCGGCCATTTCTATTACGTCTGTTAAGTAGTATTCATTTTGGCTGTTATTGTTTTTAAGTGCTGACAACCACGTTGCGAGTGCACCGCCATTAACCGCCATAATCCCCGTATTAACTTCGTTTATTGCCAACTCGGTTTCATTTGCATCTTTTTGCTCTACAATTTTTTCAACTACGCCATCGGTTCGTTTGATTCGTCCGTATCCTGTTGGATCACGAAGCTTCACCGTCAATAACGACAGCGACTCATCGCTCAGACCCTCAATTATTTTGCCAAGTGTCTCGCTTCTAATTAACGGAACATCTCCGTATAAAATTAAAGCAACCTCATCCTGGCTCACCTGACTAATCGCTTGCTGAACTGCGTGCCCTGTACCCAACGGCTCCTCCTGCTGCACCCACTTTATCGGTAAATCAGCTAACGATTGTTTGACCTGTTCGCCACCGCGCCCATAAACGACGATAATCTCACTTTGCAATTCTTGGCTTGTTTCAACCACCCGGCGCAACATAGACTTGCCTGCAATTTTATGCAGAACTTTAGCCTTTTGGGATTTCATCCGCGTACCTTGTCCGGCCGCCAATATGATCGTTTTTATTTTCATCAGCTTCTATATACGTTTGTTCTACATAGTCTAACAGGTATAAAAAAACCCGCCATTCAGCGGGTTTATTTTTTATAAATAAGAGGCTTCAACGCGTTTTTCTAAGCCTGCTTATCGCTTGTAATTGCGCGGCAGCTTCAGCAAGTTCCGCTTGAGCTTTTGCAAAATCAATATCAGATGCTTTATCCGCTAGCGCATCTTCCGCACGTTTTTTCGCTTTTAATGCTTTCGCTTCATCCAAATCGTCAGCTCGAATAGCTGTATCAGCTAAAACAGTGACAACGTGCGGTTGGATTTCAAGAATACCACCAGAAATGAAGAAATCTAATTCTTCTTTACCCGTATCAACACGAATTTCACCCGGCTTTAAGCGTGTAACAAGTGGTGCGTGACGAGGCGCTATTCCTAACTCGCCTATTTCACCCGGTGCGTAAACCATTTCCGCAAGACCAGAATAAATAGAAGCTTCTGCACTTACAATGTCTACATGGATTGTCATGCTCATTTGATTACCTTTTAAATTAAGCCGCTTCTTTTGAATGTCTTTCTACAACTTCATCAATGGTGCCTGTCATGTAGAAAGCTTGCTCAGGTATATGATCGTATTCGCCATTAATAATACCTTTAAAGCCAGTAATTGTATCCTTAAGCGATACATACTTGCCTGGAGAGCCAGTAAACACTTCAGCAACGAAGAAGGGTTGAGATAAGAAACGTTGGATTTTACGCGCACGAGCCACGGACAATTTATCTTCTTCAGATAATTCGTCCATACCTAAAATGGCAATAATATCGCGTAATTCTTTATAGCGTTGTAGTATGCCTTGAACGTCACGAGCAACGTTATAGTGTTCTTCACCAATAACCAATGGGTCAAGCTGACGGCTTGTTGAATCCAATGGATCCACCGCTGGGTAAATACCCAGTTCAGCAATTTGACGTGACAGCACAACAGTCGCGTCCAAATGAGCAAATGTTGTAGCAGGAGACGGATCGGTCAAATCATCTGCAGGAACATAGACCGCTTGAATTGAAGTAATAGAACCTTCGCGTGTTGATGTAATACGCTCTTGGAATACGCCCATTTCTTCCGCGAGGTTAGGTTGGTAACCCACGGCTGATGGCATACGACCAAGGAGCGCTGACACTTCTGTTCCAGCAAGCGTATAACGGTAAATATTATCGATAAACAGCAATACATCACTACCATCTGCACGGAATTTTTCCGCCATCGTTAGACCCGTTAACGCAACACGTAGTCTATTGCCTGGGGGCTCATTCATTTGACCGTAAACCAATGATACTTTGTCGATAACGTTTGAATCGGTCATTTCGTGATAGAAATCGTTTCCTTCACGAGTCCGCTCGCCCACACCAGCAAATACTGAATAACCACTGTGCTCAATCGCGATATTACGGATAAGCTCCATCATGTTCACTGTTTTACCCACACCAGCACCACCGAACAACCCAACCTTACCACCCTTAGCGAATGGACAAACGAGGTCAATCACTTTAATGCCTGTTTCCAGAATTTCACTTGAAGCTGCTTGCTCTTCATAAGTCGGCGCTGCACGATGAATGCCCCAGCGTTCTTCTTCGCCGATAGGTCCTTTTTCATCGATTGGGTCGCCAAGAACGTTCATGATACGTCCGAGTGTTTTTGTACCCACGGGCACTTGAATTGCTTCACCTGTGTTGTCTACGCTTATGCCACGCTTAACACCATCTGTTGTACCCATCGCAATACAACGGACAACGCCGTCGCCAATTTGCTGTTGTACTTCTAATGTTAGGTCTACTTCTTTTACAAGAAGAGCGTCGTATACTTTTGGTATTGAATCACGTGGGAATTCCACGTCAACAACCGCGCCAATAATTTGAACGATAACACCTGAGCTCATATCAGTTCCTCAATAGTCTTAATTTAAATTCTTATTTAAACTGCTGCTGCACCAGCAACAATCTCCGATAATTCTTGTGTGATTGATGCCTGTCTTGCTTTGTTGTATATCAGCTGCAATTCATCGATCAATGTGCCCGCATTGTCTGATGCGCTTTTCATAGCAACCATTCGAGCCGCTTGCTCACAAGCATTGTTCTCTAGCACACCTTGGTAAACCAATGACTCTATGTAACGACCCAAGAGTTGATCAAGCACATCTTTTGCATCAGGCTCATAGATATAATCCCAATGATGCGTTAATTCCTCTTCTAACTCTTCTGTGTAAACCGGTAACAACTGCACAATTTTAGGCGATTGCGTCATGGTATTTACATAGTCGTTATGCGCTATATAAAAACGATCAATCTTACCTTCGTCGTATTCAGTTAACATCGTTTTCACAACGCCGATCAAATCTTCAATTGAAGGTGATTCACCTAGGTGCGTAACTGAACCTAGCACTTTGCCGCCTAAACGACCTAAAAAGCCTTCGCCTTTTGAGCCAATAGAGGCCATTGCCACTTCAGTCCCTGCATCATTCCACTGTTTTAATTGCCCTACAAATTTACGGAACAAATTCGAGTTTAAGCCGCCACATAATCCACGGTCACTGCTAATAAGAATGATGCCAACGCGTTTAACGTCTCTTTCAGATAGATAAGCGTGCTTATATTCTGAACTCGCTTGTGCAAGGTGACGAATGACTTGGCTCATCTTTTTTGCATAAGGACGAGCGGCCATTACGCGCTCTTGCGTTTTACGCATCTTACTTGCAGCAACCATTTCCATCGCGCGAGTAATCTTCTGCGTACTTTGTACGCTCGCGATTTTGGTTTTTATCTCTTTTCCGACGGCCATAGCTTTTCTCGCTTACCAGGTTTGAGTTTTTTTGAACTCTTCGATAGCTGCTTTTAAACCAGCAATGATGTCGTCGTTATAGTTGCCCTCATCACCAATTGATGCGACTAAGTCCGCTTTTTCTCTTTCCATATAGTTGTGAAGAGCGGCTTCAAAATCAAGCACTTTATCCACGGCTACATCATCGATAAAGCCTTCATTAGCGGCAAATAATGAAATCGACATTTGCGGCACACTCAGTGGTGTGTATTGGTTTTGTTTCATCAATTCTGTCACACGAATACCGCGGTCAATCTGTGCTTTCGTCGCTGCATCCAAATCGGATGCAAACTGAGCAAACGCAGCCAACTCACGATATTGAGCCAAATCTAGACGTGTACCGCCACCTAATTTTTTAACTGATTTGGTTTGTGCTGCGCCACCTACTCGTGACACAGATAAACCCGCGTTCACAGCTGGACGAATGCCCGCGTTAAACAAATCAGTTTCTAAGAAAATTTGACCATCTGTAATAGAAATAACGTTAGTTGGAACGAAAGCTGATACGTCACCGGCTTGCGTTTCAATAATGGGTAACGCGGTTAAAGAACCTGTTTTGCCTTTAACTTTACCGTTTGTTAATTTTTCAACTTCATTAACGTTAATTCTTGCTGCACGTTCTAGCAGTCTTGAGTGAATGTAGAAAACATCACCAGGATACGCTTCACGACCAGGGGGACGACGAAGTAGCAATGAAATTTGACGATAAGCCCAAGCTTGTTTAGTCAAATCATCATAAACAATTAAGGCATCTTCGCCTTTATCACGGAAGTATTCACCCATTGCACAACCTGCATAAGGTGCAATAAATTGTAGCGCTGGAGAGTCAGCTGCGCCCGCGTTCACAACAATTGTGTGATCCATAGCACCATGCTCTTCAAGCTTTCTTACAGCGTTTGAAATTGAAGACTGTTTTTGACCAATCGCAACGTAGATACATTTAATGCCTGTACCTTTTTGGTTGATAATCGCATCAATCGCTATCGCTGTTTTACCCGTTTGTCTATCACCAATAATCAACTCACGTTGGCCGCGGCCTAGTGGGATCATGGCGTCAATTGACTTAAGGCCTGTTTGCACTGGCTCATCAACTGATTGACGAGCAATAACGCCCGGTGCGATACGTTCTACTGGAGAAGATGACTCAGCATCAATAGCGCCTTTGCCGTCGATCGGAGCGCCTAGCGCATCAACAACACGGCCCAACATAGCTTCGCCTGTTGGAACTTCAAGAATACGACCCGTACATTTAACACTGTCGCCTTCAGAAAGGTGAAGGTAAGAACCCATAATAACAACACCTACGGAATCTCTTTCTAAGTTAAGCGCCATGCCAAATGTTCCACCAGGGAACTCTAGCATTTCACCCTGCATGGCGTCTGACAAGCCATGAACTCGAGCAATACCGTCTGTCAATGAAACGATAGTGCCCTCTGTTTTAGCTTCTATACCTGTATCGAAGTTTTCGATTTTTTTCTTGATAAGATCACTTATCTCGGATGGATTTAATTGCATCGTTTTTACCTTTGCTATTTAAGTTGTTTAGCTAATTGTTGAATCTGTCCACTCAAAGAGCCGTCAATCACTTTATCGCCAGCACGAATAATCATGCCACCAATTAAGTCTGAATCCTCTTCAACACTAATTTTTACTTGTTTACCGAAAGAGCTTGATAAAGATTTTTCTAAGTCTTTCTTATCTTCATCTGATACTGGAAACGCTGAGGTAACAGTCACTTCAAGCTGACCGTCTTTTTCAGCTTTTTTAGTTTCATATTGCCTAGCAATTTCATCAGCCAACTGCAAACGGTTATTTTTAATCAGTAGCTTAATTAAATTTAAGCCCTCATCATCCATTTGCCCTTGGCAAATATCAATCATTGCTGCTTCAAGTGCACCTTTAGATACCTTCGGGTTGTTCGCAATATTCTTAAGAAGCTCGTCTGACGTAACTTGCGCTAAAAAACTAAGCGTGTCCGACCATTTGTCAACTTGGTCCTTTTCTTCAGCCATTAAAAAAACGGCTTCTGCGTAGGGTCTCGCCAGTGCTACTATCCCTGCCATTAGGCTGCGCCCAACTGCTTGCTCACATCATCAATAAGCTTTTTATGCTTATTCGCATCAATTTCGCTTTTGATAATTTTCTCTGCAGCTGAAAGCGCTAGCACTGAAACTTCTTCGCGCAACGCTTCACGTGCATTCGCAACTTCTTGCTCTATTTCTACTTCAGCACCTTTTTTAACTTTCGCTACTTCTTCAACTGCTTTGCCTTTGGCCTCTTCAATCATTTCCCCAGCACGTACATTCGCTAGATCAATGATATCGGATGCTTCAATGCGCGCTTCGTGCATAACTTTCGTAGCCTTCTTTTCAGCTAGTTTTTGTTCTTTTTCACCACGTTCCGCTGCTGCTAGACCTTCGGCTATCTTAGTTTTGCGTTCTTCTAAAGCAGCAATAATCGGTGGCCACACGTACTTCATGCAGAACCAGACAAACATGATAAACGCGATTGTTTGACCAATCAGGGTCGCATTAATATTCATTTTTGCACCTTACCTTTATTAATTCGCTATTAGGTTTTTGTTATCCAGCAACCGCGAATAAAACGTACATGGCGATACCAACAGCAATCATCGGTACAGCATCTACAAGACCCATAACGATAAAAAACTGTGTGCGCAACATAGGAATCAATTCAGGTTGACGCGCTGCGCCTTCAAGAAAACGGCCCCCTAAGATACCAATACCAACGGCAGCACCTAAAGCACCAAGACCCATCATTAATGCGCCCGCGATATATAATAAACCTGTTACTTCTTCCATTTTAATCTCCTGTTTGAGGTTATAAATTAATTAAATTTGTGAAACTTAATGACTTTCTTCGTGCGCCATACTGAGATACACGATCGTTAATGTCATGAAAATAAATGCTTGCAGTACTACGATTAGAATGTGGAATATAGCCCACGGCAATGACAGCATCCATTGCGTACCTAATGGTAACAAGGCAATCAAAATAAAGATCATTTCACCCGCATACATATTACCGAACAAACGTAATGCCAATGAAATGGGTTTTGATATTAAACTCACCCCTTCAAGGAATAAGTTAAACGGCATCAAGTATTTTGGGAATGGATGAAAGGCCAGTTCTGCAAAGAAACCGCCCGCGCCTTTAATTTTGATGCTATAGAAAAGAATGAGAAAGAACACACCTAGTGCCATTGCAAAGGTTAAGTTAGGGTCTGTTGTTGGCACTACTTTAAGATAGGGTACGCCCATCATCGAAGCGAGATGAGGTAGATAGTCAACAGGAACTAAATCCATTGTGTTCATCAAGATAATCCAGACAAAGATAGTTAATGCCAACGGCGCTACTAATGGATTTCTTCCGTTAAAGCTATCCTTAACACTGTCTTCTACGAACTCAACGACCCACTCTACGAAGTTTTGCAAACCACCAGGCACCCCAGCTGTTGCTGTTGAAGCTGCTTTTTTGAAAAAATAAATAAAGACAAAACCAAGAATGACTGAAACAGCCATCGTATCTATATTTAGCGCCCAAAAGCCCATTTCTTTTGCAGCGTCTGAACCGTCAGCAATACCCCAACTACCGTTTGGGTTCTGGCCATACGTTAAGTTGGTCAGATGATGTTTAATATATTCTGATGATGTAAGGTTTTCGCCTGACATAAATGCTCTCTATTTTAGTCTTTTGCTTTATACCCGCCAATCGCAAAACCGATTTGACCAGCAACTAATCCTACTGTTATGGGCAAGGGGTGTAACGCTAAATACATAAAGCCCAGCCCAAAAAGCACAATCGAAACAAACAATCGTTCCATCGCGCCCAAATAAATATATAAATTTCCTCGTTGATTACCCGCTAGCATTTTCTTTGTTGCCTGATTTATTCGACACGCCATAACAATAGTAACAGCAATCGAAATAGAGCCTCCGTAAAGAACCCCTAATAAATCAGCCCACCCTAAAGTGATGCTTTTGTAAACTATAGCGATCAATGAAATCATCGCTAATTGATAAACAAGAATTTTTATTTGAGCCTTCATTTTTTAAACTTCAGCCCAGTTATCTGCGCAATTATAATTTTGTTGCGTTGCACAGTCAAATCTATTTCAAGTGTTCTAAAACTCCCTCTAATTCATCTAGTGTTGAATAGTGAATAATTATTCTTCCCGACCCCTTGTTTGAATGGTTGATATCTACTTTCGCGCCTAGTTTTTCTGAGATGCTTTGTTGCAACCTCTCGACATCTGGGTCTTTGCTTGCTTGCTTTGGTCTTTCTAATTCGCCTTTCAGTAATTTTTTAACCATCGCTTCCGTCGCACGGACTGACAGGCCTTGACTTGCCACTTTATTAGCGGCGGACTTTTGCTCGCTTTCAGGCAACGCTAATAACGCTCTACCATGTCCCATTTCAATCTTTCCCTCACGAAGTAACCCTTTCGCATCGGCACTCAATTCCAATAGCCTCAAAAGATTGCTAACCGCCGCTCTAGAACGACCTACCGCATCTGCCGCCTGTTGATGCGTCATCTCAAATTCACTTATTAGTCTTTGCAGCGCCTCTGATTCATCCAGTGTATTTAAGTCCTCGCGCTGAATATTTTCAATTAACGATATAGCAATAGCCGAGCGATCATCAACCTGTTTGATAACGACAACAACTTCTTGCAAACCCGCCAATTGCGCTGCACGCCAGCGCCTTTCACCCGCTAGTATTTCATATTTATTCTTGCTAATGGGGCGCACAACAATAGGTTGGATAATGCCTTGAGCACTAATAGAGTCTGCCAGCTCTTGTAATGAGACGGCGTCAAACTCCGTTCTGGGCTGATATTTTCCTCGCTGCAACAAATCAACGGGCAACGTGCTCATTGGTTTTTGATTACTCTGCTTATTTGGCTTGCTTAATAACGTATCTAAACCTCTGCCTAAACCTCTTTTTATTGCCATCATCTAATCCTAATAATATTTTTTATCTAATTCTCGAGCCAGCTCCATATAAGCGATCGCCCCTCGTGAACTCTTATCATAAACAATCGCTGGCAAGCCGAAGCTCGGCGCTTCTGCTAAACGAATGTTTCTCGGCACCACTGTTTGAAAAACCCTGTCGGCAAAATGCGTCATCAATTGATGGCTCACATCTCGCGTTAATCGACTCCGACCATCAAACATCGTTCTTAATAAACCCTCTAAAGTCAACTCGGAGTTAACTGACTCGCGTACTTGCTTGAGCGTGTCCATTAAAGAGGACAAGCCTTCTAACGCAAAGTATTCACATTGCATCGGAACCAACACACTATTTGCCGCAACAAGTGCGTTAACCGTCAGCATATTCATCGAAGGCGGGCAGTCTATAAACACGTAATCATAATCATTAGCGATTTGGCTAAGCGCTTCTTTTAAGCGGCTTTCACGATTGTCCGCTTCCAATAAATGAACTTCGGCTGCGGCAAGGTCAATATTGCCGGGTAGAACATCTAACTTTGTTCTTTCTGGGCTGACAATCACCAAAGCCGGCTCACAGCCCTCAAGCAATACGTCATAACAAGACAATTCCACAGTGCTTTTATCAACACCCACGCCCATCGTTGCGTTGCCTTGTGGATCCATATCAACCAACAGAACTCGCCGACCCAATTCCGCTATTGATGCCGCTAAATTTATGCTGGTTGTCGTTTTCCCAACGCCGCCTTTTTGATTAGCAACCGCTATGATTTTTGCCACTAGTCTTACCTTTATTATTATGTCGAACCGCTAAATCGCAGTGTAAATAACGAGATTTCGCGCCGCATCAAGATCTGAGATGACCAAGGGCTCTACTCGTTCAAACCGATAGCGACCATGTTTCGGTGCGTCTGTTTCTGACGATTTCAATGCCAACAACTGCCCATTTTCTCTTAATAGGTGCCGCGTTTTTGTTAATAAATCCAACATGGCCGTAAACGCGCGAGCGGTCACCGTATCAAATTTTTGTTCTGGCTGATACATTTCTACCCGCTCGTGCAATGGAAAAACATTCTTTAGCTTTAACTCTATGCAAGCTTGCTGAATAAAACGCGTTTTTTTAGAATTACTGTCCAATAATACAAATTCAATATCTGGCCGCGCAATCGCCAACGGTATTCCAGGTAAACCTGCCCCCGTACCAACATCAATACAGCGCCTGCCGTGTAGATGCGGCAATACCGCTAAACTATCTAACAAGTGCAATGTCACCATTTGTTCAGGCTCTTTAATTGCCGAGAGATTATAAACACGATTCCACTTCAGCAACATCGCCAAAAAAGCCATCAGGGTTTGCAGATTCTTTTGGGGCAACGATATTTCCATTGCATTGAGGCCGCGTTCTAATTGAGCGCAATGAGACTCATTAAACATAACTTAGGCGCTTTTCTTTTTCAAATAGACCAATAGCAAAGATACCGCCGCTGGCGTAACGCCTTGAATACGCCCAGCCTGACCCAGTGTTTCTGGCTTATGACAATCCAGTTTTTCAATAACCTCACTGGACAAGCCTTTCACCTGCCGGTAATTCAACGTAGATGATAGGGCAAAGTCTTCGTAACGAAGCGACCGCGCAATTTCTGTTTTCTGGCGGTCAATATAACCTGCATACTTAGCCTGAATTTCAACCTGCGCACTAACTAACGGGTCTTTTACGGTACTTTCAGCGCCCGCTAAGCCAGCAATATTTTCGTATTTCACCTCAGGGCGTCGCAATAAATCCAGAATATTGGCTTCTTTTTGCAGGGGTCTCTTTAAAAACTTACTCGCCTGCTTTGTTGCTTCTGTGCCGGGTTGTATCCAGGTTGATTTTAGTCTCCCCTGTTCTTTTTCTATTGCTTCGCGCTTTACACTAAAGGCTTTCCACTGCTCATCACCCACTAAACCCATCTGACGGCCTATTTCCGTTAACCTTAAATCAGCGTTATCCTCCCTTAGCAATAAGCGATATTCGGCTCTACTGGTGAACATTCGGTACGGCTCTAGCGTACCATTTGTGACCAAATCATCAATCATCACGCCAATATAAGCTTCAGATCGCCGTGGGCACCACGGCTCCAACTCTTGTGATTGGCGTGCCGCGTTCAAGCCCGCAATCAAACCTTGTGCCGCCGCTTCTTCATAGCCTGTTGTGCCATTGATCTGCCCCGCAAAGAACAGGCCCCGCATGTGCTTTGTTTCCAACGATGATTTAAGCGCGCGAGGGTCAAAAAAATCATATTCAATCGCATAGCCTGGGCGCACTATATGCGCGTTCTCAAAACCTTTTATGGTTTTAATAAAGGCGTGCTGAATATCAAACGGTAAACTCGTTGAAATCCCGTTCGGGTAAACTTCCGTTGTTGTTAAGCCCTCTGGCTCAACAAAAATTTGGTGCGAATTCTTATCTGAAAAACGCATCACCTTGTCTTCAATAGACGGGCAGTAACGTGGGCCAACGCCTTCTATTACGCCCGTGTACATCGGCGAACGATCTAAGCCTGAACGAATAATGTCATGGCCTTGCTCATTAGTTCTTGTCATGTAACAACTAATTTGTGCGGGGTGGTCCCGAACGGAACCCATAAATGAGAAAACGGGTAACGGTGTATCGCCTGGTTGCTCTTCCATCACACTAAAATCAATGCTACGGCCATCTATGCGCGGCGGCGTGCCCGTTTTTAATCTATCAACCTTAAAGGGCAAGGCGCGTAACCGTTCCGATAGTGCATTCGACGGCGCATCTCCCGCGCGACCGCCTTCGTAGTTCTCTAAACCAATGTGAATTCTACCGCCTAAAAATGTTCCCACCGCGAGCACAACGGTCGGCGCTTGAAACGTCAAACCCATTTGTGTCACAACACCTTGAACACAGTGGTTTTCAACAACAAGGTCTGAAACGGTTTGCTGAAATAAGCTAAGGTTTGGCTGGTTTTCTAAGGCTTCTCTAATAGCGTGTTTATACAATAAGCGGTCTGCTTGAGCACGTGTTGCGCGAACCGCAGGACCTTTGCTGGAGTTTAATATACGAAATTGTATGCCCGCTTTATCTGTAGCTTTAGCCATCATGCCACCTAAGGCATCAACTTCTTTCACCAAATGTCCTTTGCCAATGCCGCCAATCGCTGGGTTACAACTCATTTGCCCCAACGTTTCTATATTTTGTGTCAGCAACAGCGTGTTCGCACCCGCTCGCGCTGCCGCAAGCGCCGCTTCGGTTCCCGCATGACCACCGCCCACAATAATGACATCAAACTTTTTTGGATATTGCATAACTCTAACTATTAGACATAAGCCGCTGATTTTAACATTTTTCTCACGTCTTAGTTATTGCGTTAAAAGTTGGTCTGGAATCTGTTTGCTAAAATTGCTTGAATTTACATTGCCGTTTGCTAATTTTTCACCTTATAAAAATAATTGTTTTTAACCGCTCACCGCAGGAATACAAATATTGCCGTTAACAAGCGTTACCTGGTAAGTGTTAATTGGCAGCACGCAAGGCGCTGCTGTTGCTTCGCCTGTTTTAATCGAAAAGGCACCCCCATGAAAAGGGCACTCTATCTCGGCGTCGTCTTGATAGCCATCTGTTAACACCGCCATACTGTGGGTACACGTATTATCTGTTACAAAGTATTCACCGTCGTATTCATATACTGCCAGCATAGGAAAGTTTTCCGGTGAAATAGAAATCGGCGCTCCCTCTTTTACGTCATCGGTTTTACATAAGATCATTAAATCACTCATTATTTTCTCTTGTTAATTACTCAATAAAATCTATCTGCACTAAGGGCTCTTTGTGCTCCACTGTCAGCATACGCATTAATGCATCGGTCATTGGCGGTGGACCACCAATATAAAATCCGTGTTCCGTTAGGGTATCAGCCAGTTGTTTTGCCAATAATTCATGAACAAAGCCGACTTCGCCTGTCCATTATTCATCTTCTACCGCCTCAACATATTCCTTAAGCAAGCCCGACGTGCAAATATCACTAGGGACTTTACCGCCATAAAAAGGCCTATTTTACGGTCGTCTAAACCTTTTTCTTGCGCGGCTACTCTAACAATAGTCATTTCTAGCGACAAGCCTGAACCACCAACGACGCAAACAATATCACGCTTAATCTTTGGCTTCAAATAAGCTAAACCGTACGGCCCATCGAGCATCACTGTGTCGCTAATACCCGTCTCGTCAAACAACAAACTACTGGCCAGGCTCTTATAAAGGTTTAGAGCTAAAGACACCTATGCAGTAGTATATTATTGAAAACAAACCACAGTACAATATATGGTGAACTCATACAACACCTTGCTTTTTAAAACCTTATCGTTTTAAAGTAACATTCTGGAAAACATGGAAAGTAATAGAGTTCAATCTTTTCCAGCGCGGGCTCAACTCGCTAGTACAATTATCTCGTGTTACCCCAGTTATTTATCTCTATTCGTAACAGCCTTGGTTGTCTCGGCATTCTTGGTTGGGGTTTTGTGCAATGAAGGTATGCATAAAATCAAGTTACTCTTGTATCTGACCCGAATGGCACTAAGTTAAGCCCGTTTAACGTCTAATATTTAAGGTCGAAATAGGCCCTTTATGCGATAATCCGCGCACTAAAAACAGCGTAATTGACGAAAAAATAGGGGAGCCTAATGAAGGCGGATAAAGCTGTTGGTTACACTGTCAGCGCTAGCACCTCCGGTCAGTGCCGGGCGGTGCACGCGTGCTGCCTGCGCCGGCGGTGTAAGTACAAGCGTAGCGGGTGCTGCCTGCGCCGGCGGTGTAAGTACACGTGCTGAGGTCTCAGCCTATAATTAATTGAACAGAGGTGTAGTGACACAGTTTGCTTTACGCCCTCTATAAATTACAGATTCATTCGAGAGTGTTAAACCTCTACGCTGTCGAGCAGCGGTGGGTGACAAAGAAGCTGCACCGTTAAGCCTTCTGGATCATAGCAATAAAAACTCTTCGCGCCATCTCTGTGCTTGCGCGGTTTTGTTTTCATCTTAATACCATGATGCTGAAGAAACTCAAACCAGTCATCGACATCACTTTGTTTCGCCAGGAAAAAACCAATATGATCCACCCTTGAAACACCTGGTTCATTACCTGCCACAACGTGCAAAGCCAAATTATCATTGCCGGAAGTGAGGTACACATTATCAGCATCGGGTCGCCATTCAACAGACATCCCCATTAACTCAACATAAAAGTGTTCTGCAGCAGCCAAGTCGCGAACATTCAACGCAATATGTCGTAGGCCTGTTGTTGGATTAGGGCGTTTCATTCAACATCCGTCTCAATAATTTCATAGTCATGTGTTATTTCTACCGTTTTACTTAACATAATAGACGCCGAGCAATATTTTTCAGCCGATAGATTGACTGCACGCGCAACGACTTTTTCCGTTAACCCCTTGCCTGAAATAATAAAATGCACGTGGATCTTAGTAAACACTGCTGGCACCGTATCGGCTCGCTCCGCATGAATCTCTGCCACACAGTCGACAATATTTTGACGTGCCTTGTCCAAAATATTTTTTACATCGAATGCTGTACAACCGCCCATGCCCGCTAGCAACATCTCCATTGGACGTAAACCTAAATTTCTACCGCCATTTTCTGGCGCGCCATCCATAACAACGACATGCCCACTGCCCGACTCACCTAAAAACATCGCGCCTTCAACCCACTTTATTCGCACATCCATCTTCGTCGCCTTCACTGCCAGTAAGTAACGAAGAATATCACACCACGGTTTTTTAATCGCCTACAAAACCGGTCTGCCTCCTTTCTACAATCTCTGCTACGCTTCCTAGAACCACTCATCGGGACCTTGATGGGATGGTCGGCCGTGTTCTAAAAACAATGGGCGCAGAAGGGCTGATTAAAGTAGGCGGTAAAGCCCTCCTTGTTATTCGGAACGTGTTAAGCAACTAAATTTTTTAACGCCTCTCCAGGGTCATCGCACCGCATAAATGCTTCACCAATTAAAAACGTATTCACGTTGTGGCGCTTTAGCATCGCAATATCATCTTTCTTATTCAAGCCGCTTTCGCTCACAACAATCACCCCTTGCGGAATACGTTCTAACAAATCTACTGTTATTTGTAACGATGTTTTAAATGTGCGTAAATTTCTATTATTAATGCCCACTAAGGCTAAATTTAAACGCAAGGCTCGCTCCAGCTCATCTGCATCATGCACCTCGACAAGAACATCCATATCGAGCTCATTAGCCAACTCATGAAGGCCACTTAAAGCACTATCATTTAAGGCAGCAACAATGAGCAAAATACAATCCGCACCCATCGCGCGTGCTTCGTACACTTGATAAGGCTCAACAATAAAGTCTTTGCGAATAACCGGCAAGCCACACGCTGCTCGTGCCTCTTCTAAATAGGCATCACAACCTTGGAAAAAGTCTTTATCCGTTAAAACAGACAAACACGCCGCGCCACCTGCCTCATAACTTTTGGCAATATCCGCAGGGACGAAATTCTCGCGCAATAAACCTTTACTGGGCGACGCTTTTTTTACTTCTGCAATAACAGCGCTTTCACCCTTATCCAATTTATTTTGAATTGATTGAATGAAACCACGTACCGGCGAGGCGTTCTGTATTCGTTCTTTTAAGTCTTCAATAGACGTATGCGCCGACCTTTCAGCAATCTCTACTTGCTTTCTTGCCAGGATCTTTTTTAAAACATCGGGTGTATCACTCATTATTATATTTTTGTGTTTGTTCTTTTAAAGACAGCATTTTTTGATGCGCTGCGCCGGAATTTATCGCCTCAACAGCTTTATCAACGCCTTCTTGTAGTGTCGCTGTTAGCCCTGACACATAAATAGCCGCGCCAGCATTCAAAGCGATAATGTCTGCCGCTTTATTGCCCACACAAGCGCCCACATTCGTTAGTGCATCGTTAATCAAATCAAGCGACTCTTCGGCGTTATTAACGGTTAAGCCTTCTAACGTCTGGCATTCGATACTAAAATCGTTTGGATTGATGTCGTATTCTCGCACTTCTCCGTTTTTTAGTTCGGCTATATGCGTTGTACCCGCTATGCTGATCTCATCCAAGCCATCATCTGAATGAACAACCAATACATGCACGCTACCTAAACGCTGCAATACGTCGGCAATTGGCCGGCATAAGGCTTGATCAAACACGCCAATCACCTGCCGTTGAACACCTGCGGGGTTCGTCATGGGTCCTAACATGTTAAAGATGGTTCGTTGTGCTAATTGTTTTCGTGGGCCCATTGTGTGTTTCATCGCACTATGGTGCGCCGGAGCAAACATAAAACCGACACCCACCTCAGCCACACACTCGGCAACTTGCGCAGGCGTTAAGCTTAAATAAACGCCGGCGGCCTCTAAAAGATCCGCGCTACCGGTTGAGCTAGATATGGATCGGTTCCCGTGCTTTGCCACTTGCCCACCGGCTGCTGCCACAACAAAGGCACTGGCAGTTGAGACATTGAACAAATTCGAACCATCGCCACCTGTTCCGCAGGTATCGACCAGAAAATCGCCAGACACGTTAACTTTCGTAGCGAGTTCACGCATAACAATCGCAGCGCCTTCTATCTCGTCCAGTGCTTCACCTTTCATTCGTAGCGCTATCAAGAAACCAGCAATTTGCGCATCCGTTGCATCGCCCGTCATCATTTGGCGCATGACATAGGTCATCTGCTGCGTTGATAAATCTTCTCGATTAATCACCTTTTCAAGCGCTTGTTGAATATCCATCACTAGCCTTTATTTAAGAAATTTTGCAATAAATCATGGCCGTGCTCTGTCAAAATTGACTCGGGATGAAACTGCACGCCTTCGACATCAAATTCGCGGTGCTTAAAACCCATAATTTCATCTATATCGCCATTGTCTAGCCGCGTCCACGCCGTCACTTCCAGACAGTCTGGCAACGACTCTTTTTCGACCACCAAAGAGTGATAACGCGTCGCTTTAAACGGCTTATTTAACCCTTTGAAAACACCGCTATTATTATGATACATGGCCGACGTTTTACCGTGCATGATTTGCTTTGCGTGTACTACTTTACCGCCAAACACTTCACCAATACTTTGGTGGCCTAAACAGACACCCAATATCGGTACCTGCCCCGCCATTTGTTTAATTAGCTCAAGCGATATACCCGCTTGAGTTGGCGTACAAGGCCCTGGTGAAACGACCAATTTATCGGGTCGCATGGCAGCCACATCATCAATGCTTAATTGATCATTACGAACAACGTGCACATCCGCGCCTAGCTCAGCAAAATATTGCACCAAATTATAGGTAAACGAATCGTAGTTATCGATCATCACTAATTTATTTGCAGCCATTGCTTTTACCTTCTGTTAAGCCACGTTGCGCCATGGCCACGGCTCTAAAAATTGCGCGGCCTTTATTCATTGTTTCTGCCCATTCCTTCTCGGGTACCGAATCATGTACGATTCCTGCGCCCGCTTGAATGTTTAATTTCCCATCTTTTATAACCGCCGTACGAATCGCAATCGCCGTGTCTAAATTCCCAGACCACGATAAGTAACCCACTGCACCTGAATAAACGCCTCGCTTTACGGGTTCTAGCTCACCAATAATTTGCATCGCGCGGATTTTAGGTGCGCCGCTCACTGTACCTGCAGGGAAGGTTGCCTCCAATACATCAATTGCATCGAGCCCTGTTTGTAATTCGCCCGTCACATTCGAGACTATATGCATCACGTGTGAATAACGCTCAATAATCATCTTATCGGTTAATTCAACGGTTCCTGTTTTCGAGACGCGCCCGGCGTCATTACGGCCTAAGTCAATCAGCATCAAATGTTCGGCGCACTCTTTAGGGTCCGCGAGTAATTCCTTTTCCAAAGCTTCGTCTTCTATGCGTGTTGCGCCTCTTGGCCGCGTCCCCGCAATTGGTCTGACGGTCACTTGATCATCTTCTAATCGGGCTAAAATTTCTGGCGATGAGCCAACAATATCCGTATCACCCAAATTCATATGGTACATATACGGAGAAGGGTTCAGGCAACGTAATGCGCGGTATAAATCGACGGCGGGCTCTGCATAAGGAATCGTCATACGTTGTGACAGCACGACTTGCATCACATCGCCTTCAACAATGTATTCCTTTACGCGCTTTACAGCATTTTGAAAACCTTGTTGGGTGAAGCCAGATACAAAATCCGCCTCATCGACAGCCGCTGTTTTACTCTGGCCAAACGATGATGTTACACGCGTTGTTTGCAACTTGCTCACCAACTTATCCAAATAAGATAAGCCTTGCTGATACGCATTATCATCCGCAGGATCAACGTGCGTGACAATCATCAATTGATTATTCACATTGTCGAACACCAACACATCCTCAGATATCATCAGCAAAATATCTGGCGACCCTAGTGGGTCGTGTTTCAGTTTTTGTGCGCTGTATTGCGCTACCTTCGGCTCAATATAGTGAATGGTTTCGTAACCAAAATAACCGACTAAGCCGCCACTAAAACGTGGCAAACCTTCAACTTCTGGTGTGTTAAATGTTGACGCATATTCACGCACCCAATCTAAAGGCGCCTCATGAGTCATCGTATTTTTTACGACACCACTCGATTCCAAGCTGATGGTGTTGCCGGTGATTTTCAGCACGTCTTTACACGGCAGTCCGATAATGGAGTATCGGCCCCAATTTTCGCCGCCTTGCACCGACTCAAATAGATAACTATAGGGCTTATTCGCCAACTTCATATAGGCACTCAGCGGCGTTTCTAAATCAGCTAGAATGGTTCGCATCAGGGGTATTTTGTTGTAGCCCTGCTCGGCGTATTGCTTGAATTGTTCGGGTGTCATTATTTTCTCTTAATTACTTCGTCAATAGATTTCGTTCAACTGTCTAAACTTGCCAACCGTGTCGCCATCTATTTTTCATTAAAACTAACGTGCCCATTTGAAACCTACTATCCTGCTTGTTGAAATAACTGATTAATATCTGAAAAATGACTGATCACAATATCAGCACCTAATTGATGCACATCATAATCGCCGCAGTAACCGTAATCCACACAGATAGAATAAAAACCGGCCGCTTGAGCCGCTTTTATATCATTCACTGAGTCACCGACCATAATGGACTCACTTGGCAATACATTAAGCTCGGCAGCAACTTGTAATAGCGGCATAGGATGAGGTTTTTTTTCATCAAACGTATCGCCACATGCCACTTTATCAAAGAACTGATTAAGCCCCATTTGCTCGAGTAGTGGCAATGTGAATTTCTCTGGCTTATTCGTGATGCATGCTAAAAGAACACCTTCTTCTTTCAGTAAACTCAGTGTGCTCTTAACGCCCTTATATAACGCACTCTCACAATATAGATACTTGGCATAATTATCTAAAAATATCGGATACGCTTTCTCAAAAATATCTGCGGGCACATCGCCTTGCATATCACCCGCTAGTGCTCGCTTAATAAGAAGCTGCGCACCATTGCCAATCCACCCGCGCACCACATCTTGTTTATACTCTGGCAAATTTAACTCCGCCATTGTCGCTTGCACTGCTTTTGTTAAATCGGGCACACTATCGAGTAGCGTCCCATCTAAATCAAACGCTACCAACTTAGCTTGGCAATTGTTCCTTAACGCGTTCAACCGATGGCCTTGGCGATTTGCTCACGCATATCTGTTATTGTTTTTGCGTAATCGTTGGTGTTGAAAATAGCTGATCCTGCAACGAACATATCTGCACCTGCGGCGGCGATTTTACCAATGTTATCAATTTTGACGCCACCATCTACTTCTAGGCGTATATCAAACCCACTCTCGTCAATGCGTTGACGAACCTGACGTAATTTATCCAATGTTGACAGAATAAAGCTCTGCCCGCCAAAGCCCGGGTTAACCGACATCAGCAAAATAACGTCTAGCTTATCCATCACATGATCCAAATAACTCAACGGTGTTGCGGGATTAAAAACCAAACCAGACAGGCAGCCCAGTTCTTTAATCAAACCTAAGCTTCGGTCAATATGCTCGGATGCTTCAGGGTGAAAAGTAATAATACTAGCGCCCGCCTTGGCGAAATCAGGAATAATTTTATCCACCGGTTTAACCATCAAATGCACGTCTATAGGCGCTGTTATTCCGTGATTACGTAAAGCCTCACAGACCAAAGGGCCAATCGTTAAATTTGGCACATAGTGGTTATCCATTACGTCAAAATGCACAACGTTTGCACCCGCGGCTAAAACGTTATCAACCTCTTCGCCTAAACGCGCAAAATCCGCAGATAAAATTGACGGCGCTATTAAAGCCGAATGAGGTGGCAGCGCTTTATCTTCCGCTTCAGTGAGACTTATGTCCTGTGGCTGTAATGGTGTTTTCATGAGATGAGTAATTATTCGGTAAAAATGAAGGTTACCCGAAATCGTGAATTATTTCATCTGAATCGGTGTGCAACCCCAATAAAACTTAGGGTCATGCCTAGTTAAGCGGCTCTTTTTGAACATTTTGAGCAAAATATTGTATAGACCTTGCTCTCGATTATTAAATCTAAACCCGCGCTGTTTTTGGCTGGCGTTTAAGTCGATAGAAAAGTTCCGAACAAGTTCCCTCACAACTTTTCTGCGATGTGGGAACGGTTCGCATACTTGTTTTTTATAATCATAACAATACCTTAGCGTAACAATACCTTAGCATAATAGTACCCAAACTTAACTTGTCATAACCCATAAATTAATGTTGCTATGCTATCATCGTGCGGCGTAGACACCACAAATATACTGCGTTAAATAGAATTGGTATTGACCTTAATGCCAATCACACCTAATATCTACCTCGTGAATAAAGAAGAAAATCCAGAGGCTACTTTACAAACCCTTGAGCAAAAAATTGATGCACTTGTACAAGTGTGCCAACGATTGCACGAGGAAAATCAGCAGCTCAAGCATCAGCAAACCGACCTCGTCCAACAGCGTAGTGCTTTAACGGATAAAACAGAAAAAGCTCGGTCACGTGTTGAGTCGATGATTTCTCGGCTCAAGCTAATGGAGGCCTAATATGACAACGCCAACCACGGTTTCGCTTAATATCTCAGGTAAAGAATACCGCGTAAGTTGCTCAGAGAATGAACGTGAAGGTCTCGAATCATCCGCGCGTCTTTTAAATGAAAAAATGCAAAGCATAAAGCAGTCTGGTCGTATTGTTGGTCTAGAGCGTATTGCCGTCATGGCGGGTTTGAATATTGCCCACGATTTTGTAACCGAAGGGCAAAAGAAAACAGGCACGTCTTTGGATATCAGCGATAAAATCAATGCCTTGCAAAATAAACTCGATTTTGCCTTCAACGCATTTGGTAAATAGCTTTACATAATAGCGCCGCCTGTCTATATTCCTTAACGTCGTACCCCTAATCCCCAGATAGAAGCCTCTAAAACGAAGGCTTTATGCCGCGATGGTGGGGAATGTTGTGGCGTTGGCTTTCGCAAAGACAATATCTCACCGGCGACTCTATTCGATGGCGGCAAAAGTGGTCAAAACAGGACGGCAGCTATTTGTAAAACTCAGGGAGAACATCGAACATTACTGAAACCATGACTTGTTGCACTGAAGGTGTTTTAACTACCACCTATTTAACCTAAAGCCGAACAAAAACAACAGATTTGTAGCAAAATAACTCAGTTAAGCGCTGATTGCCGACGATAAGACGCAGAGGAACAGGTTTGGCTCAATCTCTTTGCCATAAGCTGCATCGGTTAAAGACGCGGCTTAAAAAGCTTATTGGTGCTTTTGAAATGCTGACTTAAGCCCTATCTGGGAATTTGGGTGTATTAATTAACTGTTTATTCGCACACTTAGGTATACACTGTAAGTGCGTTCCCTGCGGTGTTCGAGATAAGGCGAATTACCCTTGGACCTAATATCCTACTCGGGAAGACAGATCATTTTGTTGGTGCGCAAGCTCTTTTAGAGAAGCCTAATGCAAATGTCCGACTCCCACTTAAACTCTTTGGTTTAAGGTAGAAACCTGAATGCGGCGCTAGCGGGGAACGTTTTCATCATGTCACAAGCTACTTATTCATTACGACAATCTCTACAACTGCAACGCCGTAGTATTTCGCAAAAAGAACGCGAGCACTTCGACTACTGCATCCATCAAAACCTTATCAAGTCAGGCATTTTATTACGCTCGAATCGCATCGCCGGCTACTTTTCAAACAACGGTGAACCGGCCGTCGATTTACTCATGCAAATCTGCGGTGAAAGAAATCTAGCATTCTATTTACCCGTTATAAACAAACGAAATCTGCGCTTTTGTCTATATAAATGGGGTGATGATTTACAAAACAACGTTTTCAATATTCCACAACCAGCAAATCAGCACAGTCTGCCAAGCCAGTTTTTATCGACAATATTGATGCCTCTAGTGGGCTTCGATAGTCAGGGAAACAGATTGGGTATGGGCGGTGGATACTATGACCGTTCTCTTAGCTTTACCCTCGCTTCGTCTTGCAAAAAGAAACCCTTATTAATCGGCATAGCTTATAGCTGCCAACAAGTAAAAAATATCATTCGGCAAAACTGGGACGTTTCCTTAGATGCCGTTATCACTGAAAAAGGCTTGACGTGTTTTTCATCAACTGCTGAACAGCTTTTACACTCTCATCGTTAAACAGCAAAGGCAGTTAAAACTAGTTGCCAACCAGCCTGTTCGATATATTATAGTCTCACCACCTAAAGCTAATATTCATCAAAATAATGCAAGACGATTTAAAGAAAAAAGCGGCTGAAGCCGCCCTTCCTTACATTAAAGACTGTCGCATTTTGGGCGTGGGGACAGGCTCCACCGTGAACCATTTTATTAATGCGCTTGAACCGTTGAAAGAGCAATTTGAGGGCGCTGTCTCCAGTTCGAATGCCAGCACACAAAAACTGCTCGCCATTGGTATTCCTATTCTTGATTTAAATGACGTCGGTTATTTGGATGTTTATGTCGATGGCACAGATGAAGTTAATTCTAACTTAGAGTTAATAAAAGGGGGGGGCGGGGCATTAACCCGCGAAAAGATAATAGCTGCGGCAAGTAAGTCATTTGTTTGCATCGCAGATCAAAGCAAACTCGTACAAACACTCGGCCAATTCCCCCTGCCTATTGAAGTTATACCGATGGCAAGACAGTTTGTTACCGACGAACTTACTGAGTTAGGTGGACAAGCGGTTTGGCGTAAAAATTTTATGACCGATAATGGCAATATAATTCTAGACACGCACCAATTAAATATTCAGCACGCATTAGATTTAGAAAATAAGATTAACAACATAACCGGCGTTGTAACCACTGGGCTATTTGCTAAAAGGCCCGCTGATGTCGTGCTTTTAGTCGGTAAAAACAGCACTCAAACTTTGTCGCATACGAACTTAAAAATAAATTAACCTTACTGTTTTACCGAGTTAGACAAAACTCATACCTTCGATACGGGCTTTAAAAACTTAAGCTTAATTCAGCTTTAAAAGGAGCACGCTTACCGCCAAAGTAACTTTCCTCTTTCTAACAGGCAAAAAAAAGGGGCTAAAAGCCCCCTAATTATTATTATTATTATTTATTAAACCGCCAATTTATAAAAACCGGCTTCTCCTCTCCTTGTTCTTGAAATCAATAATACGCATTTTTTGCATAAATGCAACAAATATTTTTCTCTAAGTATTTGATTTATTTAAACTATTGTTGCATTGCAATAAAAGCAATGCATAAAAACAACCTTTTTATTCAAATGACACAGCCTTTTTGTTTAGGCCCTCAAAAACAAGCCTAAGTTTTTTATCTGAGTCTATTTCTGATCACAGTCCTTTTTGGCGTTTTCATCAAAAACTCAATCGGGGTTATCGACTCGACAAAAGAGTTGTGCCTAAAAAATGAAAATCAAGAATGAACTGATGAAATATAGCGGGAACAACGCATTTTTTAATTGAAAAAATATCGTTTTTAGTTTCACAGGCTCCGCGCGCTGATCACGCAAAGGTCTCGGGTATCATTAAAAAGGGGCTGACACCTAACATATCAAACGTTAGGGTTTGTAAATGCATATAAAGCATTGTAAATTAAGAATAAACAAGCCGTTAGAATTAATGAAATACTTTGTTGCCGGTACGACTGCAAGAACAGTAGCAAGTTTAGTCGGTATACATCGCAATACCGCAGTAAGATTTTGCCGTAAACTACGAGAGAAAGTTGCTCAAGTTCAACTAAGTCGTAACGAGCCATTCAATGGTATTATGAATTAGATGACAGTTATTTTGGTGGCGTACGCAAAGGTAAGCGCGGTAGAGGCGCCGCAGGAAGGGTTGCTGTTTTTGGCATCCTTAAAAGAGGTGGCAAGGTCTATATGTAAATAGTCTGATGCCAAAGCAAATAGCTTAATGTCGATCATACGGCGCGAGGTGGTGCCGGACAGCATTGTTTATACTGATTGTTGGAAGTCATATAATGTACTAGATGTACCTGAGTTTAAGCATTACCGAATTAACCACAGCCGCTTATTTGCTAAAAAACAAAACCATATAAATGATATTGAAAACTTCTACCCCTCAAGGGGGTACTAAAACGAGTGGAATCAGGCGAAAAGGCACATGAGAAAATTTAACGGTACCCCTAAAGAGCACTTCCATTTATTCTTAAAAGAATGTGAATGGCGGTTTAACACAGGTACACTAAATGAGCTTTTAATAGACCTGCAACTATTAAAAGAGACTTATTAGGTGTCAGCCCCATTAAAAATTCTTAAACGTCAAAGAAATTTCATCATTGGTTATGTTTCTGCCTGACTGGTTAAAGCACTACGAAAAAGGTCAATTAAACGGTGATTTAATCGCCGGCATCATCGTTGCTGTCGTGTTAGTTCCTCAAGCCATGGCTTACGGTCTGTTGGCTGGGTTACCACCAGAAGTCGCTTTATATTCATCTGTGCTGCCCCTTATTTTATATGCTGCGTTTGGTAGCAGCAGAACTCTCGCTGTTGGACCTGTAGGCCTTATGTCATTAATGACGGGGGCCACACTTATTGAACTTGGCATTAACGACCTTCCTGGAATGATCAGCGCCGCTCATACACTTGCTTTATTGGTTGGAACCATCTTGCTACTGATGCGGCTAGCTCGCCTTGGCGTCGTTATCAACTTTCTCAGCCACCCTGTTATATCTGGTTTTATCAGCGCATCCGCCATCATCATAGCGTTAAGTCAAATGAAGCATATTTTTGGCCTTAACATTTCTCTTGGACTACCCGCATACGAGACCCTTGCGCAACTTCTGATCCAACTTCCTCAGAGTGATTTAGCCGCAAGCGTTATTGGAATAAGCAGCCTTGTGCTTTTATGGGCCTTTAAAGCACCACTTGTGAGTTTCTTAAGTAAAACATCTATTAGCGAGGGGGTCGCTCAGCTGATTTCAAAATCAGGCCCCCTGGTTGCTGTTGCTATTAGTACTTCTATCGTCTACTTTTTAAATTTAGATACCCAACACCAGGTTTCTATTATCGGCAAAATCCCTCCAGGTCTACCTGAAATAATATTACCCAGTCTTGATAAAGCACTCATTTTAAAACTCTTGCCAAGTGCTTTTCTCATCGCCTTAATTGGCTATCTTGAAAGTGTTTCTATCGCAAAATCAATGGCTAGCCAGAAACGCCAAAAAATTGATTCAAATAAAGAGTTAATTGGCCTTGGCACAGCTAATATCGCGTCTGCTATCAGTGGCGGCTACCCTGTTGCGGGCGGGTTTGGCCGCTCAATGGTCAACTTCACCGCGGGCGCCAATTCACCTCTTGCGTCTATCATTAGCGCAGGCCTTGTGGGTTTAACCCTGCTTGTTCTTACGCCTTTGTTTTTCTTTTTACCCAAAGCCACTTTGGCCGCGATTATTGTATTTGCCGTATTGCCCCTAATTGACACACACTCCTTTAAACGTGCTTTAGCTTATGACAAAGCAGATGCTTTTTCACTGCTAGGTACCTTCTTTACCGTGCTTATTATTGACGTAGAAAGCGGCATTATTGCAGGCGTTATCATGTCGGTCTGTTTATACCTTTATAGAAGTAGTCAGCCTCATATTGCTATTGTTGGTCAAGTTGGGAACTCTGAGCATTACAGAAATATAGACCGCCACAACGTCAAGACTGACGATAAAATTATTGCCATACGTATTGATGAGAACTTATATTTCGCCAATACAAATTTTCTAGAAGATACCATTATGCAAATCGTTGCGGACAATAGCGCCGTTAACCACATTGTGCTTATCTGTAGTTCTGTCAGTGTCATAGACACAAGCGGCCTAGAGTCTTTGGAGGATATTCTTTTTCGACTAAGAAAAGTCGGCGTGAAACTGCACCTAGCAGAAGTCAAAGGTCCCGTTATGGATAGACTTAAAGGCACCGAGTTTCTAAATAACCTCAGCAAAAACAGCATCTTTTTGAGTACACACCAAGCCATGCAAGCTTTAAAAAGCTCACAACAGCCATTATCGTAAAAAGGAAGCAGTCTCTTTAAAATCTATACCCTTTTCGGCTTAAAGCCTTGTTTCCATAGAAAACAGGGGCGGTACCGCGTTAATAATCTCGACTATTGAGAAGACGTTTTTATGCCTTAGCGCTTTGCAGAGCACTAATTGCAGGCAACTTTTTACCTTCAAGAAATTCAAGAAACGCACCACCACCTGTTGAAATATAAGACACTTTATCAACGATATTGTACTTATCAACAGCGGCCAAAGTGTCGCCGCCGCCGGCGATCGAAAAACCGCCACTGTCAGCGATAGCTTGCGATAAAATTTTGGTCCCCTCAGCAAATTGATTAAACTCAAACACACCTAAAGGGCCGTTCCACACGATTGTGCCGGCTGCTTTGACCATGCCTGCATATTGTTTTGCTGTTTGTGGGCCTACATCCAAAATCAAATCGTCTTCGTCAACATCTGCCACTAATTTTACAGTCGCTTTCGCTGATTCGCAAAACGCTTTTCCACACACCACATCTATCGGCACAGGAATACGGGCGGCATTTTTTTCAGCTTTAAGCATCAACGCTTTCGCCTTATCAATTAAGTCTGGCTCGTACAATGATTTTCCCACCGAATGACCTTGTGCAGCAATAAACGTATTCGCAATTCCGCCGCCAACAATCAGCTGATCAACTTTATCAAGCATTGAATCAAGTACGGCTAATTTGGTCGATACTTTCGCGCCGCCAACAATGGCCAACAATGGCTTAGCAGGTTCAAATAGTGCTTTTCCTAGCGCATCCAACTCCGCTACTAATAGTGGCCCTGCGCATGCAATCGGCGCAAATTTAGCAACACCATGAGTAGACGCCTGCGCACGATGCGCAGTGCCAAAGGCATCCATCACAAAAACGTCGCATAGGGCAGCCATTTTTTCAGATAGAGTCTCGTCGTCCTTTTTCTCGCCTACGTTAAAACGAACGTTCTCACACAAAACAATGTCGCCCGGCTTACCTTTAATTCCATCTATCCAATTCTTTTCTAATCGAACAGGCAAATTAAGCAAGCTCGACAAATGTTCTGCCACAGGTTTTAGACTAAACGCTTCGTCGTACTGCCCTTCGGTCGGGCGACCAATGTGTGACATCAGCATCAGCATTGCACCTGCCGCATGCGCTTGTCGAATGGTCGCTAAACTAGCGCGAATTCTAGCGTCACTCGTTACTTTCCCATCCTTTATTGGCACGTTTAAATCTTGCCTAATTAGAACACGCTTGCCAGATAAGTTAATGTCTCGCATTTTTAAAATGCTCATCGTTTAGCTCTTTAATTAAGGGCGCTTACAATAACGCTTTTGCGGCATCAGCAAGTTTGTTTGCGCTAATACCGAAGTACTCGAATAGTTCTTTAGCCGGTGCAGATTCGCCAAAGCAATCAATCCCAATAACCGTGCCATTCAGGCCAACATATTTGTACCAAAGCCCCGTTGCTCCCGCTTCAATGGCTGCTCTTGCTGTTACTGATGCTGGCAGCACGGATTCTTTATAAACGACGTCTTGCGCATCAAAAACATCCGTACACGGCATGGAAACCACACGAACTTTGATGCCCCCAGCTGACAGCTTTTGTGCCGCCTCTATTGCCAATTCAACTTCCGAGCCTGTTCCCATTAAAATAACTTGCGGCTCGCCGTCGCAGTCTTTAAGAATGTAACCACCTTTTGAAATAACCGACACTTGTTCAGCCGTACGCTCTTGGTGTTGCACATTTTGGCGCGTAAAGATCAGCGCTGACGGCGTACCTTCACTTTCCACCGCGCACTTCCAAGACACCGCAGATTCAACCGTATCACACGGGCGCCATACATTTAGATTAGGAATTAAGCGTAGACTTGATACGTGCTCAACCGCTTGATGTGTCGGACCATCTTCGCCCAAACCAATGGAGTCATGCGTGTAGACAAAAATGTTCCTCAACTTCATTAGCGCCGCCATTCGTACCGCGTTACGCGCATAGTCGGAGAACATTAAAAACGTTGCGCCGTAAGGGATAAAGCCACCATGTAAAGCAATACCATTTTGAATCGCAGTCATGCCGAATTCACGTACGCCGTAGTGCAAGTAATTACCGTTGGCATTGCCGCCATCTACAGTGGTGCAACCTGCCCATTCGGTTAAATTTGAACTCGTTAAATCTGCCGACCCGCCTAAGAACTCAGGCAATAGTGGCCCATAGGCATTTAGCGTGTTAAGCGAGGCTTTACGCGAGGCAATCGTTTCGCCCGTCGCCTGTGCCCCCGCTATAAAGGCTGATGATTTCTCTTCCCAATCATCGCCTAATTCGCCCGATAAACGACGTAATAACTCATCCGCTAATTCTGGGTATGATGCTACATAGGCTTCTAATAATTCATTCCATTTTGCCTCTGCTCGCTCGCCTTTATCGTTACCATCCCACGCACTTTTAACATCGCTAGGGATTTCAAATGCCGGCGCAGTCCAGCCCAATGCTTTTCGCGTGGCGACGATCTCCTCAGCACCTAAAGGTGCACCGTGAACATGGTGCGTGCCTTCTTTATTCGGTGCGCCAGAGCCAATGATTGTTTTACAACAAATAAGCGTTGGCCTATTAGTTTCTTTTTGCGCTTGCTCTATCGCCTGTTTAATATTTGCCGCATCGTGCCCGTCAACATCACGCACCACATGCCAGCCGTATGATTCAAAACGCGCCGGGGTATCGTCGGTAAACCAGCCTTCCACATCGCCATCAATAGAGATACCGTTGTCATCCCAAAATGCGATGAGCTTCCCTAAGCCGAGCGTGCCCGCATACGAACACGCTTCGTGCGAAATGCCTTCCATCAAACAGCCGTCACCCATAAATGTGTAGGTGTAGTGATCGATAACATCAAAATTAGGTTGGTTAAATTGCGCGGCTAGAACTTTCTCAGCCAATGCCATACCCACGGCATTGGCAACGCCTTGACCTAAAGGGCCCGTCGTTGTTTCAACGCCAGGCGTATAACCGTACTCAGGGTGTCCAGGCGTTTTTGAATGTAGTTGGCGGAAGTTGCGTAGTTCTTCAATATCTAAATCGTAACCAGATAAATACAATAGGGAATACAGCAACATCGAACCGTGGCCATTCGACAAAATAAATCGATCACGATTCACCCAATGTGGGTTTGCAGGGTTATGTGATAAAAAATCATTCCATAACACCTCGGCAATGTCTGCCATGCCCATCGGTGCACCAGGATGACCTGAATTAGCCTGTTGAACAGCATCCATGCTGAGGACGCGAATGGCGTTAGCCAGCGTTTGACAAGAAGGTGATTGGCTCATTGTAATAGCTTGGTTAGTGAGTTTGAAACCAATGTGCTTTGCATCGATTCGAAAATCAACATTTTACACTGAACGACGAGGAAGAGAAACAGCTAGTATTCTCGGCGTTAGGAGTAAATTATCTGGCTTATTAATTAACACGTGACCTGTCCAGGTTTGTTCTATCCCTGTTAGGGGGGCTTGAGACTGAACCCGACAAATTTTCACGAGAAATTCAAACAGATGAGGTTCGAATAAACATATAAAGGGTCCTTTAGCAGACCTATATTTCAATCGATATAACGGCTGGAACGTTCGGCACTTTCACCGTTGGTATCAGCGCGAATATGATGGTTCATGCAGTTACAGTTGGGTTAAAAACCACCCCCTAAAAGCCAAACTGGTTACTAAATGCAGTCAACCGGGGCCTCACCGTATAAAACGTCTAGCGAGTGCATTACCTAGCATGATGATTCGTCAAGGCTAACGCTGCATCATTGCGCTTCACAACGTCTAGAACAAAGTTAATAAAAACGGACAGATGCCGTGTTAGTTATCTCGATAGTTCTATTGACTCCTAACAGGCGTCCTTTGTAATGAGACTTCAGCATGACTCATGAACGGGTAAAGAAGGTCAGCCAAAATAACGTGCAATAGCTCACTATTACTCTTGATTATTGGCTAAAACCTGAAAAATTCCATCCTTTTTTTATCCGTCCCCAGTTATGCTGAGGTCTCGTAATATAAAAAGAAAGCTTTAAAGTGGCAAAGCTATGCCGGGCCATGGAAAATTAAGGGCGTATTACAGAAGGCTAAACCCCAAACCAATCAAACCTCCGAATACGCCACCCCAAACAACGAGCCAACCGAGGTGCTGTTTAATCATCCGTTGAATAATTTCTTTCACCATGTCGGGGGTTAATTCGTCGAGTCGCTTTTCAACGATTTCTTCGATATCGTCAACCAAGTCACCGCTGATTTGATGCGCGTTGATACCTTCGTGTATGGCTTCATTAAAAGCCTCGCTTTCGGTCATATCAATTAAAGTAAGACGAATTTTTTTGCAGAAGGGTTCTTTAAGTGGCTCGAGTGCTTCAACACCGCCGACCATTGCAAGCATGCTGCCAAAGGATGACTCGGCAATGGTGTCGACCAAACCTTTAAACAGTTTATCGTAATCGAGGCGGTCTAAAAGTGGCTCGATATTAAATAGCTTTTGAGCGGAATCTTCTTCGCGCTGTAAAAAACGCTCGATGTTTCCCTGTGTAAAAAACTGTCGCATGATGAGATCTTGGATGCTGCGCTTAAACTCTTCGAAATGCGCGGGAATAACGCCAGAACCATATAAAAATGGCACGCGTTCGAATAGCATGTAAATGGCAATCCAATTTGTGACAGCGCCAGATAGAGCAAACACACCAATGGCTTGGATGTTTTCGGCGAATTGCATTACAAAGAAACTCGCTACGATAATGGCGATAGCGACGAGGTTGGTTAATAGGCTTTTATTCATAAAGATTTGCAACAAAGACGGTTGCGTTAAACGAACAAGTAACGCCCCCCCGTTGCAATAACGACGACGGCCAAACCTAAAATCAAATTGACGCCTATAATCATGCGAATTTGAGCGAGGTTTCTGCCAGCCTCTTCCCAGTCATGTTCAATAACAGCCTGGGTTAAGCGTTTGCGAGGGGCGAAAAATAAGTGCATGAACATAAGCGCCATAATAATGCCCGTGCTCATCATGATGTGAATGTGCACGCCCACATTTTTCATGCCGCCAAATTTATTCCAAATAAGCCAGAAACCCGTGCCAATTAAAAGGACAACGGACGCCCAAACCCACGGGAAGAATTTTGCAAACACATTCGACCACAAGGTGAGCCGTTGCGGCGGTTCAAATTGCAAAGCAGCAATGGGACGTAATACAAGGTAGGCGAAAAACATACCGCCGACCCAAATAGTAGCAGACAGTGCGTGTAGACTAATAGCAAGAGGGATCATACATATTCCTTATGGTTTGGTTTGGCCTGCTCAAAAGCAGACATGAGCCGGTTGTGTATTGAACGAACCAAGGTGCTTTCTAAACCTGTAAAAAGGTGATCAGCACCTAAAATTTCAATTTGCCGGAGGAGGGGGTTGTTTTTCTTAATGGTTAACTTTCTTGTAGACGGCCGCTTTTTAACGCTGTCTAAATCCTGAGTACCATAGACATCAAAAATAGGAATGGTGCCACGTAAATGTTCAGGCTCTTCATTATTGACTAGACAGATAAAACCGTCGCCATCAGCTTCCAAACTAATCACTTCGCCAACGATAATGCTTTTTTTAATGTTTTCTGCGACACGCTGTTCGCGTTCCATATTAGATGCGAATGTTAACCCGTTTAAGAAAAGGCAAAACACTAAAAACGTAAATGCGAATAGTCGTTTAGACATGTAAAGCGATAAGTGACCGATTGAATGAAGTGTTTATGGTGCATGACAAAGCGTAAAAAAGCCAGTACGAACACGACTTTAGTGTTAGGGGTGAATTATCTGCCCTATTAATTCACACGTGACCGGTCCTGATTTATTGTGTCCCTATTATAGGTGTAAAGAATGGGCTGGGGGGATTTTCACTAGAGATTAAAACGGATGAGATTTGAATAAGCATTATGAGGGGTATAACAACAAACGGTTAACGCAAGTTCTAGCGACGAATGAGCAAGCTAAAGTAAGCGATGCCATACCGCGCTAAACACATTGAAACAGTTGCTTCATGCTGTAAAGCATAAAACTATTAGCCTAGAGAAGCATTAAATAGATAAAGGGAATTTCAGTCCGAGTCGCAGCAATTGCTGCCGGCTTGAACGGAAGGGCAAGGTACTGTGCCAAAGGAGCAAAAGACACAGCAATCCAGCTCTGTAGGCCTTAGGACCTCGGCGCAAGCTTTGCACTCGTAAAACCATTGGCAAGCATCTGTTGGCATGATTTCTAGTTCGCTATGTCCGCACGATGGACAGTTGATGGTTGATTCCAAGGTGGTGTCGGAACTCATTTTTCACCTCACACTGTTTGTTTGCAGGGCTGATAGCGACCAAGAGTGAAACGATAAGCATTAGCACAATGGCCCTACAATATTTGTGTGCTTCAGACATCGGCCCAAAATAAAAACAAGGTCGCTAAAACCATCTAAGAGCCGACGACGCTTGATAAACCATGGTGGCAAATACCATAGGGCAAGCAATAAAGCGATCGGGTTCACTATATCTAGGACATTTAGGCGGCCTCTGTGATGTGTTGATAATACACCATTAACGCCACTAAATCCAAGCTATCGTGAGAACGATAATAGTGTTAGGAGCAAACTATTTGTCTAAAATATTCAACCTTATGCCAACCTTATATTTGCTCTGGCGAGCATTTTAATTGTAGCTCTTCAATAACGATTTGCCTTAGCTCTAGGTTGATTTCTAGTTCTAAAGCGCGTTTTACTGTGTCTTTGACCAGAAACGTCAGCAAAGCCAGCTTTATGCCTGCGCTGCTTTTATTTAAAGCGCCAGAAGGTGTAGAGCTAGTTAAAGGCTGCTTGTCCACCTAAGTGGGCACAAACACCCAAGAAATGCGGCACAGCAAGAATTTCAGCCTTAGAGATCAAGTGGTTCTTCTGGTTGGTTTTGCCACGAATGCACAATGTACGTTGGCTTTTTTGACACGCTAACGCGACCAGCAATGCACCTTGAATGGCACGTGCCTCACCGCCTAACGATAGCTCTCTTTGCTTTTGGCAAGTCGGCCGGCGCTAAATGAATGGGAATTCGCTTCGTAGAAAATGCAAATTGACCGTTGATAATGACACTGCGCACGCGGTCTTTGCTTTTCTTAACGGCCGCTCACGATAAGCCGACGACAGATAAACCGGGCAAGCTATTAGCAAACTGTGCCTTGACAGTAACCAACTGCGCATTAATCCCAGCGGTGCTACGTGACTCAATGTGGCCAGAGACACTGGAATCCTTGCCTTATTATTGATCCAAAAAAGGCTAAGCTTATTTTTTTACAGTTGTTAACTCTTTAATGGACTTTTCAAGCATATTTAATTTTTCACGGGTTCTTGCAAGAACAGCACTTTGCGTACCGAACTCTTCTCGCGTGAGCAAATCAAAATTCGAGAATTGTTGTTGCAAAACAACTTTAAAGTTCTTTTCAAGCTCTCCTTTCATATTGCTGAGCCCTTCAGGAAGTTGTTTGCTGAAAACTTTGGCGAGTTTTTCTATGTCGTTTGTGTCAATCACTGTTTTTTCAATACTTTGGAGTGTAAATGTTGGTTAATTTATGAAACGAAGCTATTTGGTGCAAAATGAAGCGCGTTTGTCTTAATTCAGTGCATGTTTTGTTGTTTTATTACCAGTAAAGCAATCATTAATCAGTTATTTGTGTTATTCTAGCAACATGATTATTCACGTTGCGTGTTGGTACTTTGTACCGCATAAAACATATCATAAACGAAACTAATTAAAAGGGTTAAAAATGAAATTATTAAAAATAACGGCAATTGCTAGCTTATTAGCAGCTTCCGGCGCAGCAAGTGCTGTAGAAATCAGCGGCAACGTTGCTTTAACAACAGACTATGTATGGCGTGGTATTTCACAAACAGACGGTTCACCTGCTATTCAAGGTGGCTTTGATGCGGGCTTCGGCAATGGTTTATACACCGGCATTTGGGCTTCAAATGTTGACTTTGGCGGTGATGAAAGCATGGAGTTAGACGTGTATGCTGGTTGGGCTGGTGAGTTCAAAAGTGTTGGTGTTGATATCGGTGTTTTACATTATGCATACCCAACTTCTGCACCTGACACCGACTTTACTGAAGCTTATGCAGGCTTATCTTATGGTCCCGCTTCTTTAACGCAATATTTTGGTTTTGATGCTGGCAGTGATGACATCGGCGATGTAGATTTTGGCAACTACACAGATCTGGGCTTGGACCTTGGTGAATACAATGGTATTACATTGGCTGTGCACGCTGGTCATTACGATCGTAAAAGTGGGTCAGACGACTATTGGGACTGGAGGCTAGCGGCTTCAACAAGTCTGTTTGGTGTTGATTGGGAAGTGGCGTACTCAGATGTTGATAACGCAAATGAAGATAGGAATGATGATCCTAACTTGGTATTGACTGTTTCTAAGTCTTTATAAGCTAAGCGGCCATTTGTGTAAAAACGCTCCTCTTTACAGAGGGGCGTTTTTTATGCGAGCAGTAAAAATATTAAGATAAATGAGGGTTTAGCCATCGGCACCATTATGGTGCTGAAAATCATAAATTTAAAAGAACGGAAATTTAAAAAGATACTAAGATATTGAAATATATGCTGATTATTAGATTGGCATGTTATTTGCTTGATAGATGGTGTCAATAAGACATTTTAGAATAAAGAGGAATAATAATGAAACTAGTAACAGCTGTATTAAAGCCTTTTAAATTAGATGATGTGCGTGAAGCGTTATCTGATGTAGGCGTATCTGGCATTACCGTCACCGAGGTAAAAGGTTTCGGTCGTCAGAAGGGGCATACTGAACTGTATCGTGGTTCTGAGTATGTGGTGGATTTTTTGCCAAAAGTAAAAGTTGAAATTGCATTGTCTGACGATCAAGTTGAACAAGCAGTGGACGCAATTATTAAAGCGGCAAATACGGGGAAAATTGGAGACGGCAAAATCTTTGTCACAGAACTTGAAAAAGTCGTTCGTATCCGTACCGGTGAAACTGGCGCAGAAGCGCTTTAAATTTAGATAGAGGATATAAACGTGGATATAAACGCGAATAATATATTAGAACTACAATATGCGGTCGATACCTTTTACTTTTTGGTCTGCGGCGCGTTAGTAATGTGGATGGCAGCCGGCTTTTCAATGTTAGAAGCAGGACTGGTTCGTTCAAAGAACACAGCCGAGATTTTAACCAAGAACGTTGCGCTATTCGCAATCTCTTGCATCATGTATTTGGTATACGGCTACGAAGTCATGTACGGCGGCGGTGTTATGTTAAGTGGTATTGAGCTTGATGGCGCGGCAACAGCAGATGCGTTAACAGCGACTGTTTTAGCAGAATCACAAGAAGCTGGATTCGATGGCGGCTCTGTTTATGCAAACGCATCAGATTTTTTCTTCCAAGTGGTGTTCGTTGCCACAGCGATGTCTATCGTTTCGGGCGCGGTTGCAGAGCGCATGAGGCTTTGGTCTTTCTTGGCGTTTGCTGTTGTGATGACAGGCATTATCTACCCAATGGAGGGGGCGTGGACTTGGAATGGCGAGGACGTTTTTGGCTTGTATAACTTGGGCGACCTTGGGTTCTCAGATTTTGCTGGTTCAGGCATTGTGCATATGGCAGGTGGGGCAGCTGCGTTAGCGGGTGTTATTTTGCTAGGCGCACGTAAAGGCAAGTATGGCCCAAATGGCGAAATCACACCAATTACAGGTGCAAACCTACCGTTAGCGACATTAGGCACATTCATTCTATGGATGGGTTGGTTTGGTTTTAACGGTGGTTCTGTGCTTAAACTGGGCGATATCGCTAGTGCAAACTCAGTAGCGATGGTCTTCTTAAACACAAACGCGGCGGCGGCCGGTGGTGCGATGGCGGCATTAATCGTTGCTCGTATAATGTTTGGCAAAGCTGATTTAACGATGCTACTAAACGGCGCATTGGCTGGTCTTGTCGCGATTACCGCTGAACCTTCAACACCGACTGCATTAGAAGCTACTTTGTTTGGTGCCGCTGGCGGTGTATTAGTCGTGTTCTCTATTCTTGCATTAGATAAAATGAGAATCGATGACCCTGTTGGTGCGATTTCAGTTCACGGCACATGTGGTTTGTTAGGCCTTTTATTAGTACCTTTAACAAACGACGCCGTGAGCTTCTCTGGGCAATTGATTGGTGCGGCGACTATCTTTGGATGGGTGTTCGTATCTAGCTTTATTGTTTGGGGCGCTCTGAAAGCGGTTATGGGGATACGCGTATCAGAAGAAGAAGAATACGAAGGCGTTGACCTTAGTGAATGTGGTCTGGAAGCATACCCAGAGTTTACTAATAAGTAGTCTCGCTTTTAAGTGGTAATAAAAAAGGGCGCCTATGGCGCCCTTTTTTTTGTTGTCTTTATTTACCTTGCCTCAGCACTATCCAGTTTTACAAGGCTCTGCGCTGAGGTTGTTATAGCTAAATGGAGCAGAAGCGTTTTTCCTTCAGCGGCGCACCTTTTATTGCCTCGCGGTTTGTTTCAGGCAAACCATAAACAGCCTGCTCCAATAACTCTGGACAAACATGGCTCGCACCGTACCATTTCTCCCACTCAGCAACATCTTTTAGCCTAAAGTCTGCGGATAAATCAATGACTTTGATACCTGCATCCAATAGATTTTTCGCCATATACATAGCCGTTGCATTGGGCGTGGCAAAAAACACCACGTCGCAAGTCGTAAGATTTTCAATGATAGGTTCGACAAAGCATAAATCGTTAAATCCACGCAGGTTCGGATACACCGCGTCAACTTGCAAGCCTTTTTCCGCGCGAGACGTCACCACTTGAACGCTTGCCTTCGGGTGCATAGCCAGCAACCTGAGTAATTCAACTCCGGTGTACCCTGTACCACCTACAATACCTACCTTTATCACGCTGCAACCTCATTTAATGAAACCAGGTGACAGAACAAACGCCTGCTCAGCACGTATAAGAGACATTATGGGCTTGGCAGAACACGATTTATGGGGCTTGCCAAAAATGCAACCGTTTATGGTTTAGCTGCCATGGCTGCGAACATTCGCAAAGGAGCTAAGTTTTTAACGCTCTACGGTATACCAGAGCCAAGTTATGCGGGGTAACTGTGTCAAAAATCATGGAAAAGCACTAAAAACAGGAATGAGCTCGGTTTTTTAGGCATTAAATGACCTAAAAGCAGCGCAATTGACGGAAAAATAGGAGAAGTCTCATGAAGGTGGATAAAGTTGTTGGTTATACTGCCAGCACAAGCGTAGCGGGTGCTGTAAGTACGCGTACTGAGGTCTCAATAAAATAAAATGACTCAAGCCCCTGTATGAGTCCACCACATATTGCACTGTGGTGTACTCATACATTGAGTGGGTTTTAAGGGTTGACTATATTAGAGTATGGCGATGAAAGTTCATCGAGAGTTATTGATGTTTTCTCGTGACTAGCTAAATCTAGTAATGCTCGGGCAAATGCAAACTTATAAGCTGCAGAGTTCTTGCCAAATAATATTAAGGCTCGCCATTGAGACTCGAGGCGGTTGTCATTTTCAATGAATGCGTTAATTAATTACACCAACTAGTAGTAGGCTCATCTTTGGTAAAGGCAGACAGAGAGCAAGATAAAAGAGCTAACAGTACAATTCTATAGCTCAATTCTAACCAGTCCGAGGGAAAATGCGACGCAATGAATTATGTAAGCGAGGTTTTTGAATAACAACTTCACCTTTAGTTTGGTGTATTTCATGAAGCGTCTTCTCTACAGGATTAAAATGTATCGTTGTAATAGATGAAAGGTGTTTATTTGAATACTCTTCAACCACTCTTAGAAAGTTAGGGTCAAGGTCAAAATATCCGGAAATATTTCTAGCCGCTTCTCTGGCATCTTTAGAAGTAGCCTCTCCATTACTAAACCTTTCAAGTTCAACTGCAATAGTTTTTGCTAAATCTTTTAAAAGCTGTTCGTTTTTCTTCAGTGCTTTTTTTACTTCTCTCGTGATGCGCTCAAAATCATCTTGATTCATACCTGAACTTGATTCTTTTTCATTTCCAAACAGTGGGTACCTAGCTTTCCCACGTCCACCATGAAGCCGTTTTTCTAAATGTAAGGCACTCCAATTTACATTTTGAGCATCTCCTGCCTGATGAGTATCGAAGGCAACATCTTGTCCATTTATTAAACCTCTAAGTTTTGCCATGCTCTCTCCTGCTGAAAAGCGTTAACAACGTGAAAGGGGTGTCTACCAGATTAGCTCTAAATACGGCAGGTGGCACTCCCATGTGTTTAAGATATTAACATACCTAATATCGGTGCATACTCCGGTGAAAGTGAACACTGATTCCGGTTTTAGCGTGAACACGTAAATTCAACGTATTGGGCTAGACCTATTTTTAACTAAACTGTTCACATTTCTCAATCTCTTGTATGGGCCCACCTATCTTCGGCATCAGAATGTTCACTGTCATATATGCTAAGTGCAAACTGATCTGAGAATACATAAGATGCTTGCTCAAATGTTACGCCATGTTTTTGAAGGTTAAGTTTTTCTTTATTTATGTCCCACTCAAAATTCATAGCCAGATGTTAGCATATTTTCTATTCGTTATTTTTGGCAAAATAAAATATTCTTGGAGTTTTTAAATCAATCGACACTCACCCCATGGGTTAAGTAAAGGAAGGTTCCTTGCTAAGGAGAGCAAAAATGCCAAGCAAGTATGGATATTATAGATACGAATTGGGATTAATTCGGGTCTGCCCCCTATTGTTTTAAATCCCAGTAAAAGTTTTCATACGTACCTTGTTTAATTAAAGTTAAAGCAAGTTCATATTCCATGTACTCATAGGCTAGCAAATATAATTGAGTGTTATGCTTGTACTTAAACACTTGGATACCTGTCAAGTCACCAACTTTTGCATCACCCACTTCAGGGTGAACACTAATTTCTTTTACAGCAGCATCGAGCGCCACCTTTTCGGATTTATGCATCTTTTTAACAGCACGTTTAAAGCTACCTGATTGCTTAACTATCACTCGAATGTATACTCGGAGACATCACCCGCCTTTGCCTCTTCCATGCCAACTAAAATGCCCTTGATGAAGCCTAATGGAAGATCTGGGTTTTCATCGGCAATTTTGCCAATTCTAGCCCAATACTCAATTTGTTTGGGGGTGCTTCTGTGTTGCGCTCTTCCGTTGATTGAAGCATCCCTAACAAGTTCACTAGAAAGTTTAACCGCTGTGGCCATAATAAAAATCCTCTTGAGTATGAATTAAGAGCAACTTTACGCTAATGGTTGCAATACGCAACCTTTGTGAGGTGTTTCACTTCCATGCTTGAACCACCAATTTTCATTGCCCAGTGCCAGTTGCATTCAAGTATATTTCAGTGAAAATCAGCGCCAAGCACGACTAAACTCCGAATAAATTCTTTTGGATAATTTGTGTTACTCATGCAAACATTAGCTTCTTCCGTATTTCTTGCTGAATCTCAGGTGCAAATTGCTCTTGATTATTTAAACGGTCAACTAAGGTTGCGGACAAATATAGTGATTCTATTGTTTCATCATTTCCACCCAATAAAGGAGCTTGGCTTGAATCCCTTGCTTTAACATGTAAATGTTTAAGTGATAAGGGTTTTGGCAACGACTTACCATGTGGCTTTTTGCCTGTTTTTCCATAGTAACTAATAATATATGAAGTGTTTTTACTGTTCATTATTTTTAGGGCATCAACAAAACCATCATAAGACAGACCATTTAAATATCTATGATCTCTTGTGAAGGACGTGTCTTGATAAGGTGGGTCCATATACAAGGTCGTTTTTATTCGCTTTTTTTATAACCTCACTAAAATCAACAGACGAAAGTTCTGTACAGCCCAAAAGTAAAGAAGAAACATTGATAATGTTTTTCCTCATTGTGCTAGGACGCATGCCACAGTGTCTGTTATCAGCACTTTGATTAAAAGTACCTGTTGAGTTGTATCTTACTGATCCTTTCACTACTCTTGCCAACAAATATAATAAGTGGTGGGGTTGATGTATTTGATTAAACTGTTCACGCACTTTAAAAAAGTATGCCTTTTTATCTGTATGTTGCTCATTCCATAACTGCTCATACAGTTTTACTAGATTCTCAGGGTTTTCCAATATTTGTTGCCACAAATTCATTAATGGCTCATTTAAGTCATTAATAACTGCTTTTTTCATTAATCCATATGCACAAGCAGGCAGTGTTCTAGCACTCGCACCACAAAAAGGTTCAATTAAGCAGTTTATATCTGATGAAAAAGGGGGAAGTGTGTGCTTGGCTATTCCTCTTTTCCTTCCTTAAGTACACGTGCTGAGGTCTCAGGGAGTAAATCACCATACTGATGCAAACAATGGCTATCTGTATTTTGTGAAATTTCCGAACCAACAAATTGAAAAGCAATTAAAATAAGTTTTGACCCCAAAGGAATTTTTCAATAATGCAAACACAAGATTTTAAGACAGAAGTTGAAGGTCTAATTCAACAAAGAAAGGAAGGATACAGAGCGGATTCTAATCTAATACCTTCTAATTACGGCACCGAAAAGGAAACTGTAAAAGAGTATAACGGTAGGCAATTATTGGAATTGCTACAAAACGCTGATGACGCTCAATCTCAACAAGTTTCAATTAAATTAGACACTGAACAGAAAGTATTAACCATTAGCAATAATGGGGAGAATTGTGATTCGTTTAGCGTTGAAGGTGTTAAATCAATTATGTATGCTAATTTAAGTTCAAAAACCAATAATCAAAATCAATATATTGGCAACAAAGGCTTAGGCTTTCGTTCTATTATTAATTGGGCTGATGAAATATCCATATTGACTAACGGCGTTAAAATTTGCTTTTCTCAAGAAATCATAAAAAAATATTATATAGATTTAACAAAACTAGAGCAAAGAGAAGAAATAAAGCAAAAACGAAATTTATTGGATGATGAAATACCAATGGCAGTTTTAGCCATTCCAGAAATACAAGAATTTGACGGCAAGCATTGGACAACTGCTATTAATATCCAATACAAAGAAAATTTCTTAGAGGACATTAAAAATCAAATAAATACAATAAAAGAGGAGGTTTTATTGTATTTAAATCATTTGCAAAGCATTGAAATAGATATCGATGGCGAGATAAAAACCATCAAAAGTCCAGTGACCAAATGGACAATTAAAGATGCCTCTGGAGAAGTGCCAAATGAATACTTAGGGGAAAATGATAAAAATAATAAATATGAATTAAAAATTGCTTATAACGATGAATTAACAAACAATGGGAATAATTGTTTATTTGCTTATTTCCCAACAAAAATAAAGGTTGATTTGCCCTTTATTGTGCATGGTACTTTTGAATTAGATAGCTCAAGAAACCAACTAACTGATAATCCTAAAAACAAGTTTATTATTAAGAAGTTGGTAGAGTTTATTATTGAAACTGCATTAAATTTAAAGCAAGACGAAGCTAATTATCAAGCCTTAATTTTTTTGCAATACGAACACCGGAATGAGATTTTGGATGGGTTAGGTTTTTATAGGGAAATAGATACAGCCATTGAAGAAAGCGAAATTTATCCTTGTCTTGATAACGAATATCGAAAGAAAGCAGACATTGTTTATAACAATGATTTTACAAATTTTATTCATAACAATAATTTTATCGAACACACCCCTTATTTATTAAAACCATCCTACAAGCAAGAATTACTAAGCGAATTAGAGTTGAATGAATTTGATAGGATAAATATAGAAGGTATAAAGTTAGTTAATCAGGAAATCAAAAAAAACGTTGTTAGAGTAAAGTTTATTTATCATTTAATAAAGAATAATTATGAATATAATTATCCATTATTAACAGATGAAAATGGAAAATTGGTTGGTTTAGGTGATATTTACGCACCAGCGACAGAAAAATTTTCATTGCCTAATTATGTGGATATAAAAATTATAAGCCAAGAATTATTTGAGCTTATGAATGAACATGAGGAGCCTAACGAAAATTGGAAAGAGTTTACTCAACTCAAGCCGCATGACAAGCTTGAAATATTTAGTAAGGTAATTACTAGCACTAATTCAGAGTTAGAAAAAGGAGATGAAAAACCAACAGATTTAATAAAGTCGACGATAAGCTTCTTGTATAAAAACTATTCAGATTCTATACCAATATCAGAACAAAAAATACAATTATTAGACAAAATACAAAAATCACAAAGTGCTAAAAATCTTTATTTATCTAAGACTTATCCATCAGGGGGATTAACTGAAGAATTGTTTGGCGATATTTTTGAGGACAATGATTTTTTGGCAGACATTAGCATTTATAAGTTAGGCGATGACAAGAAAAGAATCGAGAATTTTTTTATATGGCTAGGGGTTAATAAATACGCCAAATTTGTTGAGAATAAAACAACATCATCTAAGTCAGTCAATTTAATAAAAATTGAAAGATTTGATGAGATTCGAAAACTACCTATTGAAAATATTATCACTTGGCTCCTTTCAGATGAAAGGACACAGAATGGACCGAAAGAAATCCCTGTTGAAAATGAAGTTCCACTCCAACTTAAAAGTCTATTTGAAAATCGTTTAATTAGTAGTAACAATAAAGTTAATAATTTGGTAAATGATAAATGTGTTGATTATGATCATTCATTATTTAAGTCAAATAATTTCAATAAAGCTGACATTGAAAGTTTGTTATTAAAATGGGGGGCAGTTGACAAGTTTAGTGAATTATCGTTTCCAAAAATTGAAGAGGTTTTAAATTCTTTGCCAGAAAAAGACCCACAGGGTAAGTTGGCACAAAAAACATACTTAGAAAGCTTTAAAACAAACAAAACCAATTCTTCTTTAACCCATAAAATTACTTTATTTGCTAAAAAAGGTGATGACCTTGGCTATTTTCCTCAAGATGAAGTTTATTATGCAGGTGGCGTTAAATTGCCAAAAAAATGTACCGATAGGCTAGCAATTTTTGACTTCCCTAAAAAGAGAACAGAGGCGGTTATTGGTTTTTTTGACATTAAAGATTTAAGTCGATTTGAACCTGAAATTAACAAGCAAGAATTATCAGGTATCAATGATGATTTTCAAGAGTTTTTTGAAAGAATTAAACCTTATGTTTTGGCTTATCGAGTTGGGGGTTTGGAAAATAGAGATGGTGAGGCTGAGGCTAAAAAGATTGATAAGTTGAGCATAAAACTTTGCCAAAAAATCTGTTGTAAAATTGAGGATGAAGACTATGAATTATCGGATTATGATTATTTAATTGGTGACAACGATTATTTAATCAAAATTCCAAATGAAAGATTAGGCTACATAAAGCAAGAATATGATTTTTATACGGTTTTTGGTGATATTGTTGGCCTAATATTTGGGTTAGAAAATACAGATAAATTTAAAAATTGCATTAAAGACAGTGAAAATAATATTAAGCGAGATATTAAAGACCATATCGGTAGTGATGCTATCAATGAAGCCCAAGATTTGCTAGGGATTGCCAGCGATTTTTATAATTTTTGGCACAAGATATATGAATTAAAAAAGAAAGAATATACGGGTAATCACAACAATAATTTAGAGCTTATTAACCAAGAATTAGAGATTGATATTAAAAATGGTCAAATTGAGTATGGGGATTTAACGGATAAGAAAAATGCAGAAGTTGTTATTGATATTTTTAAACGATTAAAAATTAAGATTTCAGATTTTAATAATGGGCAAACCAATAAAATTAGCTTATCAAGCTATCATCAACAAAAATTAGAAGAATGTTTTAGTGATAATAATTATCAATTTAGACGAAATTTACATAAAGACTGCATTGATAAATCGCAAGAATCAGAATTTTTAACAAAAGTTAATCAATATAAAGCACCAGTTACTGATTGCTCAACAAAATTAGTGGTGGATTACGAAGCTGAATATGATCTTTTTGTCAAAAAAACATTTGGATTCAAACTGTTAGAACTCAATAATTATTTAGACTTTCATGATTTATATCGTAGTCGCAAAAGAGGGTTAGGCGCTGATTTTACTTACATAGAAGACGGCGGAAAAAAAGAAAGTCTGTTGTATTTTCCAAACAATGAGCAGGCCTTAGAAAAAGAAATAAAAAATCAAAAAGAGCAAGAACAAAAACAAATAGGAAATCAAAAAACTAAAAAAGAGACACCAACTCTAGAAATAAGCGATGCAATTTTAGAGACACCAGAAAAGCGGTCAGAGAAAAGTGGTGTAACAAAACATGGGGGCAATGGTGATCAGCAACAAAAGAATAAACAAAAATCAGGGATGCGATCAGAGGCTAGCGTCAATCAGTTTTTGGTAAAAGAATATGGAAAGGAAAATGTACAATGGGTTTCTGAAACAAATAAATATGCCAACCATGATTTTAAATATAAAGATGGCAATAAATGGTGGTACGTTGAAGTAAAAACACTTGCCAATGATATGTTTTATATTAGCAAGAATGAGCTAGACTTCGCAAAAAAACACAAGGATAAATACAAAATATTTTTAGTAGGGGATGAAATTAAAAGAATACATCCTGTTAATTTAGAGGATGAAGATCAATTCAGAATAGAACCTAAAGATTTTTCTGTATCTTATAAATTAAAGGGCTGACCCGAATGGCACTAAGTTAATCCTTCTTAGTGGTATATTTACTTCGATATCTTATCTCCTTCATGTCTGGGCACGATTAATAATGCAAAGGGTTTAGGCCTTCGTTTAACAGCTCTTCGCTCGCTTCTCTCATGCCTTGCAGGCACAATGTTTTTGCCAATAGAATCGTGATGAGTGCTTATTATGCGAATCTAGGTTATATCAAACAGTTTTGGCTTGAAAGTGGCTGTATTTATGGCTGCCGAAAGATCTATAAGGGCATGCTAGCTGCTAGTGAGCGTTGTGGAAGGAACCGTGTTTATCGGCGTATGCATGAGGCTGGCATTGCATCACAACGTGGCTACAGACGGAAAGCACACTACCGCAGTGGCGAAGTCTCAGTTGCAGCACCAAACCATTTAAACCGAGCGTTTAATGTTGAAAACCCAAATACAGTTTGGGTAACAGACATTACCTACAACCTACGAGGACTGGTTGTCCCTTGCTATGGTTATTGATTTATTTTCAAGACAAGTTGTTGACTGGCCGATGAGTGAACGAATTAATACAGACTTGGCACTTAATGCGCTTACAATGGCTTGTTGGCGTTGTAAGCCTAAAGGTGAAATCATTGTGCATTCTGATCGAGGATGCCAGTACACAAGCTATGGCTGGCTGAACACGCTGAAAGCTTCTTTCAGTTGTTAAAACGTGAATGAATTAAGCAAAGGGTTTACCAAACACGAGAAGATGGTAAGCAAGATATTTTTAATTACATTGAGTTGTTTTATAACGCGACTCGGCGACATGGAAACAGAGATGACCTATCGCCTAGGCGGTTTGAATATAACTATTTTATGAAACAGTTGAGTGTCTAGTAGGATCGGTTCGATTCAAAAAGGATTAAGAATGAGAGGGTTCTTTTTGTTTGTATTTGAATGGCTTGTTCTGAATTAATGTGTGGTGAGACATAATGTTGAAAACAGTTGCGAGTAAAGTATCTGTGATATACAAATCTATAATAATATTTTGTGTGATAGGAAATTGTTATACTGGGGCAGTTAATGCTACTGGACTTCCTGACAAGCCAAAGGTAGATTGTACACACGCGTATATAGATTACAAAGACGAAGAGGAGTTAACCCGTGCGGAAAAGCTGGAATCTATGGAACGCTCTTTTTTTAAAGCTTTAAATAAATTCGATGTTTGTCAAACAACGCAATCAACAGATAGTAGCCAATCAACAGATAGTAGCCAATCAACAGATAGTAGCCAATCAACAGTAATAGTAGCCACTCTACATCTAACTCAGGCGCGCTAGATTCTGAAAGTTTAATAGAGGGGAACCAAGCTGATAATGATCGTACAGATGGCTTAGAAGGCAACTCAGATGCAAAGGGTCAAACAGGTGCATTCACAAATGGAAAGGTTCCGGATGATATACCTCCGGCTGATAATGATAGTGTGTTTGAAGCGCAAATTCGTAATGCAGCGATGAACGAGTCAGATGAAATTGTTCGTAAAAAACTCTGGAATGAATATCGTAAATATAAGGGAATGGATTAGAGGTTTGATATGAGTAATATTTTTTTAAATAAAAACAAGTGCTTCAAAAAAGCATTGTTGGTTTTTATGATTAGCACTTTCTTTCTTTCTGCTTGCGTAATTCCTGGAAGTCGTGGCAATTTTGGCGGTGTCGGGCCCAAGCTATCTTCAGAGGTTGATGAAAATGGGATTGTTACTTACAGTGATAACAAGCCAAGATTGGATATTATTATTCCAACATTTAACCCTGGGTTATCTAAGAATGTAGATTACGTAAAAGATGGTGTTTGGCCTGAGCTAAGGCGTGCGGAAGCCAACCGTTTTGCGCTTATATTAAAAGAAGAGTTAATAAAGACAAATCGCTTTGGAGCTATTAGGGTCACTCCAAATCAAGATGCAACTGGAGATATTTATATTTTGGGTTCTATTGAGGAGTCTGATGGTAGGACGGTTGAAATAAATCTCGAACTTTATGATATCTCTGGGGACCGATGGTTTAGTAAAGATTTTGACCATGAGGTTGACGAAGCATTTTATGACGGATATAGAAATAGTGGTAAAGACCCTTATATTCCTGTTTTTGCGGAGGCTGCAGAATATATTGTAGATAAGCTCGATGGTTTCTCTGCTGTTGAATTAAACACCTTAAAAAGTTTAACTGATTTACGGTTTGCGGCTAGCTTTTCGGATGATGCGTTTAAAGAGTATTTAAAGATTGATGGGGAACATGTTGAATTATTAGGTCTCCCAAGTAAAGATGACCCTATGCTTATAAGAACAAAAGCAATTAGGGTCCGTGACCAACTTTTTGTAGACCACTTGCAAGATGAGTATGAGTTATTCAATTCGAGTATGAATGACAGCTATTCGATATGGCAAAAAGAAAGTATGTTGGAGTCGATAGCAGCTGGTGAGGCGCGAAATAAAGCAGTTGGTCAAGCTGTACTTGGCGTATTGGCAGTAGGGCTTTCTATTGCTTCTCTCGTCTCTGGCTCAAGTTCGAAGGGTAACCTCGGTTCAGGTAAGGATTTGGTCGCGATTGCGGGTGCTGTCGGGGGGGCGGTTTTAATCAATGAGAGTTTTAAAACATCAGCTGAAGCGAAGATCCATCGGGACGCATTAGAAGAATTAGGTAGATCTATTGATCTTGAAGTTGCGCCACAAGTCGTTGCATTTGAGCAAAAAACGGTTAAATTAACCGGTGATGCTAGTCAACAATTTTCACAATGGCGGGCTTTTCTTAAAAAGATGTACCTACAAGAGGAAACACCGGAAGCTCAGCTTTAAGAACAATGTTGAGAGAGGATCTTGCAAGAGCTAACAAGGAAGCTTATAGGGCTAGGCGGAAAAATTTAATAATTATATTTGGCCTGGGTTTATTGGTTTTAGTGTTTATTTCAGGGGTGAGCCTTACTACTTCACCGTCAATTTCTAAACAAGACTTACCTGTACAAGCAGTGACTCTTAGTGGCGCTGATGGCCCTGTCGGTTCAGACAATAACTATAGAGACAATTTCATTGAGCTTTTGCAAATTTATGAAGAAGTAACAGAGCCTCGTTTAATTGGGTTGAACTGGCAACTTATTGAATATGGGTTGAAAGAGAAGCTATTAGAACTAAAAAAGAGTGCATTAAAACAATTTTCATCTGCGAACTATGTTGAAGCCGTTAATACGCTAAGAAAAGCGCGGTCTAAAGCAGAAAATATTTTACAAGAGCAAGATAATTTATTTGATGTTTCTTTAAAGAAGGCCAAAGAATTCTTTGCTGAGTTTTCTTATTCAAAATCCAAACTGCATATCAATCAAGCATTAGCACTTAAACCTGATGATGCTCTTGCTAAGATGCTTCATGAGCGTATTGAAACCTTACCTTTAGTGACTGAGCTTTTTGAAGAAATGAAAGTTGCATTAGTTGAAAATAACACGGCTAAAGAAATAGAGTTAATACGTAAAATATTGAAAGTTGACCCCAAAAGACTTGAGTTACTGCCTCAGCTTAAGCGTCTTGAAAAAAGTGAAAATGATTTGATTTTTTCTGCTTATATTGAAAAAGGAATTAGGCATATTAAAAAGGGTGAGTTGAATAAGGCAAGGTCGCGTTATAAGGCGGCAAAAGAAGTAAGATCGGTTAGTGAAGAGTTAAATTTGCTGGAAGGCTTAATTAATAAGTACGAAAAAAGGGTTAGCTTAACTTCAGCATTAAAAAAATCATTAGCGGCATTAAATAATGAAAACTGGGCAGGGCTTGTGCTAATAACTGACCAAGCCTTGAAAGAGCATTTGAAAAATGATGTTTTACTTTCAAGGAATGCCTTAGCAAAAGATATGTTGCACCAAATAGCAGTATTATCCAATTTCATTAGAAAGCATGAGCGTCTTTCTTCGAACAAGGTATACCTTCAGGCTGAGCAGGCAATTAAGGCTTCAATAACTTACTCCGAAAGGAGTGAGTTATTATTAAAAAAGGTAATGCGCCTTAGCGAGTTACTACTTGCATACAAAACCAAAGTAAGTGTAACTATTGTTTCGGATAATAGAACGAGCATTTCAATAAAGGGCCTTGGTAAAGTTGGATACAGTAAGTATAAGGTGCTCCAGTTGTATCCTAATAGCTACACTATTGAGGGGAAAAGGCGTGGCTTTCGATCAGTTATTGTGGAGGCTAAAGTTCCAGCTGGAATAAAATCAATAACTTTTGACGTGATTTGTGATGAACGAATTTAATAAAGAAATTGACAAAGCAAAAACGCAGCAAAGACAATTTTATGTTGTAACGGCATGTCTTGTCACGGTTGTAGCGGCTACTCTTTTCCTCTTAATGGTTAAAATGTGGGTTATTACTATTGAGGTTATTCCAGAAGAAGCCAGATTAAATCAAACAATAGGTTTAAATGAAGGGTTGGGTTTTGTAATAGGAAGTAAACTTTATTCTATCTCTGATAAAGCTTTAGTATCCGTGGCCTCTAAGGGTTTTTATACTGTCAATAAAGAAGTGCCTGAAAATAGTGACGGGCCTTTATTAATTCAATTAACCCCGTTGCCTGGAAAGGTGATTGCTACAACCGAAATTGCGGAAGAAAGTACCCATTGGTTTGTTGATGGAAAGCTGAAATCAATAGGGGCCGGCCTATCGGTTGAAGTTGAAGCGGGGGCCCATGAAATAACTGCTGAAAACCCATTTTATGAACCTAGCACTCAAAGTATTAGTTTGAACAGGGGGGAAACTAAACATGCACGGCTAAAGTTAAATCCAATTGTTGGTAGCCTTGCTCTGTCTTCGAGCCCTTTAGGCGCCGAAGTTTCTATCAATGGTAAGTCTATTGGTAAAACACCCATAACTAAAAGGATGCTTGGGGGAGCTTATAATATCGAAATAGGCCTCCCTAAGTATGAAACTATAGTGGAGAAAATTCGTATAACGAATAAGAAACTAGAGCTATCTCGAAATTATAAACTTCAGCTTGAAAGGGGATTCGTGAGCATTATTGCGAACCCTCCAGGCGGTGTGTTGTTATTAAATGGTAAGAAGGTGTCTGCAGGCCAGTCATTGTCAGTAACAGCATTTAAAAACAATATTTCGACGTATCATAAAAAAGGTTACTTCGCAGGGACTGTTAACTTTAGGGTTGAGTCCAGTGAGGAAAAAGAAATCGTTTTTAAGCTAAAACCCGAAACGGGTATCGTTAAGCTGATTTCACACCCAGCAGCCAACGTTTTGATAAATGGGCGTCCCTACGGGTTAACACCACTTGAGATTAAGCTGCCAGCTGTTCAACATAGAGTTGAGTTTAAACTAAATGGGTACGAGTCGGTTGAACAGACGATAACCCCATCAAGTTCGGAACTTAAGAAGCTTGATGTGAAATTACAATCAGAAAAAGAACTTGCGCTCAGTCAGGCAAAAGAAAACTATGTCCATGAATCAGGTATTGAGCTTAAATTGTTTAGGCCTAATAAAATTTCAATGGGTTCACCTCGGCATGAAAGTGGACAACTAGCTAACGAGTTTCAGAGAAAAGTTGTTTTAAATAAAGCTTTTTATGTGGGTAAGTACGAGGTTACGAATGAGCAATATTTAAAATTTCAAAAGGGAAAAGGTGTTGCAAACTTACCAATAACAAATATAAGCTGGATTGAGGCGGTAAGTTTTTGCAATTGGCTTAGTAAGGTAGATGGGGTTAAAGAACCTTTTTACGAATTTAAAGGTGGTCAGTATGTTGGTTTTAATGCGTCATCTACTGGTTATCGTCTATTGAGTGAAGCTGAGTGGGAGTGGTTAGCTCGAAAGTCAGGGAAAAACAAGCAGACTGTATTTACTTGGGGTAATAGACCGGTGATCCCTACAGGGGTGGCAAACCTATCAAATGTTCTTTCTGGCTCGGGTATTCGGTTCGAATCAAATAACCCAGGTGATGGGTTTTCATCAGTGTCTCCAGCAGGGAGTTTTAAAGCAAATAGGGATGGGATATTTGACTTAGATGGCAATGTCCGTGAATGGGTGCATGATTTTTATTCTTTGATACCACCTCGTAATGATAACCTGTCTGAATATAACCCGTTGGGTGATATGCTCGGGTACAAACACGTGGTGAAAGGTGCCGGTTGGCGTTCAGGTACGTTGACTAATTTGAGAGCGTCATACCGTGATAGCGCATTCGATGGGAAGGATGATATAGGGTTTAGAGTGGCACGTTACTTACATTAAGGGATAACAGATGAATAAGCGAGACAGGAACATTAAATTAAAATATGTTTTGATAATGGTAAGTATTCTTTGCCTAGTGGTTGTAGGGGTTGCGTTTTCTAAAGGCCCACTGCAATCTATTAGTCTAAATACTCCGGCAACTTTCCCCGTGGATATTTGAAATGACACAGCTAATTAAAAGTTTAGTTGCTTTAGCATTAAGTGTTGTAGTGGTCCATACGGTCTATAGTGGTTATATCATTCCAGCAGCTACAGCGTCTATTCAAGAAGCAGCCATATCGGGTCAGTCGACACCAAGAAATATATTCATAATATTAAAAGATTTTGAACAAGAACTTTGCTTAATACTGATGTTTTGGGGCGGGTATTTAATGGCCACGAAATGCATCGTATTATTGAATGAACGCTATTTGTTTAATATTGATTTTTTAGAAAAAATTCATGACAGTGAAGGTGAATTGAAAGATGCACTGATAAGTTTAGAGGAGTTACCCGCCGAAGTTAAAGAAAGCCCATTAGTTCAAACTTTAATAGGAAGTGTCAGGCGCTTTTTAATTACAAATGACGTTCAAAACACTTCAGATGCAATCGAAACAAGTGTCGAGTCGCTTGCGGTGAAACTGGAGGCGGGAAACTCGATGATAAGGTATCTCATTTGGGCTATACCATCTATCGGCTTTATAGGGACTGTTCGGGGGATTGGGCAAGCTTTATCGATGGCTGATGAGGCTTTAGCGGGGGATATTGCTGGTATGACAAATAGTCTAGGCGTTGCATTTAATTCGACATTGGTGGCTTTGTTGATAAGCATCCTCATGATGTTCTTTTTGCACCAGTTGCAAAATTTGCAAGACTCTTGCGTAGTCGATACGCGGGATTACTGTGAAAAGTTCTTACTTAATCGTATTGGAAATTAATTACTAATTTGATTGCTCGTCGAAAAACGGAGAGCTTTAACCTCGCATTTTTAGATATTATGTCTTGTGGGCTAGGAGCTATCATTTTAGTTTTCATGCTTGTGAAATTCAATTCCGGGAATGCTTCTTCCGTTGAAAAGTCCAGAATTCAAGAAGAAATACTAGAGATAACTGAGCAGGAGGTCAGTTTAAAAAAACTGTTGCTCACGACTCAAGGCTTAAATGATGAGAGGTCAGGGAATATTGACGCATTACGACTTCAAATAAAAAAAATCAATGATACTTTGGAGAAAATAAAAAGCATCAACAAAAGTAAGCAGCTTGAGTTATCAAGTCTTGAAAAAAAGTTAAAGGAAATCCCTGTGCAAGGTTCAAATGACTTCGCACAGGATAAACACGTCGGAGAAGAAGAATACCTCCTTGGCCTGAAAGTTGAGGGGTCGCATATTGGCTTTTTGCTGGACAGTAGTGCTTCGATGACAGCTGAGAAGTTAATTCAAATCATACGATTAAAATCAAGCCCAGATAGTTTAAAACAAAAAGGGGCTAAATGGCTAAGGTCTAAAAAGGTTATGCGCTGGCTTATAGCACGATTGCCGAGTTCGGCTAAAGCATCAGTCGTTGCATTTAATCACAAAGCCCGTTTTATGGGGGATTCACCGTGGTTTAGTGGGAACAATTCTAGCGAAATCGAGAAGGTATATTCTAGTATTGATAAAATTGTACCGACAGGTGCGACGAATTTACAGAAGGGCTTAGAGAAAATTAAGAGCTTAAGCCCAAGCATTACTGATTTATATATTATTACAGATGGGTTGCCAACGGCCGGCACATCGAATTATGCGTCGCTAAACCCATTTTCTCAGTGCTCATCTTTGCTTGGTAAGTCTTCAAATATTTCAGGGGATTGTAGGAAGCAGCTTTTTGGACAATCTGTTATAGATGCCAATCTAAACCCTAGCGTCAAAGTGAATGTAATTTTACTTCCTTTAGAAGGTGACCCCGAAGCTGCGCCGGCGTTTTGGGAGTGGACGTCTTACACGGGTGGTTTACTCATCAGTCCTGCTCCATCTTGGCCATGAAGGTTTCAAGGAGAGCATTTGAAATATTTAATATATCTTTTTTAGATATAATTTCTTGCGGTTTTGGAGCGATAGTGTTGCTGGTCTTAATCTCTAAGACTTCAGATGCCGAACTTGTCGATGATACGAACGCTATATCTGATTTATTAAAACAGGTTCGAATGGTCGAACAGAGGTTCTTGAATACGACAGAGGCACTTAATAAGGCGAATAAGACGCTGGAAAATCAAAAAGCGTTTTTAGGTGCTCTTACTAGTATCGAGACAGCTAAAAATTCGACTTTAAAACGCACAGAGGCACTTGGTAGGAAACTGAAAGAAGATGTTGATGGTTTGAATATGGTTGCAAAGCCTATTTCAACAGCGTCTATATCACGTAATACGGCTAAAGAACGAGATGTTGAAGTAGGGGGCATTCCAGTCGATAGTGATTATGTAATATTTATCGTCGATACATCAGGAAGTATGAAGGCGATATGGGGGCGTGTTATGAAGGTGCTAAGTAATATCTTGGATATTCATCCAAAAGTAAAAGGGTTTCAAATTCTTAATGACAATGGTACTTATTTGGTTTCTGGTTATGCTGGGAAATGGATTAAGGACACAGCTAAGCAACGTAAGAATGTTTTAGGCGTTCTGGGCACCTGGAGCTCGTTTTCAAATAGCAGCCCTGTAGAGGGCTTAGAGGTCGCGCTTAGGGCATATTCAAGAGCAGGAGCAAGTGTTTCTATTTATGTTTTTGGCGATGACTATACGGGTTCGTCGTATGATACGGTTATTAATACGCTAGACCGATTAAATAAAAATAGAGTTACTGGGAAGCCAATTTTAAAAGTCCATGCAGTCGGTTTTAGTTCAAACTACACAACGAATCGGTTTAGTATTTTAATGCGCGAAGTAACGAAGCGTAATGGCGGAACATTTTTGGCGCTACCAAGATAGTTTTAAAGTCTAAGGCGAGGACCGGCATCGGATACTGAAATCATTAATTCGTTTCCTTTGTTGCATAGTTGGTAGTGTTCAAAACCCCAGGTCATTCCTTCAACATTAATGCGCAAGCACTAAGGAGTGAGCAATTCTGTCCAACTCATTTAATTTCGATGAAGCCCCAAAAGATTTAACAGGCAGGAAAAGATTTAACAGGTAAAGATGGCATTTTAATACCGTTGATAAAACAGCTAACAGAAGCGGCTATCACTACTGAATTAGATCATTATTTGGCAAATGCATATTCTGGCTCAAAGTGAACACCTATTCTGGACTAGTGTGAACACCGATTCTGGTTTTGCCGTGAACGATTTCTGTTTATTTCCAGAATGAGTGTTCACACCTAACCAGTACGACTCAACGCAGTGATTCGTAAATTATTAGACCTCAGCACGTGTGCACCGCCAGCACTGGCCGGAGGTACGTGCACTGGCGGTGCTAGTGCTGACAGTACCTGCGCCGGCGGTATAACCCAACAAATCTGCATGAATTTTGTTGAGACCTCGCCAAAGTGTGACGGCCGGTAATGTTCACGATTCTCAAGAACGTGACACCTTATTGTTAGGTGATGAGAGTGCACTGTATGCGGATGCTGCTTATAGTTCACAACAGACCCGAGATAAGTT
>LWTM01000075.1 GCA_002101205.1 Cycloclasticus sp. symbiont of Poecilosclerida sp. N | reverse complement strand
AGATGAGGATAGCAACGGCAGTAGAGGCCTACAGTTAAACACCGAGCTAGGTTACGGACTACCTGGATTCTTTGGCCGTGGCTTATTGACCCCTTACGCTGGCTTAAATATGACAAACGACACGCAAAGCTATAATATAGGCGCGCGCTGGGCAATAGATTCCAGATTGAACCTAGACTTAATAGGTGAGCATAAACAAACGGACGACAGCATACAGTTACGTATCGATCTCAAGTTTTAGTCAGTAGATAACAAAACCCGAGGAAAAATGAGGACAAAGTGTCCTCATTTTTTTGTCTCGTTTCCAAGCTTGCTCATCAAAGGAATCAAGCTCAACCCCATCACATTATCCAAAGGGGTAACAATTAGCAAATCATCTGCGGTCGTACTATTCCTGTCACGTTTTACTTCGGCCAGGTTAAGCCAAAGCGAATATGCGGATTTAAGTAACACGTAAAGCGCTGGCGTTATACTATGAAAGCCAAACAATCTAGTAAGTTGATGTAGGTTGATCACATGGGCGTTAGCTTCACAGAAGGCTGTACCCTCACGACATGCCTCATCACAGGAACAACGATCATACGTAGCTACTCTCGACAGTTGCACTGCAAGGCGCTCTCTTGACTCGCTGATAGATCATCTCCTTATTACTCTCTATTGAGGTGGATGGTGGTAGTAAGTTTAGAGAAGCATTTAAGCGTGCTTGTAAAACAAGAGACATCCCCTTCTTTGTTTGACCGCCAAGAAAACCGAAGTGGAATGGCTGCGTGGAGAGAGCTAACGAGACGACAACCATAGCCCTCACGATGTGGCATATAATTGGAAACGTTTATAGGGTGAGACCTCAGTACGTGTACTTACACCGCCGGCACTGACCGGAGGTGCGTGCACTGGCGGTGCTAGCGCTGACAGTGTAACCCAACAACTTTATCCACCTTCATGAGACTTCCCCTATTTTTCCGTCAATTACGTTGCTTTTAGGTCATTTAATGCCTAAAAAATCGATTTCATTCCTGTTTTTAGTGCTTTTCCCTGATTTTTGACACAGTTACCCCGCATAACTTGGCTCTGGTATACCGTAGAGCGTTAAAAACTTAGCTCCTTTGCGAATGTTCGCAGCCATGGCAGCTAAACCATAAACGGTTGCATTTTTGCCCAGCCCCATAAATCGTGTTCTGCCAAGCCCATAATGCCTGTAAAATGTGCTGAGCAGGCGTTTGTTCTGTCACCTGGTTTCATTAAATGAGGTTGCAGCGTGATAAAGGTAGGTATTGTAGGTGGTACAGGGTACACCGGAGTTGAATTACTCAGGTTGCTGGCTATGCACCCGAAGGCAAGCGTTCAAGTGGTGACGTCTCGCGCGGAAAAAGGCTTGCAAGTTGACGCGGTGTATCCGAACCTGCGTGGATTTAACGATTTATGCTTTGTCGAACCTATCATTGAAAATCTTACGACTTGCGACGTGGTGTTTTTTGCCACGCCCAATGCAACGGCTATGTATATGGCGAAAAATCTATTGGATGCAGGTATCAAAGTCATTGATTTATCCGCAGACTTTAGGCTAAAAGATGTTGCTGAGTGGGAGAAATGGTACGGTGCGAGCCATGTTTGTTCAGAGTTATTGGAGCAGGCTGTTTATGGTTTGCCTGAAACAAACCGCGAGGCAATAAAAGGCGCGTCGTTGTTAGCAAACCCAGGTTGTTATCCAACGGCTACGCAGTTGGGTTTCTTGCCATTGATTAAGGGGGATGTTATTGACACATCTATTTTGATTGCAGATGCCAAATCAGGTGTTAGCGGGGCAGGGCGTTTCGCCAGTGTTGTTGGTTTGATGAGTGAAAGTGGCGAAAGTTTTAAAGCATATGGCGTGCCTGGTCATCGACATTTTCCAGAAATTTCTCAAGCGTTGAATGCTGTATCAAAGAGGCCCGTGTCATTAACGTTTACGCCGCATTTAGCGCCGATGATTCGCGGCATCCACGCGACTTTATACGCACCTCTTGTAGACAAAGGCGTTGATTTACAAACTTTGTTTGAAGTTTTCTATGCGGAGGAGCCTTTTGTCGATGTTTTACCGGCTGGCGCGCACCCAGACACAGGTGATGTACGCGGCACGAATCGTTGCCAAATAGCAGTGCATCGGCCGCAAGGTGGGAATGTTGTGACGGTGTTATCGGTAATTGATAACTTGGTAAAAGGAGCGTCTGGGCAAGCGGTCCATAACATGAATATTATGTTTGGACTCGACGAGACTGATGGACTTAAGCAAGTCGGTTTGTATCCATAAATTAAGCCTTCGCTACCATGTTTCATCACAAGTGCCCGCACCCTTATCATCAAACGAAACGTCAGCGCCTGATTGAAAGGAATACGTTAGTAGTTGTTATTGCTGGTTTGACATTGCTTTTTATAGCCGGCCGATTCTCCGTCAAAAGTTCGGAGGAATATCAAACAGAAAATAAACGGCTATCACGGTCTATTGAAGAAGTTTCGGCTGTCAATAAAGAACTCATTAAACGACAGGATTTTGCTGATAACTCGCGGCAAATTGACTTGCAAGCAACTAAAGAGTCTCGGCATTCGTTAACTAAATTGCACAGTGAGTTGAGTGAAGTTAAAGAGCTGTTGGCTTTTTATCAACGCGTAGTAGCACCCGAAGCCTTGCGTGAAGGCTTGTATATAAATAGTTTCGATTTAGAGCAAGACGGTGAGAATGGTTCGTATCGTTACCGCTTAGTCGTAGCGCAAGGCACTAGTCAAAGAAGAGCACTTAAAGGCACTTATGCTTTATCTGTTACAGGTCGTTTAAAGGGTAAAGATAAAGTTTTGTCGCTAAAAGAAATGTCGAAATCGAGCACACATTTAACAACGTTTTTGTTCCGTTATTACGAAATATTGTCGGGCGATATTTCACTGCCAGATGGCTTTGTGCCAGCATACATTAAGGTCAAAATTAACGCATCAACCAAGAAGAGAAAAGTGGTAGAGCAGCAGTGGGCATGGAGTGAGCTTGTATGATTAAAAACCACTAAAGCGGGGCATTGCGAGCCACCTTTAATTGTGTGGCCAATTTAACTATGCCACTACCAATAATACATGGGCAATATTGAATTCCCAATCAATGAAATAAGTAGAAATGTAAAAGTTGCGTTATACTTATTTTGTTACCAAAGGGGGCTATTTGCCATATCATATTTCGAATATGAGATGAGAGAATAAGCCATGACGTACCGAAACACTATTTCTATATATTCAATGCACAGTGCAACACAGCTGTCCGTGATAAAGCCTTACAACAACTATTTTGAACAAGGAAGTCTACAATTATCTCGTGATACATTGGCGTTGTCGAAGTTGAAAGTGACCCAAAAACCAATGAGTTTATTTGATTACAGCTATGAGCCTTTTGAAATAGTTGGTTACGAACCGCATAGGGGCATAAAAGCCCCTGTTGTTATTTAAAGGCGATTTGATGATTTCGATGATTGTCGCAATGGCACAAAATAACGCCATCGGTAAAGATAACGACTTACTTTGGCATTTGCCCGATGATTTTAAGCGCTTTAAAGAAATGACAATGGGTAAGCCAATATTAATGGGGCGCAAAACCTATGAGTCTATTGGCAAGCCATTACCAGGCAGACAAAACATTGTTATCACGCGTGATGATAACTTTCACTTACGCTTACAGCACGTGTGCCGGCGGTGCTCCCGCTGGTCGCAGCACGCGATGGCAAACGGTGTGATAATTGTGCATTCCATCGAAGCCGCATTAAAAGCTAGCGAGCAGTATGACGAAGTGATGGTGATCGGCGGCGCAAGTTTTTATCAGCAAATGCTGCCGCAAGCAGAACGTTTATATATGACTATCGTGCATGAAAGGTTTGAAGCGGATGCGTTTTTCCCCGATATTAATTTAGATGAATGGGATGTGATAGAGCAAAGTGAGCACGCCGTTGACGGAAGGCACAGCCATGCATTTTCTTTTATCACATACCAAAAGAAAAGCTAACGGGATTGTTAAGAGCGCAAACTAAATTCATGCCCAGAAGGTCTAATTGGAATTAGAAGGCCATATTTTCGCTCGGAATCTTTTGTTGAGTCGATTGATGAGGCTGTTGCTTTTATGGTTCTTTGTAAACCTAATGGAGGAATAGCCGCGCAAATACGAGATGAAAAACCATTAACCGTTCGGTCAATCAGGTCAAGCTAAAGCAAGAAACTCGACCTACAAACCGAAAGCTGACCGCCCTTAGCGGACTTACCAAGACAAACATAAAGCCGGCCAGACTCCTTAAAGGCAGACCTTTGTATTTTGGGTTTACAGTTTATATTAGGTTTGCAGGTCGTTCGCAATCTACTGAAATAATCGCACTTGAGCCATCTAATTTCATCGCGGCGAGCGAGCCACCCCATAAACAACCGCCGTCTAAACAACTCACATTGTTTGCTTGGTGAATGCCTAAGCTGGACCAATGACCAAAGACGATGTTGTTATGAGATGTTTTTCGGTTTGGCACATCAAACCATGGCATCAAGTGATTCGCTTGAGAGCCAACATTGCCTTTTTCGATAAGATTTAAACGGCCATCAGCGTCACAAAAACGCAAACGAGTGAAGGCGTTAATAATAAAGCGTAGCCGATCATTTGTGCCGAGTGAATCATCCCATTGATCGGGTTGGTCGCTATACATGGTGGCGAGGAAGTTGTCTATTTTATCGCTTTGAAAAACAGCCTCAAGCTCACGCGCATATTGGCGGGTATCGCTCAGTGACCATTGCGGTGGAACGCCCGCATGAAGCATCGAATAACCCAATGAACTGTCTTCATAAAAGAAAGGTTGATGGCATAGCCAATTAACCAGTTGCGCAGAATCTTCAGCGTCCAGAATATCTGAAAAAGTATCCATTTGATGGGCTTTTTTATGTCCGCGTGCAACGGCAAGGAAGTGGCACTCGTGATTACCTAAAACACTACGTGCGCTGTCATTTAGAGAGATAATAAAGCGCAACGTTTCCAGTGATTTGTCGCCACGGTTAATTAAGTCACCAGCAAACCAAACTTGGTCGCGACTTGGGTCAAACTTAAGCTTATCCAGCAAGCGCCGGAGAGAGTCATAACAGCCTTGAATATCGCCAATGGCGTAGGTTGTCATGCGAATGGGTTGTTAATGTAATGTACGAGGAATAGATAAAGAAAAAAGCGGAACGGGTGCCGTGAACTTTTCACCGCTAGAATCCAACATGTGGTAACTGCCTTGCATGGAGCCTACGGGCGTTTCGATGACTGTGCCGCTGGTATATTGAAAGGATTCGCCCGGTTGGATATGGGGTTTTTCACCGACCACGCCCTCGCCACGTACTTCTTGTATTTTGCCATTGGCATCTGTGATAACCCAGTGTCGATTAAGTAATTGCGCCTCAATATTCCCGGTGTTTTTAATGGTAATTGAGTAGGCGAATACGTAACGAGCAGCTTTTGGTTCGGAAGAAGACGCAATATATGTGGTCTCTACGCTAACTTGAATATTTTGTCGTTTTAAATCGCTCATAGGTGTATTTTACAATCTAAAGTAAGATGATGTCAGATATTAATTTTGCTATAAGGAAATAATTTTGAGAATTCATATTTTAGGCATCTGCGGCACATTCATGGGCGGTCTTGCTGTGATGGCAAAACAATTAGGTCATACTGTAACGGGTTCTGATGCAGGTGTTTACCCACCGATGAGCACGCAGCTTGAAGCCGAAGGTATTGAGTTGATGAACGGCTATAGCGCGGATAACTTAGCAGAAAAGCCAGATGCTGTTGTTATTGGTAACGCGGTATCGCGTGGAAATGAAGAGGTAGAGGCTGTCTTAAACTTGGGATTGCCGTATACATCAGGTGCCCAATGGTTGGCAGAAAACGTATTGCACAACAGGTGGGTGTTAGCCGTAGCTGGGACGCATGGCAAAACAACGACGAGTGCTATGCTGGCTTGGATATTAGACTATGCGGGTTTAAAACCAGGCTTTTTAATTGGCGGTGTGCCGCTGAATTTTGGTATTTCAGCTCGTTTAGGTAATAGCGATTATTTTGTGATTGAGGCAGACGAATACGATACAGCGTTTTTTGATAAGCGCTCAAAGTTTGTCCACTACAGACCAAAAACCTGCTTACTAAATAATCTTGAATTTGATCATGCCGATATTTTTGAGAACTTAGAGGCGATAAAAAAGCAATTTCATCACTTAGTGAGAACGGTGCCTAGTACGGGTTTGCTTATCAGCCCATCGGATGACTTAGATTTAAATGCCGTCTTGGCGCAAGGCTGCTGGTCACCAACACAAACGATCAATGGCGATTGGTCAGCGCAGAACATAAACGCGGGTGAAGGTGAGTTTGATGTGGATTATCTTGGTGAAAAGCAAGGCCGTGTTAAGTGGTCGCTCAGCGGGCAACACAATGTCTCGAATGCGCTAGGCGCAATAACATCGGCACATCATGCAGGTGTTGCGCCGGCACTAGCGATACAAGCGTTGGCAAAATTTCGAAATGTTAAGCGCCGTATGGAAATACGTGCGGTAGTGAATGACATCACTTTGTATGATGATTTTGCACATCACCCAACGGCGATTGCCAGCACGCTTGAGGGTTTGCGTGGCAAGGTGGGTAATGAGCGCATTATTGCCGTGCTTGAGCCGCGTTCAAATACGATGAAAATGGGCGTGCATAAAGAGACCTTGCTACCCTCGTTGCATTGTGCCGACGAAGCGTTTATTTATATGCCAGAGGATATGGGTTGGCAGATGAATTTAGCGCAATACCCAAAAGTGAAGACATTTAAAACAATCGATGCCTTGGTCGTTAAATTGGCCTTAACAGTGCAGCGAGGCAACCACGTTTTATTTATGAGTAATGGTGGTTTTGCTGGCATCCATCAATTGGTTGAAGAACGTTTGAGCTAGTCGAGTAATTTAGTTCTTTCTACCTAATCTCACGAGGCGACTCCTAACGGAGTTAATCAGACTTAGGTTTTTTGTGTATAAACTTCGCCAGCAAGACAATTAATACGGCAATTACTAGCCAAATAGGCCAGTTTTCCGACAAGCTACTTGGCGTGCTGAAAAGGGTGTTACCGAAAATTAGCCCAGGAAAGAGGTAAGCAGGCGCCCATAAAATAGAGGCAATAATGTTAATCGGCAGATACTGTTTAAGCGGCATATCTAAAATGCCGGCAACCAGAGGGATAACGGCGCGAATAGGTCCGACAAAGCGGCCAATTAAAATACTGAGCACGCCGTATTTTTCAAAAAAAACATGTCCTTTGTTGAGAACATCTGGACGCTTCTTAAACCACGGTATGGTGTGAATTTTATCTTTGTAATGCTTACCTAAAGCAAAGCTAAGGCCATCTCCAACAGATGCGCCTGCCGCAGCCCATAGGGTTGTGGTGAACATGTCGAGAGTGCCGTTACTGATTAATGTGCCTATAGCAAACATAATGGCAACACCGGGCACGACAACGCCAATAATAGCGAGCGACTCTAGCATGGCGACTAAGAAGATAATCGCGCCAGACCATAAGGGGTAATCAGTAACCCATTGGATGATGACGTTTAGAATATCAGCGAACATGATGCTTACTATTGCTCAGACTTGTTACGCATAAAGTCTGCCGTATTAAAAAATGCTTGCATCAATTCATCGTGCATGGGTTTATCAATATCCACTTTAGCTAATGCTTGGTCCATACAATGCAGCCATTGGTCGCGTTCTTTAGTGCCGATAGAAAAAGATAAATGACGAGCCCGTAAACGAGGGTCTCCATGTTTTTCAATATATAAAGAGGGTCCGCCTAGCCAGCCGCTTAAGAATAAATAGAGCTTCTCTTCCGCTTCGCCTAGGTCGGATGCGTGCATATCACGAATGGCTTTAACTTCAGCAACGTTATGCATGGTCTGATAGAAATATTTAACAAGTCGTCGAACACCTGCCTCACCACCTAGTTTTTCGTATTGGGTGAGCTTGTATATTTGGTTGGGTTTTACGGTGTTGATCATGCGAGTTGCGCAAAGGCTCTTTTTGCGGCAGCTAAAGTGTCGTTAATATCTTGTTCGTTATGTGCGGCTGACATAAAGCCTGCTTCAAAGGCCGATGGGGCAAGATAAACGCCCTGATCTAGCAGAAGGTGAAAAAATTGTTTAAAACGTTCTTGGTCGCACTGCATGACTTGTTCAAAACGGCTGATATTTTCATCGTTTGAAAAGAATAAGCCGAACATGCCGCCCACTTGGTTAGTTGTAAATGGAATATTGGCCTCATTAGCCAGTTCTTTCAAGCCACCTAATAGGTGAGTTGTTCGTTTACTGAGTTGTTCGTAGAAGCCACGTTCGCTCACCAATTCGAGTGTTTTTAAACCCGCGGACATTGCTAAGGGATTGCCTGATAGAGTGCCAGCTTGATAGACAGGGCCTTCCGGTGCCAGTTGCGCCATAATATCTGCGCGGCCACCAAATGCGCCAACGGGCACCCCGCCGCCGATTACTTTACCCAACGTGGTTAAGTCGGGCTTTACGTTGTAGACCTGCTGAGCGCCGCCCAAAGCAACGCGAAAACCACTCATTACCTCGTCGAAAATCAAGACAATACCGTATTGATCACATAGCGTTCTTAGATGCTCAAGAAACCCTGCTTTAGGTGGGACGCAGTTCATATTACCAGCAACGGGTTCAACAATAATGCAGGCAATACTGTTGCCTTTATTTTTTAAGACCTCGCTTGCTGCATTGACATCATTAAAAGGTAATGTAAATGTGTGATTAGCCAGTGAGGTAGGTACACCCAGAGAACTGGGCACGCCAAAGGTCAGTGCGCCTGAGCCTGCCTTGACCAGTAAACAGTCCGAGTGGCCGTGATAGCAGCCTTCGAACTTAATAATATTATCTCGCCCGGTAAAACCACGGGCTAAACGAATAGCGCTCATCGTGGCTTCTGTGCCGGAACTAACCATGCGTACTTTTTCAATAGAAGGCATTAGGCTACAAATCTTCTTGGCCATGGTTGTTTCGATAATAGTGGGTGCGCCAAAACTAAGACCTTTTTCAGCGGCATTTTTAATAACCTCAATCACTTCACAATGGCTATGCCCAAGCACCATAGAGCCCCAAGAGCCAACATAATCAATATATTGTTTGCCGTCGGTATCGACAATATATGCACCTTTTGCGTGATCGATAAAGACAGGTTCTCCACCGACGCCTTTAAAGGCACGAACAGGTGAGTTAACGCCGCCGGGGATGGCTTGTTGTGCTTGGTCGAAAAGAGATGCTGAGTTACTCATGAGTTGGCCGATACTTTGTTCGCTAAAAGGGCATTATAAGCGGTTACACGAATGAGCTCATTAGAAAGCGTATTGGGGGAAAGGGAAGGTGTGCCAGAAATTAATGGCTTGTGATAACAACGATGCTTCGTAAAATGAAGTCTTCCAAAATAGTTAAGCCACCATCAATAACAACTTGTGGGTTAGGGTGCTGGAGATCTTGAGCTAGTTTAGACAAAAGGTCTCTCGTGGTTAACTCAGTATTGTCGCTTAGAGCTGTTAGTAGCGCGTGTGTCGTGTCGGTTGTTTCTAAGAAAGATGCGCAGTTATCGGCGCTTCTGTAGACCACAAGGTATGTGGGCTGCTCAGCAGGCTCCGTGGGTAAAAAATCGGCTGATATTTTATGGACAGGGTAAGTATATGCCAGCGATAAGGCGGTACTACTTACAGTAAGAATTTCGTTGTCTAGCTCCTTGCTAATGTTACTGTTTGTTTCGTCTTCTTCAGCGATTGAAACGTACAACTCTGTCCATTCGTAGTGGGCAAGCTCCAGTAGAAAAGGGAAGTCCTTTTCTGCCAAAGGATTTTGAAGACGTTCTGTTTGTAAGAATTGGATGAACTCTTGTGATATTTCAGAGAAGTATGGGCTATGGCTTTGGTGGTGCGTAAAGAAATTTCGACAAAGCTCTTCCCAGTACTCATGGTCTGATATGGTTTTAAGAACAGGAAAGGCATCGCTTAAAACGTTTGAAATATTAGTAAACAACAGGTCGCGATATATATCCATGCGACGGCCTTCAATGTCCGTTGGTTTCGGCGAATTTTTAGGGTCGCGTATGTACTGAGTGAACTGGCGCTGTGTTCGAATGAAAGAGGGGGTGTTATCCTGTTGCACGTTTTTGGTTTTGTCGTGATTCATAATTCAGTTGAGCTTGATGAATAAGGTCAACTTCTTCCAGTAAGTCGGTAAGCGGGGGGATGTTGAAGTCGCGTTCTAGTAAGGTGGGGAACACGCCGAAATGGTCGTAAGCGGTGTCGAGTAATTGCCAAACAGGGTCAATGACTTTCGCACCATGTGAATCAATGATGATATCTTCAGATTCATTATAGTGCCCAGCAATATGCGCATAACTGATACGGTCACCAGGCAGCGCGGATAAAAACTTCTCAGCACTGTACTTATGGTTAACGCTGTTAACGTAAATATTATTGATGTCCATCAGTAATTTGCAGTCGGTTTTTTTAATAATGGCATTAATGAAATCAATTTCTTCCATCTCTTTACCTGGGGCCGCGTAGTAAGAGGCGTTCTCGATAGCGATTTGTTTGCCTAAAATATCTTGTACTTGAATAATCCTATCAGCCACGTAATTAACCGCTTCTTCAGTAAACGGGATGGGCATTAAGTCGTACATATGTCCGCCATCACTACAGTACGTGAGGTGTTCGGTATAAGTTTCAATTTGATGGAGTTTTAAAAAGTCGCGAATATCGCGCACAAACGCTACATCAATTGGATCTGGGCTACCCAAGCTGAGTGATAAGCCGTGAGTAACAAAGGGGAATTGTTCCGTTAAGGCACGCAGTTGTTTGCCAAAACTCCCGCCAATACGAATCCAGTTTTCAGGCACGATTTCGTAAAAATCGACATTGTTGGGAGGTCGCTCAGATAGCGAGCCGATGAAGGCTCGCCTTAATCCGAGACCTGCTCCATTAACTGGAAAGGTACTTGTCATCATTCTAAATTAACTTACTGACTTAAGAACCACATTTGCCTTCGCCACACTTAGCTTCGGATTTCTTTTTGTCGCCACATTTGCCTTCGCCACATTTAGCTTCGGATTTCTTTTTGTCGCCACATTTGCCTTCGCCACACTTAGCTTCGGATTTCTTTTTGTCGCCACATTTGCCTTCGCCACACTTAGCTTCGGATTTCTTTTTGTCGCCACATTTGCCTTCGCCACACTTAGCTTCGGATTTCTTTTTGTCACCACATTTGCCTTCGCCACATTTAGCTTCGGATTTCTTTTTGTCACCACATTTGCCTTCGCCACACTTGCCTTCAGCAAGAACCATGTAGCCAGTTTCAAGTTCAGTTGCGCCGAATGGGCTTGTGTCAGCGTTTGCTGCAGGAGCAAATGCTATAGATGTTACGAATGCGGCGCTTAAAGCCGCGACTAATGGTTTTTTTGTAGAGTTTTTCATAAAATATCCTTTTGTTATAATAAAAGTACGAACTGTAAATCCAGACATCTTGCACAAAGAGCGGACAAGAGCTGACTGGTTAACTATATGCGATTTACTAGACCATGGAAAGTTTAAAAAACTTGCAACACCAATTAACTTTGTAAATTGGTTTAACGTGTAATACTTGAAATAGCGCTGCAATGCGTATTTAGGCCTCAATAATATCCAATACCTAGAGACTGGTTTTTTGTTTAAATTCACATAAGTCTTCAATCACACATGAGCCGCACCTTGGCTTGCGAGCGATACAAGTATATCTGCCATGCAGGATCAGCAAATGATGTGCGTTAAGCTTGAATGCCTTAGGCACGTTTTTTTCAAGTCTTTTTTCAACGTCTAATACGCTTTTTCCGGCAGCAATTTTGGTGCGATTGCTCACTCTAAAAATATGCGTATCGACAGCAATCGTAGGTACGCCAAAGGCAGTATTTAAAACAACGTTTGCTGTTTTTCGACCTACGCCGGGTAAAGCTTCAAGTTCTATGCGTGTTTGCGGGATATTGCTTTCGTGCAACTCCATCAACATTTTACAGGTTTTTATGATGTTGCTGCCTTTGGTGTTAAACAGGCCAATGGTTTTAATATATTTTTTTAGTCCAGTCTCACCAAGGTCAAAAATAGTGCGGGGCGTGTTGGCTATGGGATATAGTTTTGCAGTCGCTTTATTTACGCCTTTATCCGTTGCTTGAGCAGAGAGAATAACAGCAATAAGCAATTCAAAAGGCGAACTGTAATTGAGCTCGGTTCTTGGGTCTGGAATTGCTTTGTTTAGCCGTTCGAAAATCTCTTGGCGTTTACTCTTATTCATAAAACACCGAAGCTATTGTTCAATAATCCACGAAGAATTATGTAAAGTCATGCGGACTTGCTTAGCTTGTGGAACACCCAGTACAATAATGTTTTTGGACCATGCCAAGTTAAGCGGCTCTTTTTTGAACCTTTTGAGCAAAATATTGTATAGACCTTGCTCTCGATTATTAAACCTAAACTCACACTGTTTAAGGTGTAAATTGAACATACCTTTATCCATCCTTTTAAACTGCACCCGTCGCATTTTAGCATAGCCCACAACGACTCAATTCCATTGATATGACTCGTACCTCTAAAAAACTCATTTTGGCCACGATGCGCCCTAAAATGCTTCTTATAACCAAAGATAGATAAGTCTATTATACCGCGCCAACCATCAAAATGAATAACACTATTGATATCGGCCTTTCCCCATATAATCGGCTGTAATGTTGATGCTGAGGCGTTTGGGACTGTCTGAGTATAAACCTTGTCTTCTGGCTTAAGTCGCTTTCATCAACTTTAATTTGTCCTGCTAAAGCAAGAAAATTCTTGCTCACAAAAAATGACTATTCGAGATCTAATCGCCGTCAAATTAAGTGTTGGTCGTTTGGCGGCTAAGTAACGTTAATTTAGCTATTTAGCTGACGTTTAAGTCGATAGAAAAGTACCGAATAAGTTCTCTAACAACTTCTTTGAAATGCGCGAACGGTTCGTATACTTGTTTTTTATAGTGACAACACTACTTTAGAGCATGGTAATACCCATGCTTAACTTGTCATGACCCATAATTTTTTGCTTTACTTTCAAGCCAAACTATTTGCTGTTTTGCACATCCATCCAATCTGCATCGACACCGCGACGAGAGAGCTTAATACGGTAAATAGCTAACATTTGCCCAATTAGTATTTGGATTCACTTATCATTGTTACATCATTGTCGGTCAGATCGGGCGTCGCATTTATTCCTTTGGAGTCGTCGCGCGTTGATACCTCTTTTTGCTTGATTAACCGTATTAGTTAACTCGTGCATATCAATTTCTGAAACCACATTATGATAGTGGCATAACTTCTCCTCATAATTTAATTTATCAATTCACAATAAGTATTTACTTTCGCGCTGCTCGAATCGTGTCATACGCTTCGGTTATTTGTTGTGTTTTCTCTTTTGCTATCGTCATCATCTCATCAGGCAATCCCTTCGACACTAGTTTATCTGGGTGATGTTGGCTAATCAGTCGCCTATAGGCTTTTTTAACGTCTTTATCCGTTGCTGACTCGTCGACCCCCAAAATTGCGTAAGCCTCTTGCGGCGTTGCGCCACGCTGTTGGTGCGAACCACCACGTTGACTCGCGCCAAGCATTGTTTTTAACTGCTCATACACAAACGCTGGGATACCGACTCGGCTACAGATATGCCGTAAAATTTTATCTTCTACGTCATCTAACACACCGTCTGCAAACGCTCCTTGAAGCTGTACTTCAATAAAGATACGGATAAGATTTTTTTGATACTGACAACCTTGCTTAAACGCGTCTAACTCCACATCCAAATTAAAACCTGAGGACTTGCCACGATTAAACTCAGCAATCGCATCGCGTTTCATCTGTTCCGATAAATCCATTTGCGCCATAACACGCTGAGCCATTTGAACTTCTTCTTTCGACACTTGCCCATCCGCTTTGGCAATATGACCCATGATGGCAAACGTCGATTTAAAGAAAACTTTCTTAATCTTTTGTTGGCGCTCAGGGTCAAATGGGTTTTGCGCCCTGCCAGTATCAAACTTATGGCCGATATAAACGCCCAATAAGAAGCCCCATGTGCCAAACGTCATATAGCCAAATATGCCGCCCAATAATTTTCCTATCCAACTCATCGTTTCACACCTTTTGCTTGCAAAATTATTAATAAAATTAGATGATTAGCAACTTTTTCACAAGGCAAATAATCAAATGACTATTCCAGTTTCCCTGTTAGACGCTAACCTAAAAAGTCTAGCTATGATTCATAAAGGCAAAGTCCGCGACATTTACGACATTGATGACCAGCACATGCTGATTGTAACGACAGATCGCCTGTCCGCCTTTGACGTTATTCTACCTGACCCTATCCCAGGAAAGGGCATTGTACTTAACGAAGTGTCTAATTTTTGGTTTGAAAAATTGCAACACCTCGTTCCAAATCAGCTTTCTGATTTAACACTACGCGATGTACTTGATAATGAGCAGGACTGCCAATGCCTTGAAAAGCGCGGCATCATCGTTAAGAAACTAAAGCCGTTGCCCATCGAAGCTATCGTTCGCGGTTACTTAATTGGTTCTGGTTGGAAGGACTATCAAAAATCAGGGAAAGTTTGCGGCATTCAATTGGCAGACAACCTGCAACAAGCCTCTCAATTGCCAGAAGCGATTTTCACACCTTCAACTAAAGCGGCGGTTGGTGATCATGATGAAAATATTTCTTATGAACAGGCTATAGAGGTGCTGGGCGAAGACCTGGCTAAACAAGTACGCGATATCAGCTTAACGCTGTATAACACGGCAGCTGAATATGCATATGAACGAAACATTATTATTGCCGATACCAAATTTGAATTTGGCCTAGATGATAACGGCGTTCTTCACTTGATTGATGAAGTATTAACACCGGATTCATCACGTTTTTGGGATGCAAAGGCTTATAAAGTAGGCACCAGCCCCGCCAGTTTTGATAAGCAAATTGTACGTGACTATCTAGAAACGCTGGCTTGGGATAAAACAAATCCTGGGCCGGCTTTACCTGCTGAAATTGTGGATAAAACGGCTTCAAAGTATCGTGAAGTTCAAGCGTTATTGACAAGGTGAGACCTCAGCACGTGCACTGGTGGTGCTAGCGCTGACAGTGCTAGTGCTGGCAGCACAACTCATTGAATCGGCAATGAATTTTGTTAAAACACGACAGACAAAAAATCATTCTCAACACCGCCTCAACGTTTCATTTTAATAAGTAGCATAAATAGGGAATAGACTACGATTAAACATTTCCATTTTCCTATTATTAATGCTATAGTGCTTAAATCTACATTTATGGAATTTATGAGTCGGCATAGGATGATGACAGCAAGAATAAGCCACGAGCGATGGATAAAAAAGCGATGCAATGCCATGTGCCGTTTACTGTTAGGCGGTTTGCTATGCGTGCTGTTTACGCAACAAGGGAGCGCACAGGCAAACTCGCATCCCCTTCCGGGTCAGGTAACCGGCTTGCAGGTCTATGCCTTAGACGAGCAGAGCTTGAAGCTGGAATGGGAGTCTCCATTAGAAATTGGAGATTCAACCTTGACTGCCTATCAGGTTGAACGCGCCACCGACTTAGGCTTCTCTATCGGTGTCAACACTATGGTTGTGCCAGTGCAATCATTGGCGACAACTTATATTGATACCAGCTTGACTGCGGGGGTTGCGTATTTTTATCGCGTCCGTGCGATAAACACTAACGGCGATGGTGCTTATTCAGTCATCGAAAGTGCCACGCCAAACTCAGGTTTACCAACTGCGATGGCGACCATTAGCCAAGCTGAGGCGGCTGATACCCACACTGCCCAGATTATTCTGGATGCTAGCACCAGCAGTGCCGCTGCCGCCGACGGCACCTTGGGTTATCAATGGACGCAGATTGGCGGTGAAGAGGTGGAGATACGCGGTGCCACTAGCGTACAGGCAAGTTTTAATGTGCCGAACCTGATAGCCGACAGTGATCTGGAGTTTCGTTTGGTGGTCACAGAGGGTGCTTTGCAATCGCCACCGGTTGAGGTGCGGCTGAGGGTGCTGGCTAGTAATGAGCCACCAAGCGGAATTATACGGGGTGGTACTGTTGGGACTGGTAACACAGGTAGTTTTGCCACCGGTTCCGATCTTGTGCCGTTAGTCGCCACCTATACAGACCCGGAAGGCAGACCGTTAACCTATGAATGGAGCATAGCAGGCATAGAAGATAATGGCGGGAATACTCCCGGGGGGCTGACCCCTAGTACGTATAGTTTTACACAAACAGATCAGGCGGAAGCATTGTTTCAAACACCCTCCGTGGAAGCATTGAGGAATTGTTGTGCGGATCTGCAGACCGCTCTTTTCGGAGTGTCGTTTATTTTTAGAGTGGCAGTAAGCGATGGGGAACACACGGTTACCGATGAGTTCACTTTAGCCGTGAGTCCAGATAGAAGCATTGGCTTGCCATTCATCGATGACATTATTATCTTTCGGGGTGAGCCTTTTAGCCTGACGTTACCAGCCGCCCTTCGGAATCCGGGACGACCATCGTATGCAATTAGTATCGAGGGTACAGTGCCAGCCGGATTAAACGTCGAGACAGATGCGCGGTTTACTCCGCCGACCATTGACGGGACGCCAACCGCCTTAGGCACGGTCGTGTTTGGATACCTAGTTCAAGACAGTGCCGTCACTGATTCTGTCCAACTAGAACAACGATTCAGGCTCACTGTGGTTGAGCGCTCAGAGGCTCCCAATAAAGTGCCTATTGCAATGGCTGGCGAAGATCAAGCAGTAGATGAAAATACCGTGGTTACGCTCAGCGGTGCGGGCGTAGACTTGGAAGATGACCCAGAAGGCCGCCCGATAGATACTTTCTTCTGGCAGCAGGTTGGCGCAGGTCCGCGTGCCGGCTTAACAGACACGCGCTCACAACAGCTGACAGTGACGGCACCCCGACCACAGGCTCCGGGTGGCGATTATGCCTTGACTTTTTCTCTGATGGTTGCCGATAGTCAGGGCGTGCGCTCGGCAAATGATCATGTCACTATCAATGTCAATGCGCTGGCAGATGCAGGGCCTGATCAGCAAGTGGTAGCCGATGCAGAGGTGACCTTGGATGGTAGTGCAAGCGGCCGGCTTGGCGGCGCAGCAGCAACAGGGCATCGGTGGGTCTCAGTTGATAGCGCCATTGTATTAACCAATCCCGATAGTATAGGACCCAGCTTTACTGCCCCTGACGTGAGCACCATAACGACCTACGACTTTACCTTGACGGTGGATGATAATGGTCAGCGCAGTGCCGCCGATACAGTGCAAATTACAGTGACACCCGACCCGGCCACCCCCACCACCCCCAATACGGCACCGGTTGCCAATGTAGGCGTGGCACAAAATGCGGTTGTAGGTGCAACGGTGACCCTTGTCGGCTCTGACAGTAGAGATGCTGAGGACGACGCCGCAAACAGAGCTTTGGGCTATGTCTGGACGCAGACTTCCCCAACCGGCAGTCAGTCAGGTGCGGGCATAGGGCTGAACACACCCACGTCGATAGCCCCGACTTTCAGGGTGCCAGCAGGTTTAGCGGTAGGTACTGCACTGACATTCAGGTTGACCGTTACCGATTCAGGTGGTCTGGCATCGACCAACGCAGTGACCATCACTGTCACCCCTGCGACACCTGCCGATACGACTGTCCCAACTGTAACTATTATGCGGTCAGACGGATTGGCAACCCCAGTCACAGTCAGCGACGACTTTACCGTCACCTTCACCTTTAGTGAGGCTGTCACCGGCTTTGATAGTGTGGACGATATTACAGTGACAAGGGGCACGGCAAGCGCCCCAGTCGTAGATGGTATCAATCCACTCCTGTACACTGCGACCATCACGCCACAGGCGGGATCGGAAGGTGCTACAATCACCGTGGCAGTGCCTGCAAGTAAAGCAGAAGATACGGCAGCCAATGGCAATGCAGCTTCCAATACGCTTAGCGTTGATGTTGCCAGTAACGTTGCCACCTTGAGCGGTCTAGTCCTTAGAGACGCAGGCGTCGCCTTAGCCTTTAACAGCGACAGGCTTAACTATACCGCCAGCATTCGCAACACAGTAACCAGCTTAAGGGTAGAGCCGAGGCTCACTACCGGTACCCTGCCACCTTTGCCGTTAGTGGTACGACGGCAGACGGCAGTGCTTTGACAGTCGATGCAGGCACTGGCAGAGTCACTGGACTGGCCGATGGTGCCAACATCATTAGAATTGTAGTGACTGCCGAAGACGGCACGACAGAACAAACCTACACCCTTACCTTGAACCGTGCTCTGAGTGCCCCAGCTATCGCCACCAGTGTCTCTATAGTAAACGCAGTCGTAGGCACGGCCATCGTCCCTGTGACTATTGACTCAACAAGGGGCACAGTAGCCAGTGGTTATGCCATTAGCCCAGAAATCAGTGAGATTGGTCTGAGTTTTAGCACCACGACCGGCACCATCTCCGGCACCCCAAGAGCCGTTGCCGATGAGGTGACTTACATCATCACTGCAACCAATACTGCAGGCACCAACACGGCCACTGTGACCATCACCGTCACCCTGCCCCCCCTCCCAGCTATCGCCACCAGTGTCTCTATAGTAAACGCAGTCGTAGGCACGGCCATCACCGATGTGACTATTGACTCAACAGGGGGCACAGTAAGCAGTTATACCATTAGCCCAGCAATCGAAAATGGGCTGCGTTTTAGCACCATGACCGGCACCATCTCCGGAATCCCAACAGCCGTTGCCGATGAGGTGCCTTACACCATCACTGCAAACAATGCTGCAACCGATGTTCCAGGCACTGCCCCTGTCACGGCCACTGTGACCATCACCGTCACCCTGCCCGAACTCCCAGCTATCGCCACCAGTGTCTCTATAGTAAAGGCAGTGGTAGGCACGGCTATCGTCCCTGTGACTATTGACTCAACAGGGGGCACAGTAGTCAGTTATACCATTAGCCCACCTATCAGCCCACCTATCGGAAATGGCCTGAGCTTTGACCGCACCACTGGCACCATCTCCGGCACCCCAACAGCCGTTGCCGATGAGGTGCCTTACATCATCACTGCAACCAATGCTGCAGGCACCGACATGGCCACTGTGGCGATCACCGTCACTACTGCCACAGTTGACGGAACACAAGTACTAAACGCGGTTTTACCACAACTGCTCAGAGCAACAACAAAAATAACAGTGGACAATATCAGCAACCGTATTGACCAAGCATTAGACGCATCTGCAAGCACAGACGCCCGCCTTAATCTAGGTGGTAGCTCAACCTTGCAAGAGCTCATCAATAATAATGCTCGCACCGCGTTACAAGACGGCTTGGATATTAAGCAAATGCTTAATAATTCCTCTTTCCTCATACCGCTGAACGTAGCGGGGGATAATAACTACGGTGCTAATAATATGACGCTATGGGGTAGTGGTGATTACCTTAATCTTTCGGATGATGCCTCTGGTGTTGACTGGGAAGGTGAAATAGTCGGTGGTAGCGTGGGTATTGATGCCCGTCTAAGCCGAAACCTAGTCGCAGGCGCTGCTGTGTCTTACAGCGAAGGCGATATTGACTATAAACGCGATGGCGCAAATAACGACAATAACACCTTAACCAATACGCTAACCAGCGTCCATCCCTATCTTGGTTATGATTTATCACAAGGCGGACGGGTATGGGGCACATTCGGCTATGGTCAAGGCGAGGTAGAAATTAGCGATAAAATCAATACCGTCGAAACCAAAAGCAGCCGTGACACCGAGTTATACAGTCTAGCGTTTGGTGGTAGTGGTGATTTATTATCCAGCAATAGCTGGCTAAATCTGTCTGGCACCACCACCTTGCGCCTTAAAGGCGAGGTCTCGCTATCTAATATTAAGGTGGATAAAAGCGATTTAACCGATGCCAAAGCATTGTCCATAGACGCTCATCGTTACCGTATCGCATTAGAAGGCAGTCATAACCACACCCTAGCCAGCGGTGCTAGCATCAGCCCATCCATAGAACTGGGAATACTCTATGACGATGGCAGTGGTGATGAGACAGGCGGTGGCGTAGAGTTAGCAGGTAGCTACCGTTACAGCAACCCACAAGGGCTGGAAATGGAACTACGTGCGCACGGTTTACTGGCACATGAGTCAAATTACAAAGAATGGGGACTCAGCGGTCTGGTCAAATACCGAGCTAACAGCAGCGGTCAAGGTCTGTGGTTAAGCCTACAACCAGCCTGGGGCGACACCCCAAGCAATGTTGCCGATAGAATATGGCAACCATTAGCCATCACTGACTATGCAAACGATGAGGATAGCAACGGCAGTAGAGGCCTACAGTTAAACACCGAGCTAGGTTACGGACTACCTGGATTCTTTGGCCGTGGCTTATTGACCCCTTACGCTGGCTTAAATATGACAAACGACACGCAAAGCTATAATATAGGCGCGCGCTGGGCAATAGATTCCAGATTGAACCTAGACTTAATAGGTGAGCATAAACAAACGGACGACAGCATACAGTTACGTATCGATCTCAAGTTTTAGTCAGTAGATAACAAAACCCGAGGAAAAATGAGGACAAAGTGTCCTCATTTTTTTGTCTCGTTTCCAAGCTTGCTCATCAAAGGAATCAAGCTCAACCCCATCACATTATCCAAAGGGGTAACAATTAGCAAATCATCTGCGGTCGTACTATTCCTGTCACGTTTTACTTCGGCCAGGTTAAGCCAAAGCGAATATGCGGATTTAAGTAACACGTAAAGCGCTGGCGTTATACTATGAAAGCCAAACAATCTAGTAAGTTGATGTAGGTTGATCACATGGGCGTTAGCTTCACAGAAGGCTGTACCCTCACGACATGCCTCATCACAGGAACAACGATCATACGTAGCTACTCTCGACAGTTGCACTGCAAGGCGCTCTCTTGACTCGCTGATAGATCATCTCCTTATTACTCTCTATTGAGGTGGATGGTGGTAGTAAGTTTAGAGAAGCATTTAAGCGTGCTTGTAAAACAAGAGTCATCCCCTAATTTGTTTAACAGCCAAGAAAACCGAAGTGGAATGGCTGCGTGGAGAGAGCTAACGAGACGACAACCATAGCCCTCACGATGTGGCATATAATTGGAAACGTTTATAGGGTGAGACCTCAGTACGTGTACTTACACCGCCGGCACTGACCGGAGGTGCGTGCACTGGCGGTGCTAGCGCTGACAGTGTAACCCAACAACTTTATCCACCTTCATGAGACTTCCCCTATTTTTCCGTCAATTACGTTGCTTTTAGGTCATTTAATGCCTAAAAAATCGATTTCATTCCTGGTTTTAGTGCTTTTCCCTGATTTTTGACACAGTTACCCCGCATAACTTTGCTCTGGTATACCGTAGAGCGTTAAAAACTTAGCTCCTTTGCGAATGTTCGCAGCCATGGCAGCTAAACCATAAACGGTTGCATTTTTGCCCAGCCCCATAAATCGTGTTCTGCCAAGCCCATAATGCCTCTTAAATGTGCTGAGCAGGCGTTTGTTCTGTCACCTGGTTTCATTAAATGAGGTTGCAGCGTGATAAAGGTAGGTATTGTAGGTGGTACAGGGTACACCGGAGTTGAATTACTCAGGTTGCTGGCTATGCACCCGAAGGCAAGCGTTCAAGTGGTGACGTCTCGCGCGGAAAAAGGCTTGCAAGTTGACGCGGTGTATCCGAACCTGCGTGGATTTAACGATTTATGCTTTGTCGAACCTATCATTGAAAATCTTACGACTTGCGACGTGGTGTTTTTTGCCACGCCCAATGCAACGGCTATGTATATGGCGAAAAATCTATTGGATGCAGGTATCAAAGTCATTGATTTATCCGCAGACTTTAGGCTAAAAGATGTTGCTGAGTGGGAGAAATGGTACGGTGCGAGCCATGTTTGTCCAGAGTTATTGGAGCAGGCTGTTTATGGTTTGCCTGAAACAAACCGCGAGGCAATAAAAGGTGCGCCGTTGAAGGAAAAACGCTTCTGCTCCATTTAGCTATAACAACCTCAGCGCAGAGCCTTGTAAAACTGAATAGTGCTGAGGCAAGGTAAATAAAGACAACAAAAAAAAGGGCGCCATAGGCGCCCTTTTTTATTACCACTTAAAAGCGAGACTACTTATTAGTAAACTCTGGGTATGCTTCCAGACCACATTCACTAAGGTCAACGCCTTCGTATTCTTCTTCTTCTGATACGCGTATCCCCATAACCGCTTTCAGAGCGCCCCAAACAATAAAGCTAGATACGAACACCCATCCAAAGATAGTCGCCGCACCAATCAATTGCCCAGAGAAGCTCACGGCGTCGTTTGTTAAAGGTACTAATAAAAGGCCTAACAAACCACATGTGCCGTGAACTGAAATCGCACCAACAGGGTCATCGATTCTCATTTTATCTAATGCAAGAATAGAGAACACGACTAATACACCGCCAGCGGCACCAAACAAAGTAGCTTCTAATGCAGTCGGTGTTGAAGGTTCAGCGGTAATCGCGACAAGACCAGCCAATGCGCCGTTTAGTAGCATCGTTAAATCAGCTTTGCCAAACATTATACGAGCAACGATTAATGCCGCCATCGCACCACCGGCCGCCGCCGCGTTTGTGTTTAAGAAGACCATCGCTACTGAGTTTGCACTAGCGATATCGCCCAGTTTAAGCACAGAACCACCGTTAAAACCAAACCAACCCATCCATAGAATGAATGTGCCTAATGTCGCTAACGGTAGGTTTGCACCTGTAATTGGTGTGATTTCGCCATTTGGGCCATACTTGCCTTTACGTGCGCCTAGCAAAATAACACCCGCTAACGCAGCTGCCCCACCTGCCATATGCACAATGCCTGAACCAGCAAAATCTGAGAACCCAAGGTCGCCCAAGTTATACAAGCCAAAAACGTCCTCGCCATTCCAAGTCCACGCCCCCTCCATTGGGTAGATAATGCCTGTCATCACAACAGCAAACGCCAAGAAAGACCAAAGCCTCATGCGCTCTGCAACCGCGCCCGAAACGATAGACATCGCTGTGGCAACGAACACCACTTGGAAGAAAAAATCTGATGCGTTTGCATAAACAGAGCCGCCATCGAATCCAGCTTCTTGTGATTCTGCTAAAACAGTCGCTGTTAACGCATCTGCTGTTGCCGCGCCATCAAGCTCAATACCACTTAACATAACACCGCCGCCGTACATGACTTCGTAGCCGTATACCAAATACATGATGCAAGAGATTGCGAATAGCGCAACGTTCTTGGTTAAAATCTCGGCTGTGTTCTTTGAACGAACCAGTCCTGCTTCTAACATTGAAAAGCCGGCTGCCATCCACATTACTAACGCGCCGCAGACCAAAAAGTAAAAGGTATCGACCGCATATTGTAGTTCTAATATATTATTCGCGTTTATATCCACGTTTATATCCTCTATCTAAATTTAAAGCGCTTCTGCGCCAGTTTCACCGGTACGGATACGAACGACTTTTTCAAGTTCTGTGACAAAGATTTTGCCGTCTCCAATTTTCCCCGTATTTGCCGCTTTAATAATTGCGTCCACTGCTTGTTCAACTTGATCGTCAGACAATGCAATTTCAACTTTTACTTTTGGCAAAAAATCCACCACATACTCAGAACCACGATACAGTTCAGTATGCCCCTTCTGACGACCGAAACCTTTTACCTCGGTGACGGTAATGCCAGATACGCCTACATCAGATAACGCTTCACGCACATCATCTAATTTAAAAGGCTTTAATACAGCTGTTACTAGTTTCATTATTATTCCTCTTTATTCTAAAATGTCTTATTGACACCATCTATCAAGCAAATAACATGCCAATCTAATAATCAGCATATATTTCAATATCTTAGTATCTTTTTAAATTTCCGTTCTTTTAAATTTATGATTTTCAGCACCATAATGGTGCCGATGGCTAAACCCTCATTTATCTTAATATTTTTACTGCTCGCATAAAAAACGCCCCTCTGTAAAGAGGAGCGTTTTTACACAAATGGCCGCTTAGCTTATAAAGACTTAGAAACAGTCAATACCAAGTTAGGATCATCATTCCTATCTTCATTTGCGTTATCAACATCTGAGTACGCCACTTCCCAATCAACACCAAACAGACTTGTTGAAGCCGCTAGCCTCCAGTCCCAATAGTCGTCTGACCCACTTTTACGATCGTAATGACCAGCGTGCACAGCCAATGTAATACCATTGTATTCACCAAGGTCCAAGCCCAGATCTGTGTAGTTGCCAAAATCTACATCGCCGATGTCATCACTGCCAGCATCAAAACCAAAATATTGCGTTAAAGAAGCGGGACCATAAGATAAGCCTGCATAAGCTTCAGTAAAGTCGGTGTCAGGTGCAGAAGTTGGGTATGCATAATGTAAAACACCGATATCAACACCAACACTTTTGAACTCACCAGCCCAACCAGCATACACGTCTAACTCCATGCTTTCATCACCGCCAAAGTCAACATTTGAAGCCCAAATGCCGGTGTATAAACCATTGCCGAAGCCCGCATCAAAGCCACCTTGAATAGCAGGTGAACCGTCTGTTTGTGAAATACCACGCCATACATAGTCTGTTGTTAAAGCAACGTTGCCGCTGATTTCTACAGCACTTGCTGCGCCGGAAGCTGCTAATAAGCTAGCAATTGCCGTTATTTTTAATAATTTCATTTTTAACCCTTTTAATTAGTTTCGTTTATGATATGTTTTATGCGGTACAAAGTACCAACACGCAACGTGAATAATCATGTTGCTAGAATAACACAAATAACTGATTAATGATTGCTTTACTGGTAATAAAACAACAAAACATGCACTGAATTAAGACAAACGCGCTTCATTTTGCACCAAATAGCTTCGTTTCATAAATTAACCAACATTTACACTCCAAAGTATTGAAAAAACAGTGATTGACACAAACGACATAGAAAAACTCGCCAAAGTTTTCAGCAAACAACTTCCTGAAGGGCTCAGCAATATGAAAGGAGAGCTTGAAAAGAACTTTAAAGTTGTTTTGCAACAACAATTCTCGAATTTTGATTTGCTCACGCGAGAAGAGTTCGGTACGCAAAGTGCTGTTCTTGCAAGAACCCGTGAAAAATTAAATATGCTTGAAAAGTCCATTAAAGAGTTAACAACTGTAAAAAAATAAGCTTAGCCTTTTTTGGATCAATAATAAGGCAAGGATTCCAGTGTCTCTGGCCACATTGAGTCACGTAGCACCGCTGGGATTAATGCGCAGTTGGTTACTGTCAAGGCACAGTTTGCTAATAGCTTGCCCGGTTTATCTGTCGTCGGCTTATCGTGAGCGGCCGTTAAGAAAAGCAAAGACCGCGTGCGCAGTGTCATTATCAACGGTCAATTTGCATTTTCTACGAAGCGAATTCCCATTCATTTAGCGCCGGCCGACTTGCCAAAAGCAAAGAGAGCTATCGTTAGGCGGTGAGGCACGTGCCATTCAAGGTGCATTGCTGGTCGCGTTAGCGTGTCAAAAAAGCCAACGTACATTGTGCATTCGTGGCAAAACCAACCAGAAGAACCACTTGATCTCTAAGGCTGAAATTCTTGCTGTGCCGCATTTCTTGGGTGTTTGTGCCCACTTAGGTGGACAAGCAGCCTTTAACTAGCTCTACACCTTCTGGCGCTTTAAATAAAAGCAGCGCAGGCATAAAGCTGGCTTTGCTGACGTTTCTGGTCAAAGACACAGTAAAACGCGCTTTAGAACTAGAAATCAACCTAGAGCTAAGGCAAATCGTTATTGAAGAGCTACAATTAAAATGCTCGCCAGAGCAAATATAAGGTTGGCATAAGGTTGAATATTTTAGACAAATAGTTTGCTCCTAACACTATTATCGTTCTCACGATAGCTTGGATTTAGTGGCGTTAATGGTGTATTATCAACACATCACAGAGGCCGCCTAAATGTCCTAGATATAGTGAACCCGATCGCTTTATTGCTTGCCCTATGGTATTTGCCACCATGGTTTATCAAGCGTCGTCGGCTCTTAGATGGTTTTAGCGACCTTGTTTTTATTTTGGGCCGATGTCTGAAGCACACAAATATTGTAGGGCCATTGTGCTAATGCTTATCGTTTCACTCTTGGTCGCTATCAGCCCTGCAAACAAACAGTGTGAGGTGAAAAATGAGTTCCGACACCACCTTGGAATCAACCATCAACTGTCCATCGTGCGGACATAGCGAACTAGAAATCATGCCAACAGATGCTTGCCAATGGTTTTACGAGTGCAAAGCTTGCGCCGAGGTCCTAAGGCCTACAGAGCTGGATTGCTGTGTCTTTTGCTCCTTTGGCACAGTACCTTGCCCTTCCGTTCAAGCCGGCAGCAATTGCTGCGACTCGGACTGAAATTCCCTTTATCTATTTAATGCTTCTCTAGGCTAATAGTTTTATGCTTTACAGCATGAAGCAACTGTTTCAATGTGTTTAGCGCGGTATGGCATCGCTTACTTTAGCTTGCTCATTCGTCGCTAGAACTTGCGTTAACCGTTTGTTGTTATACCCCTCATAATGCTTATTCAAATCTCATCCGTTTTAATCTCTAGTGAAAATCCCCCCAGCCCATTCTTTACACCTATAATAGGGACACAATAAATCAGGACCGGTCACGTGTGAATTAATAGGGCAGATAATTCACCCCTAACACTAAAGTCGTGTTCGTACTGGCTTTTTTACGCTTTGTCATGCACCATAAACACTTCATTCAATCGGTCACTTATCGCTTTACATGTCTAAACGACTATTCGCATTTACGTTTTTAGTGTTTTGCCTTTTCTTAAACGGGTTAACATTCGCATCTAATATGGAACGCGAACAGCGTGTCGCAGAAAACATTAAAAAAAGCATTATCGTTGGCGAAGTGATTAGTTTGGAAGCTGATGGCGACGGTTTTATCTGTCTAGTCAATAATGAAGAGCCTGAACATTTACGTGGCACCATTCCTATTTTTGATGTCTATGGTACTCAGGATTTAGACAGCGTTAAAAAGCGGCCGTCTACAAGAAAGTTAACCATTAAGAAAAACAACCCCCTCCTCCGGCAAATTGAAATTTTAGGTGCTGATCACCTTTTTACAGGTTTAGAAAGCACCTTGGTTCGTTCAATACACAACCGGCTCATGTCTGCTTTTGAGCAGGCCAAACCAAACCATAAGGAATATGTATGATCCCTCTTGCTATTAGTCTACACGCACTGTCTGCTACTATTTGGGTCGGCGGTATGTTTTTCGCCTACCTTGTATTACGTCCCATTGCTGCTTTGCAATTTGAACCGCCGCAACGGCTCACCTTGTGGTCGAATGTGTTTGCAAAATTCTTCCCGTGGGTTTGGGCGTCCGTTGTCCTTTTAATTGGCACGGGTTTCTGGCTTATTTGGAATAAATTTGGCGGCATGAAAAATGTGGGCGTGCACATTCACATCATGATGAGCACGGGCATTATTATGGCGCTTATGTTCATGCACTTATTTTTCGCCCCTCGCAAACGCTTAACCCAGGCTGTTATTGAACATGACTGGGAAGAGGCTGGCAGAAACCTCGCTCAAATTCGCATGATTATAGGCGTCAATTTGATTTTAGGTTTGGCCGTCGTCGTTATTGCAACGGGGGGGCGTTACTTGTTCGTTTAACGCAACCGTCTTTGTTGCAAATCTTTATGAATAAAAGCCTATTAACCAACCTCGTCGCTATCGCCATTATCGTAGCGAGTTTCTTTGTAATGCAATTCGCCGAAAACATCCAAGCCATTGGTGTGTTTGCTCTATCTGGCGCTGTCACAAATTGGATTGCCATTTACATGCTATTCGAACGCGTGCCATTTTTATATGGTTCTGGCGTTATTCCCGCGCATTTCGAAGAGTTTAAGCGCAGCATCCAAGATCTCATCATGCGACAGTTTTTTACACAGGGAAACATCGAGCGTTTTTTACAGCGCGAAGAAGATTCCGCTCAAAAGCTATTTAATATCGAGCCACTTTTAGACCGCCTCGATTACGATAAACTGTTTAAAGGTTTGGTCGACACCATTGCCGAGTCATCCTTTGGCAGCATGCTTGCAATGGTCGGCGGTGTTGAAGCACTCGAGCCACTTAAAGAACCCTTCTGCAAAAAAATTCGTCTTACTTTAATTGATATGACCGAAAGCGAGGCTTTTAATGAAGCCATACACGAAGGTATCAACGCGCATCAAATCAGCGGTGACTTGGTTGACGATATCGAAGAAATCGTTGAAAAGCGACTCGACGAATTGACCCCCGACATGGTGAAAGAAATTATTCAACGGATGATTAAACAGCACCTCGGTTGGCTCGTTGTTTGGGGTGGCGTATTCGGAGGTTTGATTGGTTTGGGGTTTAGCCTTCTGTAATACGCCCTTAATTTCCCATGGCCCGGCATAGCTTTGCCACGTTAAAGCTTTCTTTTTATATTACGAGACCTCAGCATAACGGGGGACGGATAAAAAAAGGATGGAATTTTTCAGGTTTTAGCCAATAATCAAGAGTAATAGTGAGCTATTGCACGTTATTTTGGCTGACCTTCTTTACCCGTTCATGAGTTATGCTGAAGTCTCATTACAAAGGACGGCTGTTAGGAGTCAATAGAACTATCCAGATAACTAACACGGCATCTGTCCGTTTTTATTAACTTTGTTCTAGACGTTGTGAAGCGCAATGATGCAACGTTAGCCTTGACGAATCATCATGCTAGGTAATGCACTCGCTAGACGTTTTATACGGTGAGGCCCAGGTTGACTGCATTTAGTAACCAGTTTGGCTTTTTGGAGATGGTTTTTAACCCAACTGTAACTGCATGAACCATCATATTCGCGCTGATACCAACGGTGAAAGTGCCGAACGTTCCAGCCATTATATCGATTGAAATATAGGCCAGTTAAAGGACCCTTTATATGCTTATTCGAATCTCATCCGTTCTAATCTCTCATGAAAATTTGTCCAGCCCAGTCTTCAGCCCCCAACCCCAAAAAATAGGGGTAGAATGAATCTGGACAGGTCACGTGTTAATTAATAGGACAGATAATTCACTCCTAACAATTAGCGTTTTTAAATGTTGCAAAGAGAACTCGAGGGCATTAGGCTTGCCTCCTTTAATTAGTTGAAAGTGATGCGCAGTGTCTAAAAAGAAAAACACCAAGAAACCTTCAAAAGACCAGGCACTACGGGTGGGCGATCAGGCACTTGCGACTAAAACCCAGTTACTAACGTTTTTGGCTAATGAAAAGCGGCCCTTAGACTGGATAGATATATCTAATGGCTTAGGTGTTAAGTCAAAACGTGAAAAGAAATCGTTATCTGGCCATCTCTCGGCGATGTTGAAATCAGGTGAGTTATTGTTTAATCGAAAAGAACAATACTGCTTGGTGCAACAAAGTGACCTAGAAGCAGGTGTAGTGATTGGTCACGCAGACGGTTTTGGTTTTCTAAAGCGCGATGCTGGCGGTGACGATATGTTTATTCCACCACATGAAATGCGCGCGCTAATGAATGGAGACCGCGTTGTTGCAAGCCGAGGAAAGCTTAATCGGCAAGGCAAAATAGAAGCCCGTGTCGTTGACGTGCTTGAGCGAAAAGTTAAGACAGTGGTCGGGCGTTTTTTCGATGTGACGGGTGTTTGCCATATTGAGGCGGAAAATAAACGAATTTTTCAGCACATACAGGTTCCTGCTGGCGCGAAATTGGACGCAAAAGATGGTCAAATTGTAATGGCGCAAATAACCCATTACCCAACTTCACGCACACCCGCGATAGGTAAAGTCATTGAGGTGATGGGTGACCATATGGCTCCAGGCATGGAAATAGATATGGCGATTCGCTCACACGAATTACCTAATGGTTGGTCGCAGCACGTGTTAGACGAAGCGCAAAGCTTTGGCGATGGTGTTGCCGAGGGTGACTTAGAATATAGGGAGGATATTCGAAAATTACCTTTTGTCACCATTGATGGCGCAGACGCACGTGATTTTGATGACGCGGTGTATTGCAAAAAAATAGCAAAAGGTTGGAAACTATGTGTCGCTATTGCGGATGTTGCGCATTATGTAAAGCCCAATAGCGCGATTGATGTCGAAGCGTATGAACGCGGCACCTCGGTTTATTTCCCCGAGCAAGTGATACCTATGCTGCCCGAAGTGTTATCGAATGGGTTATGCAGTTTAAATCCATTAGTTGATCGTTTGTGCATGGTGTGCGAGATGCGCTTGGATGAGCAAGGTGAAGTGATGGGGGCTAAATTCTATCAAGCCGTTATGCACTCGCACGCGCGGTTAACCTACGATGAAGTGGGCTCTATATTTGACGAAACAGCGCCTGATCTGATTAAAAAACATAAAAAGTTATTACCGCATTTACACGAGTTGAAAAACTTATACGAGGTGATGAAAGTCGCTGCGGATAAACGCGGAACGCTTGAGTTTGATACCTTTGAAACGCGTTTTGTTTTTGATAAAAAAAGAAAGATAAAAGTCATCGAGCCGGTTATTCGTCACGACGCCCACCGTTTGATTGAAGTATTCATGATTGCGGCAAACGCATCCACCGCACGCTTTTTGGTGGAACATAAAATGCCGAATTTATTGCGCATTCATGAAGGGCCGAGCACTGATAGGCTGTTAAAACTCCGAGGCTTCTTGTCAGAATTATGCTTGAGCCTAGACGGTGGCGAAGAGCCAACACCGCAGCATTACAAAACCTTAATTTCCAACATACAAAACAGACCCGATTCACACTTAATAGAAACCGTTATGTTGCGTTCTATGTCGCAAGCGATGTATAGCCCAGAGCAGCAAGGGCACTTTGGTTTGGCGCTTGATTTGTATGCGCATTTCACCTCGCCCATACGTCGTTACCCCGACTTGTTAACGCATCGTGCGATAAAGCACGTTATTCAAAAACGTAAGCCGGCAACGTTTAACTATTCTGGTAGTGACATGGATGGGTTCGGCGAACATTGCTCGCATTGTAGTCGCCGCGCAGATGAAGCAACGCGTGACGTGGAGAGCTGGCTGAAGTGCGAGTTTATGCTCGATAAAATCGGCCAAGAATTTACCGGTGTTGTTTCGGCGGTTACCTCGTTTGGCTTATTTGTCGAACTCGACAAAGTGTTTATTGACGGACTTATTCACGTGACGGCCTTAGGTGATGATTATTATCATTTCGATGCGGGCAAACATCGCTTGTTGGGTGAACGAACAAACAAATCTTTCCGTTTAGGTGACAGCTTAAAAGTTCAAGTCGTTAAAGTGAATCTTGATGAAAAGAAAATTGATTTGTCGTTGGTGGGCGCGAAGCAAAAAGAAAAAATATTTAAGAAGCGTTTCAAAAAGAAGAAGCGATAATGGCTGATGCGCAAACAATTTATGGTATTCACGCTGTTAGGGCTGTGCTGAAAGGAGGTGCTGAGAGAATTATCGGTGCTTGGCTGGACCGTCAGCGTAAAGATGTAAAGTTGCAAACGATTCAAAGGAACTTAGAGCAAGTGGGTGTACGCGTTGAGTATACGGATAAAAAAGCATTAGAAAAATTATCGAAAAATGGTAATCACCAAGGTGTTTTGCTGACGGTTAGATTACCCAGTGAGAGAACAGAAGAGGCGCTTAAAAAAGCCATTAAAGAGCGAACAGAAGAGGCGTTTTATTTGGTATTAGATCAAGTCACAGACCCACACAATTTGGGTGCTTGTTTAAGAACAGCGCTGGCGGCGGGTGTGCAAGGCGTGATTGTGCCGAAAGATAATGCCTGTCGATTAAACGCCACCGTGTGTAAAGTAGCCAGTGGCGCGGCAGAAATATTGCCGGTTTATCGCGTGACCAATTTATCGCGCATCTTAAAGTGGTTAAAAAATGAAGGTGTTTGGCTGACTGGCGCAGCAAGTGAAGCACCTACTGATGTTTTTGATGCGCAGCTAACCGGTTCAGTAGCCATCGTTATGGGTGCTGAGGGCAAAGGGCTGCGGCAACTAACGCAACAGCATTGCGATCAACTGGTTAAAATTCCCATGTCAGACGAGGTAGAAAGCCTCAATGTGTCCGTTGCTACGGGCATCATCTTTTATGAAGTATTAAGACAAAATCGCGCAGCTAAATTAAGCTCGCACACATAAAAACAACGAGAATTACATATGTCCGTAGTTACCTATATCGTACGAAAAATAGATTTACTCGAATTTAATGAGTTCCATGCAAAAATGAACGGCGGTTATGGCAAAAGCATCACAAGGCACAGAATAATATGGCCAGGCATCATCGCTTTCATCGCCTTGTTTATTGTCATGTCATCGCAAGATGCGCGGTTGGGTATTTACATTATTACCGGCGCTTTTGTATGGTCGCTAGGCGTACCCGCGCTATTGCAAAAGAAATTCCATCAGCACGTTGCAGAGCAATTGTCTGCAGATGTGTTAGAAAAATCAACGGGTGAATTCACGCTAAAAAATACCGATAGCGGCTTGCTTGAAATAAAGCCCAATGGTGAAGAACTGCTTGAGTGGGGAAAAATTCTAAAAATTGAGAAAAGCAAACGCTACGTGTTTCTTTATACGGGGGAAGCATCAGCCATTATTATTCCCAAAGAAACAGTTTCGGAAGCCAGTGATTTCAACGTGTTTTACGCAGACTTAATTGCCGCATTAAAGAAAGAGAATGGCGAGGCGACTGTATAAGTTCAGAAATATATTACACTATAGCGCAGGAGAATAGAGGTGCAACATGTGGTGGACTCATACATGGGTTTGATTTATTTTTGTTAAATTGGTAGAATGCGCGTTCAAAATTGCGGTGCATTAGTAGTGCACCTTAATCCTTGCTTCATCTGAATATTCAGGGGGGCTGTTAATCCTAAAGGACGTAAAATGAGACATTATGAAGTTGTATTTTTGGTGCATCCGGACCAAAGCGCACAAGTACCAGGAATGATTGAACGCTATAGTGCAACAATCTCTGAAGGTACAGGCAAAGTTCACCGTGTAGAAGATTGGGGCAGAAGGCAGCTGGCTTATCCAATCAACAAAATTCACAAAGCACATTACACATTGATGAATATCGAATGTGACCAAGCCGTGCTTGGAGAATTAGAAAAAGCCTTTAAATTCAACGATGCCGTTATCAGAAGTATGGTTATGCGTCGTGATGAGGCAAGTATAGAAACAACGCCTCTTGCAAAATCAAACGAAAAAGAAACCGCTAAACCTTATATGAAGCCAGATGAAAAAACACCGGCCGCAGGAACAGAAGAAACCACACCGGCCGCAGGAACAGAAGAAACCACACCTGTTGCTAAAGAAGCAACGACAGAAGAGTAAGGAGTAAAGAGATGGCATTTGATAAAGGTTTTAGACGTCCACGTTACTGCAAATTCACAGCAGAAAACGTAAAAGAAATTGATTACAAGGATTTAGATACATTAAAAGAGTACATGACAGAATCAGGGAAAATTATTCCTGCTAGAGTAACAGGGGTGAAAGCGAAGTATCAACGTCAGTTAACGGCGGCTATTAAAAAAGCGCGGTTCCTATCGTTGATTCCTTACTGCGACGCACACGGAAGTTAGGCGCTCTTGTTGCGAGAGATTGCGTTTTAGGCTCTGCATATGAAAGGATTAGCGGTTTTTATAATGCAAGGCGGGCGGCAAGCCACGATCATCGTGGCAACAACGGCCATTTTGTCTTTGTTAATACCGCCATTAGTTATCGTTAGCGTCGCTGCGGTTTGTTTAGTAACGCTAAGAAATGGCTTAGTAGAGGGTTTGAGGGTTTTAATCGGAGCAACAGTTGCCACCGCATTATTAGGTTACATATTGTTAGGAACATCAATCGTTTCTTTCAGTTACTTATTTATTATGTGGCTTCCTGCTTTTTTAGTGTCTTTAGTTTTGCGAGAAACTGGCCAGATGAATAAGGCGTTAGAGTTTTTAGTTGTACTTGGAATGTTTGCGGTTGCTGGGGTGTATTTAAGCGTTGATTCACCGGCTCAATTTTGGCTAGCGGGCATACAGGAAATCATTAAAACTTTGGCTGAGCAACAAGGTTTACCAGGAACGCAAGATGATTTGCAGGAAGCGTTGGCGTTTTGGTCGAAGTATGCAACCGGCATTGTCGCAGCGGGAACGCTGATTAGTTTGTTGATGAGTTTGTTATTAGGACGTTGGTGGCAAAGCTTGTTATACAACGCAGATGGTTTTGACGATGAGTTTAGACATATCCGTTTACTGCCACGTGATGGTGTTGTTTTTGTTGTGCTGACGACGCTAGCTTTCTTGCTAGGTGAATCGTCTGGAGAGTTTTTATGGAACTTAAATATACAGGTTTTATTATTGTTTTTTATAGTGGGCGTATCGGTTGTTCACGTAGTAATAAAGAACAAGGGTGCTAGTAAATACCTATTAGGTGGTTTTTATATAGTAGTATTTTTTGTGCCACATTTGATGTTGCCTTTAGTGTTAATTGGCTTATCAGATGTTTGGATGAATTGGCGTCAACGGTTTATAGCTAAAACGTAACGCGGGGTTAATTTTAATTTATAAGGTGAAGTAAAGATGAACATTATTCTTCTTGAAAAGGTAGCAAATTTAGGTAATTTAGGCGACAAGGTTTCAGTTAAGCCTGGGTTTGGTCGTAACTTTTTGATACCAAGTGGTAAAGCAGTTCTAGCTACGCCAGATCGTATCGCGGAATTTGAAACGCGTAGAGCCGATCTCGAAAAAGCAGAAGCTGAACGTTTGACTCAAGCGCAAACAAGAGCTGAAGCTATTGGAAAGTTAAGCTTAACCATTACACATCAAGCTGGTGAGGAAGGTAAGCTTTTCGGTTCAGTGGGCTTGCTAGACATCATTAAGGCAACTGCTGAAGCAGGCGTTGAAATTGAAAAACAAGAAATTAAACTACCTGAAGGTTCGTTAAGACAAGTAGGCGAATTTGAAGTGGCTATTCATTTGCACACAGATGTTGTGGCGACATTAAAAGGAGTAATTGTTGCTGAGTAATACTTCTGCTTCTTGTTTTGAGTGAGTGAAGTTAAGCTCACTTAATTCAAATAATATTTGGAATACCGGCGGCGTTGGCAGCGGTATTTTTTGCGATGAGAATTCGTATTCCTGTACAATAAAGAATCATTCAACCGTTTAATTTTCACTTATGGCTGCAGAACCTCCCCTTGATTATGACATGCTAGACGAAATTGAGCGTGTTCGTGTGCCACCGCATTCACTGCAAGCAGAGCAGTCAGTTTTGGGTGGTTTAATGTTAGATAATCAGCGTTGGGATACGGTGATGGATAAGGTTTCTGGCGTGGACTTTTACCAGACAGACCACCAATTGATTTTTGAATCCATTGCCGATTTAGCGCAAAAAAACGAGCCATTCGATGTTGTGACTATCTCAGAGGTGCTTGGACGAAAAGGTGCGTTAGAAAAAGCGGGGGGACTTGCTTATTTAGGCGCATTAGCAAAAGACACGCCCAGTGCAGCCAATATCACCAGTTACGCGAGCATTGTGCGCCAGCGTTCAGTCCGTCGGCAGCTCATTCGTATTAGTAATGAGATAGCTGACTCTGCTTTTGATACAAAAGGGGGCGATGTCAATGAATTGCTCGATGATGCGGAAAGCAAAGTGTTTAAAATTGCGGAGCAGGGCGCAAAAGACCAAAAGGGTTTTGAGCCTCTCCGAGACTTACTGAGTGTCGCCGTAGATAAAATTACCAAGCTACATGCAAGCGGAAACGCCTTGACCGGTGTAAGCACGGGATTTACCGATTTAGACGCGATGACATCGGGCCTTCAGCCAGCTGATTTAATTATTGTCGCGGGTCGTCCTTCTATGGGTAAAACCAGTTTTGCGATGAACTTGGTTGTAGAGGTGGGTATGAAAACGGGTATGCCGATTGCGGTATTTAGTATGGAAATGCCAGGCGATTCATTGGCTCTGCGGATGCTGTCTTCTTTAAGTCATATCGACCAGCACAACGTTCGCACAGGTCAGCTAGAAGATGATGAATGGCCGCGGATGCAGTCATCAATCAACATATTATCAGAAAAAACCAAAATATTCATTGATGATACGGCGGCTTTGAGCCCGAGTGAAGTTCGTGCCCGTTCTCGCCGTTTGGTGAAAGACCATGGGCCGTTAAGCTTAATCGTGCTGGATTATTTACAGTTGATGCAATCGCCGTCTAAAAGCGAGGGTCGTGTTGCTGAGGTTTCTGATATTTCACGTTCATTAAAAGCACTTGCAAAAGAGCTCAATGTACCGGTTGTTGCGCTTTCCCAGTTAAACCGAAACCTTGAGCAGAGACCTAATAAGCGTCCTGTCATGTCTGACCTTCGAGAGTCGGGGAGTATCGAGCAGGATGCCGACGTTATTCTTTTCATTTATAGAGACGAGGTATATAACGAAGAGTCTGATGCAAAGGGTGTCGCTGAAATAATCATCGGCAAACAGCGCAACGGCCCAATTGGAACGTGCACCTTGACCTTCTTAGCTGAATATACGCGATTCGAAAACTATGCGAAGGATGCCTATATGGATGATGATTATTAGCCCTTCAGCGTTCTTAATTAGTAACACCTAAATAACGTAGAGTAACCGTGCTGAGTGATACTAATGTGGTGATTGATTTAGATGCGTTGAAGCACAATGCAGCGGTGGTTGGGCGCTGCGCGCCGAATTCTAGAATCATGGCGGTTATTAAAGCCGATGCCTATGGACACGGCATGGTGATGGTTGCAAAAGCATTGTCGAATGTTGATGGCTATGCGGTTGCACAGCTAAATGAAGCCCTTACCTTAAGAAAAGCCGGAATTAAAAAAACTATTTTAGTCCTAACTGGCTTCGGCTGTTCTGATGATATTTCAGTTTTTTCAAAAAACAACCTTGATGCAGTTGTTCACAGCGATTACCAGCTAGATTTGTTGGCCTGTGTTTCGCCACAGCAACCATTATCGGTTTGGTTGAAAATAAACACAGGGATGAATCGTTTGGGTGTGGAGCCTTTATGTGTGACACGGATAAACAACGCTTTAGCGTTATCTGCCGATGTACGACAGCCCATTAAGCTGATGACGCATTTAGCGTGTGCAGATGATATGACATCGACTGCAACGCAAGAGCAAATTGCTGTATTTGACGAAAGCATTGATGGTATGACAGGCGAGCAAAGTATTTGCAATTCCGCAGGGCTTTTAGGTTGGAAGTATGCACAAAGGGACTGGGTCCGACCTGGACTTATGTTGTATGGCGCAAGCCCGTTTTTCGACAGAAAAGCCAGTGATGATGATTTGAAACCCGTGATGACATTCAACAGCCGTGTGATAGCGCTTCGTAGCGTAAAAAAAAGCGAGAAAGTAGGTTATGGGGGCTGTTGGGTAGCCGAAAAAACTAGCTTAATTGCAACGGTTGGGGCGGGCTATGGTGATGGGTATCCGCGCCATGCTGTGACAGGCACACCGGTATTGATAGGCGGCCAACGTGTGCCGTTAGTTGGGCGTGTTTCGATGGATTCTATCAATGTGGATGCTAGTCAATGCAAAAATATTAAGGTTGGCGATACCGTTACTTTGTGGGGGGAGGGACTGCCCATTGATGAAGTTGCTCAGATGAGCGAGACGATTTCATATGAGCTGATGTGTGGGATTACGGGTAGGGTCAGTAGGGTTGTTAAAGGCGCAATAAATGGTGAGTAAAGGAAAATTTTTATACAATTGCCGTGAATGTGGTGCGCGCGCCTCAAAGTGGTCAGGGCAATGCCAAGACTGCGGGCAGTGGAATACATTGGATGAGTCAACGATGTCGAGTTCGACTAAAGTTAATCGTTTTAGTGGTTATGCAGATCAAACTAGTTCCGCTGAGGTGCAAACTCTCTCGGCGGTAGAGGCGGGACGAATTGAGCGTATAAAAAGTGGGCTGGATGAATTAGACCGCGTATTAGGCGGTGGTATCGTAGCGGGTTCAGCCATTCTAATTGGTGGTGATCCAGGTATCGGTAAGTCGACGCTTTTATTGCAATCGTTATCCAGCTTAAGCCAGCGTGTTAATACGCTTTATGTCAGCGGTGAAGAGTCTGCGCAGCAAGTCAGCATGCGGGCAAAAAGGTTGCAGTTGTCTGTTGATAACGTCAATATTCTTTGTGAAATAGCACTTGAAACGATCTTAGCCACGGCAGAAAAAATGTCGACAGATGTGTTGGTTATAGATTCCATCCAGACCGTCTTTAGCGATGAACTACAATCGGCACCAGGTTCGGTTGGGCAAGTTCGTGAGTGTGCAGCGCGTTTAGTGCGTTTTGCTAAACGGACCGATACGACTATTTTTTTGGTGGGACATGTCACTAAAGAAGGGGCTATCGCGGGGCCGCGTATGCTTGAGCATATGGTCGATTCAGTCTTATATTTTGAGGGCGATTCGGGTAGCCGCTTCCGCGTTATTCGTGCCATAAAAAATCGTTTTGGCGCTGTCAATGAACTGGGTGTTTTTGCGATGACAGAAAAGGGTCTGCGCGAAATAACCAACCCGTCGGCTATATTCTTATCGCGTCACGAGCAAGAGGTGCCAGGCAGCGTGGTGATGGTTACGCGTGAAGGGTCAAGGCCTTTGTTGGTTGAAGTGCAGGCGCTAGTTGACGAAAGCAGCCAAGGCAACCCAAAGCGAGTGACGGTCGGTATGGATCAAAATCGTCTGGCTATGTTATTGGCTATTTTGCATCGTCATGGACAATGTTCGCTTATTGACCAAGATGTATTTGTAAATATTGTTGGCGGTTTAAGGGTGATGGAAACCGGTGGTGATTTAGCGATTGTAGCAGCACTACTATCAAGCTTTAAAGAGAAAAACATCCCTAAAGATTGGGTGGTTTTTGGTGAGCTTGGTTTGTCGGGTGAGGTGCGCCCCGTACCAAATGGTGAAGAGCGACTGCGTGAAGCGGCAAAGCATGGTTTTAAATTTGCATTGGCGCCTAAGGGAAATATCCCTAAGGGCGGAATTAAGGGCTTGAAAATTTACTCCGTGAGTATTTTACGAGATGCGTTACAGTACTTTTAATGGACGTTTTTCATTAGTGTCAACCATGTAACGACTTGGTATAAGAAAGCAGTTGAGATGTATTTTGGCAACAGCAGTATTGTCAAGTTAGTGTAGATGAATTGAATTATTATGCACTTTTTCTATAGGTTTGCTGAAATGAAATTTCGCAAGTTTTACTGTGTTATCTTCCATTTGAACTACTTCTATCGGGTAATTATATAGTTTTAGGCTTGTTCCTTGTTCAGGGATAGACTCAAGATGCTCGATAATCAAGCCGTTTAATGTTTTAGCGCCATCAGTTGGTAGCGACCAATTTAATGTGCGATTGAGTTCGCGGATGGTGATGTTTCCACTAATGAGCAAGGTGTTACCAGCTTGTTTTTGAATGTTAGGTGAACTGTCAGAAGGGTCTGTTGTGAACTCTCCTATCACTTCTTCAAGAACATCTTGCAGACTAATAAGTCCGAGGATATTGCCGTATTCATTAACAATGATTGCTAAGCGTTTTTTGTTTTGTTGAAAGTTAATTAACTGTTTATAAAGCGATGTATTATTGGGAATGAAATATGGCTCGGTCTGGCTTGTTAGTAAAGTTTCTGAATTAAAATCGCTGTCGTTAATAACAGCAAAAATATCTTTTTTTCGAAGGTAACCTTGGATTGAGTCAATGTTGGTCGTGAAAATGGGCAAATTAGAATAAGGTGAATTTAAAATTTGTTTTTTGATGTCATCGATATCATCATCAAGATCGATGCCATGTATTTCATTTATGGGTGTCATAATATCTTCAACAGTGGCTTGTTGGAGATCCAAAATGCCCAGTAACATCTCTTTGTGCTCATGGGGTATGAGTGATCCGGCTTCTGTTACGACAGTACGTAATTCATCATGATGGATTTCCGATTCAATATGATTCTTTATGTCGATGCCAAATACCCGAAGCAGTTGATTAGATAAGGCGTTGATAACCCACACCAACGGATTAAGAAGCTTTAATAGTGGCGTGTAGATAACGGAGGCAATAAAAGCCAGCCGTTCAGGATAAGCTGCAGCCCAAGTTTTAGGTGCAACTTCAGAGAAAATAAGAATAACAAAAGTTAATAGGCCGGCTGCGATAGCGATGCCTGCCTCACCATATAAACGTAGAGCGATGATGGTCGCAATAGAAGATGCAAAAATATTGATGAAGTTGTTGCCAAGCAATATAAGGCCAATAAGCCGATCTGGTTTTTGAAGGAGTTTGTGCGCGAGTGTTGCGCCCAAATGTTTATTTTTAACAAGGTGTAATAGGCGGTATCGATTTAAGCGCATCAATGCGGTTTCAGAACCGGAGAAAAAAGCAGATAGCAAAATGAGTATGCCTAAAAGGCTAAAGAGAAACGTTAACGAAAGATCGGTCAAAATATGTATTTTTAGAATGATTAAATTTGTATGTACTTTCTAAGTCTTGTTTTGCTTTGTGTCAAGTTAAAGCGGACACAGTTAAGCGTTTTACCCACCATTTCAATGAAATGCGGCTTACAATGTTGTTCTTGTGTCAGGACTCGTTTTCTCTGTATTGAAAGTGATGAGCTCCTCATAATGAGGCTGAATCTTTTTATTCCAACTCCTTGTGCCACTAGGTGAACAAGGCGTTGGGAACGGCCCAATCAATCAACGTATAGATGTTGAGTGATGTAGTCAATGTAGCGCGTAGCGCAGAGGAATAGATCTACTTGTCGAGCAATGAAACCAATTGACTTAAACTAGCTTAAGTATTGCAAATAGCATTGATGGGCCAATGGAACATGCGTTAAATGGAAAGTGAACTTGAGATTTAGTCGTTGAGGCGGTCGAATAGCTATTTTTTAAAGACCTTGTTGCCAAGATGCTTTAAAATTCAGTGCTTAATCGACTCCAAGGCTTTAGCAGATGAATGATACGTTTGATGGAACGACTTCGAGTAACTTTATTCGCGCTATTATTGATGCGGATTTAGAGTCCGCTAAGCATACGCAAGTTATTACAAGATTTCCGCCTGAGCCTAACGGCCACCTGCATATTGGCCATGCAAAGTCTATTTGCTTGAATTTTGGCATTGCGCAGGATTATGTCAATGCAACGTGTCACCTTCGGTTCGATGACACCAATCCGGGCAAAGAAAAGTCAGAATATATTAATGCCATTAAGGAGGATATTCGTTGGCTTGGTTTTGAATGGGGCGATAATTTGCACCATACATCGGACTATTTTGACCAACTGTATGCGTACGCTATACAGCTTATCAAAAAAGGTAAAGCGTATGTAGACAGCTTGTCGGCCGATGATATTCGCCTTTATCGTGGTAATTTAACCGAACCAGGCAAAAACAGCCCGTTTAGAGGTCGTTCGGTTGAAGAAAACCTCGAGTTGTTAGATAAAATGAAAAGTGGCGAATTCGCAGAAGGTGAACATTTGTTGCGAGCGAAAATTGATATGGCGGCGGCTAATATTAATCTACGCGATCCTGCCATTTATCGTATTAAACACATCTCGCACCCTATGACGGGTGATAAATGGCACATCTATCCAATGTACGACTTTGCACATTGCGTATCAGATGCGATTGAAGGTATCACTCATTCTTTGTGTACCTTAGAGTTTGAGAATCACCGCCCACTCTATGACTGGTTTTTAAATGAGTTAAAAACATCAGCACACCCACAACAGATTGAGTTTTCTAGGCTTAATTTAGATTACACCGTGATGAGCAAGCGCAAACTGCACGAATTAGTAGAAGGCGGCTATGTCAGCGGTTGGGATGATCCGCGCTTACCCACGCTAAGCGGTATGCGTCGGCGTGGTTACACAGCTAATGCGATCCGTGATTTTTGTTCGCGTATTGGTGTTACAAAAAAAGAGAACATGATTGAAATGAGTGTGTTGGAAAACTCCCTACGTGAAGATTTAGATGCCAATGCGCCACGTGCACTAGCCGTGCTAGACCCAATTAAATTGCTCATCACTAATTACCCAGAGGACAAAGAAGAGATACTGCAAGGCGTTAACCATCCGAAAAAGCCAGAAGCTGCCACCCGCGATATACCGTTTTCAAAAGAGCTTTATATTGAACGAAGCGACTATATGGACGATGCGCCGAAGAAATTTTTCCGCTTAACAGTTGGACGTGAAGTGAGATTGCGTTTTGCTTATTATGTCACGTGCACGCACGTTGTAAAAAATGATACTGGTGATGTGATAGAAGTACATTGTAGCTATGACCCTGAAACGCGAGGGGGTAAATCAGAAGACGGTCGTAAGGTTAAGGGCACGATTCACTGGGTGTCAGCGAAACATGCAGTGTCAGCACAGATTAGGCAATACGACCGCTTATTCAGCGTGCCAGTACCTGCAGCAGAAAAAGCGAAAGACTACAAAGATTTGATTAACAAAGACTCTTTGCAAGTATTAGAAAACTGCCAATTAGAATCATCCTTGTTAGATGCAAATACGTCGGCTTACCAATTTGAACGACAAGGCTATTTCTGCCAAGACAGCGTTGATTCAACGCAAGATGCTTTGGTTTTCAACCGAATCGTAACATTGCGTGATTCTTGGGCTAAGAAAAGCAAATAGCTACGTTCGCTATGTGTAACGTAGCGTTTTAATGCGCATAGCCTTGATGCTTTACGCATTCCAGTATCGAACCAACTGGCGAAGTTGAGAGGAAACAGAAAAAAGCAAAGCAGTATCCGTATTAGCAAGCAAAGGCGGCTATGTTTTGAGTTCGTTAATGGCGACGCTTTTGGTGTTGAAATAATAGACTATCACTTGGAGTTAAAAGCATGATTAGCAATCCATTCCGTCCCGCATTTTCCTTCAAAAATTGCTGGACGATATGAATATATCCGCATACCGATTGGCGAAAGATACCTTTATGCCTGCCACTAGAGCCAGTGAAATTATTATAGAGACATAAAAAAAGACCTAGGTTTTACGCTAAGTCTTTGATCGTATATGGCTCCTCCGACTGGACTCGAACCAGTGACCCAATGATTAACAGTCATTTGCTCTACCAACTGAGCTACAGAGGAATTGTTCAGGTCGCGTATCTTACGAAACGCGATTGTTTTGGTCAATAGCTAATATCTAATAGTTGTTTAATAGCTTGGCTATTCTATCTACCGCGTTAACTAAATTATCCATGCTGGTGGCGATGGATAGTCGCATGTGGCCGTCTAAACCAAAAGCTGATCCTGGCACTAGGGCGACGCCTGATTTTTCAAGAATATATTCGGCTAGGTCTACGTCGTTTGCTATATCAGACATGCGGTTTAGCACGGGGTTGAAATCTGGGAAACAGTAAAATGTTCCATCCGACGCAATACAGCTAACACCGCCTATTGCATTGAGTTTTTTAACGACATAATCATGGCGTTCTTTAAACGCTACGAGCATTTCGCTGATGCATGATTGGTCGCCTTCTAACGCGGCTTGTGCGGCGTATTGTGAAATGGAAGTTGGGTTTGACGTGCTTTGCGATTGAATCTTCTTCATCGCTTTTATAAGGTCAACAGGCCCGGCGGCATAACCAATACGCCAACCGGTCATGGAATATGCTTTGGACACGCCATTCAGTACGATGGTTTGCTCGTAAAGTCCTGGACATGACATAACGATATTGCTGAACGGTTCGTCACACCAAAGGATGTGCTCGTACATATCGTCAGTGGCGACGATGATGCTTGGGTGCTTTAACAAAATAGCGCCTAGAGCCGCCAATTCGTTTTTAGTATAAGCTTTTCCGCTTGGGTTTGATGGGCTGTTAATAACGACTAACTTGGTTTTTTCTGTTATCGCCGCTTCTAGTTGCGCGGGCGTTATTTTAAAGTCTTGTTGTTGTCCCGCCTGAACAATAACGGGTACGCCGCCAGCGAGTAGACTCATGTCTGGATATGAAACCCAATAAGGTGCAGGAATAACAACCTCATCGCCATCGTTTAAAAGAGCCTGTGCCAGATTGAAAAAGCTTTGTTTGCCGCCGCAAGACACAAGCACTTGGTCCATTTGGTATTCAAGCCCGTTATCACGTTGTAATTTATTGATGATGGCGGTTTTAAGCTCAGCCGTACCGTCAACGGCCGTGTATTTAGTTTTGCCAGCGTTAATGGCATCCCTCGCTGCTTGCTTTATATGCTCAGGCGTATCAAAGTCAGGCTCGCCAGCGCCTAGGCCAATAATATCTTGCCCAGCAGCTCTTAGTGCGGCGGCTCTTGCCGTTACAGCTAAGGTGGGGGACGGTTTAATGGTTTGTACGCGATTGGAAAGTTTAATGCTCATAGGATTGTTTCTAGGTAAATAAAGTCAGCTAAATGGGCATTGTGAATCTTTTTGGAATAAAATTAAAGATTACATCAGCCTAAACTCTTTATTCTACTAGATACTGCGAGGATGCAAAATCCCTATAAATAAAAAATTCGATATTCATTCGCCATTCGAGCCTGCTGGAGATCAACCTAAGGCGATAAAAGCGCTGGTTGAGGGTATAAAGCAAGGCGAAGCGCATCAGACCTTATTGGGCGTAACCGGTTCAGGTAAGACATTTACGATGGTGCATATCATCGCGGAGCTACAGAGGCCCGCGTTGGTGTTGGTGCACAACAAAACTTTGGCGGCGCAGTTATACGGTGAGCTAAAAGAGTTTTTCCCTGATAACGCGGTTGAGTATTTTGTGTCGTATTACGACTATTATCAGCCTGAGGCGTATATGCCCGCGTCCGATACGTTTATTGATAAAGATGCCTCATTGAATGAGCATATTCAGCAAATGCGTTTATCGGCTACCAAAGCGCTTATGGAACGAGACGACGCGATTATCGTTGCCAGCGTGTCTTGTATTTATGGTCTAGGCGATCCAGAACTCTATTTCAGTATGATTTTGCACCTGTCGCGTGGTGAGCGAATTAACCAGCGAGACATTATTCGTCAATTGACAGAGATGCAATACAAACGTAATGATGTTGAATTATTACGCGCAACGTATCGCGTAAGAGGCGATACCATTGATATTTTTCCGGCTGAATCAGACCAAGACGCTATACGGGTAGAGTTGTTTGATGATGAAATTGAGCGACTTTCTTTATTTGATCCGCTAACAGGTGCAATTGTTCAGCGTATTCCACGTTACACCATATTCCCTATTTCGCATTATGTAACGCCGCGTGAAACAATTCTTGCCTCGATTGACAAAATAAAATCTGAATTGGCAAAGCGGCTTGAGCAATTGCGTTCGCTGAATAAATTAGTCGAAGCGCAGCGGTTAGAAGAGCGTACAAAGTTTGATATAGAAATGATGCGAGAAATCGGCTATTGCTCAGGCATTGAAAACTATTCACGTTATCTGTCTGGCAGGAACACGGGCGATGCGCCGCCCACCTTGTTCGATTATTTACCCGATAATGCCTTGCTCTTTATTGATGAATCGCACGTGACGGTGCCGCAAGTGGGTGCTATGTATAAAGGTGATCGTTCACGTAAAGAAACTCTAGTTGAGTACGGTTTTAGGTTGCCATCGGCGCTGGATAATCGACCCATGCGCTTTGAGGAGTTTGAAGCTAAAGCGCCGCAAACGGTGTTTATTTCTGCCACGCCAGCGAAGTATGAAACGCAGCGCTCTGGTGCGGTTATTGAACAAGTGGTTCGTCCTACAGGTCTGTTAGACCCTGTTATTGAAGTGCGACCAGCTACCACGCAAGTGGACGATTTGTTGTCCGAAATTAATCAGCGTGTAAAGCTTGAAGAAAGGGTGCTGGTTACAACCTTAACCAAGCGCATGTCGGAGGATTTAACCGATTACCTAATGGAACACGGCGTAAAAGTACGCTATCTGCATTCGGATATCGAAACGGTCGAGCGCGTTGAAATCATTCGTGATTTGAGGCTGGGCGTTTTTGATGTGTTAATTGGGATTAACCTATTGCGTGAAGGTTTGGATATCCCAGAGGTGTCATTAGTCGCGATTTTGGATGCGGATAAAGAAGGCTTTTTACGTTCCGAAGTATCGATGATCCAAACAATGGGACGTGCTGCTAGGAATATAAAAGGCATGGCTATTTTATATGCCGATAAAATTACCGGGTCAATGCAACGTGCAATAGACGAAACGAACCGTCGCCGCGAAACGCAGCAAGCGTTTAATGAAAAGCACGACATCACGCCTAAAGGCATCGTTAAAAAAGTCACCGATATTATGGAAAGCTCCAAGCGGTCGCAGCGAATCACAATGAAAAAAGCGGCCGAAGAGGCAGCAATATATCAAGCACTCTCGCCGGCGGAAATATTGAAGAAAATTAAACAACTGGAAGCAAAAATGTATCAGCATTCACGGGATTTAGAGTTTGAGCAAGCAGCGAAAGTGCGTGATGAGGTTAATCGCTTGCAAGATCAAGCACTTTTAAAGCCGGATTAAGCGGAAGAGCCTTATATTTTTCGCTTCAATGAGACTTATGCTCGGAGAATGAAAATAAGTAGAGACCTTTGCATAAATCTTTATTCATCCAAACGCGGTGCGCCTAGCTATTCGCCGCTAACGATGTTTAAGGCCCTTACTCTCCAAGGTTGGTATAATCTGAATGATGAAGCCTTAGGAAAACAAATTGCCAGAGATTTAATGTTCAGGCGTTTTAAACAAATACGAAGTTTGAGGGATTGTTACGCCCAATGAGTGTAAAAATCTTAGAAGTGGAGGAATAAAGCAAGAAAAACAAGGTGTTTTTAGGTTTTCATGTAGGGTTATGTGAGAATACAGTAGATTGCTTCACTAACGCGGCAGCATTAAGTACAATGCGCGGTCACTAAAAAATTGGCTTGAAGGCGCGTAGCTCAGTTGGTTAGAGCGCACCCTTGACATGGGTGAGGTCGGTGGTTCGAATCCACTCGTGCCTACCAATTTTTAAATATAAATAGATTCAAATTCTATTAACAGATAACAGAGGTTTAACGTGCCAGTCATTACACTACCTGATGGAAGTCAGCGTGAATTTTCGCAAGCTGTTAGCGTGCTTGATGTTGCTGCCGATATTGGTGCAGGCCTTGCTAAAGCAACACTGGCAGGAAAAGCAAACGATGTATTAGTTGATGGCTCGTTTGTTATTGAAAATGATTCAACACTTGCCATTGTTACCGCACGCGATGAAGAGGGTGTTGACGTTATTCGCCATTCCGCAGCGCATCTTTTAGCGCAAGCCGTTAAACAGCTTTTCCCCAGCGCACAAGTAACAATTGGCCCAGTTATAGACGATGGTTTCTTTTATGATTTTGCCTTTGAGCGTCCATTTACCCCGGATGATCTCGCTAAAATTGAAAAGCGGATGTCCGAACTTGCCGAGCAAGCGATTGAGGTCGAACGTTTTGAATTATCACGCGATGATGCAATAGCTTTTTTTAGAGAAAAAGACGAAGAGTATAAAGTGCAAATTATTGAAAGTTTTCCGCAAGATGAAGTGTTGTCACTTTATCGCCAAGGCGATTTTACTGATTTATGCAGAGGACCGCATGTGCCGCATACGGGTAGCTTAAAAGCATTTAAGCTGACAAAGCTGGCTGGCGCATATTGGCGTGGTGATTCTAATAATGAAATGCTGCAACGTGTCTATGGCACAGCTTGGGGTGATAAAAAATCACTTAAGAAGTATTTGCATCGCATTGAAGAAGCAGAAAAGCGCGACCATCGAAAAATATCAAAAGCCTTAGACTTTTTCCATATTCAAGAAGAAGCGCCTGGTATGATTTTTTGGCATGATGCTGGTTTAAGTATCTACCGCACGATTGAGCAATATATTCGTGGCAAGCTACAAGAAAATAACTACGTAGAAGTTCGCACGCCACAGCTGGTTGATAAATCGTTGTGGGAAAAATCAGGGCACTGGGAGAAATTCCGTGACGATATGTTTACGGTTAATTCGGATAACCATGAGTATGCCGTTAAGCCGATGAATTGCCCGTGTCATGTGCAAATTTATAATCGGGGTCTAAAGAGCTACCGCGACTTACCATTAAGAATGGCAGAGTTTGGTTCGTGCCATCGTAATGAGCCGTCAGGCACGTTGCACGGTTTAATGCGTTTACGTAATTTCATCCAAGATGATGCGCATATTTTTTGCACAGAAGACCAAGTTCAATCCGAAGTGTCTGATTTTATTAATTTATTATATGAAGTGTATGCCGACTTCGGCTTTACTGACGTCATCATTAAACTATCAACTCGTCCAGAAAAGCGCGTAGGCTCTGATGCCGTTTGGGATAAGTCTGAAAAGGCTTTAGAAGAAGCGTTAAACGCGAAAAATTTAGATTGGGATTTACAACCAGGCGAAGGTGCGTTTTATGGCCCTAAAATCGAATTTTCTTTAAAGGATTGTTTAGACAGGGTTTGGCAGTGTGGTACCATTCAAGTCGACTTTTCTATGCCAGATAGGCTGGACGCGCAATATATTGCTGAAGATGGGTCGCGACAATCGCCTGTGATGCTACACCGTGCTATTTTGGGTTCGCTTGAACGTTTTATTGGTATTTTGATTGAAGAATACGCGGGTAAATTTCCTGTGTGGTTGGCACCAACTCAAGTTGTTTTGATGTCAATTACAGACAAAAACAACGAATATGTGTCTTCAGTTGCAAAAATCCTTCAAAAACAAGGCATCAGAGTCAAATTAGACTTGAGAAATGAGAAGATCGGCTTTAAAATTCGCGAGCACACTTTAAAGCGTATTCCTTACCTTCTTGTTATTGGCGACAAAGAAGTCGAAAATAATGAATTAGCGGTACGATCTTTAAGTGGAAAAAACATGGGTAACTTCACTCCTGAGGACTTTATTTCGTTATTAACAACAAATGTTGCAGAGCGTAATAAATTAGAGTTTTAAGGTTTTTTTATATTTTGGAGATTGTAAGATCGCAACAAAAAAAGTAAGAATAAACGAAGACATTAGGGTACCAAGCGTAAGGCTTATTAATCACGAAGGTGAAAAAGTCGGGATTGTTACCTTGGAAGAAGCAATGAATTTGGCTGTTGGAGTAGATTTGGATCTAGTAGAGGTTTCTCCTACGGCTGAACCGCCGGTCTGTAAGATTATGGACTACGGTAAGTTTAAGTTTGAAGCCAGCAAAAAATTGCAGGCATCAAAAAAGAAACAAAAAAACGTTCAGGTTAAAGAAATTAAGTTTAGACCTGGAACAGACATTGGTGATTACAACGTTAAGTTGCGTAACCTGCGTTCGTTTTTAGAGCATGGTGACAAAACCAAAATCACAGTTAGGTTTCGCGGCAGAGAAATGGCTCATAGAGAGTTAGGTATGGAATTACTGCAACGAGTAGAAAAAGATTTAGAAGAATTAGCAGTGGTCGAGCAGCGGCCAAAGTTTGAAGGTCGCCAAATGGTTATGGTTATGGTGCCGAAAAAGATTAATTAACGGAGTTAGTAATGCCTAAGATGAAGACACACAGTGGAGCAGCCAAACGTTTTAAAAAAACAGCCACAGGCGCTTTCAAATGTAAGCAAGCTCATTTGCGTCATATTTTGACCAAAAAAAGCACTAAACGTAAGCGCCAGTTACGTAAATCATCATCGCTTCACGCATCTGATATGAAAAGTGCAACACGCATGTTGCCTTATAGCTAATTTAAGACTTATTGAGGACTAGAAATGCCAAGAGTTAAACGCGGTGTTGTTGCAAGAGCAAGACACAAGAAAGTATTAAAGCAAGCAAAAGGTTATTACGGAGCACGTAGCCGTATTTACCGTGTTGCTAAACAAGCAGTTATTAAAGCCGGCCAATATGCATACCGAGATCGCCGTCAAAGAAAACGTCAATTCCGCGCATTGTGGATCGCTCGTATTAATGCGGGCGCTCGCAGTTGTGGTTTGTCATACAGCCGCTTTATGAATGGACTAAAAAAATCCTCTATTGGCTTGGACAGAAAAGTATTAGCAGATCTTGCTGTGTTTGATAAAGATGCGTTTTCGCAATTGGTAGCGACTGCAAAATCAAAGCTATAAAAACAAGCGTTACATGAGTAATTGATATTACTTGTGTTGCTACAAACTGATTATCAGTCGTAAGGGAAAGGTCTAGAGGCCTTTCCCTTATTTATTTAGATTAAATAAAAAAGGTAACAATGTGGAAAATTCATTAGAAAACATTGTTGAGAAAGCTGAAGAAGAATTGGTCAATGCCGATTCACTTTCTACTGTTGAACAAATTCGTGTTTCGTACTTGGGTAAAAAGGGCGTATTTACACGCCAAATGAAAACGCTTGGGGAACTCCCTCCGGAGGAAAAGCCGAAGGTAGGTGCGACGATTAACGCAGCGAAACAAAAGTTTCAAGGGCTTTTGGAGCAACGTAAGGGGCAGCTTGAAAATGCGTTACTTGCCAAACGTTTAAGTGAAGAAGCGATTGATGTTACTTTGCCAGGTCGAGGTCAAGCCATCGGCGGTGTTCATCCTGTGACACGAACGATGAGGCGCATAGAGCAAATTTTCAACCGGATCGGCTTTGATGTGGCGATGGGGCCAGAAGTTGAAGATGATTTTCATAACTTTGAAGCGTTAAATATACCGTCGCACCATCCTGCGCGTGCGATGCACGACACTTTCTATTTTGATGAGCACAGTTTGCTTAGAACGCATACATCGCCAGTTCAAATACGTGTGATGGAAGGGCAAGAGCCACCGCTTAAAGTGATTGCCCCAGGCCGCGTGTATCGTTGTGATTCAGACATTACGCACACGCCGATGTTTCACCAAGTAGAAGGTTTTGTCGTTGATAAAAATATCAACTTTGCGGATTTAAAAGGCGTTATTTCAGAATTCCTAAAAGCCTTTTTTGAAAAAGACGTGAAGGTGAGATTTAGACCTTCTTATTTTCCGTTTACAGAACCCTCCGCTGAGGTCGATATTGAATGTGTGATGTGCGAGGGCGAGGGATGTCGTGTATGCGGCCATACCGGCTGGTTGGAAGTGCTCGGTTGTGGCATGATTCATCCTGAAGTATTCGGCCACGTCAAAATAGATGCGGATGAATACAGTGGTTTTGCCTTTGGCATGGGTGTTGAGCGTCTAACAATGCTTCGCTATAAAATCAATGATTTAAGGCTGTTTTTTGAAAACGACATTAAATTTTTGAAACAATTTAATTAAGCTTAAGTAGGACATCATTATGTTAGTAAGTGAAGCATGGCTTAAAGAATTCGTGGATTACACCCTGCCAACGGGTGAATTAACGGCAAAGTTAACGATGGCAGGTTTAGAAGTAGATTCTGTAGAACCCGCAGCGGCAGAATTTTCAGGTGTTATTATTGGTGAGGTTTTGTCCGTAGAGCCACATCCAAATGCTGATAAATTACGCTTGTGTAAAGTGTCCGTAGGGGATGCAGATGCGTTAGATATTGTTTGTGGCGCGAGCAATGTAAGAACGGCTTTACGCATTCCTGTTGCAATCGTGGGCGCGGTTTTACCTGGCGATTTCAAAATAAAGCCATCGAAACTGCGTGGCGAGCCATCGAATGGTATGTTGTGTTCAAAGCAAGAATTGGGCCTAGCAGATTCTACCGACGGTCTAATGGAATTGCCCGACGATGCGCCAGTCGGCGTTGATATCAGAGAATATTTACAACTGAATGACACGATTATTGAGGTGGATTTGACACCCAACCGTGCGGATTGTTTAAGCATACAAGGCGTGGCGCGCGAGATCGCATGTTTTTCTGACCAGCCAATGCGTTTAGCTAAGGCGGCAGACATCGACGTTAGCATCGATGATCAAGTGAATGTTATTGTTGAAGCACCAGGAGACTGCCCGCGTTACTTAGGTCAGGTTATCAAAGGGCTTGATCGCTCTGCACCAACACCTATTTGGATGCAAGAAAAATTACGCCGTTGTGGACAACGTAGCTTAGGCCCGCTAGTAGATGTAACGAATTATGTGCTACTTGAGTTAGGTCAACCGTTACACGCGTTTGATTTGAATAAAATTGAAAGCGATATTGTTGTTCGCCGTGCGAAAGTGGGAGAAAAATTAGCGTTATTGAACGAGCAAATAATAGATTTAGATGATAGCCTGCTCGTTATTGCTGACAAAGCGAAGCCATTAGCATTCGCCGGTGTTATGGGCGGCGAACAATCCGCCGTTAATGATGCAACTACGGACGTGTTTTTAGAGTGTGCATTTTTCACACCGATTTCAATCGCTGGAAAATCTAGAAAGTTCGGTTTACATACCGATTCATCATACCGTTTTGAACGAGGCGTTGACCCAGAGCTTTGCTACAGAGCGTTAAGGCGAGCTATTGAATTGCTAACGAGCATTGCCGGCGGGCAGGTTGGGCCGTTAACGGACGTGTCTTCAGGAATTACCTTGCCAAAGAACAAAACCGTTAGATTTAGGTTTGAGCGAATTGCGCGAATGCTTGGCGTACAGATGAGCGAGGAGCTTGTGGAAACGTATTTTGCAAGTCTTGGTATGCAAGTTGAAAAGAACGTTTCTGAATGGCTTGTAACGGCGCCGAGCTATCGTTTTGACATTGGAATAGAAGCTGATTTGATAGAGGAAGTAGCGCGCTTGTACGGTTACGACAAACTGCCGCAAAACAAGCTTAATGTATCAGGTTCTTTAGTGGCGGTTGAAGAGGCAACGCAACCACTGGATAGAATCAAAGACCTATTGGTTGATTTGGGCTACCAAGAGGCAATCACATACAGCTTCACGGATGAAGCATCACTTAACTTGCTTGCGCCTAATGCAGATGTTTATCGTCTAAAAAACCCGATTTCTTCTGATTTGTCTGTTATGCGTACGACGCTATGGGCAGGTTTACTAAAAGCAATGGATGCAAATATTAAACGTCACGAAGAGACGGTTCGTTTTTTTGAGACAGGCTTAAAATTTAGCGTGGAAAATGGCGAATTAAAACAGCAGCAAGTCTTATCAATGTTGGCGACAGGGCAAGCGCAACCAGAGCAATGGGGCGAATCATCAAGAGGCATAGATTATTATGATATAAAACACGACGTTGAGGCAATACTGGCCTTAAATGGTAAGGCGTCAGATTATCAGTTTGAATCGGCTCAACATGATGCTTTACATCCAGGGCAAACAGCGCAGTTGAAAAACAAGGCAGGCGAACTTGTCGGGTATATAGGTTTGCTTCACCCAGCGCTAGAAAGAGATTTCGGTGTTAAAAAACCTGTTTACTTAGTGGAATTAATACAATCATACATTCAAAGCAGGCAATTACCAGTGTTTGAAATGGTGTCGAAATATCCATCGGTAAGACGTGATTTAGCGCTCATTATGGATGAAAAGCAGTATGTAAATGAAATAGTCAGTTATATTTACCAACAACACAGTTTAGTTAGCGAAGTGGTTGTTTTCGATATTTACCAAGGCAAAGGGGTAGAAAGTGGTAGAAAAAGTATCGCTTTAGGCTTGATTTTACAGGATAAATCTAAGACACTTGTAGAACAGGATGTCGAAGAGCTTCTTAAGGTGTTGCTTGGAGATTTAAATAATTTATTTAATGCTCAGCTAAGAGAATAATAAAAATGTCATTAACAAAAGCTGATTTAATAGAACGACTATTTGATGAGTTAGGGCTTAATAAGCGCGAAGCAAAAGAAATTGTTGAGCAAATGTTTGAGTCCATGAAAGTTTCTTTAGAAAAGGGCGAGCAAGTAAAAATTTCTGGTTTCGGAAATTTTGAATTAAAAGACAAGGAAGCAAGGCCTGGTAGAAACCCTAAAACAGGTGAAGATGTTTCTATTTCAGCAAGGCGAGTAGTGACGCTACGCACAGGTCAAAAACTTAAAGAACGAGTAGAAGCGTATGCTGGAACCCAGCCATAACAAAGAATTGCCCGCAATACCAGCAAAACGCTATTTCACGATTGGCGAAGTCAGTGGCTTATGTACTGTAAAACCACACGTTTTACGTTACTGGGAGCAGGAGTTCGCCCAGCTTGAACCTGTTAAACGTCGTGGCAATAGGCGTTACTATCAAAGACAAGATATTGTTTTAATCAGAAAAATTCGTGCTTTGCTTTATGACGATGGTTTCACCATTGGTGGGGCGCGTACATATTTAGCTGGGGATAATTCAGGAAAAGCCGCATCGCAAATAAAAATTGAAATTCAGCATGTTCAAGCTGAGTTACAAGAAATCTTAGACATTCTAAAATAGCAGCATTCCCATCGGGGCGTAGCGCAGCCTGGTAGCGCACCAGTATGGGGTACTGGTGGTCGGAGGTTCAAATCCTCTCGCCCCGACCAAATTTCAGTAAATGCGATAAATTAATATAACCTTTTTATTTGTATATGGATTGGATGCTGTTTCATTCATAAAATGGAGGTTATTTTGCTCACGTACCAGAGTGAAATTAATTATTTGCTACACCAATCAGTACACCAACTGCTACACGCTTCGTTTTCTCCTCACAATGGAGAAGAGCAATGCAAAATTGAAGAGTTTTATTATAAATTAATTTTAGGGAGCTAATTTTGACGCCCATAAAAATTGAAGATGCTATCGCATTAGCGAAAACAAAAATAGTCTACCGAGTATGTAAAAAAACATTAAAGATCAATCCGCGTTTTATGAATCTAAATTTGCGATATGACGCGAATATTAAGTTTTATGAAAGGCAGTGTCTCAGCTCATATCGTATGTATAGATGGATGCCTGAAAAAGGAATTCAGTTTATTGGTCAAATATACAAAGCCATGTCAAAAAAATAGCGACTCTATAATTAACAGGTAGCTATGTTTTTTTCGAATGCTTTTTTAACTCATATGAGGCGATTTTTAATCAAATAGTAAGAACTGAGGGTTTTTACACATCGAAGCCTTTTTATTAGTTAACTTGTTTTCGAGCTACTAATTTATGACTAAGTACATCATCGCTAACAATGAAATTAATTAGTTACATCGAGCAGATAATATTTGGTTGCTGTTGCCTTGTATGTTTTTAATTCTATCTGCTCGCGTGCATTCCCAGTTATTAACAGGATGGAGTTTATCCCAGGCAAGCATTAGTTTTCGTTGTGATTTACTCATGTTGTATCGTGGGTATTTTTGCTCCATATAGAGGTATGTTCTGGCTATGCGGCCTCTAGCTCTCAGGGGTGGTTCAGCCTTTCTCTTAGCAACCTTCATTTGGCATGAGCCGAAGTCTGATTTTTCGCCAGAAAGCATTGTGAAATTATAATTACTTCTCAAAGCGTTGACGGCACCTATAGCGGGAGATAGGTTATATAAGTCCGACTGCATTTGTCTGTACTCTTTATTTGCTTTATTTGCACACCTTCGGCCTTTATATGGTTTGCCATGCTTGTTAACGCATTTTGCATCCCCTTCTCGCCACTCAGTAAAAGTACGCCCAAAGTTTTCGGCGGGAACAATGTGTTCCCACTCAACACGTCTAGCTCGTTTTTTATACTTGCTTGACTCGTAGCCTCGCGGAAGCGTAATCACCTTATTGCTGTTGAACTTTGCTGCGCAATAAATAGTTACACGATGATCAAAGTACACGTTGGACATTAGTAATTTTTTGGCCTTGCTGAATGACTCAGTAGGTTCAGAATGGCTGGCTGTTGCTATAAGAGTTAATAATAAGGCAGTTGTTAACCTAGAGATTTTTGTCACATTAATTCCCGTATTTAAGTGATGGTAATTTTGAGCAGCCTCTAAGTTATTGGACTACCATGAGTTTGCCGAAGATAAGTATAACTTTAACGCAAGCACTTCTTTTTAATGGCTCTAAATAAACACCTCTGTAGTGGTCAATTAGCTTGGCCAGTTTTAGGGTTCGATTTTAAAGCGTGTTTTGGACAGACCGCCAAACTATCCATACTGGCATGGTTTAGCACAAAGGTCTATTAACAGAGTTACTCTTAAATTTAATGTAAATGAGGTTACGCTAACATATGAGTATTATTAACATCCCCCGCTTGAATGTTGGTTAGCGTAAGGTCTATAGCTCATATACTAGCTATTAAATCTATTTATACTCTATAATAGCTCTTATTATGCACATTAAGATTGATCATGGGGGTTGGTAATGCAAGAAAATAGCACTCAAGAAATACTTCGTCAACTTGGCAATAGAATCAGCGTCAGGCGATTAAAAGAAAATATCAGTCAATCTACACTAGCAAGTAAATCCGGCTGCTCACTCAGTACCATTAAAAATGTTGAGCAAGGTAAAAATATATCCCTGAGTAGCTTAATAGGGTTTTTAAGAGTATTCCATAGCCTTGATGATTTAGAGTCTATCTTAAAGGATGATGGTCTAACGCCCATGCAAAAGCTCGAGCAACAAAAGAAGAAATTAAGAGTGACAAGAAAAAGAGCGAGTAAATCACCATGAATGTTATAGAAGTTAGGCTTTGGGGCCAAACCCTAGGCGCGCTCGCTTGGAACGAAGAGACGTCGACGGCCGACTTCGAGTATTCTGAAGAATTCTTAAAGACTGGGATTAAGGTTAACCCAATGGCGCAGGTCACCCATATAACAAAAAGCGTGAAGGGGGGAACATACAAAGGATTGCCGCCCTTTATTGCGGAATCACTGCCGGATAATTTTGGTAGCGGTCTTATCAATGCGTACTTCGCAAGAAAAGGTCAGCACAATATTAATGTGCTCGACAAGCTGTGCTATGTGGGCGAAAAAGGGATGGGTGCGATGACATTCCATCCAACTAGCGACAACGAGACTCATGGAATCATTCATCTGAGCAAAATAGTTGAGCAAGCAAAACTTGCGTTAAGCGGAAACTTAAACGAGCAGCCGTCGCACGCCATTGATGAGATTATCTCTGCTGGCGTATCTGCCGGCGGTGCCAAAGCTAAGGCTATTATTGCCTACAATGAAGAAACGGGTGAAATTAAGTCGGGCATTAAAAGTTACAAAGGTTTTACGGACTTGATTATTAAGTTTGACGGCGTGAGCGACAATCATAGAAAGAAGCCTGAGTACGGCCGTATAGAGTACGCATATTACTTAATGGCTAAAGCTGCGGGTATTAATATATCCAAGAGCAACTTGATAGAGGAGGGTAAAAGCGCGCACTTTATCACTGAGAGGTTTGACAGAGTATGCGGCGAGAAGCTTCACATGTTAAGTTTATGCGGTATGTCCAGCCTTGATTTTAGGCTCGAAGGTGCCCACAGTTACGAGCAGTATTTTTCAGTGACTCGGGATCTTTTAACAGATAGCGAAGCGACGCAAGAGGCTATAAGGCGATGCTTCTTTAATGTGTTATCCGCTAACCCAGATGATCATACTAAAAACGTATCTTTCCTTATGAGTAAGGATGGGCGGTGGTCCTTAGCACCAGCTTACGATATGACATACTCCTTTAATCAAAGTATTCCTTGGACGCACAATCACCAGATGAGTGTTAATGGAAAAACATCAAAAATCACAAAAGAAGACCTTATTATTAGCGCATCTAAATTCATTAAGCGCGATAAGTCCGTAGCCGTACTTAATAAAGTTATTGGTGCTATTAATGATTGGCATAGCTTCGCGGGCAAGGCTGGCGTAAGTGAAGCGGCAGCCATAGCCATAGGGGATAATCAATTGAGTAGCGAGATATTCTAAAAAGGAAACGAGAATCGGTAATAAACAGCTTGCAAAGGCTTATGCTGCCGTTAATAAGCATGCAAAACTGACCAACTTTAGGGGTTAATTAGCACTGAATAAGGATTTAAGAACTGCCTCCTAAAGAGTAGCTTTCTATCAATCTCGCTTAGCTGAGCTTCATCGCAAACACTATCCCAGTGCAATTCTATTAATTCTATTTGATGTTCAAATATTGCTCGAGCATCTTGCTTAGATATAAGAAAAGAATGCGCAGCTGCTAAGCATGTTTTCAGTTGACTTAGGTTGTTATTGCCTGATATCAGCATGGCATGAGAAGCTTCATTACCTGATCGTCCCTGCGGACATATGTCGTAGGCAGGTGTTAAACTCAGCGTTTCACCATCCCAAAAAGCGGAATGATTGCGCGCATGATCATCTGTGTTGCCACAAAGCACATTATAGGTGAGCCTAGAAAAAAGCTCTTTAAGATTGTTTTTTGGATCAGAAAAGCGATAGCGAATAATTTCAGCCAAGTCCTCATAACTTGCATAGCGAGCCATCATGTCATCAAGGGCGAAGAGCGTTAGCGCTGATACCATTGATTTACGCGCCCAGCCATGAGGTGTTTTAGTGCGATCGAATCGCTCAATAAGTAACACATCTTTGCCTGCCGCTATTTTAAGCTGAACAGCCGCCGCATCGAGGCCTACAACTTCTGCCATTTTCATCGCTACAAATTCAGCTTTTACTACGTTGTACACATCAGTGCTAGATGAAAATTTAGCAATGTATTTTTTATCGCCATCCTCAATTAATGCTTTTGGTCTGGCGCCACCAATAGCTGTACCGTGATACAGGGCGGCGTCTAATTCAGCTGTAAGCGGAACACCTTTTTCAACACGTGCGGCAGAACCAATTAGCTCTTCAAGTGAAGCGTTTTTTGCAGATCTTGGTTCGTAGGACGTGGCTGACAACTGGAAATCCAGTGTGCCAATACGATCGGATCCAGATTCTAATAAATAGGTTAGCTCATCAAGGACGGCAGTATCAGCACCTTTCACTCCGAGTTTCTTGTTAGTAATAACCCGTCTACCCCATGCGTCCGGAGCGCCATCACGAATGCAGCCGGGCATGTTTAGGCCATCAAGCAAAGGCAAAACGCCTGTTCTTAACGGTAATTCAGGCTCATAAATAGGAATGGCAGGAGAGGCATCCCTCATCCGCTCAATATAGCTCTTGCCGTAGTTAAAAAAGAGCTTAGTACCATCAGCGGTCAGTTTACCGGCGATGACGGGCTTAACCTCACCAGACAGCCATATCCAAACATAAGCCTCCTCGTGTGGATTCTTAGAAGTCATCCTGCGCAATCTTTATTGCCTGCTTGATGCGCTGAGGAAGTAGATATATCTTATCTTTTGTGTGCTCTACCTGACGGGACAGCGCAACGGTATCGGACTCAAATAAGCGGACGTCCACAAGGGCGGCCGCCTCAAAAAACAAACCTATAGCGCAACTCATATCGCCGTTTTCTATTTTTTGTAAAGTAGCTCTAGATATTCCAGCTCGTTCCGCTAGGTTTTTCTCACTCCACTTGCGCAGCTTACGTCCAAGTTTGATTTGACCGCCCAGCAATTCGTTGGCCTCTAAGGCGTATTTTGAATAAGCTCTTTGCTTTTTCATAATGCTTAATTACCTAGCTATTAATGTAAGAAGAGAATAGCAAGAAAACCTTCTGCAATCAAATAAATGACCATTTGAATAGACTTTAGATAGCCTAAAGCCTATTTAAATGGTCGTTTGTTTCTACAAAAACAAATATCTTCGCATTGACATGTTTAGCTCAACCCATCAGGTTGAAATATCTTGCCTCTAACACCATCAACGAATTGCAAAACGAATATGAGGCCAGTGATGATTTTTTTGTTGACAAGGAGCACGTAATCACTTTGTTAGAGCAAGTCAGATAGCTTGCTGTGCTAAAGGTCCGTGCTTATGTTGATTAAAATGTCAACGTAGACTTCGGTTTGCCAGTGTCTCACAGGCATACCAGTCCAACCCTTCTCGCACCTTAGTTGCCACACTATCACTATTAATACCTAGTGCCTCCCCCGCATCTTCATGATCATCCAGAGAAACCAGATAAGGTTTGCCGGATAGCGTTAACTGATGATACTCACCCGTCTCTGCGGAAGGTACGATATCGTAGGCAGGCGATAATGCCCACCCATCACCTCTATTAATTAAAGAAAAGTTCCTTAAGTGGTCATCCGTGTTTTTCACTTCATGGTTAATAAGTGCCAGCGTTAATAACTTTCTTAGCTGCTTATCAGGGTCAACACAATGCTTCCTGATGATGTCAGCAATATCTTCATATCGACAGTGATACGGGTCCTGATTTGTACCGGGTTGCTTCAAAAGAGCGTTAAGCGTTAATAATCTATACCTTCCGCCTTGCTCACTCATATCAAACCGCTCAACAGAAAGACACTTATGTTCGCCTAGCCGAATAATGTCAGAAGGCGGTGTATCCGTAAGCCCACTATTCAAGCAAAGCTCGAGACAAGCATGTTCAGCCTCGCAAACATCAATTTTATCAGACGCTTTATTAAATTTAATAAGCCTATCATTGGTGAGTAGTTTAGGTCTTGCGCCACCCGACCCAGCTGCGCCAGTAAGTGCCATATCAAGCCATTGCTTATCAGCAAGATCCTCAAGGTCTTTTATTCCAGATAGGTTATACGAAGAAATGTCGTTGATCTCAGGACTAACAAGCCCTGGCTTCCCGATAAGCAAATCACCGGTAAAAGACCCTCGGATGTTATCGAGCAATTGCTCTACGCTTAAATATCTGGACTTTAGCGACACGGCAATAAGTGAGCGACCCCAAGCATCTGGCAGGGCGTCGTCAATAAAGCCTGGTAAGTGAGGTGTCTTAAAATCAAGTACCTCATTTGTTAATGGAGCAAATACAGGGCACAGTTCCATAGAGTCACTAGATGATAGGTAGCTGGACTTATATCTAAATTGAGATTGGCGAACGCGACTATTTTCGAATTGAACAGCTAAATCGCCGACCTTGATAATTGATCTGTCAGGCGTTATTCTGAAAATAGGGTATACCTTGCTCATGACTCAGCTTCTTCAAACGGAGTCAGGTCCACATGGAATAACTGATCAAACGAATCCTCTATATCAAATAGCTTAGCAGCTCTATAGTAGTTTTCCATTGAAACAGTCATGCAGCCAGATTCCATTTTTTGATAGGTTCCTCGGCTCACTTGAACTCGGCAAGCCGTATCCTTTTGAGTATCTTTTGGGTAACGCCGCTTTCTGAGCTTCTTAAGGTTGTCGCCTAGCGATTTATTAAATGACATGAGCTTTTAATTTGTCTAATATATTGATAAAGATAAAGCAAATAGAGAGTTTTATCCATTATAATATATATTTTAATTAGTGTTCGTGAAGCGCGAATATCTGTAATCTCCCCGATAAATGAATCAAGGGATCAGCCAGTTTGATTCTTATATTCTTTGCTTTTCCTATCACCACCGTGTGATGCTCGCCTCGTTACCCTAGAAATAAGCCGATCTATTTTGGTATGCAACCGCTCACTACCAAAAACATCGCCAGCCAAAGTTGCATTACTTATTTTTGCTTGTTCGCCGCTAATACCCAGCTTATCAAATAGCTGACGATAACTTAAATGAACGTCCACATACAGCAATCTGTGGCGTGCCAGCAAGACGATTACTGAAGGCGGCTTAACCTCACTTATAACGTTGGTTATTATTTGGTGGATTACAATATCACCTCTAATTAGGTGGCCAATTTAACTATGTCACTACAATGAGTTATTCCGCAACAATCGGGATTCCAGCTATCTTAGACTGCCATAAAGCAGGGCCTATTTTGTGAACAGACTCACCTTTTGAGTCCACCGCAACGGTGACGGGCATATCTTCCACATAGAATTCTCGAATGGCCTCCATTCCTAAATCTTCGAAGGCGATTACTTTTGAGCCTTTTATAGCCTTAGAGACGAGGTAAGCCGCGCCGCCTACAGCCATTAAATAGGTCGCCTTATGCTTTTTAATGGCTTCAATACCGGCAGGGCCTCGCTCCGCTTTGCCTATCATGCCGAGAAGGTTGGTTTTATCCAGCATCATTTCGGTAAATTTATCCATACGTGTTGCTGTCGTAGGGCCAGCAGGGCCAACAACTTCACCTTCAACAGGGTCAACAGGGCCAACGTAGTAAATAAAGCGGCCTTTAAAGTTGACACCATCAGGTAGGCTTTCACCTTTTGCAAACATATCGGCAATACGCTTATGAGCAGCATCACGACCCGTTAGCATATGACCACTTAGCAATAAGCGATCACCCGATTGCCATGCTTGCACGTCTTCTTTGGTTACGGTGTCTAAATTAACGTGTTTTGTTTGGGCATCTGGCGCCCAAGTAATGTCTGGCCAATCTTCAAGTTTAGGTGGCTCAATAAACGATGGGCCTGTTCCGTCTAAAACAAAGTGTGCATGGCGTGTTGCGGCACAGTTTGGAATCATCGCGACAGGTAAAGAAGCGGCATGGGTTGGCATATGGTTTATTTTAACATCCAATACAGTAGTCAAGCCGCCAAGCCCTTGTGCGCCAATGCCTAAAGCGTTTACTTTTTTGTAGAGTTCCAAACGTAATTCTTCAGCACGGTTTTGTGGGCCTCTGTTTTTAAGCTCTTGAATATCGATGTGCTGCATCAGTGATTCTTTGGCTAATTGCATCGCCATTTCGGCGGTGCCACCAACGCCAATACCTAAAATACCTGGCGGGCACCAGCCAGCACCCATTGACGGAACAGTTTTAAGTACCCAGTCAACCAAACTATCGCTTGGGTTTAGCATCGCAAAATTTGATTTGTTTTCAGAACCGCCACCTTTTGCAGCAACGTGTACGCTTACGGTATTACCAGGAACAATGCGGGTGTATACAACAGCGGGTGTGTTATCACCGGTGTTTTTACGCGCACCTAACGGATCACTGACAATAGACGCGCGTAATACATTGTCTGGATGCTTATAGGCCTGCCTAACACCTTCGTCACACATTTCTTGTACACTCATAGAGGCGTCCCACTGGACGCTCATACCGACATCCAAAAATAGATTAGCAATGCCAGTGTCTTGACAGATAGGACGTTGATCCATCGCACACATGCGTGAATTAAGAAGAATTTGTGCCATGGCATCTTTTGCCGCTGGCGATTCTTCTAGCTCATGGGCTTTTCCTAATGCTTGAATATAATCTTTAGGGTGGTAATAAGAAATAAATTGAAAAGCAGCGGCAACACTTTCGATAAAGTCGTTTTGTTTAATCATAGTCATGTGGCAATCCTGTGGCTTAAAACCAGCTTTTTTTTTGTACTTTAGTTATCTTATAAAAAACTATTTATTTGGTATATGCAATGCCCGTTTATCAACGGCTAATGCTGCTTCATGCATTGCTTCTGATAATGTAGGGTGGGCGTGAATAGTTAATGCCAGATCTTCAGTGCTAGCTGAATACTCCATGGCAAGCACGGCTTCGGCTAATAGTTCTGATGCCTGGGGACCGATGATATGCACGCCAAGAATCTGATCGGTTTGTTCGCTAGAAATCATTTTGACCATACCGCTTGTATCGCCTAATGCCTGCGCGCGACCACTGGCTGCAAATGGAAAGATACCAATTTTGATTTTTTCACCAACTGCCTTGAGTTGTTGTTCTGTTTGCCCAACCCATGCAATTTCAGGACGGGTATAAATGACACTAGGAATAACATTGTAGTTGAGTTCAGGTTTTTCACCGTAAATGACTTCAGCAACGGCGACACCTTCCTCCGATGCTTTATGCGCTAACATAGGGCCGCGAATTAAATCGCCAATGGCATAAACACCAGGGTGGTTTGTTTGCCAAAGTTCGTCAACTTCAATAAATCCGCGCTCGTCTAATTCGATAGGTGCCTCAGGAGCAAATAAGTTATCTGTATTTGGTCGACGGCCAACAGAAACAATCAGTTTATCAAGCGTAATGCTGTGTTCACCTGAAGAATCTTCGTAATTAACGGTTACTTTTTTACCTTTTGATACAGCTTTCGTCACGCGGGCACTCATCTTGATATCAAGCCCTTGTTTTCTTAATTGCCGTTTCGCTTCTGCGGCAATTTTCGAATCTGCAACAGGCAAGAAGGTGTCTTGTGCTTCAAGTAATACAACGTCGGCACCTAAACGGCTCCAAACGCTGCCAAGTTCTAGACCAATAACGCCTGCGCCAATAACGCCTAATTTCTTAGGTGTTTTATCAAAATCCAAAGCACCGCTTGAGTCAACAATGTTTTTATTGTCGATAGGGGCACAAGGCATATCGATAGGGCGTGACCCCGTGGCCAAAATAATACTTTCAGATGAGATGCTTGTGATTTTATTTTTGTTGGACGTTATTTCAACTTCTTTTCCAGCCAATAATTTCCCGTGACCATGAAAGCTGGTGATTTTATTTGCTTTGAATAAACCGCTGATACCATCTGTTAAGCGTCCGACAATATCATCTTTATTTTTTATCATTGCGGGCACATCGATCGTTACATCAGAAACCTTAATGCCATGGTTTTCTAGGCCATGATTTAATTGTTCATAATGGTGTGATGATTCGAGCAAGGCTTTTGAGGGGATGCAACCAACATTCAAGCAAGTGCCACCAAGGGATGCTTTGTTGTCTTTCCCTGTAAAATCATCAACACAAGCTGTTTTAAGACCTAGTTGAGCGCAACGTATTGCTGCCACATAACCGCCAGGGCCACCGCCTATAACGATAACATCAAATTTATTATCTGAACTCATAGCTAACTCCAAATACCATTTATACGTTTAATAACAATCTTGCTGGGTCTTCCAAAAAGTCTTTAACAGTGACGAGGAAAGACACCGCTTCTTTACCATCAATAATTCGGTGGTCATAAGAAAGGGCAAGGTACATCATAGGACGAATAACCATTTCGCCGTCTTCAACCATGACCCGCTGATTGATGGCGTGCATGCCCAAAATGGCGCTTTGTGGTGGGTTGAGAATAGGTGTGGACATCATTGAACCGAAAACACCGCCATTGGTAATGGTGAATGTGCCACCGGTTAAATCATCAAGGCCTAGGTTGCCATCGCGAGCTTTCATTCCAAATTCTGTGATACCACTTTCAATGGCAGCAAAGTTTTTAAGGTCTGCATCGCGTAAAACAGGGACAACTAAACCACGTGGCGATGAAACGGCAATGCCAATATCGTAGTAACCGTGATAAATAATATCTTGTTCATCAACGGATGCATTAACGGCAGGGAATAGTTTTAGTGATTCGACAACGGCTTTAACAAAAAACGACATAAAACCTAGTTTTGCATCGTGGGTTTTAACAAAGGCGTCTTTGTACTTGCTACGGATATCCATAATAGGTTGCATGTTGACCTCATTAAAGGTCGTTAACATGGCCGTATTTTGCTGAGCTTGAATTAATCGTTCAGCAACTTTAGCACGTAAGCGAGTCATCGGGACACGTTGTTCGGCTCTATCGCTTGACGGCAAAGTGGGTATTGGAGCCGCAGAAGTTGCTGTTGTCGGGCTTGGGGCGGGTGTTGAGCTTATTGCAAGAACGGCTTCACGAGATGGCGGGGCTTTCAAGTGATGAAGGACATCTGCTTTGGTGATTCTGCCGCCTTTGCCGGTGGCTATTATTTTACTTGTATCCAAATCATGCTCGGAAACTAATTTTCTAACAGCCGGGCTTAGCCTAGCGGTTGAACCAGAATTCGCCTCAGCCGGTAAATCGGCCACTTTAGTTTCGATAACTTCTGGGCTACCGATAGCAGTCACGGCACCTGGTTCAATACGGCCGATTAACTGATTGCTTAATACGACAGAACCTTCGGGCTCAATTATTTCGGCTAAGACGCCATCGGCTAGGGCAGGGACTTCAAGAACAACCTTGTCTGTTTCTAGGTCAACAAGGTTTTCATCTTTTAAGATGGTATCACCTGCTTTTTTATGCCAAGTGACTAAAGTGGCATCCGCTACAGATTCTGGAAGACTGGGTACTACGACTTCAATGCTCATGATTTGTTTCCTTTATGAAAGTCAATGCGTTAATAGAGTGCTGCGTGTATTAATTTTTGTTGCTGTCCAACGTGAAGACTGAATTGTCCAACAGCGGGGGATGCTGACATATCCCGACCAGCATATTTTAATTCAAGTTGTTCACTTAAAAGATCAAAGAAACGATGCCTGATTTGATACCACGCGCCTTGATTCATAGGCTCTTCCTGACACCAAACGAGTTGTTTTAAATTAGGGTACTGTTTGAATGAGTCGTGTAATTCGTCAATCGGGAACGGGTACAGTTGCTCTGCTCTTAGAATGACGACGTTATCAAGCCCGTCAGCACGACGTTTTTCAAGCACTTCGTAATAGACTTTGCCAGAGCACACAACCATGCGTGTTATTTTTTTAGGGTCACATTCATCAATTTCTTGAATCAGTGGCTGAAAGCGACCTTCAGTTAATTCCTCTAAGGTTGATGTTGCTAGCTTGTGACGTAATAAGCTCTTCGGACTCATAATGATGAGCGGTTTACGGAAGAAACTAAGCGACTGACGGCGTATTAAATGGAATATTTGTGCAGGAGTAGAAGGTACGCAAACCTGCATATTGTGTTCAGCACATAGTTGCAGGTAACGCTCTAGTCGAGCAGATGAATGTTCAGGTCCTTGCCCTTCATAGCCGTGAGGTAATAGCATGACAAGGCCACATAAGCGACCCCATTTGGTTTCACCAGAGCTTATAAACTGGTCCATAAGCACTTGTGCGCCATTAGCAAAATCACCGAATTGTGCTTCCCAAATCACCAAGTCATCAGGCTCAGTGGTTGAGTAGCCGTATTCAAAGCCTAAAACGGCTTCTTCAGATAAAAACGAGTCGTAAAGTGAGAACTTACCTTGTTCCAACATTAGGTGTCTAAGCGGGGTATAAGTTTCACCATTTTGTGTATTATGCAGAACAGCATGACGGTGGAAAAAAGTTCCACGACCTACGTCTTGCCCCGTCATTCTAATATTTCGGCCTGATTCAAGTAGTGTGCCGTATGCCATATTTTCGGCATAACCCCAGTCGATTGGTTGAGCGCCAACAGACATTTTTGTACGGCTTTCTAAAACTTTTTCAACACGTGCTTGCAATGCGAAATCTGGTGGTAACTGCAACATTAATTCCGATAATTCATGGAATTTTTTTGCGGGAACGGTGGTGTCACATGGATCATCCCATTGACTGGTTAGGAAGACGTCCCATTTAGCAACGAAAGGGTTAATTTTATGTTCAAGAATAGGGCGAGAAACGATTTCACCCTTTTCTAAAGCGGAACGGTAGCGAGCCTCGAGCTTGCTCGGTTCAGCACTATCTAAAATACCTTCGTTAACTAGACGGTCAGCATAAATTTTTCTAGTGGTGGGTAACGCGCGGATGGTTTTGTACATTAACGGCTGCGTAACAGCGGGTTCATCAGCCTCGTTATGACCGCGGCGACGATAGCAAACCATATCAAGAACAATGTCTTGTTTGAATTCTTTACGGAAATCCACGGCTAGTTGCGATGCAAAAAGAACGGCTTCTGGATCATCAGCATTGAAATGCAAAATCGGTGTTTCCAACATTTTTGCAACGTCTGTGCAATAAAGTGTTGAACGCGTATCGGCTGGGTTACTGGTTGTAAAGCCAACCTGGTTGTTTATAACGATATGAATTGTGCCACCTGTGCCATATGCACGTGTACGGGACATTTGTAATGTTTCCATGACAACGCCTTGACCAGAAAAAGCTGAATCGCCATGAATTTGGATGGCAATAACTTCATTTTCGCCATTTTCGCCGCGTCTGTCTTGCCGAGCACGCACAGAACCTTCAACAACAGGGTTGATGATTTCAAGGTGAGAAGGGTTAAACGCTAAAGCGAGGTGCATTTCGCCGCTGGGCGTTTCGACATCGGATGAAAACCCCATGTGGTATTTAACATCGCCAGAACCATTTGTAGCAGGAGAGGCGGAACGTTTGCCCTCAAACTCTTCGAAGAGAATAGCAGGGTTTTTACCAAAAATATTGACGAGAACGTTTAATCGTCCTCGGTGTGCCATGCCAATAACGGTTTCTTTAACGCCGTGTTCGCCACAACGTTGAATCATTTCATCAAGCATTGGAATAAGGCTTTCACCGCCTTCTAATGAAAAACGTTTTTGTCCTACATAGGTTCTATGCAAGTGGTTTTCTATGCCTTCGGCGGCAGTTAAAAGTTTAATTAGCCAAGCCTTTTGTTCAGCATCTAAATTTAGGTGCCCACGCGGCCCTTCCATACGACGGCGTACCCACGAGCGCATATCCGTATCGCTGATGTGCATGTACTCAACACCAATACTGCCGCAATAGGTTTCTTGTAAAATGGGAATAATGTCTTTAAGCGCTAATTGCTCGGGCGTGTTATGTAATGTGCCCGTATCAAATTGTGAATTTAAATCCAGCTGACTTAAACCATGGAAAGCGATATCAAGCTCGGCGATTAATTTTCTCTTCGTGCTATCAAGTGGATTTGTTTTTGCTTGTTTATGACCATTAATACGATAGGCATTGATAAGTCTAGAAACAGCGGTCTGTTTTGCGAGTTGTTCGCCAGATACGCCACCTTGTATAACACGAACGCCTGTGGGTGCTTGTGCAAGGTCTGCGAAATGTTTTTTTATTAATGAATGTGGAATGTCAACCGTCTCAGAGCTCTCACGTATATTGTTGAACTGGGTGCGCCATTGTTCGTCAACCGAATCGGGGTCGTTGAGATATTGCTCGTACATGCCTTCAATAAAGTTCGCATTAGAGCCGTTAAGTGCAGAAGTGGTTCTGAATAACTGCATTAGGTTGTTCATTACGTTATCTCTTTTTAAACTGATGTAAGACAATCAATTGTAGTTGAAGTTGTAAAAAAATCAGCAACTTTCACCCTGTTCTGAAAAATAATATTTCTGGTGCCCCGAGCAGGATTCGAACCTGCGACTTCACCCTTAGGAGGGGTGCGCTCTATCCAGCTGAGCTACCGAGGCATGAATATTTAAAGTTGAATTAAACGAGAGGCCATATTTCCGCTTCAATGCATCGTACCGATGGGTAAAACTTATTCCTTTGGTATAAAGCAATAAAGTGCCTCTAGAAAGTGCTTTTTAAGAGCTAAAAAATAATAGCACGAATGAAGAATAACCGAAGTGTAAATTTAATCTTTTTGGTGGAGACAATTATTAGCTGCCAGCGGCAAAAGTTATTTGATTCAAAGCTAGATATTGAACCTTTAAAACCAGTACAGAGCCTTCAGTATATTTTTAGATAAAAAGTCCTTAATGGATAGCAGTGGTGCTGTGCGGCTTATAACACGACACCTAAGTTGTTGCCTACATTTTTTAGTTTGGGTGAATTTATATGACTAATAGCCACCGTCTTTCGATTACGCAAATAGCTAGAAACAATCTCCCAAACTGGCTTCCCAGGTGCTTTTGAGCCGACCGTTGCCCAACCAGCTACTTTGTAATATTTATTGGGCTCAATTAAGCGGCCATTATCCAAAGTCATATTACTGATGCGTTTGTTGGCGGGCGCTGTTGGGTCGCAAATATAGTTCATGCCGCCAACACGCACCATATCGCCACCTTGTTGATAGAATGGGTCGGGATGGAAAAGGTTGTCGGCTACGTCTTCTAAAATGCTTTTTATTTCATTGCCTAGCATGTTACGGGCGTATGTTTCTGGGTACGTAATACAGGTCTGATCCATCACGTGTTCAAACGTAATAGCTTGCCCAGCCAGAACGGTTGTTCCCCATCTAAAGCCAGGTGATAGCGATATTTCGGCATTTAACTCGTGACGTAGCGCATCACAGATGAGTTGATCAAACGTGCCGTTAAAGTTACCGCGTCGATAAAGCAAGGTTTCGCTAATGGCGAGTTCTTCAGTTAATGTATCTAGATGTGGTTTACGAATATCCTCGATTAAAGCGCTCATTTCGGCATCTGCTTTAATGAAGTTTGAGAAAACAGGTAGTAGGCGATATTCGTAGCCTTTTAATTTCCCTCCGCTTAAATTTAAATCAAGCACACCAAGAAATTTACCATTTGAACCAGCGTTGGTAACAACTGTTACGCCGCTGCTGTTTTTAATCGTAACTGGAATTGGAACGCCATCGTGTGTGTGTCCACCAAGAATAAAATCGATACCAGTTACAACAGAGGCAAGTTTAAGGTCAACATCCATACCGTTGTGTGAAAGCAGGATAATTGCAGCAGGTTTCTCGGTTTCTTTAATTTCACCGACAAGCTCTTGTAGACCTTGATTTTGGATACCAAAGCTCCAGTCGGGAATAAAGCGTTTTGGATTTGCTACGGGTGTGTATGGGAATGCTTGGCCTATAATGGCAACCCTCATACCATTTAATTCTTTAATCGTATAAGGCTTAAATACACGTCCCGTAGATTCATCGTGTGCACGCTTTCCTTCAAACAACGCGTCTTCTGTTAGTTTGATGTTTTGAGCTAAAAAATCACCGTTGAAATCGTCCACATTAGAAAAGACTTCTTCATCTTGGTAGGTGAATTCCCAATGTCCCGTCATCACATCTACGCCTAGCAAATTGGCCGCTTTAACCATGTCTTTACCGCGGCTCCAATAGGCAGTTGCCGAACCTTGCCATGTGTCTCCGCCATCAAGCAGTAGGGAATTACTTGCACCACCAGCCGAAGCCCTAAGTGATGCTATCAGTGTGCTTAAATGTGCGAAACCACCGACTTTGCCGTACTCCTTTGCCGCACAGTCAAAGTTTAGGTAGGTGAAAGCATGAGCTTCGATGGAGTTTTTAGAAAATTTATTTTTACTTAAAAACGCATCGCCAACAACATGGGGTGTTCTGCCAAATGCTTCTTTTAAGCCAATATTAACATTGGGTTCTCTAAAATAAACAGGGTTTAACTGAGCATGACAGTCAGTGATATGGAGTAGGCGCACATGACCTTTTTGAGGGATGTTATAGTTCAGTTTAGCGCTTGAGAGCCCCAAACTTGTTGTAGGTATAATGCCGGCAACTGCACCTGCTGTAAGCAAGCGGTTAAACTCTCTACGGTTCATTTTGAAATCCTACAGTGAATCACTTAGGTAGATTATTCAGCCAATTTATTTTTTCGTGTTCTGCCTGAATTAAAGCTTGTTTGGATTGAGAAATAGCTTGTTCAGCCAGCGAAAGGGCAGAGAAATAGAGCTTCGCGGTTAAATTTTTCTTCGACTGGACGACAAGCGGTTTTATTGTGCTCCATTCATGCCCGGCGGCAATGCTTTGTTGCCATAAGTTGTGAGCTTCTTCAGTGGCCGCTTTCGCTTGAGCCTGTGTGACTGATTTAGCTATGGATGAAAAGCTAGCAAGGATTAATAAAATACAAATTAACACAGCGCGAGAGTTATTGAATAAAACTTTCATTATAAATACCTTGATTATTTTCTAGATGCAGGGCCATTGATTGGTAGACCATTACTCATATAAGTTAAAAAATATTCCAAGGCTTTATATGTTTCACTTTGCCCAAGAAGGGGTTGAGCACGAACCTGTGCATCACAAGAAGCAATACGTCGTTGTAAAGTTCCGAAGCCACCCCATTTCATCCGATATACAGGAAAATGTGTGGGGTGCCCTAGTGCGGTGCTTAATGTTTCTGAACGGACTTTACGGCCAGCATTTTGGAGATGACAATTTGCACATGAGAAATTCAACTGCCCCCGTTTAGTATAAAAATACTGCTTTCCCTTTTTGTAGTCTGCTAAACCGTTTCCTTTGGTTGGTGTCACAATATTTATAATAGAACCTTCCGATGTAGATGCCATATATGCTGATATTTTGGCTATTTCACCTTTCCCATATGCCAAGAAATTTTCACCATTTTCTGCACGGCACTCGTTAATGGCTAGCTCAAGAGTAATAAGGGTATTACGCTGTCTATTAAACGTTGGATAGTTTTGACGAATGTTAATACCGCCATTTTCAAAACAACTCGCGTAGTTTTTGCCGTTTCTAAAAGGCGTATCAAAGAGTTCTTCCCCTTCTTCAAGAGCATATTCGTAGGGTGGGAAGTCCAATGTGGCTTCCCATTGGTCTCTAGCATCTTGATCCAGTGCATAAACCCCATTAGAGAACTCACTTATTGGAATATCAGAAAACCGGTCAGTATAAAATTTTTGGAAGAGCTTTTTATCCTGTTCAGGCGTTGCATTAACTATGCAGGAAAACAACAAGGCCATTGCAGTTATTAGAATAGACCTTTGCATAATCCATTTTTCATCCTAACTCCAGTTTCTATGGTAAAAATATTTCTATATTTTTACCATAGAAACCTAAGAACACCTTGTTTTTCTTGCTTTATTCCTCACTTCTAGGCTTTTTACACTCATTGGGCGTAACAATCCCTCAAACTTCGCATTTGTTTAAAAATATTCATTCCAGGCTTAAGATTATGATTTATGGCAATGAGCCATGCCTTTGTTCCGCTCTATCCTCTTGCCTTAGTTAAATCATGATGAAGTTTTAACAGCCCAAAGGTTCTTTCAACAATGATAACGAATCGATGAGCGTTGTCTTGTTTTTGTCTGTCAGCGATGTGTTTCTGTAGGCTCTGTGTAAGACTTTATTGTTTTGTTTGCCTAATTTTTTATCATTTTGCTTGTTGGCATAAGCACTGTCAGCATACACTTGCCCACATATTTTTATTTTATTTTAGCTTCAGCTCTTCCCACATCGCCTGTATTGTCGTTCCAGCGTAGTTGTATGGTGTCACCTTTTTTACCGCCCTCGAAAGAGAAAGCAAGGTATGGATCCTGCGATACAGATGTCCCGAATTGAGCAATAAAAACGACTTTCCCATCATGCTTGCAGGTCAATTCTTGGATATATTTCGCTGGAATTTTTTCACCTGTTTTTTTATTAATACGACGTCCAGTTTCCATGGGGTGTTTTGCTAAAAGGCGGACTGACGTTATGTTGTTTTTGAACTTTACTTTAACTTTCATACTACTCTCCATTGTTTTTTAGCCGCCGCAACCACCAATGGTTACTTTAACTTCTTGGCTTTTACTGAATAGTTGACCGTTTGCTTTAACAACTGCAGTGACAGTACTTGTTTGTGCTAAACGTATACGTGTCGAGACGTCTGCTCTGGTGCCTGCGGGGATGCTAAATGATGCGGTGAGTGGTTGAGGGTTCTCTTTAACAAAAATACTAATAGATTCAACTTTTTTTATTTTTGTTTTTACTGAAACAGAAACGGCGGCACCGTTTTCTGCAATTTTCGGCACCCCTAATTTAACGTCATCGCTCTCAATTAATTCTGTAGAGCCTAATAAGCGGTTTAAGGCGAGCTCGAGTTCGGTGGCCTTGAAGGCGTCGGCTGCCCATGCGGCGAAGGCACTTAGTGGTGTTAACAGGGTCAAACAAGCGGCTGAGCCGGTGGTTAATATGTTTAAGAACTTTCTACGCGAAATAGCCATATTGTCTCCGTGTCTGTGGTTAAAGGGTGTATAAATAATCGAGCAGGCTCTCAATTTCATCATCAGTAAGGACATAGTGTTTGCCAAATGGAGGCATGATTGAAATTGGGTTTTTTGCGGTTGCATCCCAAATCTGTGCTTTTAATATGGCACGATCTGGAAATCTTATTTTCATAGCAATCAGGGGCGGGCCTACATTGCCGGCCATATCGCCATCACCCATTACATGACACGCTAAACAGTTGCCTTTTTTACGGTCGAACGCTATTTTTTTACCGTCTGCCTTATCTGCTACAGTAGCACTCGCAAATGAGACAAGCAATAAGCCGATTAAAATAGTGTTCAGCGTTAATTTTTTTAGAAGTATATTCATATTATTCGGCCTCAACCATGTATTGGACAGCATTGCTAACTTGCTCATCTGTTAATGACATATTGCCACCTTTTGGAGGCATTATCCCACTCTCTCCCATAAATCCTTTAATGGCGCGCTTGACCAGGGTGTCCATGCCTTGTTCAAGCCTTTTTGCCCAATCATCTTTATTGTCTAGAGATGGTGCGCCAGCTACGCCACTTGCATGACATACTAAACAGCTTGTTGTGTACGTTGCTTTACCTTCAATCGCCGCCTCACTTAGCTTGCTCTTTGCAGGGTTTTCTTCTGCAGTTGTCTTTTTTTGGTCGGGTGTGATGCCGCGCAATGACTGAATGACTTCAATATTCCTTGGATCTTTACAGTTTTTCATGCAGCGCTCGTTGTTTGTGTCTGGCCTATCGTCTGCATAAAAGTTGTTTACATTCGGCATCTCAATAGACGCCAAGTTATCTTGTGTCAGTACAAAGCCTTTTTCAACCAAGTCATTTAGGTACAAAACGTAAGCGGTAATTGCATAAACTTCATCGGGTGTTAGAGATTGTGGGGCAGAAAATGGCATGGCTCTATTAATGTAATCCCATAGAGTTGATGCATAAGGCCAGTAACTACCGACAGTTTTTTTTGGACGGTCTTCGGTCAGCGAGTCTTCACCGCCTGCAAGAGGTGGCCAACGACCTTCGCCTTCACCAAATAAACCGTGACATGATGCGCATTGTGCCTCATAGGCTTCTTCACCTTGCAGAACCGAACCCTTACCCTTAGGCAAGCCTTTGCCATCAGGACGAATATCAATATCCCAGCCGGCTATTTCTTCAATAGTTGCTGTTTTTCCAATGCCGTAACGTCCAGTTTCAGCTGCAAAAGAGGTCACAGCTAGTAACGGAATAGCAGTTAGTGCAAAGACGATAAGTATTCTATTTAAGCTGTACATTTTTTATCTTGCCGTTGCTTTGCAGTTGCCATGTATGGATTGAATTTTTGTGATAGATGGAGTTCGTTCCACGCACATTGCGTAGTTGACTAAGGGTCGGTTGCACATAACCCGTTTCATCAATGGCTCTACTTTGTAACAGGCCAGGTGAACCATCCCATTTAAAGGGTAAACAAAAGCGTGTTAAAGCTTTTGTAAGCACAAGGCCTTTTAATTTCGCCGGCCGCCATGTGACACCGCCATCGATGGAGACATCCACTTGTTTGATTTTGCCGCGACCGCTCCAAGCAATTCCTTCAATTTCATAAGAGCCCTTTTGGCCCCAAGGGTTTTCTGGGCATGGCGATGTAATAACGGAATTAGCTTCTTGTTCGTAAGTGAAACGTCTAGAGCGTCCGTCAGGCATCAAGTCGGTGTATTTAGATGTCTCTTCACGGTGATGCCAGGGTTTATCTCCAATTTTTAACCGGCGTAACCATTTCACAGATGTATTACCTTCCCAGCCTGGGTTAAACAAACGCACAGGGTAACCTTGTTCGGGACGTAGTTTTTCACCATTTTGTGCGTAAACGATTAAAGCATCATCCAATGCTTTGTTCATGGGAATGCTGCGACTCATGCCAGCGCCATCAGCACCTTCGGCTAGAACCCACTTGCCTTTTGATTGCACGCCAGCTTCAGCGAGTAGGGTGGACAAACGAACACCGGTCCATTCGCAGCAACTGATCATACCGTGTGTAAATTGCAGTGCTTCCATTTGAGGGCCGCGCCATTCCATGCCGCCATTGGCAGGACATTCTAGGAAATTAATGACGGATTCTGAAGGAAATCGCATTAAGTCATCCATCGTAAAGATAAGCGGGTTATCTACTAGACCATGAATCATCAGACGGTGTTGTGCAGGGTTAATCGCCGGAGCACCTGCATGGTATCGTTCAAAGACAAGTCCGTTTGGCGTGATAATGCCTTTGAGTTCTTGGAGAGGCGACATGCTGATTGAAGAGATTTTATCAGCGGTCAACCATGGAACAGTACGTCGTATAACATTTTCTTCGAACTTAGAGGGCACGCCATAAGGTGTTGAGACAACGCCGGTTCCTAATGACTTGCTCCAACTGGAAACATGAGGAGGAAGGTTGTCTGATAGGGCCTCGCTAGTGGCGGCAACGGCAGCAAGGGAAGTGCTGAATTTAACCCCTTTTTTAAGAAAATCTCGTCTAGAAGTGGGAGGGACATGCGCAGTTAATTCAGCGAGATACTCTTTAGAAGTTTCTGGTTTTTTAGAGTCCGCCATACCCTTTTATTAATTGTTATTGTTGGTTAATTGTATAGCAAGAAGAATAGTTCAAGTTGTATAAGTGAACGCTTAATTAGCGTGTGGCGAACTACCGCTAACTAAAGTTTATGGGCTTCCTGGTTCAGCTTTTAGGTATCTTAACTTTCTTACCATATTCACTTATAGCCTTATTATTTATCATTACCAATGAAAAAGAGCCGTGATAATGGCGTTTTCTTTTAAATTTAGGGAACCCCTTAGTTGCTGATTTTTTACTAAAACTTTGTTTTAAGGCTTTGTCTAGGTATCCCAGTGTTTGCTGAAGTGATGTTGACGGCATGGACTTCAACCAGTCAAACTTTTTCTTTAATGCTGGTAGCGAAGCACTGTTTTTATGGCAAGCGTAGCGGGTGCTAGCAGTAGCAAACCTAAACGTCTTGTCTTTTTTATACTGCTTCGTTTCTAATTCTAGAAAATGATTCCAGGCGAAACGCTGTGAACCGCAAAACTGTTTTAGTAGTTGTACCGCCGCCGCCCCGTACCTGCGCCTTATTCGGGTTTAATCTGAACGTGTATTTTAGGTTTTGCATTAAAGTAGTTATATATTAAATTCATTCAGTTTGTAAGGTATTATATACACCATAGATATGCGGTTTTGCAAAACCATAGCGGGCAATTCACCCCCATTCTAAAGAACTGGGGTTTTCTTGCTGATTTTAACTATAAACTGGCGGTCTGTTTAGGTGATTTAATAGAATGGAAATAAAAAACACGTCAGACAATGCTGTTCCTATTCAACATCCATTGGTATTAGTTGACGGACAACCACTTCAAGAGCTGCCAGAAAATTTATATATCCCACCAGATGCACTCGAGGTTTTCCTAGAAACATTTGAGGGGCCTTTAGATCTATTGCTGTATCTGATTAGACATCAAAACTTGGATATTCTCGATATCCCAGTTTTAAAGATTACCGAGCAATATATAGAGTATATAGAATTGATGGAAAATATTCGTATGGAGCTTGCAGCTGAATACCTTGTGATGGCAGCGATGTTGGCGGAAATTAAGTCTAAAATGTTACTGCCTCGGCAAGATGAAGAATCAAGCGAAGAAGAGGACCCTCGTTTGGAACTAATCAGGCGCTTACAAGAATACGAGCGTTTTAAACGAGCAGCAGATGATATTGATGCTTTACCGCGTCTGTATCGGGATAATTATTTAGCAACGGCTGAGTTGCTTGTCGATAAAATCGAGAAGCCTTTGCCCGATGTAGAGCTTGATGCCATCGTAAGCGCATTTCAGGAGGTGTTAAAACGAGCCGAAAATTTCAGCCATCACCAAATTCAACGCGAGCCCTTATCGGTTACGGAACGAATGTCGCGAATTTTGCAAAAACTAACGGACGATTCAAAAGAATTCTTGGCCTTCCATAGTTTTTTTACACCAGAGGAAGGTAAGAGTGGCGTTGTAGTAACATTTTTGGCTATTTTGGAATTGTGCAAAGCAGGTTTGATTGAAGTGGTTCAGGGCGAGCCTTCATCTGAAATATGGGTTAAACCCATTGTTGAATAAGCAATAGAATGCTAAATAATATAGATATGGAAATAAAAAACATAGTTGAAGTCTCATTGTTTGCAGCGAATGAAGCTCTGTCGGTTATGGAGCTGCAGGGTTTATTTTTATTGGAAGACAGACCCGATAAGTATCGAGTGAGAGAAGCGCTTAATGCTTTGCAGGAAGAGTATTCGCAAAAGCCTATCGAATTAGTCGAAACAGCAAGTGGTTATCGGTTCCAGGTTAGATCTGAATATTCACCGTGGGTGACAAGATTATGGGAAGAAAAGCCTGTAAAATACAGTCGAGCTCTACTCGAAACGTTAGCTATCGTCGCATACCAACAGCCCGCAACACGTGGAGATATTGAAAGTATCCGCGGCGTAGCCGTTAGTACTAATATTATAAGAGCGCTCGAAGAGCGAGAATGGGTTCGAGTTATTGGGCACAAAGATGTGCCTGGCAGACCTGCTTTATACGCAACGACAAAAGTGTTTTTAGATTATTTTAATTTACAAACATTAGGTGACCTTCCGCCACTTGCTAGTTTGCGCTACCAACAATGCAACACTGAGCCACCTCAGCCTCAGTGAATCAGAAGCTTGAACAATACCAGCGCTACTATAACCATTATCGACCCCATGATGGTGTGGGATTAGAGACACCAATGAGTTATTATCAACAACTCATGCAGGATGTCTGATTTGTCGCACAGGTACGGAACCGGGACACGTCAAGCCAAAGATTTTATGTGCGACAACAATAACAATACACCAATCATAAACATTTGGGTGCAGCGCAGCTAAACTTGGGTGATGAGACCCCAAAAGACAAAGACATTATTAATGATAAAAAAACAAAGTCAGCCGAACAGCACACGTAAACCATCCAGTAAGCCGAAACAGCAACCAGAGCGGATTCAAAAATTACTTGCGCAAGCAGGCATGGGGTCTCGCCGGCAAGTCGAAAAGTGGATTTCTGATGGTTTAATTCATATCAATGGCGCAAAGGCCAAGCTTGGCGATAAAATAACCGTATATGATGCTGTTAAATTAAGAGGCAAGCCTGTTAAGTTAGCGAGTAAGCTGCAAGTTGATACGAAAGTGCTTATTTACCATAAACCCGCAGGTGAAATTGTTAGCAAAAAAGACCCAGAAGGGCGCCCGAGTGTTTTCAAGCGTTTGCCTAGATTAAAGACGGGGCGCTGGATTGCGATCGGCAGACTAGATTTGAATACACAAGGCTTGCTGATGTTTACCAATGACGGCGATTTAGCGAATAAGTTAATGCATCCGTCTCAACAAATTGACCGTGAGTATGCTGTCCGCGTCATGGGAACGGTGACGCATGACATGGTTGATCGTTTAGTAAATGGTGTCGAGCTAGAAGATGGTAAGGCGCGTTTTGAAGATGTGCATGAATCGGGTGGAGAAGGGATAAACCGTTGGTTTCATGTGGTTGTGGCGGGGGGGCGCAATCGTGTGGTTAGGCGATTATGGGAGTCTCAATGCTGTCAGGTGAGCCGCTTGATTAGAGTGCGATACGGTACTGTTTTTTTGCCGCCAGGCTTACCTGCCGGTCAGCACCAATTGTTAGATAAAAAGGAAATCCAAATACTTCAGAGCCAATTGAGTGATTAAGCTCTTATGACGTTTTTTCCGCTAGTTTCTTTATGTTGAAGATAAGGTCAGGAACATGCGGATACGAATAATCCCAGTGAACTACCCCTAACGAAAGTTTATGGGCTTCCTGATTCAACGATTCGCCGTAACACAAGCGTAGCGGATGCCGGCGGTGCAAGCGAAACTCCAACAGGCTTATATTCCCGCAGTTCCTGCGGTATTATAAAAACAACTATTTAAAATATGTTAATGAGTGAATTATTAGATATGTCGAAATATTGACGTATTTTTAACAAAGACAACTGCTATCTACAAGGGGGCGTGTTTAGAGTTGCAAAGAACGGTGGCTAAGTTAGGAGGCTGTCGATTTCAAAGCATCCCTAATTGAAGCTTTGCGGCTTCTGACATCATGTTTTGAGTCCAAGGGGGATCTAAAACGACTTCTACTTCTACTGTTTCCACACCTTCCATGCGCTTTATACCTGACTCGATGTCGGCTTGGATTACAGGCCCCATACCGCAACCTGGCGCCGTGAGTGTCATTTTTACATGCACATGATTTAAACCGTCGGTTAATGCGCGGACAGTACAATCGTATATCAGACCAAGGTCGACCACATTGACAGGGATTTCAGGATCGAACACCGTTTTCATAAACGTCCATGATGCTTCACGAATAGACTCAGGGTCAGTGCCTGTTTCATAAGCATGAATCACCTCGACTTCTTTTCCCAGTGAATCGGCATCGATAGATGATATTCGAGCTAAGGTACCCGTTTCGCTAGAAACAGTGTAAGTGCCACCTAATGATTGAGTGATGGTAACGACATCATCTTTTTTAAGCATAATGTGTATGCCGTCGGGGATGACAATGGCGTTAACGTCTCGATTTAAAGCGATGCTTTCTTGTTCAGGCATATGCGTCAGTAATGGGTAGAGTTCATAGGATGAAATAATACTCCAATTTATTTAAGAAATGCTAAATCTGTAGGATTATCACAAATATTCTATGCTTTTTTGGAGATGAATATCTGTTAAGGGGTTACATTTTTATTTTTAGGATGCCCTCTCGTGCCTTACCTTTATCGACATCTTCGGCTCAACGTTATCAATAAAACTATCAGCGGTTTAAATTAGGTACTAAAAAACGCAGACAAAATTCACCGCCTATCCTGCCAGCTTTTTATACTTAATTCGCCTAGGCTGATTTGCCTCCGCACCTAATCGACGTTTTAAATCGGCTTCGTATTCTTCGTAATTGCCTTCAAACCAAACGACCTTACTGTCACCTTCAAATGCTAGCATATGGGTGGCGATGCGGTCTAGGAACCAACGGTCATGTGAGATGACCACGGCGCAACCGGGGAAACTCAACAGGGCTTCTTCCAGTGCGCGCAGGGTTTCGATGTCTAAATCGTTGGTGGGTTCATCTAGCAGTAACACGTTACCGCCTTCTTTTAATACTTTGGCGAGGTGTACGCGGTTACGCTCACCACCGGATAGGTCGCCCATGCGTTTTTGTTGGTCAGAGCCTTTAAAGTTGAAGCGGCCAACGTAGGCGCGAGATGATGTCTCGTAGGTACCAACGGTAATCATGTCGTTACCTTGGGATATTTCTTCGAACACGGTTTTGTCGTCGTCGAGGTCATCGCGTGACTGATCGACGTAGGCAAGTTTAACGGTTTCGCCCATTTTAATTTCGCCGCCGTTGGCTTCTTCCATATTGCCCATCATTTTGAACAAGGTGGATTTGCCTGCGCCGTTAGCGCCAATAATGCCGACGATGCCGCCTTGTGGCAGGATGAAGTTAATATCATCGAATAAAACACGGTCGCCAAAGGCTTTGCTTACATTAGTGGCTTCAATAACTGAATCGCCCAAGCGTGGTCCGGGTGGAATGTATATTTCTTGTGTTTCACTGCGTTTTTGGAAATCCCTAGATTGCAGTTCGTCAAACTGTGCCATACGCGCTTTGCTTTTCGCATGACGACCTTTTGGGTTTGAACGCACCCATTCTAGTTCTTTTTTGATGGAGCGCTTATGCGATGCCTCTACTTTTTGTTCTTGTTCTAAGCGCGCATCTTTTTGTTCTAACCATGACGAGTAATTACCTTCCCAAGGAATCCCTCGTCCACGGTCGAGTTCTAAAATCCAGCCTGCAACATTGTCGAGGAAATAACGGTCATGGGTCACCGCTACAACTGTGCCGGTAAAGTCGTGTAGAAAACGTTCTAACCAAGCGACGGACTCTGCATCCAAATGATTGGTTGGCTCATCAAGTAGTAACATATCGGGCTTTGACAACAATAATTTGCATAAAGCCACACGACGTTTTTCACCACCGGAGAGCTTGCTAACATCTGCATTCCAAGGCGGTAGGCGTAATGCGTCGGCGGCTATCTCCATGGTGCGGTCTGTGTCGTGCCCATCGTTAGCTTGTAATATGTTTTCCAACTCGGCTTGTCTTTTAGCTAACGCATCAAAGTCTGCGTCGGGTTCTGTGTAAGCAGCGTATACGGCATCTAATTCAGCTTGCGCCGAGGTTAAGTCGCCCAGTGCTTGTTCGATATTACCGCGAACATCTTTGCTTTCATCGAGCTGCGGTTCTTGTGATAAGTAGCCAATTTTAATACCCGCTTGTGGGCGTGCTTCGCCTTCAATTTCGGTATCCAGACCAGCCATTATTTTCAATAACGTGGATTTACCTGAACCGTTTAAACCTAATACGCCAATTTTCGCACCAGGAAAAAAAGACAGGGATATGTCGGTAAGGATTTTGCGCTTAGGCGGTACGACTTTGCTAACGCGGTTCATGATGTAAATATATTGAGCCACTGTTTGATGTTACTTAATTGAAGTGGTGCTTAGTATTACCGAGCAGCTTATATTTGAACAGGCTTACTTGCGTTTTATCCTAAAAAATAGCGTTTTAGCCACTAGATGATGTAAAATTTTAGGTCTATCAAGTAGCTAATTAGCAAACGCACGGGAAAACTAAATGTACAACAAAAGCATGAAAATTGAAGGGTTCGATGACGAGCTTTGGGCGTCTATTCAACAAGAAGAGCAGCGCCAAGAAGATCACATTGAACTGATTGCCTCTGAAAACTATGCAAGCCCACGTGTGATGCAAGCGCAAGGTTCTGTGTTGACCAATAAATATGCGGAAGGTTATCCCGGTAAGCGTTACTACGGCGGCTGTAAGTATGTAGATATTGCTGAGCAATTAGCGATTGATCGGGTTAAAGAATTGTTCGGTGCGGATTATGCTAACGTGCAGCCACACGCTGGTTCACAAGCCAATGTAGCGGTTTACTTAGCGTTACTAAAAGCAGGCGATACTATTTTAGGCATGAGTTTAGCGCACGGTGGGCACTTAACACACGGTGCTAAAGTTAATTTTTCAGGCAAAATATTCAATGCGATTCAGTACGGTTTAAACGAAGCAACGGGTGAAGTGGACTACGATGAAATTCAAGCTTTAGCCAATGAACACAAGCCAAGAATGATTGTGGCTGGGTTTTCTGCCTACTCTCGCGTGATGGATTGGCAAAAATTCCGCGACATTGCTGATTCAGTCGGCGCTTATTTATTTGTTGATATGGCGCACGTTGCAGGCTTAGTCGCGGCGGGTGAATATCCAAGCCCGGTACAAATTGCCGATGTAACAACATCAACAACGCACAAAACATTACGTGGCCCACGTGGCGGCCTTATTTTGGCAAAAACGAACCCAGAAATCGAGAAGAAATTAAACTCAATGGTTTTCCCGGGCACACAAGGTGGCCCATTGATGCACGTGATTGCAGCAAAAGCGGTGGCGTTTAAAGAAGCCTTGTTACCAGAATATAAAGCGTATCAAAAGCAAGTAAAAGTAAACGCGAGCGCCATGGCAAATACCTTTATTGATCGTGGCTTTGCTATCGTTTCTGGCGGTACAGATAACCACTTGTTCTTGGTTGACTTGATTAACAAAGGCTTAACGGGCAAAGCAGCAGAAGCAGCGTTAGAAGAAGCGAATATCACCACCAATAAAAACTCCGTGCCGAATGACCCACAGTCCCCATTTGTCACCAGCGGCATTCGTTTAGGTGCGCCAGCTATTACAACGCGTGGTTTTAACGAGCAAGATAGCAAAGACCTCGCCAGTTGGATGTGCGATATTTTGGATGATATTGAAAACACCCGTGTTCAAGCAACAGTGAAACAAAACGTCTTGGCTATTTGTCTGCGTTTACCTGTTTACGTCGATTAAGGTTGTAGTCCATGCAATGTCCTTTCTGTAACGATAGCGATACGCGAGTTATTGACTCGCGCCTAGCGGGCGAAGGCGATAGTGTGCGCAGGCGACGTGAATGTTTGACGTGTAAAGAACGATTCACCACCTTTGAAACAGCCGAGCTTAACTTGCCAAGGGTGATTAAAAGCGACGGCGTACGCGAGCCTTTTTGGGAAGAAAAACTGAACGCTGGTTTTCTTCGCGCTCTAGAAAAACGTCCCGTTGAAAGTGATGCGATTGATTCAGCGATGAGTCGTATTAAAAAGCGGCTGTTGTCCTTGGGTGAGCGCGAAATACCGGCAATGAAAATTGGTGAATTAGTGATGGATGAGTTGCGTAATTTGGATTACGTTGCCTATGTTCGCTTTGCATCGGTGTATAAAAGTTTCGAAGACATTAATGCTTTTAGAGAAGTGATTGATGCGCTGGAAAAAAATGAAAAAAGCGATTCGATTACCTTAAATTCTGTTGTTGGGAAACAGTAAAAACGAAAGATGGCATTCACACCTGATGACCGACGCTTTATGGCTCAAGCTGTGGCATTGGCAAAAAAAGGGCAATACAGCGTCAAACCAAACCCCTGCGTGGGTTGTGTTATTGTGCAAAGAAATCAAATTATCGCTGAAGGTTGGCACGAAAAAGCAGGTGAACCTCATGCAGAAGTCCGTGCCTTAAAACAAGCAGGTAAAGCGGCTAAAAAATCGACTGTTTATGTGACGCTGGAACCGTGCAGTCATTACGGTAAAACACCACCGTGTGCCGATGCGCTGATTGAAGCCGATGTATCGCGGGTAATTATTGTCATGCAGGACCCTAATCCATTGGTCGCAGGGCAGGGCGTTGAAAAGTTGCGCGCTGCGGGGATTGATGTTTCAGTAGGTTTACTGGAAGAGGAATCAGCCAATTTAAATAAGGCGTTTGCTTACAAAATGTTGACGGGCAAGCCTTATGTCATGAGTAAAATTGCGATGAGTCTTGACGGCAAAACGGCGATGGAGTCAGGCGAAAGCCAATGGATTACCGGCACTGCTGCGCGTGAAGATGTTCATCGCTTACGCGCACAAAGCGATATTGTATTAACAGGTGTTGGAACTGTTTTGGCAGATAACCCGAAGTTGACAGCGAGAGATGGTTTGGGTGATTTGCGCGTTCAGCAACCACAACGCGTGGTTTTAGATTCAAACTTAAAAATACCGAATGATGCGGCGGTATTAAGTAGCGATGCCCACACAACTATTTTAACCTGCAGCAAAAACCAACAAGCGATATCGGCTTTAGAAGCTAAGGGCTGCAATGTGGTAACAATTGTGGCGGATGAGAATAACCAAGTTGATTTACAGGCAGTATATGGCTGGCTTTGCACACTACCGATCAACAGCGTGATGATTGAAGCAGGTGCGCTTTTAAATGGTGCGTGTTTGCAGGCAGGAATGGTAGATGAGCTAATTGTTTATATGGCACCCAGCGTTTTAGGTTCTGATGCAGGCGGCGCATTTTCCATGCCAACAGTGACCAGGCTAGACGATAAAATTCAGCTCAATTATGAGCAAATGGACACGCTTGGCAACGACATTAAATTAATCTATAGCGTGAAAAAAGAGGTGTGAATGTTCACAGGAATTATCGAAGCCATTGGCGAAATAAAACGTATTGATCCGCAACAAGGTGATATTCGGCTAACCGTTGCAACGAGTACTTTAAATTTAAGCGATGCCCAATTAGGCGACAGCATTGCAGTTAACGGCGTGTGTTTAACGGTGATTGAATTAAGTAACAGTCAGTTTGTGGCGGACATATCGAACGAAACCCTTGCGGCAACAACGATGGCAAATATAAAAGCAGGTTCGAGTGTTAACTTAGAATGTGCCCTGCAAGCTCAAACTCGGTTGGGCGGGCATATGGTCAGTGGTCATGTTGACGGTGTGGGGAAAGTGTTAGAGCGTACAGCAGATGCGCGTTCAGTTCGTTTTATCTTTGGTATGCCGAAAGCGCTTTCGCGATATGTGGCGCAAAAAGGCTCTATTTGTATTGATGGTATTAGCTTGACTGTTAACACCGTCGATAGTGAATCCTTTTCAGTCAACATTGTGCCGCATACACTGGAAATGACAACGCTTGGTGACCGCCAAACAGGCGATGCAGTGAACCTTGAAGTGGATGTGATAGCCCGTTATTTAGAGCGCTTAATGCTTGGCGTATCAGATGATAAAAAGACCGTTGATTATAAAACGCTACTCGGCAAAAGCGGCTTTATCAAATAAATACAGCAAGTTGTTCGGGCTAATCAGCTACAATACGCGCCAATTCTGTGTGGTAACTAATATATGAATACAACTCAAGAAATCATTGACGACCTAAAGCAAGGCAAAATCGTCATCATTATGGATGATGAAGATCGCGAAAATGAAGGCGATCTTTTAATGCTTGCTAAACACGTGCGTCCACAAGATGTGAATTTTATGGCCAGTTATGGACGCGGCTTAATTTGCTTAACCTTAACGCGTGAACGTTGCCAGCAGTTACGTTTACCGTTAATGGTGAACGACAATCAAGCGACCCATTCAACTAATTTCACTGTGTCAATTGAGGCGGCTGAAGGTGTGACGACCGGTATTTCAGCAGCAGATCGCGCAAAAACAATTCAAGCAGCAGTTAAGCCTGACGCAAAGCCAATTGATGTTGTGCAACCAGGGCATATTTTTCCATTGATGGCGCAACCTGGTGGGGTGCTAAATCGCACAGGGCATACCGAAGCAGGTTGTGATTTGGCGCGTTTAGCAGGTTCAGAACAGGCTGCTGTTATTGTGGAAATTCTCAACGATGACGGCACGATGGCGCGCCGTGATGATTTGAAAATATTTGCTGAGAAACACGAGTTGAAGATTGGTACGATTGCTGATTTAATTCATTACAGAATACAAAACGAAAAAAACATAGAGCATGTGAGCAGTTGTCGTTACCCCACAACATTTGGCGACTTTAGGTTACATGCTTTCCAAGATCAAATTGATAATAAACTTCATTTGGCATTAACCTATGGCGATGTGGATACTGATGAACCGGTGTTGGTTCGCGTCAATGCTAAAAGCACCTTATCAGATTTATTGCACGCCAAAGAAAGTGACCACTACCCTTTACCTAAGGCGATGCAAAAGATTGTTGACGAAGGACGCGGAGTCTTGGTTTTGATTCGTAATCAAGAAGATGATCAATCGATTGTTGAATTCATTCATGAGCAAGAATTGAAAGAAAAAGGAGTGTCGCAGACAGCTTCTCAGCAAACAGTAGATCGGCGTACGGTTGGAGTTGGCTGCCAAATATTGTCAGAACTGGGCGTTAAAAAGTTGAAGTTGCTAGGTGCACCAATGAAATATACGGGTCTCGCTGGTTTTGATATTGAGATTGTTGAACACGTCTGTTTAGATTAACGGTTGTTAAGGCTGAACAGACGTTTTGAACGACATGGCGTGCGCAGGCAAGACACCTAAGAAGGCGCTTGAGACGAGGCAAAAATTAACGAAAAAGCGTCGTGCGCTCATGTAAATGAGCATTTGAATCTAATTTTCACCAACAGTAGCTGCTTTAAGCAACGCCGTATTGTCAAACGCAGTAGTTATGCAAGGGACTCTGATATAATTCATCTTTATAAAAAACATATAACACAGGTTCGATATGTCAGATGCAAAATTAATTGAAGGAAATATGATCGTTCGCGATGCGCGTTTTTGTCTATTAGTCAGCCGTTTTAACGGCTTTATTGTCGACCAGTTAGAGGCTGGTGCTCTAGATATATTGGCGCGGCACGGTGCTGATATTAAGAACATTGATATCGTTAAAGTCCCTGGTGCCTTTGAAATGCCGTTAGCCGCACAACGTTTGGCAGCAAAGCAAGAGTACGATGCCATTATCGCTTTAGGTGCGGTTATCCGAGGTGGCACACCGCACTTTGAATATGTGTCTAGCGAAGTCGCTAAAGGCTTGGCGATGGTCTCTCTTCAAGCTAGTTTGCCTGTTTCGTTTGGCGTTTTAACAGTGGATTCTATTGAGCAAGCGATTGAACGGGCAGGCACAAAGTCTGGCAACAAAGGCGCTGAGGCAGCGCTTGCTGCGATTGAAATGGTTAATGTGTTAAAGGTGATTGACGCCGAATGAACTCACCTAAAAGTAATGCAAGGCAAGTAGCATTGCAAGCACTCTACCAATGGCAGATGACGAGCCAAAATTTGCAAGAAATCTGTCAACAATTTGAGAATGACCCTCAAACGCCTAAGTATAGCAAGGCGTATTTTGAATTATTGCTCACTGGTGTTGTGGAAAAACTGAGCGAACTTGATGAGGCAATCAGTGAGTTCACTACACGTAAATTTGAAAAAATAGATCCGATTGAAAAAGCTGTTTTGCGTTTAGGGGCCTATGAGTTGTTTTTTAAGCCAGAAGTGCCGTACCGAGTGGCCATTAATGAATCGATTAATTTAGCCAAAAGCTTTGGTTCAGAAAAAAGCCATGCTTACGTCAACAGTATTTTAGATAAACTTGCGAAAAAAAGCAGGCCTACTGAAATAAAGCCGAAGGGCAAAAAAAAAGCAGGCTAGTTCAGTCGTATGTCATCGTCAGAATTTTCCGTCATAGACGAGTTTTTTACGCGTAATTTTTCTCAAGGACTTTCACCAGCATTAGGCATTGGTGATGATTGTGCCGTGCTTGATGTGCCAAAGGGCAAACAATTAGCGGTGAGCACAGACACCTTGCTTGAGGGTGTTCATTTTCTCCCTAACAGCGATCCTCAGTTACTAGGGCACAAAGTGCTGGCCGTGAATTTGAGTGATTTGGCGGCGGTGGGCGCAACACCAGTTTGGGCTTCGTTGGCGATTACCTTGCCTGTTATAGATAAGGTTTGGTTGTCAAAATTCAGCCAAGGTTTTTTCGAATTGGCCGAAAAATATGCTTTGCAGTTAGTCGGTGGTGATACCACTTGCGGGCCTCTTTCAATAACAGTCACTATTATGGGCTTGTTGCCCCAAGGTATGCGTTTAACGCGTGCAGGTGCAAGGCCTGGCGATTCAATTTATGTCTCAAACACTGTTGGCAATGCCGGCCTAGGATTAGAAAAAGCAAAGGCGGCCTGTACGGATATCGTTGATGAAGCGCTTGTCGCTTATTTAAGCCCAAACCCCAGAATAGAATTAGGCTGTAAGTTGTTAGGTTTAGCGAGTTCCTGTATTGATATATCAGACGGCTTGTCTGCGGATTTAAATCATATATTGAAAGCAAGTGGTGTGGGGGCAACAGTCAGTCACGAGTCTTTACCTCTCACTCAAGCTGTTCGTAAACATATGGCTCAGGACGCTGATTGGCTATGGCCGTACTCTACAGGTGACGATTATGAACTGTGTTTTACGGTACCTTTGGATGTCAATTTAGATGGACTGAAAGGGGAGTTGGGTGAGTCAATTACTAAAATAGGTGTCATTGAAGAAGAGAAGGGACTTCGTATTCAAACGAAAGATGGCGAACAAATAATACTTAATAAAGGTTACGATCATTTTAATGATAAATGGAACGCCTACATTTAAAGAACTGTTATCAAACCCTGTGCAAATGTTAGCGTTTGGCTTTGGTTCTGGTTTAGTGAAAAAAGCACCAGGAACAATGGGTACACTCGTGGCGCTACCGCTTTATTACACGTTAATTCAGTTCCCCAAAAATACATACTTGCTTATTTTAATACTGGTTATTATTTCTGGCGTATGGATCTGTGGAAAGGCCTCAGATGAAATAGGCGTACACGATCACGGGGGAATAGTTTGGGATGAAATAGCGGGTTATTTGTTGACTATGTATTGGGTGGCGTTTAGTTGGCAAAACATGCTGTTAGGTTTCGTTTTGTTTAGGTTGTTTGATATTTTAAAACCTTGGCCTATAAATTGGTTAGACCGCCGCGTAGAGGGTGGTTTGGGCATCATGGTTGATGATTTGGTCGCAGCCTTGATGGGAGCAACGTGTTTGTACTTTATTACACCATTTATTTGATAATTAGATGTTAGGAGTAAATAGAACTGTCCAGATAATTAACGCGACACCTGTCCGTTTTTATTAACTTTGTTCTAGACGCTTTATACGGTGAGGTTCAGGTTGCCTGGATTTAGTGACTAGTTTGGCTTTTTGGAGATGGTTTTTAACCTAACTGTAACTGCGTGAACCGTCATGTTCGCGCTGAGACCAACGGTGAAAGTGCCGAACGTTCCAACCGTTATATCGATTGGAATATAGGTCAGTTAATGCGAACACCTCATCAACAGGGGCGCAACGTGCCGACAAACTATTCATCTTGCGGTCACACAAGCCGTCTAGCCCCGACCTTCATAGCGATTCATATATCGCCGGAAACCACGTCCACAACCCACCCAAATAGAGATAGAATAAATCAGGGTAGGTCACGTGTAATTAATAGGACAGATAATTTACTTCTAACATTATTTGATAATTAGATTGTCAAAACAAGATTATTCTAGTAGTATCTCGCACCTGAAATGGACGCGGGGTGGAGCAGTTTGGTAGCTCGTCGGGCTCATAACCCGAAGGTCGTAGGTTCAAATCCTGCCCCCGCTACCAACGTTTATTTAAGTACCCCATTTTGGAGTACTTTGTTTGGCCACTTGTGAATTGACGTTGAATTCGTAAGTCATAATTTGTTGTTTTTGAATTGGGCCTTCGGCCCTTTTTTTGTACGTGATGGTTAAGAATGAATCAAGCACCAGCTAAAATAATAGCGTTGATAGAGCCTGCTGTAACAGGCTTAGGTTATGAGTTTGTTGGTGCCGAGTTGGTGGGGCAAGGCAAAGCATCAGTACTGGCAGTTTATATAGATTCAGTAAACGGTATTTTAGTGGGCGACTGCTCAAAAGTAAGTCACCAAATCAGTGGTATTATGGATGTGGAAGATCCGATTAGTAGTCAATATAGACTGGAGGTTTCTTCACCAGGTTTAGAACGGCCACTGTTTAAGCTTGAGCACTTTGAACGGTTTAAAGGTTCGGTAGTTAAGTTGGAATTACGTCAATCAACGCTCGAGGGCCAACGCCGATTTACAGGCGAAATACTTGAAGCGAAAGGTGAGACGGTTTGCATCCATGTGGATGAAGAGGAAATAGAAATACCGTTTTCTTGTATAAAAAAAGCAAGACTTGTAGTTAAGTTTTAAAGCCGAATTAATCGGAAGACGGTTTATATTCTGATTCAATGAGACGTATGCTCTAGGGCGTAAAAATTTATTATTTAAGGGGAAAAATGGCTAATAAAGAAATTTTAATGGTTGTAGATGTTGTTTCTAACGAGAAAGAAATTGAACGAGAGATTCTTTTCGAAGCAATTGAAGCAGCGCTCGCAATGGCAACGAAGAAGTTATACCGCGAAAATATTGATGCGCGTGTGGTGATTGACCAAGCAACAGGTGATTACGAGTCATTTCGCCGCTGGGAAGTAGTTGAAGCAGATGAAGAGTTTGAAGGCGGCTTAGAAAATGCGGATGCACAGATTTTATTAGAAGACGCGCAAAAGAAAAATGCTGAGCTTGTTGTCGGGGACTTCATTGAAGAGGCTATTGAGTCGGCAGACTTTGGCCGTATTGGTGCTCAAGCAGCCAAACAAGTTATTGTTCAAAAAGTGCGCGAAGCTGAGCGCAAGAAAGTATACGAACATTACAAAGATAAAGTGGGCGAATTGGTCACAGGTGTTATCAAGAGAATTGAAAGAGGTAATGTGTTTATTGACCTTGAAGGCACAGCGGATGCGATTATTCCTCGTGAAGAAATGATTCCAAGAGAACCCGTTAGAACAGGCGATAGAATTCGTGGTTATTTGAAAGCAGTTGAAGAAGCTGTTCGTGGCCCTCAGTTAACAGTAACAAGAAATGCGCCAGAATTATTGATTGCTTTGTTTAACCTAGAAGCACCAGAAGTAGGTGATGGCTTGGTCGAAATTCTAGGCGCTGCACGTGACCCAGGTTCGCGTGCAAAAATTGCGGTTAGAACGCGCGACCAACGCTTGGACCCGGTGGGTGCTTGTGTCGGTATGCGTGGTTCACGTGTGCAGGCGGTTTCTAATGAATTAGCAGGCGAGCGTGTCGATATTATTTTGTGGGACGACAATGAAGCGCAATTTGTGATTAACGCAATGGCGCCAGCGAAGGTGGTTTCCATTGTTGTGGATGAAGATAAGCACAGCATGGATGTTTCTGTCAGAGACGATAGCTTGTCACAGGCTATCGGTCGTGGCGGGCAAAATGTTCGATTAGCCAGTGAGTTAACGGGCTGGAAATTGAATGTAATGAGCGAAACGCAAGCAGAAGAGCAAAGCGCATCAGAAACTGATATGTTTGTTCAACAGTTAATGGCTGACCTTGATGTTGATGAAGATGTTGCATTAATTCTTGTTCAAGAAGGCTATACAACACTTGAAGAAATCAACTTCGCTGAAGTAAAAGATTTGATGACAATTGAAGAATTTGATGAAGATATTGCAGAAGAGATTCAGCAACGTGCCAAAGACGCATTCTTGATTAAGGCCATTGCGTCAGAAGAAGTGTTAGAGCAACACGAACCGGCAGAAGATTTGTTAGAAATGGAAGGTATGGACCGTGAATTGGCCTTTAAGTTAGCGAGTAAAGAAGTTATTACAATGGAAGACTTGGCGGATTTAGCAATTGATGAATTGCTTGAGTTGGTTGATATTGAAGAAGAACGTGCTACAGCACTGATTATGAAAGCGCGTGAACCGTGGTTTTTGGACAGCCCCTAATTTACTAGGCACTTTCTAGAGTTACAATTAACTTAACAAAGAAGGTGAATAATCATGCGTGGAAAATGTCATCCAGAATAATTTAAAATTGAAACTGCGAAACAAGTCATAAATCGCGGGTATAAAGGGAGTGATGTTGCAACCATCTTGGCGTTACAACCAAAAGCTTATACGCTTAGGTTAAGCGTTATAGCGAACCTAGTCATGAGCGTAAAGCGCTGGTAAAGCGGCTGCAGAAGGTACTTGTTCATTTAGATCAAGATATTCAATACACCTGCCGCGACTGGCCGACAGTGCTTTCGTGAAAAGAACCTTGAGGCCCGTCTGAGCCGCAGGGGTACCTGTCATGACAATACCGTTGCTGAAAGCTTCTTTTTATTATTAAAAATGGGTCGTATAAAACGACGAATATTTAAATCACGAGCAGAAGCTCGAACTGAGACATTCGATTATATTGAGTTTTTCTACAACCCTAAACGACATCATGGTAATAATGGTGGATTGTCACCAATGGAAGTATGAAAAGCAGTATTTTGGGAATTTAGAAATTGTCTAAGAAAGTGGTGGCAGCTCATTTTTGAGTAAGCAATAAACTCTTTGGAGAAAGAAGTATGGCAGATATTACAGTTCAGCATTTAGCAAAAGTTGTTGGAACTACCGCAGAAAAGTTGGTGGAACAGCTTAAAAGCGCTGGTGTAAAAGGTAAAAAAACGACATCAAAATTAAATGAAGAAGATAAGGTAAAGTTATTGGCTCATCTTCGTGAAAGTCACGGTAAGGCGAATAAGGATATTTCTACGTCGAGGAAGGTGACGGTTAAGCGCAAAACGGTAATCACAGAATTAAAGCAACCTACTAAACGTAGGGGTGAAAGCACAGGCAGTGTTAGTATTGAGGTGCGTAAAAAGAAAGTGGTGGGTGGTCGTTCAGCAGATGAAGTACGTACTGGTTTAAGTGCAGAAGAGCTTGAAAAAGCAAAAAAAGCAGCGCAAGCACATGAGCAACTTGTGCAAGAAAAGGGCGAGGCACGTAAAAAAGAACAGAGTCGTATTAATAGAGGCCTTGAAGCTAAAGAACAACTAGAAGCTGAAAAACAAGCTGCATTAGATGCTAAAAAGTTGACTAAAGAAGCAGCAAAAATCGCTGTGAATGCAAAAGCACTCGAAGAAGAGGCAGCTAAAGCAAAAGTGGTAACGCAGAAAAAAACGACAGAAGCCGCGACGAAAAAGGCACAGGCGGTTGCGCGTAAGCCAGATAAAAAGAAAGGTGGCAGAATATTACACGTTGATAAAAAGCCACGTCGTAAAAAGAAAGGTGCGAGAAAAGCGCATGATATTCGTTTAGAGTCAGACGATAAACATGGGTTTGAAGTACCGACTAAAACGATTACTTATAATGTAGAAATTTCAGAAAGCATTATTGTTTCAGATCTTGCTCAGCGCATGAACGTAAAGGCTGGAGAAGTGATTAAAACGCTGATGGGTTTAGGCACAATGGCAACGATTAATCAGCCTTTGGATCAAGATACCGCAGTGATTGTGGTAGAAGAAATGGGTCACAAAGTGACGCTACGAAGCGATGAAGATATCCAGGCTGAATTGCTGGCTGACTTTATTCAGCAAGACGGAGAAGCACAATCCCGAGGCCCTGTTGTGACCATCATGGGGCATGTCGACCACGGTAAAACATCTTTGCTGGACTATATTCGTGAAAGCCGTGTAGCAGCTGGCGAGTCGGGTGGTATTACTCAGCATATTGGTGCGTATCGCGTAAAACAAGGCGACAGCATGGTGACTTTTATAGACACACCGGGACACGCGGCGTTTACAGCTATGCGTGCTCGTGGAGCGAAAATTACTGATTTGGTTGTTTTAGTTGTTGCCGCTGATGATGGTGTGATGCCTCAAACAAAAGAGGCCGTTAAGCATGCAAAAGCAGCCGGCGTCCCCATGATTGTTGCAGTGAACAAAATGGACAAAGAAGGCGCGCAACCTGATCGGGTGCGTAATGAATTGGCACAGATTGAAGTAACGCCTGAAGATTGGGGTGGTGATACACAGTTTGTGCATATTTCCGCATTAACAGGTGATGGTGTTAGCGAACTACTTGAATCTATTGCTTTACAAGCAGAGTTGTTAGAACTAAAAGCGCCAGTTGACGTTGCTGCTACAGGGGTTGTTATCGAATCACGATTGGATAAAGGCCGTGGTGCAGTCGCTACGATTCTTGTGCAAAAAGGCACATTGAATGTGGGCGATTATATTGTCGTCGGTGAGGCGCATGGCCGTGTTAAAGCGATGTTTGATGAGCATGGAAAACCTGTTAAAGCAGCTGCGCCAGCGGTACCTGTTGAAGTGCTTGGTTTATCGAGTGCAACTGAAGCGGGTGTTGAAGTTTATGCTGCACCAAGCGAACGTAAAGCACGTGAAATTGCAGAATTCCGCCAGAACAAATCGAGACAAGCAAAACAAGCAAAACAGCAAGCGGCAACAAAACTTGAGCAAGCTTTCTCTCAAATGGGAGAAGGCGAAAGCGCGACACTTAATGTGTTGATAAAAACAGACGTGCACGGCAGTTTGGAAGCCCTGAAACCTTCACTTACAAATCTGTCTACCGATGAAGTAAAAGTAGCCGTTGTTGGTGGCGGTGTTGGCGGTATCAATGAAAGCGATGTGAATTTAGCATCCGCTTCTGGCGCATTGATTATTGGCTTTAATACCCGTGCAGATGCCAGTGCTAGACGCATGATTGAAAACCGTGGTGTTTCAGTTCGTTATTACAGTATTATTTATAATGTGATTGACGATGTACGCGATGCATTATCTGGTTTGCTAGCGCCGGAAATTAGAGAGAAAATCGTTGGTGTTGCGAATGTGCGTGATGTCTTTAAATCTCCAAAACTGGGCGCGATTGCCGGTTGTATGGTGACAGAAGGTTTTGTTAAAAAAGATTTGCCGATTCGTGTGCTGCGTGACAACGTGGTTATTTATGAGGGACAGCTCGAATCGTTAAGACGCTTTAAAGATGACGTGCAAGAAGTTAAGTCAGACATGGAATGCGGTATTGGCGTTAAAGACTACAACGATGTGCAAGACGGTGACCAAATTGAAGTATTTGAACGCATTGAAGTTAAACGTACATTGTAATTAACAATTAATGCCAAGAGAGTTTTTACGATTTCAGCGCGTTTCTCGCCAACTCCAACGAGAGTTGGGAGAGGTTCTGCAGCGCGACCTTCGTGACCCAAAGCTTGGTTTTGTTACCGTTAATGATGTGGAAGTGACGAAAGACTTATCTGTTGCTAAAGTATTTATTAGTGTTCTAACAACGAAGGAAGAAGATAAACAGGCCAGTATTACCGCGTTAAACCGTGCTGCAAACTATATTCACGGCGTAGTATCAAAAAGAATGCGAATGAGAATGGTGCCACAGTTGCGCTTTTTCTTAGACGACTCTATCGAGCAAGGTATTAAAATGGATGCGCTGCTTAAAGCAACAAATCCAGATAATAAGAAGTAGCTTGTGGCGAACCGTAAGAGGAAAGGCCGTGATATCAGTGGCATTCTAGTTTTAGATAAACCGCTTCATATTTCCTCAAATCGTGCTGTACAAATTGTTAAGCGTTTATATGGCGCTATAAAAGCAGGTCATACCGGCAGTTTAGACCCGCTTGCATCGGGTGTTTTGCCTATTTGTTTAGGTCATGCCACGAAAGTTTCTCGGTATTTACTGGCATCAGATAAAACGTACCAATTCACCATGAAGTTGGGTCAAACTACGACCACAGGTGATATGGAAGGCGATATTATGTGCGAAAAACCGGCGCCAAACACCGATACGATCAAAATAGAAGAGCTACTCGCCAAATTTTCGGGTGTGATTGCGCAAGTCCCTCCGATGTATTCAGCGTTAAAGCATAATGGTCGGCCTTTATATGCGTTAGCAAGAGCGGGTAAGGTGGTTGGTAGGCCGACGCGCGAAGTGACGATTAAGAGTTTGTCGTTGTTGTCAAAAACATCAGATAGCTTAACTTTGCAAGTGCGCTGTACAAAGGGCATGTATGTTCGTACTTTGGCTGAAGATTTGGGTGAAGCATTGGGTTGCGGCGCGCACGTGACATTTTTAAGGCGAATGAGTACAGGGCCGTTTGTCTTGAGTCAGGCTATTAGCATTGAGCAACTAGAAGCATGCGGGAAAAATTTTAATCAGTTGGATAGCATGCTGCATAACCTGGATTTAGCCTTGCAAGATTACCCTGTTGTTGCGTGTAGTAATGAGCAAAAGAGCAATCTGTTATTTGGTCGAGCGGTCGATTTCTCAGGCTTAATGGAACAACCTTTGATTCGCTTAAATGATGAGCGTGGAAAGGTTTTTGGTTTAGGAAAGTGGAAAGGCTATAACAAGTTAGCGCCGGTACGTATCTTTGAATAAAGTGGTTTTCTGATACGATTTTTATGCCTGTTAGGAGTCAATAGAACAGTCCAGATAGTTAGCACAACATCTGTCTGCTTTTATTAACTTTGTTCTAGACGTTGTGAAGCGCAATGACGCAACGCCAGCCTTGATGAATCATCATGCCAGGTAAGGCACTCGCTAGATGTTTTATACGGTGAGGCAGGTTGACTGGATTTAGTGACCAGTTTGGCTTTTTGGAGATGGTTTTTAACTCAACTGTAACTGCGCGAACCGTCATGTTCGCGCAGATACCAACGGTGAAAGTGCCGAACGTTCCAACCGTTATATCGATTGGAATATAGGTCGGTTAAGGCGAACACCTCATCAACTGTGACGCAGCGAGCCGACAAACTATTCATCCTGCGGTCACACAGGCCGTCTAGCCTCGACATTCATAGCGATTCATATATCGCCGAAGACTACCGCGTCCACAAACCCCTAAAAGGCTTGCTGCCTCATCTTACGTTAACCGTTTACTGTTATACCCTTCCTATGTTTTTTCGGACCTCATCTATTTTAATCGCTCGTAAAAATTTGGCTGGTTCGGTATTCAGTTCCCCCAAATAAGGATAGAATAAATCAGGACAGGTCACGTGTTAATTAATAGGACAGATAATTCATTCCTAACAATACAATTTTTATGGCTTGTTAGCTAACAGTGCTGAGAGTATAATGTGCTGTTTTTTAAGACACAATGAAATTGGAGCAAGGAATATGTCGTTCGGTACAGAACAAAAGCAAGAAATAGTTAAAAAATATGCGTTATCAGAAGGTGATACAGGATCTCCAGAGGTTCAAGTTGCTTTGTTAACGGGGAGAATCAATTATTTGACACCGCACTTCTCTGAGAACAAAAAAGATCACCATTCACGTCAAGGTTTATTAAGAATTATTAACCGCCGTCGTAAACTTTTAGATTATTTAAAAGGTAAAGACGTAGAACGTTATCGTGCATTAATTTCGCATTTAGGATTAAGAAAATAATTTAATTAACAGGCAGGCATACAGTGAATTTAGTAAAAAAAGAGTTTCAGTTCGGTAATCAAACGGTTTCGTTTGAAACAGGTGAAGTTGCGCGTCAAGCAGACGGCGCAGTATTAGTCGAAATAGACGGGACCATCGTTTTGGTAACGGCTGTTGGCAAACGCGAAGGTGGAGAAAATAATTCTTTCTTTCCATTAACCGTTAACTACCAAGAAAAAACATACGCTGCGGGTAAAATCCCGGGTGGTTTCTTCAAACGTGAAGGTCGTCCAAGCGAAAAAGAAACATTAACGTCTCGCCTTATTGATCGTCCGATTCGCCCTTTGTTTCCAAAAGGTTACAAAAACGAAACTCAAATTATTGCAACAGTAGTTTCACTGAACCCTGAAGTTGACCCAGATATTCCTGCGCTACTAGGTGCATCTGCGGCATTAGCGATTTCAGGGCTTCCATTTGACGGCCCTATTGGTGCTGCTCGTGTTGCTTATATCAATGGCGAATATGCATTAAACCCATTACGGTCTCAGTTGGAAGAATCTAAGCTTGACCTTGTTGTTGCTGGCACAGATAGCGCAGTATTAATGGTTGAATCAGAAGCTGACTGTTTGTCTGAAGAGGTCATGTTAGGTGCGGTTACTTTTGGTCACGAACAAATGCAAGTAGCTATTACAGCGATTAAAGAATTAGCTGCTGAAACGGGCAAGTCTCGTATGGAATGGACAGCGCCTGAAAAAGATCAAGCATTGGTCGACAAAGTAGCGGGTCTTGCAAATGCAGGTATTGCCGACGCTTATACCGTTCTTGTTAAGCTTGATCGCCAAGTTAAATTAAAACAAGTACGTAACGATGTGCTGGCTCAGCTTGAAGATGTAGACAGAGACGAAGTAAAAGACATTTTCTCTTCATTGGAAAAGAAACACGTTCGTGAATTGGTTCTTTCAACAAAGAAACGTATTGATGGTCGTGATTTATCGACCGTTCGTCCTATTCATGTTCGTACGGGTGTTTTACCTCGCACACACGGTTCAGCATTATTCACACGTGGCGAAACACAAGCGTTAGTTGTTGCAACGTTGGGCACAGACCGTGATGCACAAATGATTGATGCGGTTGAAGGTGAGTATCGTGATAGTTTTATGTTGCACTACAACTTCCCCCCATTTTGCGTTGGTGAGACTGGCTTTGTTGGTTCGCCAAAAAGGCGCGAAATTGGTCATGGGCGCCTAGCAAAGCGTGGTATTCAAGCGGTATTACCAAGTCAAGAAGAGTTCTCTTACGTATTACGCGTTGTGTCAGAAGTAACAGAGTCTAACGGTTCTAGTTCAATGGCGAGCACGTGCGGCACCAGCCTTGCGTTAATGGACGCTGGTGTACCAATGAAAGCTCCAGTTGCGGGTATTGCGATGGGTCTAATTAAAGAAGGCGATGACTATGCTGTATTGTCTGACATTTTAGGTGATGAAGATCACTTAGGAGATATGGACTTTAAAGTATCGGGTACGGATACTGGCGTTACGGCGTTACAAATGGATATCAAAATCCAAGGTATTACGCACGAAATTATGTCGAATGCGCTAGAGCAAGCAAAAGGCGGTCGTTTACATATTTTAGAGAAAATGAACGCAGAATTATCATCAGGCCGTGAAGAAATGTCTGATTTTGCGCCTCGTATTCTAACCATTAAAATTGACCCAGCCAAAATCCGCGATGTTATTGGTAAAGGCGGCGTGACGATTCGTGCGATTACTGAAGAAACAGGCGCATCCATCGACATTACCGATGAAGGTATTGTCAAAGTGGCCTCAGTTGATCGTGAAGCAGGTGAAAAAGCGCTGAAGCGTATTGAAGATATTACAGCTGAAGTTGAAGTGGGTAGAATTTACGAAGGTAAAGTGGTTCGTTTAATGGACTTTGGTGCTTTCGTTTCAATCCTTCCGGGTAAAGATGGTCTGGTTCATATTTCTCAAATTTCAGAAGAGCGTGTTGAAAAGGTTAGTGATAAGCTATCTGAAGGTGATATGGTTAAAGTGAAAGTGCTTGAAGTTGATAGACAAGGACGTGTTCGCTTAAGTATGAAAGAAGTAGACTGATAGAGCCGAGGAAAATAGGAAGTGGCAAACTTTAGAATAATCAAGAAGTATCCTAATCGCCGCCTATACGATATGGGGATAAGCAAGTACGTCACATTAAATGACGTTCGCCAGCTTGTTATTGAGCGTGAACCGGTAAAGGTTCTTGATGCTAAAACGAAAGAAGATCTAACACGTAGCGTTTTATTGCAAATTATTCTTGAGCAAGAAGAAGATGGCGAACCTATCATGAGTGCCGAGATGTTAGAGCAGTTGATTCGTTTTTACGGGGATCCATTTCAACATAACTTCGCCAGCTATCTTGAAACCTCAGTTAAGCTCATTGCAGAACAACGCGCAAAGGTGAGAAATAAAATGGAGTATGCGCTGGACCCACTTGAAATGATGACGACATTGGCAAACCGAAATATGGAAGTGTTTAAAGAAATGCAAGATGGCTTATTCAATAGAGTTATGCATCCAAATACAGACAAGAAAAAGTAACACAGAATGTATGTTGAATATAAAAAGGTCTCATCATCGAGGCCTTTTTTGTATTTAGACATCGTTTAAAAGTTAGGAGTAAGCGTGTCATCATGGTTTTCTTTGCTTTAATAAATAAGCACACTGAATATATATGAGCGTGCAAGAGCACGCCACAAAGTTTGATAGCGAGCATTTTTTAAAAACGCTGACGCAAAAACCGGGTGTCTATCAAATGTACGATAGCCGTGGTGTGTGCATTTATGTTGGTAAGGCTAGAAACCTAAAAAAACGAGTTTCAAGCTATTTTAATAAGCTAGATAACGATGCGAAAAAAATGCTTATGTTATCTCATCTACATCATATTGACACGCTTGTTACGCACACAGAAGGCGAAGCATTACTACTTGAAAACCAGCTGATTAAGCAGCTAAAGCCCCGATATAATATTTGCTTAAGAGACGATAAAAGTTACCCACATATTTACTTATCGTCGCAGCAAGACTTCCCCAAACTCAGCTTTCATCGTGGAGCTAAGAAACAACAAGGCCGATACTTTGGTCCTTATCCAAGTGTTGGTGCGGTTCGAGATAGCTTGAGCGTGCTGCAAAAGATTTTTCCCGTTAGGCAATGTGATGATAGCTATTATAAAAACAGGTCTCGTCCATGCTTACAGCATCAAATAAAACGTTGCACAGCCCCTTGCGTCGGTTTAATAAGTAAACAAGATTACGCAGACGATGTAGAGCATACGGTAATGTTTTTAGAGGGTAAGAACACGCAATTAATTAATGGCTTAGTGACGAAGATGGAAACGGCAGCTGAAACATTGAGTTTTGAAAAAGCAGCGCAATATCGCGATCAAATATCGCAGTTAAGAAAGGTCATGGAACGACAATACGTTAGTGGAAAAGATGGCGATATAGACGTTATTGCGTGTGAGCTAGAACAAGACATTTCTTGTGTGCAGGTTTTTTACATAAGAAATGGCCAGCACTTAGGCAATCGAACGTTTTTCCCAAAAATGCCCAGCGATAAAACGCGAGAAGAAGTCCTGAGCGCGTTTGTCTTGCAGTTTTATTTAGATAAAAAGTTACCCAAAGCCATTGTTTTAAGTCATGAGTTGATAGAGCAAGAGTTAACGCAACAGGTGTTGAACGATAAGGCAGGAAGAAAAATCGCTATTATTCATAAGCCGCGTTCAAAAAGGGCACGCTGGTTGAATATGGCAAAAAACAATACATCATTAGCATTAAAGCAAAAACTGGAGAGTAGGGAAAACACCCGTGATCGATTATCTAAGCTGGCTGAATTACTATTCTTAAAGGGTGAGATAAAGCGCATGGAGTGTTTTGATATTAGTCACTTACAAGGCGACCAGACAGTCGCGTCCTGTGTGGTGTTGGATGAACACGGCCCGCTGAAATCTGATTATCGGCGGTTTAACATTGCGGGTGTTCAAGCAGGTGATGATTATGCCGCGCTTGCGCAAGCGGTTTCGAGGCGCTTTATTAGGGCAAAAAACCTAGAACATACACCACCAGATTTATTGATTATTGATGGTGGAAAAGGACAAGTGGTGGCTGTTCAACAAGCATTGAAAGAAATTGATTATTTAAATGTCATGGTTATTGGGATTTCTAAGGGCAGCGATAGAAAAGTAGGGATGGAAAAAATTTACTGCGGCACTAATGGCCGCCTACTTATATTAAGTGCAGATGAACCGGCGTTGTTGGTTGTTCAGCAAATAAGAGATGAAGCGCATCGTTTTGCGATTAGCGGACATCGTCAGCAACGTGGTAAATTAAAGAAGAAATCAACACTGGAGGAGATTGATGGTTTAGGGCCTAAGCGCCGTCAGATTCTACTCAAGCAGTTTGGTGGGCTTAGAGAAATTCGAACAGCGGGTTTAGATGATTTACGTACGGTGAAAGGTATTAATAGGGCACTAGCTGAACGTGTGTATGATTTTTTTCATGACGGTGGTGGCGTATAAATAATGCTATCATATAACAACTTCAGATAGCTTAGATATTGAATGGTTTTAAACATCCCCACCATCCTTACGCTGCTTCGTATCGCGTTAATACCCGTCATTATGGTCGTGTTTTATTTACCCATTGATGGCGCGCGTTTATGGTGCTCGTTGATTTTTATTACGGCTTCGTTAACAGATTGGTTTGACGGTTTTTTAGCCAGAAAAATGAACTTACAGACAGCGTTTGGTGAATTTTTAGACCCCGTTGCTGACAAGCTCATGGTTGTCATTATTTTGGTATTAATAGTCCAAGCTGACCCGGCGGTTTATATCGCGTTGCCTGCCGCAATTATAATTGGTCGTGAGGTGTCTGTTACATCGCTACGTGAATGGATGGCAGAGCTTGGACAGCGATCAATTATTAAAGTTTCTTGGGTAGGCAAGTGCAAAACAGGCTTCCAGATGTTGGCTTTGGTGTGCTTGCTATTTAATGCCGATTTATATGGTGTTCCTGTACGTACAGTGGGCTTGTTTTCAATATATATTGCTGCAACCCTTACCCTTTGGTCGATGTGGCAATATATTCAACTGGCGCTTCCGCAATTTAAAAAATAGTAGGGTTTCTGGCTTGACAGTTTTGTTACGAAAGATAGAATACACGACCTCAATGCGGGAATAGCTCAGTGGTAGAGCACAACCTTGCCAAGGTTGGGGTCGCGAGTTCGAATCTCGTTTCCCGCTCCAAATTTAAAGCCGTGATTTCGCCGCTGCTTTTTTATAAAGTTGAATCTAAAATATTAATTATTTGATTTAACTTTACTCTTTTAGTTACGCCCTCTTGGCTGAGTGGCAGAGTGGTTATGCAGCGGCCTGCAAAGCCGTGTACAGCGGTTCGATTCCGCTCTCAGCCTCCAAATTCTCATTTCTTAACATCTCATATCGTGCCAACCCCCTTTTAAATTAAAGGCTTTGGTGGGCTTAAATTTAACGAGCATTAATTATTAGTCGAATGAAGGCGTTTACACGTTTAGGCCGGGTGACTACGTATCGAGTGAAAGTAATGTTGTTAAATTAAATATAGCTTAATATCGTGTTACGTTATTACTGATTAGCGTTATAAAGATACCTTTATGCCAGCCCCAGGGTCAGTGAAATTATTAAGGAACGACGGTCAATAACACCTGATACGGCTTTGCGTTTGTCTAAGTACTTTAACACCACGCCTGATTATTGGGTGAGCCTACAAAGCAGTTATGACCTAAGTCACTGCCACCCACAGCACTTGGGTGATATTCAATCAATAGCTTAGTGGAGCGTATAGGACACTGTAAAGACGTTTATCAGCAAGAACGTGCGTACGACCCACCCACCACCAACGGAGCACACTAGGTCAAATCAGTAATATAATAGGTGGACAAAGCAGACACTTTTCGACAAAAAAAGAAGTTAAGAAAAAACATCTGGGGGTAACTATTGACTTTCAAATATCTAAATCCTTTTGCACCACTAGATGTAGGCTTCCATTCGGTTGTGCTCTTACCTCCATTTCGTTAGCCTTTATCGAACAGTGAAAGGCATTTTGAGTTACAATTTTGTTATATCAAAATCCAGCGCGAACATTAGTAAAGAACGTCGTTGAGTTTTCCATTCTGAATAATTTAATAGGTCATAAGGCAACAGGACATGAGTTCAAAAATCATCTATACAAACACCGACGAAGCACCTTTGTTAGCAACGAGCTCGCTATTTCCCATTATAAAAAAGTTTGCTGCGGCTGCAGATATCGATGTTGAGTTAAAAGATATATCGTTATCTAGTCGAATTATTGCGACGTTTGCTGATATTTTCCCAGCGGAGCAACAAACGCCTGATGCTTTAGCTGAACTGGCTAAATTAACGCAAGACCCTAAAACTAATATTATTAAACTGCCTAATATAAGCGCTTCAATTCCTCAATTAAAAGAAGCCATTCAAGAGCTACAAGGCAAAGGTTACGGCATTGCTGACTTCCCAGATGACCCACAAACGGATGAAGAAATAGCACTTCAAAAAAAGTATGGGGAAGTGTTAGGTAGCGCGGTAAACCCAGTTTTGCGCGAGGGTAATTCAGATAGGCGTGCACCGAAGGCAGTAAAAGAGTACGCGCAAAAGAACCCACATTCTATGGGCAAGTGGAGCCAAGCGTCACGTACGCACGTATCACATATGCACGCAGGGGATTTTTATGCCGGCGAGCAAAGCTTAACGCTAGATAAAGATTGCAACGTTAAGATTGAATTCGTTGCTAAAAACGGTGATATAACGACCTTAAAAGAGAACATTACTTTGTTGAAAGGCGAGATCATCGACAGTATGTACATGAGCAAAAAAGAGCTTTGCACATTTCTTGAAGAAGAAATGGAAGATGCAAGAGAAACGGGGGTGATGTTTTCTTTTCACGTTAAAGCGACCATGATGAAAGTATCGCACCCGATTGTTTTTGGTCATGCGGTTAAGATTTATTACAAAGATTTATTTAAGAAACATGGTGATCTTTTTGAGAAATTGGGCGTTAATCCGAATGATGGACTGAGTAGTATTTACGACCACATTAAAGACTTACCGGGTTCGGTGAAAGAAGAAATAATGGCCGATATTCATGCCTGTTATGAAAGCAGGCCTGAGTTAGCGATGGTAGATTCAGCCAAAGGCATTTCAAACTTACATACGCCGAATGAGGTTATTGTCGATGCATCTATGCCGGCAATGATAAGAGCCGGAGGGAAAATGTGGGGCCCTGATGGCAAGCTAAAAGACACCAAAGCTGTGATGCCTGAAAGTACGTTTGCTAGAATTTACCAAGAAATGATTAATTTCTGCAAAACACATGGATCATTTGACCCTACTACGATGGGTACAGTGCCTAACGTTGGGCTGATGGCGCAGAAGGCAGAAGAGTATGGCTCGCACGACAAAACATTTGAAATGATTGCTGATGGCAGTGCGAGAATTGTCGGCGATAAAGGCAATGTTTTGCTGGAAGTAGACGTTGAAGAAGGTGATATTTGGAGAATGTGTCAGGTAAAAGATGCGCCTATTCGAGATTGGGTAAAACTTGCTGTGACACGTGCGCGTTTATCAAATACGCCGGCTGTTTTTTGGCTAGACGAGTACCGTCCGCATGAAAAGGAATTGATAAAGAAAGTAGAACGATATCTTAAAGAGCAGGATTTGGAAGGTTTGGATATTCAAATTATGTCGCAAACACGTGCGATGCGTTACACCCTAGAACGTATTTTGAGAGGGGGTGACACGATTTCTGTAACAGGCAATATTTTGCGTGATTACTTGACCGATTTATTCCCTATTTTAGAGCTAGGCACCAGCGCAAAAATGTTATCTATCGTGCCTCTTATGGCAGGTGGTGGTTTGTTCGAAACAGGAGCAGGTGGTTCAGCACCAAAACATGTTAAGCAATTACTAGAAGAAAATCATTTGCGCTGGGACTCGTTAGGTGAGTTTTTAGCGATTTGTGCATCGTTGGAGCATACGGGAGAAGTTGAACAAAATGATAAAGCCAAGGTTTTAGCGAAAACGTTAGATGCGGCAACAGCTAAGTTGCTTGATACAGGAAAATCACCGTCGCGTAAAACGGGCGAACTAGATAACCGGGGGAGTCATTTTTATATTGCTTTGTACTGGGCTCAGGCGCTTGTAGAACAAACAGAGAACATGGCATTACAAGCTTATTTCAAACCGCTAGCAAAAGAGCTGTCAGACAAAGAAGAGCAAATTGTTAGCGATTTAACAACAGACCAGTGGCACGCCGTTGATATTGGCGGGTATTACCTTGCGGATCCAGTCAAAATAGATAAAATCATGAGACCCTCTAAAGCATTTAATGATGCACTGGCGTCGCTAAGCTAAGTAAGGTTTAAAGAAACGCGAAGGCTTGAAACCATACAGCTGGCTGCAGATTTTCTTGTTTGATTTGTTTGAGATGTAATGTATCAATCATTAGTCGGTGGTTTCCAAGTACGCAAAAATGTTCTTCTTGTGGCAATGTAGCTAAGAAAGACATATCGGATAGAGAACATCAATGTAAGTGCGGATTGAATACGACTAGAGACTTAAACGCAGCTTTAAATATTCGGGTGCTGTAAGTTAAGGGCCGAGGGATATAAGATTTACAATACCGCAGGAACTGTGGGAATATAAGCCTGTTGGAGTTTCGCTTGCACCGCCGCCGCCCGCTACGCTTGTGTTACGGCGAATCGTTGAATCAGGAAGCTCCTAAACTTTAGTTAGGGGTAGTTCACTGAGGCCTCTTATTACTTAATAATATCGGGTACAAGCCGCTTTGTTATGCGGGAAATTACCACCGGTTTTTGTACCTATTAGGTCAAATTGCATTAGGTGGAACGAATCACGGATAAATCATATGCCTACAAAAGCCAGGCGGCTAGCGACAGATGAAAACCTAAAAAGGTTATTGTCTTTACGCGTATTAAATATCAGTGGGCAAATAATCGCTACTTTCACAGCGGTGTATTATTTAGATTTTTCGTTGCCGATTAAGCCATTATTGGCCATTTTAATATGTCTGATTGCATGGAGCATATTCACCTTATTTTTTTTAAAGCAATCGAGAAGGATTGATGACAATGTTTTTTTTCTTCAGCTATCAATAGATGTTGCAGCCCTAGCGGCTATTTTATATTTTACCGGCGGGGCAACAAACCCTTTTGCTTGGTTTTTGTTGGTTCCGCACAGTATTGCATCAACACTCTTATCCCGTCGCTATGTTTGGCTTATGGCGCTGTTAACCTCATTGTCATATACATTAATTGTTTTTTATTACAGACCTTTAGTGCATTTAGATCATCCTATGGAAATGGGGGTGGGTGGACATTTTGCAGACCACGTTATTGGGATGTGGATAGGGTTTGTTTTAGCGACTATTTTAATGGCGCACTTCGTCGCTGGTATGGCGGAAGCTTTGCGCACAAGAAATGATGCGCTATTAAGAATGAAGGAGCGAATATTTCGGGACGAAAGGCTCGTTTCATTGGCAACGTTGGCAACGGGTGCTGCACATGAGCTTGGAACGCCACTTGGTACGATGGACATATTGGCGCATGAAATGAAACTAGAGATTGAAGAGTCAGGGTCCAGTGCGTTGGGCGATAAACTGTCGGTCATTCAAGGACAGATTAAACGTTGCAAGAAAGTGTTGTTGAGCATTACGCGAACAGTTAACACCGAACAATATGGTTCAGGCCAGTTAGTACGAGTAGATGAATACATAGAAAGTGTTATCGCGCAGTGGCGCATCTCGAATGTAAACGCCAATTTCAATCAGGCCATAAATGCTAAGTCACCGCCTCCGAGTATTATTTCGAATGTTGCGTTAACACGAGCACTGGTCAATATATTAGATAATGCGGCTCAGGCATCGCCAGATTGTATCAACCTTACAGTAGCCTGGAGTGATAAGAGACTTGAACTTGTAGTGGAAGATATTGGAAGTGGTATGGACGATTCACAATTGCAAAAGTTAGGTCAGCAACTTGTTGCATCAACAAAAGAAGGTTTGGGTATGGGTGTTTATCTAACAAAAGCAACCATTGAACAACTTGGCGGAAGTATTCATTGGGTGAACAAAGATACGCAAGGCGTGCGTGTTTCTATCAGTGTGCCTTTGTCAATATAGGCGTTTGAAATTATGACGAACCATAAAGTCAGAATGCTCATTATTGATGATGATGAGGTGTATTGCTCTGTATTGTGTAGTGCGTTTGAGCGTAGGGGCTTCGATGTGGAGACAGCTTGTAACGAGCAGCAAGCTATTGAAAAAATAGAGGCGTTTGAGCCAGAGTTTGCAGTGGTAGATTTGCGCTTAGAAGAAAGTTCGGGATTGCATCTGATTAAGCGAATTAAAGAAAAAGACAAGAACACTAAAGTTATTATGCTCACAGGTTACGCAAGTATAGCAACAGCGGTGGAAGCAGTGAAATTAGGTGCCATTCAATATATTACAAAGCCAGCCAATGCGGATGAGATCTTAGCTGCTTTTGAACACAATGAACCGAATGCGAGCGTAACACCGTCTGAGCAACCGATGTCTGTTAAGCGACTTGAATGGGAGCACATGCAAAAAGTACTGTTTGAGTGTGATGGGAATATATCTGAAGCCGCGAGACGTTTGAATATGCACCGGCGCACGTTACAGAGAAAGCTGGCAAAAAAGCCAGTTAGGCAATAGCACTATCAGCCTCTCACCCATTGTGGAATGAGTGCTGTTTTTTATTCGCCGCCGCGAGGGCGCTCATTTCTCTTTCGCACCATCACCGAAGTAAAGGTAAGGATGAATCCTCATCCTACAGATTAAGCGGCACGAATTCATTCGTAAGGCAAGGTGTAGGTACGAATTTATTCGTACTTGTTCACTTTAGCTGACAACCTTTCCGAAAAACACAATAGAGTGGGTATGAGTAGTCCATAGAGGTCTCTGTAAATTAAGAAAACTTCACTCTCTGTTGATTGATGGAACGCAATGATGGACAATCCTCAGCCTGGTTTACAGCAATGAACAATGGTGACTCATGTCGGTCCCCTCGCAACGTGAAGTCGTGAACTCCGCCAGGCCCGGAAGGGAGCAACGGCAGCGACCCAATCGTGTGCTGGGGTGTGGCTGGTGTGAGTTACCACCCATTTCTACGATTATCTATAATCTAAAAACTCGCACAAACACGTGGCGTTTTGTTACCCTATCAGACTTATGAGTTATAAAGTTTTTGCAAGAAAGTGGCGTCCGTTAAACTTTGCCCAAGTGGTGGGGCAAGAGCACGTTGTGCGTGTCTTGGTGAATGGTTTAGAAAATGACCGCTTGCATCATGCCTATCTCTTTACAGGAACGCGTGGAGTAGGCAAGACCACCATCGCCCGCGTTCTGGCTAAAGCACTCAATTGCCCACATGTTGTTAATGCTGAACCATGCGGTAAATGTGAAACGTGCTTGGATGTAGATCACGGTTGTTATCCTGATTTAATCGAAGTTGATGCTGCATCTAGAACAGGTGTTGATGATACGCGGGACCTATTAGAAAACGTTCAGTACTACCCAAGCCGTGGTAAATACAAAGTTTACTTGATTGATGAAGTCCATATGTTTTCAAAAAGCAGCTTTAACGCGCTACTTAAAACATTGGAAGAGCCGCCTGATCATGTTAAATTTTTGCTGGCTACAACAGACCCACAAAAGATGCCCGTCACGGTGCTTTCGCGCTGTTTGCAGTTTAATCTGAAGCGTTTTATGCCAAGTCAAATTGAGGGACAGTTTAAGCTTATTTTGGAAAGCGAAGGCATTACTTATCAGTCGCAAGCGACGGAGTTGTTGGCCCGTGCTGCCGACGGCAGTATGCGTGATGGTCTAAGTTTGTTAGACCAAGCGATTGTGCACGGTAATGGCGAACTTAATGAAGCCGATGTTATTGATCTGTTGGGTAGCGTCGCACGTGAGCCGGTGCTTGATTTATTGAACGCTCTATTAACGAAAGACGGTGCAACTGTTTTAGATTGTATTGGAACATTGGATGAATTTGCGCCAGACTATGCACAGGTTCTGCAGTCGTTGTTAAGCTATTTGCATCAAATTGCCGTGTGCCAAATTGCGGGCCTGGAGAACACGGACAAATCCTTGCAAAGCTTGGCTGAGGCGTTATCAAAAGAAGATGTTCAGTTGTATTACCAAATTGCCCTAATGGGGCAAAAGGACTTGCCGCTTGCGCCTACGCCGAAGCTGGGTTTTGAAATGGTGCTATTACGCATGCTGGCTTTTTTACCTGCTGATAGGGCTGCGAGAGCGAGTGTGCCGATTAGCCAAGCAGTTAATCAAACGACGACATCAAGCACTCGCAAAGCGCCTGCCAAACTGGTTATCCCTGAAAAAAAAACACTTGAAAGAGTAGCGCCTATTGAAGTCAAGCTAGCTGCTAAGCCCTCAGTTGTGAGTGAGCCGAAAAAACCGGCTAAAGAAAATATCGTGTGGCATGAACTCGTTCAGGAATTAAGTTTAGACCCCGTGACATTACAGTTGGCGAATAATTCAACACTGGTGCGTTTAGACCAAAACGAATGCGAGTTGATGTTGGTGAGCGGCCATGTTTCATTAAATAAAAATTCTGAACAAAATTTACAGCAGGCATTATCGGATCATTATGGTCGTAAGTTAGCGCTGAAACTGATAGAAGGAACAAAAGACACTGTCACGCCAAATAGCATTGCAAATGATAAGGCTGCGGATAGACAAAGGTTAGCGGAGGAAGAGGTGCTAAATAGCCCAACAGTGAAGAAGATTATGGATGTGTTTGGTGCTGAAATTATTGAAGGCTCAATTAAGCCAATAGGTGAATAACAAACTTAGGATGGAGAAACGATGAAAAATCAGTTAGGCGACTTGATGCAACAAGCGCAAAAAATGCAAGAGCAGATGCAAGAGGCCCAGCAAAAGCTCGCGGAAACAGAAGTGACAGGCGAATCTGGGGCGGGTTTAGTCAAAATCGTGATGACGGGCAAGCACGAAGCACGTCGTTTATCGATTGATTCGAGTTTAATGGCGGATAATGATCAAGAGATGCTAGAAGACCTCATTGTGTCAGCAATCAACGATGCTGTTCGAAAAGTGGAAAACGAAAATAAAAACAGCATGTCAAATATGACAGCTGGGATTCCTTTACCGCCCGGTTTTAAGTTACCGTTCTAGTATGCAGTCTGAACCGGTTCTTCATAATTTGATGCAAGCATTGCGTTGCTTGCCTGGAGTAGGGCAAAAGTCCGCTCAACGAATGACGCTACATTTATTAGAACGTGACCGTCAAGGTGCGTTTAAATTAGCGCAAAGCCTAGCTGAGGCGGTGGATAAAATTGGCAACTGCAAAACGTGTCAAACATTAAGTTCATCAGAAGTGTGTGGCTTATGTTCGGACCCACAGCGCGAACAACAATTGCTATGTGTCGTAGAAACACCAGCCGACGTGATGGCGATAGAAAGCGCCACGTCGTTTAAGGGAATGTACTTTGTGCTCAACGGACGTTTGTCGCCCTTAGACGGCTTAGGCCCTGCTGAAATTGGCCTGGATCAGCTGGCCGAGAGAATCAAGCAAGGCGTTATTCAGGAAATTATTTTAGCCACCAATCCAACGATTGAAGGTGAGGCGACCGCGCATTACATCAGCGAAATGGCGAAGAAGCACAATGTTATTGCAACGCGCATAGCGCACGGCGTACCGTTTGGTGGGGAACTTGAATATATTGACAGTGGAACGCTATCTCATGCGTTTAATGGGCGCAGTGAAGTCTAGGAGAAAGTGAATGAGTGATTGCTTGTTTTGCAAAATGGTTCACGGTGAAATACAGGCCGACATCATGTATGAAACAGAGTCCGTTTTGGCGTTTAGAGATATTAATCCACGCGCACCAACGCATGTTTTAGTCATTCCCAAAAAACATATTGCTACCTTGGCGGATCTGGATGATGAGGACACGCTGCTGATGGGTGAAATTATGCAAGCGGCAAAGAAATTAGCTGAGCAAGAAGGCATTGCTAATTCAGGCTATAGAACGGTATTTAATTGCAAGCAAGATGCAGGGCAAGAGGTCTATCATATCCATTTGCACCTACTAGGTGGGCGGGCGATGCAGTGGCCGCCGGGCTAATTAATAAGCTAGTTTGTCTCTAAGTTTTAGATAACGTAAATACCGTTGTTTTGAAATAGAATTATTCTCCACGCCGTCTTTCACGGCGCATTTTGGTTCTTTAATGTGTAAGCAGTTGTTGTATTTGCACTGCCAGGCAAGCTGCTCAATTTCTCGGAAGCCTTGCCCAAGACTTTGTTCTGTAATGTGAGCGAGCCCGAAAATATTCACCCCAGGGCTATCAATAATGTCACCGCCTTCAGGCAGTTTGTATAAGGTGCTGGATGTTGTGGTGTGTTTACCTAAACCTGAGGCCGTTGATAATGTTTTGGTTTGTAGCTCTAAATCAGGTAGTAAAGCATTAGTGATGGTGGACTTTCCAACACCTGATTGACCAACTAATAGGCTGGTTTCATTTTGAAGGCGTTTGCGTAAGATATTTAAACCGGATTTGTTTTTTGCGCTGACTTTAATTATTTCGTAACCTAAACTTTGGTAGATTAAAGTTAAATCATCGATTTCTATCTTTGAAGCATCATCCAGTAAGTCGGTTTTGTTTAAAACAATTAGCGGCGCGATTTTTTGGAACTCGCAGACAATTAGATACTGATCTAGCAACAAAAGGTCAATCGTTGGCTTTACAGCGAGAATAACGACTATTTGATTTAAGTTTGCAGCGACGGGCCGTGTTTTGCCATTTTTGCTAGGCCGTGAAAGAAGCGACTTACGTTCAAGTATTTTTTCAACTCGACCGGCGCCTTGTTCGGTTCTTATCCACGTTACATAGTCTCCAACGGCGGGATGCTCCAGTTGAGTACACTTTTTACAATGAATGGTATTTCCTTCATTGTCTTCTACTAGAAGGGCCCTGCCGAGGTGCGCAACGATGCGCCCGTTTAATAGTGTTTGTTTCTCTTGAGGTGAGGGGTTCAAATTTATCGGAATTTATAAAAGTCTTTGTTTAAGTAGGCGACAACATCAGCAATATCATTGTCCAACCATTGTGTTCCTAATGACAAGTCGCAATGTTTTGCGCGAGCGGTTAAGGTTGCTAGGCCGTGAACTTTGCGGGCGGCTGATACGTATATATTGGACGTATGATAGGCTAAACAATTTGTCGTGTGTAACACTTTCCCGTTAGCGGTATCGCTGGCATAGCTGTTAAAACTGATAATTAATAGGCTGGAAATTAAAATGAATGTATTCATACTCAGGTCTTTTGTTTATGAAGAAGCCAAGCTTTTCAAGTGATCAATTCTTACTCCCGCAGGTGGGTGACTATGATGGAAGCTTGAGTAAATCGGGTCAGGTGTTAAGGTGCTGGCATTTTCACGATACAGTTTAACAAGAGCTTGAATAAGGTGTTCAGGCTTGGCCATTGTGCAAGCAAAGGCGTCTGCTTCAAACTCAAACTTACGTTGAAATCGGCTACTGATCGGTTGCATAAAAGTGGTGAAGATAGGAAGCACTAAAATAAACAGTAATAAGGCAATAGCATCGTTAATAAGCGTCATGCCCAGACCGTCAAAAAACCAATTTTGTTGTTTTAGCCAGCCTAATAAAGCAAACCCCGCCAGTGTGACAAAGGTCGAAACAATCATATGCTTAGTGATGTGTTTACACTTGAAATGGCCTAACTCATGTGCAAGCACGGCCTCTATTTCATCCGTATTTAATGACTCGATGAGGGTGTCATAAAACACAATACGTTTATTGTTACCGATCCCAGTGAAATATGCGTTGCCATGGCCAGAGCGTTTTGAGCCGTCCATCACGTAAATGCCTGTGCTATTAAAGCCGCAACGCTTGAATAATTGTTGAATGCGTGATTTTAGCTCGTCGTCTTCGAGGGGGGTGAATTTATTAAAAAGCGGCGCAATAAAAGTGGGCATCAGCCAGGACATAAAAAAAGTAAATGTAATGGTCAACAGCCAGCCGTAAAGCCACCAATACGGCCCCATTTGCCCCATAACGGAAAGTAGCGCATAGAGAAGAGGCGTGCCGATAATAAGCATCAAGCTTATTTGTAAAAATTGATCCTTAATAAACTGTCCTGCGCTTGTATTGTTGAAACCGAATTGCTGCTCGATTTTGAAAGTCTGGTAAATATCAATGGGTAATTCGATTAAGTGGGACAGAATAAACACGGATATAATCAGTGCCACGCCTGCCCAAATGCCATCAGTAATATAGGTTTGTGACAGAGCCAGCAAGACATTAATAAAGCCACCTAAGGTCAGCATCACCAATACAGCGCTACCAAGGATAGTGCTTAAGGTGGCGATGCGTGTTTTAGCGAGGGTGTAATCTGCCGCTTTTTGGTGGGCGTTTAGGTCGATTTTATCTTTGAAGTCATCGGGGACATTGCCACGGTGTTGAATGATATGAATCATTTGGCGACGATTTAGCCACAGTTTTAATAACACCGACGTGACTAAAAAAAATAGAAATATAATACTAAATTCATTCATAATTTAATTAAACTATAATAGTTATTAACAATGTAAGCCATAAGGTATTTATATGTCTCAAGATAAGCAAAATTTAATATGGATAGACCTTGAAATGACAGGGCTAGAGCCTGCGACAGATTCTATCATTGAAATAGCAACGATTGTGACTGATAAAGAGCTTAATGTATTGGCGCAAGGCCCCGTTCTCGCGGTACGACAATCTAAGCAAACAATGAACGCTATGGACGATTGGAATCAAAAACATCATGGGCAATCGGGTTTGATTGAACGCGTGTTAAGCAGCCCATTGAGTGAAAGAGATGTTGAGAACCAAACGATTGAGTTTCTAGAAAAATGGGTGCCTAAAGGTGCGTCGCCCATGTGTGGAAACAGTATCTGTCAGGACAGGCGTTTTATGGCGAATTATATGCCGTTACTCGAAGCGTTTTTTCACTATAGAAACTTAGATGTCAGCACGCTAAAAGAACTTGCAAGTCGGTGGGCGCCGGGAATTATGCAAGGCTTTAAGAAAAAGGCAACGCACCAAGCGTTAGATGATGTGATTGAGTCGTTAGAAGAACTTAAATATTACCGCCAAACATTTCTTAAATATTAAAGAGCTTGTTCTGCCGCACACCCAGGCGTTCATCGTCCAGATGTGTGTTGTGAAAATTTTCTTGAACAAGGGGTAAATTAGCGTCACAAAAGTTGCGGTCCTTGAATAGTCGCTTTATTTTCTCATACCGTCCGTCAAGGTATGGGGCGTTTCAAAGTGGCTGTACTGTTGTTAACGGCAAGTGCCATTGAAAGCTTAGTATTATCTTAGATTAAGCGGCTTGCTGATCGATAGCCCACAGTATATGTTCACGAATGACGGGGTTTGAATCGTTCTGGCGTGATTCTAATAGGCTGAGAATAAGTCTGTTTTTGGGTGCGTTTCCTAAGGCAATAGCAATATTTCTAATCCAACTTTCATAACCAATACGGCGAATGGCCGAGCCTTCTGTTTTAGTTAGGAAGGTTTTTTCGGTCCACTGAAAAACATTAAATAAATCAATGGTATCTAAATTCTGGCGGGGTTTGAAATCACCTTCGTCAGTCAAGCTTGCAAACCGATTCCAAGGGCAGACTTGTTGGCAATCATCGCAGCCGTAAATACGGTTGCCCATTAAAGGGCGAAATTCTATAGGAATTGATCCGCGCAATTCGATTGTTAGGTAAGAGATGCAGCGTCTAGCATCGACGGTATAGGGTGCGATAATTGCCTGTGTCGGGCAAATATCTATGCAATCAGTACAATCGCCGCAATGTTCTTCGGCGGGGTCATCAATGGGCAAGGCTAGGCTTGTATATAGCTCGCCGAGGAAAAACCAAGAGCCTGCTTGTTTGTTTAGTACATTACTGTGCTTGCCTATCCACCCCAGACCAGCTTTTTCAGCCAATGCTTTTTCCATCACCGGCGCGCTATCCACGAATGCGCGATAGCCAAAAGGCCCTATTTTTTGTTCGATAAGGTCGGCTAGCTTTTGCAGCTTTTTTCGAATCACTTTATGATAATCACGCCCAAGTGCATAGCGGGAAATATACGCGCGAACCGGGTCTTCCATTAATTCGTTTGTGCGTTGCATGGGTTCTGGTAAATAATCCATCCGGCACGATATAACCCGTACGGTACCAGCGTGCAGTTCGTTTGGGCGTGTTCGTTTAGAGCCATGCTTTTGCATATAGCCCATTTCACCGTGCAAGCCTGCACCTAGCCATTTGCTCAGTTGTTGTTCAGCTTCAGATAAGTCAGTGTCGGTAATGCCGACCTGCTGAAAACCGAGTGATTCCCCCAATGTTTTAATATCGCGTGCCAGTTGTTGGAAGTCGGTGCTGTTTTTGCTCATCTGCGGTAGGATACATTGAATTGAATGGGCAATACATATTGGTATCGTATGACTAAAATGCAATTTCACAGAGTGGCTAATCTTTTGTTGCAAAAAATGATATGCGTGGCTTTTTTTGACCGATTCAGTCAAACATGAATATTAAAGACGAGCAGGCTATGTTAGCCGCAGGGGGGGGGCTTGCTGGGCAATTACGTGAAGGCACTTTGGTGTTTCTAGCGGGTGATTTAGGGGCAGGCAAAACGACACTGGTTCGAGGTGTTCTTAATGCATGGGGACACGTAGGTTCAGTTAAAAGCCCAACCTATAATTTGGTGGAAGCATATAGCATTAATGGGCAAGCTGTTTTCCATTTTGATTTATATCGTTTAAGCGACCCCGAAGAGTTGGAATACATGGGTATTCGCGACTATTTGAATGAAAAATCAATCTGTTTTGTGGAATGGCCCGAGAAGGGGAAAGGTTTGTTGCCAAGCCCAGATATATTGGTTGAAATAAAAATTAACGGAAGTGAGCGAGAGCTGTTAATATACCCCCCCGAATAGCATAGAATAAAATATGATAAGCAATTGTTTATGAAGGACTTTATTAATAAATATCAATGCTTTTTATTATTTGTTTTAAGCTTGACTGTTTTGTTCAGTAGTTTGTCGGTAAGCGCCGCTGCAAACAAAAAAGTTGATTCTATAAGGTTTTGGACCGCACCTGACCACACGCGGTTGGTTTTAGGTGTTTCTTCGTCTGTTGAATACAATATTTTTCACTTAGATAATCCGCTGCGATTAGTTGTTGATTTAAAAGATGTGAAGTTTAGTGCGTCTATGCCTACGTTTCCCCATAGCCATAAGGTAGTGAGTCTAATGCGCCATGCGCCGCGTAATATAAAAGATTTACGCGTTGTGATAGACCTCAAAACATCTATTAATGCAAAAAGTTTTTCACTAAAACCCAATGCTAGTTATGGTCATCGTTTGGTGATTGATTTATACCCAAAAACAAAACATGCAGGGAAGCCACGTGTCGTGGTCAAAAAAGCGTCGAACGCCGCACAAAATACTAAATGGGTTGTGGCCATTGATGCGGGTCATGGTGGTGAAGACCCAGGAGCGAAGGGGCATAGAGGGACGCGTGAAAAGGTTGTTGTGTTGGCGATTGCTAAAAAATTAGCAGTATTAGTTAATAAAGAGCCGAATATAAAAGCGTATCTTGTGCGCTCGGGTGATTATTATATTGGCTTGCGCAAACGAATGGAAAAGGCACGAAATGCAAGGGCTGATTTATTCATATCCATTCATGCGGACGCATTTAGGAATCAACACGCAAGGGGTTCATCAGTTTATATTTTGTCTAACCGCGGCGCGAGTGGTGAGGCGGCAAGGTGGCTGGCTGACAGTGCGAACGCGGCGGATTTAGTTGGCGGGGTTAGTTTGGATGATAAAGATGATATGTTGGCTTCAGTGTTATTAGATTTGTCACAAAACGCAACAGAAGATGCAAGTGCTATCTTAGCGAGTGAAGTTCTAAAAAATTTGAAGGGGCTTGGTCATGTACATAAAAAACAGGTTCAACGTGCGGGGTTTATGGTATTAAAATCGCCCGACATTCCGTCAATTTTGATAGAAACGGCATTTATTTCTAACAAAAAGGAAGAAGCGAAACTTCGTAGTTCGCGCCACCAAAGTAAGGTGGCAGCGGCTATATTGAAAGGCGTTAAAAAGTACCTTGCTAATCAAAGCGTACCGAGGCCGCCAACAACACAAGCTGTAAAACCTACGTATAGAATTCAAAAAGGCGATACGCTGTCAGGCATTGCCCAACGTTATCGTGTCTCTTTGTTATCCTTAAAGAAGGAGAACTCGATGCAAACGAACCGGATTAGGGTGGGGCAAGTTATCCAAATACCAAGCTAGTTAATTTTCGGTACAATAAGCGGTATAAACGCACGCTATGTACCTGCACGCTATGACTATAAAACAACTTCCCCCACAATTGATTAACCAAATAGCGGCCGGTGAGGTGATTGAGCGTCCGGCATCAGCGGTAAAGGAATTGATAGAGAACTCGTTAGACGCAGGTGCGAGATACGTTTTTATTGAGATTGAAGAGGGTGGTTCGCGTTTGATACGCGTGCGGGATGATGGCTGCGGTATACAAAAAGACGATTTGGGTTTAGCTATGTCGAGACACGCGACCAGTAAAATCGGTTCTTTATTAGATCTTGAGTCAGTGCTGAGTTTTGGTTTTAGAGGGGAAGCGTTACCGAGTATGAGTTCAGTTTCTCGTTTAACGCTATCGTCACGGTGCAAAGATGATGTGGCGGCTTGGGCAGTGAAAGCGGATGGTACAGAAGAAGAATTAGATCCGGTTCCAGCTTCACACCCGATGGGCACGAGCGTTGAGTTGCGTGATCTTTTTTATAACACCCCGGCACGGCGTAAATTTCTTAAAACGGATAAAACCGAATTTGGCCACATAGAGACGGTTGTGAAACGTATGGCGTTGGGCCGTTTTGATGTGGGGTTGAGTCTTAAAAACAATCAAAAGCAGGTCATAGATCTAAAGCCAGCACTAACGGCTGAGCAAAAAGACCAGCGAGTAGGTTTGTTGTGCGGTGAAGAGTTTGTTCGGCAATCACTAGATATTGATGTTATTAATGGCGAACTCGCGTTGCAAGGCTGGGTTGGCCTGCCGACGTACTCAAGATCACAAGCCGACATGCAGTTTTTTTATGTTAATGGTCGATTAATTAGGGATAAGCTCATTAATCACGCCGTTCGTTTGGCGTATAAAGACGTTTTGTTCCATGGCCGCCACCCAGTTTATGTGTTGTATTTAACCATTAACCCCACGTTAGTTGATGTCAATGCGCATCCGGCAAAATTAGAAGTTCGTTTTCGTGAAAGTAAGGCGGTGCATGATTTTGTTTATCGTCGAATCAAACAATTGTTAACTGATGTAAGGCCCTCTGATCATTATGCGGTAAAGACAATTGAGCCACATTTAAGCGGTCAACAGCCCGTTGATAACGACATGCAACAAAATCATATTCCTATGTCCGTTGCGGAACCGGCTGCTCGATACGCAAGCTATCCATCGCAGCATAGGCATGCAAGAGGCGGGGCTACGCCCTCTTTTCAAGCGCCTGCTGAAAGGGTTGAAGGTGCTGTGCCGCCGATGGGTTTTGCGATTGCGCATTTGCATAACACGTATATTTTGGCAGAATCTGATAAGGGTTTAATTTTAGTCGATACACATGCGGCGCATGAACGCATTGTGTATGAAAAAATGAAAAAACAATATGACGCTGGCAACATACCGTCTCAACCAATGTTGATTCCGCAAAAAATTCAACTGTCTGACGAAGAAATGATGATTTTCGAACAAAGCCAACCCTTACTAAACACGCTGGGTATTGAGTTGAGTGCATCTGGCCCTACAACCTTATTGGTGCGAGCTATTCCAGTTTTATTGGCGCAAGATGACGCAGAGAAGCTTATTCATGATGTGCTAAATGATTTGTGCGAAACGGGTGAAAGTAACAGTGTTAAAGACGCGTGTTATGCCGTGTTAGGGAATATGGCGTGCCAAGGGTCCATTCGCGCTAACCGGCGGTTAACGGAAGCCGAAATGAATGCCCTACTGCGTGATATTGAGCAAACCGATAACAGTGGACAATGTAATCATGGACGCCCTACGTGGGTGTTGCTTGATGTGCAGCAATTAGATGCCTTGTTCCTAAGAGGGCAGTAAGCTGGTGAGTTTTTTGCCGCAGGTCATTTTTCTGATGGGCCCTACTGCATCAGGTAAGACCGCGTTAGGTATTGAGGCGGCAAAAGCGTTAAATGGTGAAATCATTAGTGTGGACTCAGCGCTAGTTTACCGTGGTATGGATATTGGAACAGCCAAGCCAGATATGCAAGAACGTGATGGTGTGCCTCATCATTTAATTGATATTTTAGAACCAACAGAGGCTTTTTCTGCAGGACAGTTTCGTGAAATGGCGCTAGGGCTAATTGACGATATAGCTTCACGCGGCAAAGTGCCTGTTTTTGTAGGCGGCACAATGCTTTATTTTCATGTGTTGTTAAATGGCATGGCTACGTTTCCGGATGCAGATGAAAAAACACGTCAAGAAATTAACCAGCAAGCACAGACGGAAGGTTGGCAGGCAGTACATGACCGTCTGAATGAAGTTGACCCAACGGCTGCTGCCCGTATACATCCAAATGACACGCAAAGGATACAACGTGCCTTAGAAGTTTATTTAGTGTCAAATCGTAGCCAAACAAGCTGGCTAAGCGAGCAATCTCAGCAGCCTTTGTTATTTCAGCCGTGCAAATTTGTCATAGCACCGAGTGATAGAGCTAAGCTGCATGAAAAAATAGCGCTGCGGTTCGACCTTATGCTGGAGAATGGCTTTATTGACGAAGTGCAGGCGTTGTTTAATAGAGGTGATTTAGACGCATCAATGCCTGCTGTTAGAGCCGTTGGGTATAGACAAGCGTGGTCATGTTTACAGGGTGAGTACGATCAAGTGATGTTGCGTGAAAAAGCCATTGTTGCGACGAGGCGATTAGCAAAAAGGCAATTCACTTGGCTGCGACAACAAACGGATACCGTATGGCTTGAGACGGGGGGGGAGTCTGCACTTGACCAGCTAATAAAAAAGTATGGTAATCTAAATAACAAAGCCTTTAAATGATACTGATTTGATTGCATATTAGTGGTTTGTATAGTGTTACGTCTAGCTATTTGCGGTGGCTATAGGTTATAATTGTTGCGTTGCAATGTGGGTACGAAAGAGTAATATTGAAAAAACAATAACAAGGAGAAAAAATGCCTATAAGTCATAGCTTACAAGACACTTTTCTAAACACGCTTAGAAAAAAACACGCACCAGTCGCCATTTTTTTGGTTAATGGAATTAAATTGCAAGGTCAAATCGATTCCTTTGACCAATACGTTGTGGTATTAAAAAATGCAGTCAGTCAAATGGTTTATAAACACGCTATCTCTACCATTGTTCCTGTGCGGGCAATCAGCCTGCCGAGTAATGACGAGGAAAGCTAGATAATTATTTTGCAAACATTCGTTCAGCTTAACGTCCTTCGTTAATGGAATTATTTGATCGCCCCGATACGGGTGAAAAAGCGCTTGTTGTCAACCTTTCTATTAACGAAAGCTTTTGCGAAGACGGCTTGAATGAATTTATTCAACTCGTTATATCGGCAAACGTAGAGCTTGTTGCTACTGTAAAAGGGGCGCGTAAACAGCCCGATTCTAAATTCTTTGTTGGCAAAGGTAAGCTTGAAGAAGTACGCCAAATTCTGCATGAGTCGTGCGCCGATATTGTGTTGTTTAATCATACGCTAAGTCCAGGTCAACAGCGAAACCTTGAGGCGGAACTAGAGGTGCGTGTTCTCGACAGGACAAATCTTATACTAGACATCTTTGCTCAACGCGCGCAATCATTTGAGGGCAAATTGCAAGTGGAGCTTGCACAGCTTCAGCACTTATCAACGCGATTGATTCGCGGCTGGACTCATCTTGAAAGGCAAAAAGGTGGTATCGGCTTACGGGGGCCAGGTGAAACGCAGTTAGAAACAGACCGGCGACTTATTGGTCAGCGGATTCGTCAAATCAAATCCCGCTTAGTGAAAGTGAATAAGCAGCGTAATCAAGGAAGGCGTAGTCGGCAACGTGCAGATGTTCCAACGGTATCGCTCGTAGGGTATACTAATGCTGGAAAATCCACGTTATTCAATGCACTAACAAATTCGTCTATCTATGTGGCTGACCAACTCTTTGCGACATTAGACACAACACTTCGACAAGTAAAATTACCGGATTATGGCGAATTGGTGTTGGCTGATACGGTTGGCTTCATTCAAGGCTTACCGCATGAGTTGGTTGCGGCGTTTCGTTCGACATTACAAGAAACAATAGAGGCGGATTTGCTGCTGCATGTTGTGGATGCGAGCAGTCTTAATAGGCAAGAGCAAATACGCGAAGTCAATACGGTACTAAAAGAGATTGGCGCGGATAATATTCCACAAATAATGGTGTATAATAAAGTGGATAGGCTTGATTCTGTCGAGCCGCACGTTGATAAAGATGCAAGTGGTGAGACTACTACAGTTTGGTTGTCCGCGATAATGAATAATGGAATGAATCTTTTACTGGATAGCTTATCTACTCGCTGCCATAAAGAAAATACGCGAGTGAGGCTTGTGTTAAAGCCGAGTCAGGCTAAATTGCGCGCGCAATTATTCGATGTGGCGCACATTCTAAATGAAGAAAATAGAGATGACGGTTGTTGGGTACTTGATGTGCGTATACACAATAAGTATAAATATTTATTAAACGATGTTTTCTCTAAATAAGTCATTTAACACCTTGCCAACGAGGGCATACAGCTCTACTATTAGCGACTAGAATAAATTAATATTAAACTTGAGGTTTTAATATGTCTTGGGATGACTCAGATAAAGATAAGAAAAAAGACCCGTGGAGTGGTCGCAAACAGCAGCAAACGCCACCAGACCTTGATGAGATAATACGCTCTATACAAGAAAAGCTGAGTATGTTGTTTGGCGGTGGTGAAAAAAACCCACCTAGAGGCAATAATAAGAAACCGAGTGAATCATCAGTTTCAGGTAAAAATGTCGGCATGCTGATAGCCGTAGCAGCCATTGTTTGGCTTGCGTCAGGTATCTACATTGTCGATGAAGGTAATAGAGGCGTGATTTTGCGCTTTGGTGGATACCAAGATACCACATTACCGGGGCCTCACTGGCGCTTTCCACAGCCAATTGATACAGCGATTATTGTTAATGTGGATCAACAACGTTTTATCGAAGTAGGTTACCGGTCAGGCGGTAACCAGCAATCAACCAGCGGCGTTAGAAAAGAAGCGCTGATGCTGACAGAAGATGAAAATATCATCGACGTGCGATTAGCGGTGCAATACAAAGTGAAGAACGCTCAAGACTATGTGTTTAATGTCCGCGCACCTGAGGTGACGTTGAAACAAGCAACAGAAAGTGCGTTAAGAGCGGTTATTGGTAAAAACAAAATGGACTTCGTGTTAACAGAAGGCCGTAGTGAAGTGGTCGCCAAAGTCGAGGTTGAACTTCAGAAAATGCTGGATGATTATGGCACGGGGCTGATTATTTCATCTGTTAACTTGGTGGAAGCGCAGCCGCCAGAAGAAGTGCAGGGTGCTTTTTCTGATGCGATTAAAGCACGCGAAGACGAACAGCGCTTCATCAACGAGTCGCAAGCGTATTCAAACGAAGTGATACCTAAAGCACGTGGTACGGCATCGAGAGTCGTTCAAGAAGCAGAAGCGTACGAACAACGCGTTGTAGCAGAAGCAAAGGGTGATGCGTCGCGATTCAATCAGTTGCTTGTGCAATATGAAGTGGCGCCAGAAGTGACGCGCAAACGCCTTTATTTGGAAACGATGGAAGTTGTGCTGGGCAATTCTAGGAAGGTGATTATGGACGTAAAAGGCGGCAATAACCTAATGTACTTGCCGATTGATAAGTTGATGGAGTCTTCGTCTTCAAGCTCAAAATCACCACCCAACCGTTTTATAACACCATCAGAAAAAACGACATCAGCTAATACGAGTCAAGATGCCAGGGACAGAGGAAGGGGAAGATAATGAAAATGAACCCAATAAAGTTAGTTGTTTTGCTGGCCGTTGTTTTTGTTGGCGCGAATAGCATTTTTACTGTTGATCAACGAGAAAAAGTCATTGTGTTTCGTTTAGGTGAAATTGTTAGAACGGATCTTATGCCTGGCTTGCACTTTAAATTCCCTTTCGTCAATAACGTCAAAAAGTATGACGGACGTATTCAAACATTGGACTCTAATCCAGAGCGTTTTTTAACGTCAGAAAAGAAAAATGTGATTGTTGATACGTTTGTTAAGTGGAAAATATCAAATGTCAGTGACTTCTACCGTGCAGTGGGCGGTGATCCGCGTCAAGTAAATACACGATTAAACCAGTTTGTTAAAGAAGGTATGCGAGCGGCGTTCAGTAAGCAAACGATTAAAGAATTGATTTCTGTTGGTAGAGATAGAATTCGTTTAGGTCTGGTGTCTGATATTAATACGTTAGGCAAAGGACTAGGTATTGATATTGTCGATGTGCGTATTAAACGAATCGACCTGCCTGAGGAAGTAAGCTCATCGGTTTATAGGCGTATGGAATCCGAGCGCGAACGCGTGGCGCGTGACTTTAGATCAAGAGGTAAAGAGGCCGCAGAAAGAATCCGCGCGAATGCTGATAAAGAAGGCGAAATTATTCTTGCGACAGCTTATAAAGAGTCACAAGAGCTTCGTGGTAAAGGCGATGCGCAAGCGGCTAACACTTATGCAAAGGCATACAATAAAAACAAAGAGTTCTTCGCTTTTTACCGGAGCTTAGATGCGTACCGTAAAAGCATGGGCTCTGGAAATGACTTGATTGTGCTTGAGCCAACGTCAGACTTCTTTAAATACTTTAGAAAACAATAAGTTACTGGGCTAAATAAGCTTTAACTCAGAGTGCTTTTTTAATGGCGTGGAGCGATTTATTTTCAGCAGTCGCATTGCTGTTAGTTTTAGAAGGAATCGTTCCTTTTATGAGTCCTGATGCCTTACGTAAAACATACCAGCGCTTAATGGACATGGATGATAGAACGATTCGTGTGTCGGGGTTTGTCAGCATGATTGCTGGTGTCACCTTGTTAACATTCGCACGCTAAAAGATAACCATGTTAAATAAAAATAATTGGACATTACCAGAAGGCATAGGATGGTTATTGCCTGAGGATGCCGCGCGTCTTGAAATAATGCGTCGGGAATTATTGGATTTGTTTCGGTCTTGGGGGTATCAATATGTTATTCCACCGATGGTTGAGTTTTTGGATAGTTTGTTAACGGATGCTGGAAGTGAGCTGGCACTTCAAACCTTTAATGTAACGGATCAAATCAGCGGTAAAACACTCGGCATAAGGGCTGATATGACGCCGCAAGTGGCACGCATGGCCGCACAAAATATTTATAAAGAAGCGCCTGTACGGCTGTGCTATTTAGGTTCAGTGCTACAAGCGCGTGGCGCCAAAATTGAAAAGTCACGTAGCCCGATTCAGGTGGGTGCCGAGCTTTATGGTAATCAGCACATTAAAAGCGATGTAGAAATTATTCGTTTAATGCTCGAAACGCTAGCTATTTCTGGGCTTCAAGAAGTACATTTAGATCTGGGCCACGTAAGTATTTTTAGAGGCTTAACTAAAAAAGTTGCTTTATCGGACGAACAAGAAGCAGAATTATTTGAAGCATTGCAGCGCAAAGCAACGGAAGAAGTTGATGCGCTATTAACCTCGTATCAACTTGATAACGCTTGGCATAAGGCATTTTATGATTTACTGAACCTTAATGGTGATGTCAGTGTACTGGAGCAGGCGAAAGTAAGCTTAGCCGTTGGCGGAGAGGATGTTTTGGCGGCGATTGATGAATTGCAGCAAGTGGCTCATTTGTTGAGTGCTATTTATCCATCATTACCCTTATATTTTGATCTTGCAGAGCTGCGCTGTTATCAATATCAAACAGGTATTGTGTTCGCGGCTTTTGTGCCTGGTTTTGGTTCGGAGGTTGCACGCGGTGGCCGTTATGACAATTTAACAGGCCCATTAGAAAGCCCATTGCCAGCAACGGGGTTTAGCGCAGATATCAAGATTCTTTCAAAGCTCAGTTCGTTAGAGGCGTGCATTGAGCAAGAGGTTATTTTAGCGCCTGATGTAACCGAAGAGGATTTGCAAGTGCTTGTTCGTCAGTTAAGAGCGTCGGGTAAAACAGTCGTGCAAGAACTTCCAAATAATCAGCAACAGCCAGGACATACATCGGTCATCTCTAAGGTGAGCGGCCAATGGCAAGTTAACGAACAGAGTTCGTAGAAATTCAAGAGATATAAGAATGGGGAAAAATGTCATCATCATCGGCACTCAATGGGGTGACGAGGGCAAGGGAAAACTGGTTGATTTATTAACAGATGATGTTGCCGCTGTTACGCGCTTCCAAGGCGGTCATAATGCTGGACATACGTTGGTTATTGGTGATAAAAAAACAGTATTGCACTTAATACCATCCGGCATTCTAAGAGATAAAGTGCAATGCTTAATTGGCAATGGCGTTGTTCTGTCACCAGAAGCACTATTAAAAGAAATAGCCGAGCTAGAAAGCGCGGATATTAATGTTTCTGAACGCTTAAAAATCAGCGAAGCTTGCCCGTTAATTTTACCCGTACACATTGGTTTAGACGTTGCGCGTGAACGTGCTCTTGGTAACAAAGCAATAGGTACAACAGGCCGAGGTATTGGCCCAGCATATGAAGATAAAGTAGCACGGCGCGGCTTGCGTGCAGGCGACCTGTTAACGCCTGATATTTTTGCTGAAAAACTAAAAGAACTGCTCACATACCATAACTTTGTACTGGAAAATTACTTCCAGGCGAAAACGTATGACTTCCAAATAATGTTTGATGAAGTGATGGTGCAAGCAGAAACCATCAAACCGATGTTAATTGATGTCGTGGATACGTTGCACAACCTAAGAAGCAAAGGAGAAAACATTTTATTCGAGGGCGCACAAGGCGCACTATTAGATATTGATCATGGAACATACCCATACGTTACTTCATCCAATACAACAGCAGGTAGTGCAGCTAGTGGCAGTGGTATGGGGCCTTGTGATATGGATTACGTGCTGGGGATTACAAAAGCCTACACAACACGCGTGGGTAGCGGTCCATTTCCAACAGAATTATTTGACGAGGTGGGTGAATACTTAGGTATAAAAGGTCGCGAGTTTGGTGCAACAACCGGTCGCGAAAGGCGCTGTGGCTGGTTCGATGCCGTATCGCTTCGCCGCTCAGCAAGGTTAAATAGCCTAACAGGCATATGTTTAACTAAGCTAGATGTCATGGATGGGCTTGAAGAAGTAAAAATATGTGTCGGTTATAAACTAAATGGCGAAATCATTGATGTGCCACCGATTGGTGCTGAGAATTACGCAAAATGCGAGCCTGTATTTGAAACAATGTCGGGTTGGAAAGGACAAACAGAAGGCCGCCAGTCCTTAGATGGCTTCCCTGCAGAAGCGTTAGCTTATATCAAACGACTAGAAGAATTGGTTGGTGTTCCCATTGATATTGTTTCTACAGGCCCGGAAAGGACACAAACAATCGTGTTAAAAAACCCATTCGAATAGCTGACTTTTTAAAGAATTAAACGAATCCTATAAGTTTTCTTATAGAGCTTTTTTTATACGATGAGACCTTCTAGCTTTATTAGGCCACTACATTTCGGGACAACCGAAGCATAACATGCTTTATTTTATTCTACGCCGACCCTAATTTTTAGGTGGTTAGTTAGCGTTTTCCCTGGGGTTTATTTTATAGATTTTACCGCTATAGTCATCGCTTAGATAGATGTTTCCTTGTTTATCTTGAGTTAGATCGACAGGGCGTCCTATAACACTTCCATTGCGTTCAAAGCCCGAAATGAAATCATTTTCGTGAATGTGATTGTTTGACGAAAATGTTAAAGAAACAACTTTATAACCTGATTTTTTTGAGCGGTTCCATGAGCCATGTAAGGTTACAAGTGCTGTTTGTGGCGCATGCCGTAGGAACATAAGACTGAGTGGTGCGCTATGTGCAATGAACTTATGCACAGGAGAATCGGTTATTAATGGTGGTGGTTTTTGAGCAAAAAAATCAGGATCATGAAGTTTATCGTCGTGCGTGAAAGGCCAGCCGTAATGATGGCCTTTGATGATGTGATTTAGCTCTTCAAATGGAAGGTTTTCGCCCAAAAAATCACGTCCATTATCAACGCCGAATAATCGCTGCGTGACGGGTGACCAGTCAAACCCAACAGTATTTCTTAAACCGCTAGCAAATAAGCGTTCATTTTTACCATCAAGGTCGTACTGTAAAATGCTAGCGCGTTTAGTCGATGCTTCTATGCAGACATTGCAACTAGAACCGATGCTCACGTAAAGATTATTGTCGGGGCCAATTTTAACGCTTCTTGACCAATGATTACCGCCGCCTGGAAAGCTATCTTGTATGATGTAATGTGGTGTACCGATGAACTTACGCTGTTTAGCATTGTATTGAATGCGCAGCACAGCATTTGTTTCGGCAATGTATAGCCAGCCCTCATGCAAGGCGATACCATGTGGCTTATTAAGACCTTTCAATAGTAATTTATTGCCGTCAGAGCGCCCATCATTGTTTGCATCGTTAAGAATTAATACGAGTTTTCCGCTGTTAGGTCGAGAGGCAATAATATCGCCCGTATCTGTAGAGATGATGGCTCGAACACCGTCGATTTGATCGGCATATATCGATATCGAGTAACCTTCTGCAACGGTTAAACGTTCAACCATTTCTTGCTCGTTGAGAGAGTTGGTGAATTGAAACGGCACATTAATCGTGTATTTCTCAGGCAAGAAAAGCCAAAATAAAACACCGACAACAAACATGTATAAAAGACTTTTTAAATGCGTTTTCATGTAGTGGTATTAATTTTTGCTATTAAAAAAGTCAATAAGCACGCTATTTTTATTTGGCCAATCTGAGTGAGAACCCTCGCCTTCGCAATAGTAAGTCTTAGCGCCATTGGGGCAGTTTTTATAAATGCGGCAGCCATCGTTATCCGCCACTATTAACTCGTTACTGCATTGGTTACAGTTTGCCCACCAATCAGCCGCTTGTTTTCCGAAACCTTCAAAATGGTTGTCTTGTGCATTATGAAAAACCATTACAGGTAGAGCTGGCGGGCATTTGTATTGCTCTAAACTTTCAGCATTCATGCCCGCAGCGCTGGGCGCTATAGCGTTTGGTTTTGAAGCTATTTCGGGTAAAAACGTGAGTGCGTTGGTGATAGTGCCACCATCGGAATGGCCAGTGTAATAAATCCGCGCAGAATCAATGCACCATTTCTTTTGTATGTCGCTTGGGATGACAGATACTTTTTTAATCGCGGGAAGTGACAGGCGTATATTCTCGGCGTAAGCAACGACAAAGCCCGCCTCGGTCGCCTCTTTTGTGAGATGAACGTGTCGTTCGGATTTGCTTGCGCTCGTGCCAGCGGGTGCGTAAACAACAATTAATGGATGAGCAAATGTGGCGTTATAGTTCGTGGGTGTTCGCAAGTTATAAGTTGCGCCGCTGCCGGTTTCTACATTGTTTGTTAAACCTGCATTGCCGTTTTTAGATTGGGCTATGCAACTTGCTTCAAGCGGCTTTATGTATTTGAATGCGGCGGGCACGAGTAACGTAGAATCAACGGGTGTCCCACATGCTGAAAGTAAGAAAAGCAGGGTGGTTAGGTAAAATAAATGCATTTCATACACATCCAAAGACATCGTTTGTTTGGAGTGTATGAAATGCTAGAAGTTTCAAAACTTATTTTATAATTTGGTCGAGTTCACCTGAATCATAACGAATAACCATGTCCTCTAGGTTAATGGCTTTAATGTTGCTTGCCTGCCCTGATGTTCCAAATGAATTCATTCGTGATTCGCAAATGTTTTGCATCGCTTCAGTTGAAACGGCTAAGAATTTTCTTGGGTCAAAGTTTTTAGGGTTTTCAGTCAAATGACGGCGGATTGAACCGGTGCTTGCTAAACGCAAATCGGTGTCGATGTTGATTTTGCGAACGCCGTATTTAATACCTTGCTGTATTTCCTCAACAGGCACGCCGTATGTTTGGCCTAAATCCCCGCCAAAATCATTGACAGTTTTCAGCCAATCCTGCGGCACAGATGAAGAGCCGTGCATAACAAGGTGAGTATTTGGAATGCGTTGATGGATGTCTTTAATGCGCTGAATTGCTAATGTGTCGCCGGTTGGTGGTTTAGTGAATTTGTATGCACCGTGGCTTGTTCCAATAGCAATGGCCAACGCATCTACGCCTGTTTTTTTAACAAAATCGGCAGCTTCTTCTGGGTCTGTTAGCATTTGCTCGTGAGTTAGAACACCTACTGCGCCAACGCCGTCTTCTTCGCCAGCTTCGCCTGTTTCCAACGAGCCTAGGCAGCCAAGCTCACCTTCAACTGAAACGCCGCAAGCGTGGGACATTTCAACTGCTCTTTGGGTTACGTCAATATTGTATTCATAACTGCTCGGCGTTTTGCCATCGGCCTCTAAAGAGCCATCCATCATTACCGACGTAAAGCCTAATTGAATGGAGCGTTGGCAAATCGCAGGGCTGGTACCGTGATCTTGGTGAAAGACAACAGGTATATGTGGGTACTGTTCAACAGCAGCAAGAATTAAATGTCTTAAAAAAGAAGAGCCAGCATACTTTCTAGCGCCGGCAGAGCCCTGAATAATAACTGGACTGTTAGTTACATCAGCCGCTTGCATAACAGCCTGAACTTGTTCCATATTGTTTGCGTTAAAAGCAGGCACGCCGTAATTTTTTTCTGCAGCGTGATCTAGTAGTTGGCGTAGAGAAATTAATGCCATTTGATGCCCCTTGTAGTGTCTGTTGGTAGGTAACGAGTATTACTACTCGTTTAAACGGCTAGTTTAACTTTTATGGGGCTTGGATTCTATTTAATAATGCTTAAGGCATAAAAAAGCCACTACCTAACTATTAGGTAGCGGCTTAATCTGACAGGTTAATCTAAAAGTTGCTTATTTTTTAGGTGTAAAAGCAACGGCACTTTCTTTAACGATACATAGAACTTGCTCGTTGTAAGCCTTAGTATCTTCAAATAAGGTTTTGCCATCAGCAACAACTTTTTCTAGCCCCGATTTGGCTAATTCTACTTGCTCTTGAGCAAATGTGTTGAATGCCTCTGGGTCTTTAATACCTGACGCTGCTTTAATACTGGCTTCCGTTAGCTCAACATAGTTTTTAGTAGCTTCTTGTTGTGCCGCAGCTAGTTTTTCAAATTGAGCTTTGTTTAATTCGATTAATTTTGTGATGGGCACAACAAATGCGTTGAAGTCGTTCATATTCTTTCTCCGTAATTATTTGTAAGTTACGTTGTAACTATACACGAAACATATTGCAGCGCAATATATTTCTTTCTTTTAGATTAATAAGCCGCTTCACTTGTTTTTTTTAGCAGGCACCTCTTTTGCGATTTCATCTTTCAATTGAGACGAGCTCTCTTGAAACAATTGAATGACTTCTGCGTTATAACCGGTCATGGACTCAAACATTGAGCGGCTATTTGCCACCATTTTCTCATAGCTACTTTGAGCAAGGGCCATTTGGTCAGTAACAAAGCTGGCCAGTGCAACTGGGTCTTTAATATCCTTAGCGGCGAGCATGCGTTGCTCAACGAGAGAACGATAATCTTCAGCCGCTTTTTTTTGAGATGCCATAAGTGTCTCAAAATGTTGCGTGTTTAATTCAACGAGCTTTGTAATAGGTTGCGTAAAACCATTGATGTTTTTTACCATCATTATCCCCTTGTCAAATTTATGGTCAGTCGCTAAATACATTGCGAATACTTTGTTGTATATCCATAGCGGCTTGTTGTGGGTTGCTGGCATCGCGAATAGGGCGACCTACAACAATATGGTCAGCTCCATTATAGAACGCTTGTTCGACGCTGACCACCCGTTTTTGATCATCATCTGGGCGATTATCTACAGGGCGAATGCCTGGCGATACGACTAAGAAGTTTTGACCCAGAGAATTTCGCAAGCCTGGTGCTTCAAGCCCTGAAGAAATAACCCCGTCACAGCCAAGTTCAATCGCGCGTTTAGCGCGTGAGGTTACGAGCTTCTCAACATCACACTGAAAACCTAAATCGTCTAAGTCGCCGCGGTCAAGGCTGGTTAATAGTGTAACAGCTAGCACTTTCAACGAGCCTTTGTTCTCGGCCGCCGCTTGCATAATGGAGTTATTACCATGAACGGTAACAAAATCAACTTTTTTATCGCTGAGCTGTTTTACTGCGCGGCCAACGGTGGCGGGCACGTCAAAAAATTTCAAATCAACGAAAATGCGCTTATGCTGTTCATTGAGCCAATCAATCAATTCAAAATAGTCACCCGACATAAACAGCTCAAGGCCGACTTTATAAAATACAACGCTGTCGCCAAGTTTGGTAACCAAAGCTTTTGCGCTTAGAATATCAGGCACGTCAAGTGCCATAATAAGGCGTTCGTTAACAGGGATTGATTTGCTTGAGATCCATGACATGTGTTGTCACTCCAGATAAATAAATTAATGATTGATGACTATTATAACGGTATCTAAACCCGTTGTAGAAAGATTTTCGACTATCCGTGCCATAAAAACGGGCGCCGATCTGAATAGCTAAGCCCTAAAGAATATGACAGATCTACAACGGGTCGGTTATCCTAGCGTTTTATTTTTGCTCTTGAATGTTTTGTGTGAATTATTTATCTCCATGGGTTTTGTGGTTCTGTAGTTTCGTTTAAAGCACAATTAGTTAAACATTGAGGGTGGTGATTACAGTTTTGCGGATTATGAAAATATTTAGATAAAACATTTGAGTCGTTAAGGAGATAAAACATGATTGAAGGACACGTAAAGAAAATGCGCGGCATATTGGGCTCTCCCGTTGAATATGCGCTGCCTGTTGATGGTGAGTCGGTGGCATTAAACCCTTATTTAGGTAAACGCATTGCATTGACGTACCTTGGCGAGATTCATTGTTTAAACTGTGGCAAACGGACGAAAAAGAGCTACAGTCAAGGATTTTGTTACGTTTGTATGACAAAGCTTGCGCAGTGTGATTTGTGCATCATGAAGCCAGAGACTTGCCATTACCACTTAGGAACGTGTCGCGAACCGCAATGGGGTGAGGAGTTTTGTTTCCAAGACCACTATGTTTATTTAGCGAATTCGTCTGGTTTAAAGGTCGGCATAACGCGTCATAGCCAAGTGCCTACGCGTTGGATTGACCAAGGCGCAACACAAGCATTACCCATATTCAAAGTAAGCACACGACTACAGTCGGGCCAGGTGGAAATGGTGCTAAAACAATATGTGGCCGATAAAACAGACTGGCGAAAAATGCTTAAAGGCCAGGCCGCCTCGAAAGACTTATATGAAGAAAGGGACCGCTTAATCGCATCGGCGAAAAATGAATTAAAGGCGGTGCAAGCAAGCAATGAAGCGGGCGATATTCAGTTGCTAACAGGTGAGAAGCAGCTTGATATCGAATACCCTGTACTAGAATATCCAGAGAAAGTGAAATCAATGAATTTTGATAAAACACCGAAGATCGAAGGTGTGCTGCTGGGCATTAAAGGTCAGTACCTCATTTTAGATAAAGGCGTGTTGAATATTCGCAAATTCACCAGTTATAACGTGCAATTTGATGCCTAAAGCAAGTCAGCCAAAAGTAGTTGTTTTTCGCAAGGCGATGAGGTGATAACGGGCGCCACAGTGGATGTAAATTCTGCTTATCTCGCCGATCATTGTCTTACATCGGGGTTTGAAACTATTCGCCATATGACGGTGCCAGCAAATACTGGCTTCAGATCAAGCTTTTAACCTACGTAAACAATATATTTTGGAGATTTGATATGCCTTTAATTAAACTTGATAATGTAAGCGTGGCTTTTGGTTTAAAACCGGTATTGGACCGAGCGAACTTACAAATAGATGAGCAAGAACGTGTTGGTTTAATTGGCCGGAATGGCGAGGGAAAATCGACGCTATTGAAAATTATTGCTGAAGAAGTATTACCAGACTCTGGGCAAGTTTGGCATCAAGCTGGCATTACTGTGTCAACACTTGAGCAGTCGCCAGAACTGCCCGAAGCGTCAACCATATTTGAAGCCGTTGCAGATAGCTTAGGTGAGGCCGGCCACTTGCTTGCTCAGTATCATGACGCGTTGTTACTGCCTGATGTCGACTTAGACGTATTGGGCACGCTACAGCATCAGTTAGAAGATTTGGATGGTTGGTCGTTACAACAGCGTGTAGAGTCCGTGTTGAGCCGATTAAATTTACCTACAGATAAGAAAATCAACGAATTGTCTGGTGGTTGGAAACGTCGAGTGGGTTTAGCGCGAGCGCTTGTGGTAGAACCAGATGTGTTGCTATTAGATGAGCCAACCAATCATCTAGATATGGAGACTATCGTTTGGTTGGAAAAACAATTAGAAACATTTAAAGGTGCTGTTGTTTGTATTACCCATGACCGCGTGTTTTTACAAAACATAGCCAAGCGGACTATAGAAATTGATAGAGGAAAATTAACCAGTTGGTCGTGCAGTTATCATCAATATTTAGAACGTAAGGCGGCAGCACTAGCGTCAGAAGCAAAAACGAACGCAGAATTTGACAAAAAACTAGCACAAGAAGAGGTATGGATTAGGCAAGGCATTAAAGCGAGACGAACACGCAACGAAGGGCGCGTTCGAGCATTAGAAAAGCTACGAAGTGAGCGCGCACAGCGTAGAGGTCTTGTAGGTTCCGCAAAGCTCGAAGTTGAGCGAGGTGAGAGGTCAGGAAAGCTAGTGATAGAGGCGGAAAATATTTCTGTGACGTATGAGGGTCGACGCATGGTTCATGACTTTTCTTGTCGCTTAATGCGCGGCGATAGAGTGGGGCTAGTGGGGCCAAACGGTATCGGCAAAAGCACACTGGTTAAAGTGCTTTTAGAAGAAATAGAGTCAGATACGGGCAGCGTTAAACACGGCACAAAACTGAAGGTGGCGTATTTCGATCAGCACCGTGATGTGCTTGATCTAGAAAAGACAGTGATTGATTTGGTTTCAGATGGAACAGATAGCGTTACTATTAATGGACGTGGTAGACATATTATCAGCTACTTAGGCGATTTTTTATTCGCACCAGAACGAGCAAGGTCGCCTGCGAAAGTCTTGTCAGGCGGGGAACGAAACCGAATATTACTAGCAAAACTGTTCAGTCAATCGACTAACTTTATTGTGATGGACGAGCCAACCAATGATTTGGACATTGAAACATTGGAACTACTAGAGGAATTACTCGTTGAATACGATGGAACGCTTATTTTGATCAGCCATGACCGCCAATTTTTAGAAAACGTCGTCACCAGTTTTTGGTTTTTTGAAGGTGATGGCGTTATTACAGAATATGTTGGTGGTTTACCAGATTGGTCGCAAGTGCTTAAAGACAAAGCGAGTGGCGAACAGGCTAAAAACAAAGCTGTCACGGGCCAGCCAATAAAAGCACAGCAAAAAAAGTCAAAGTTGAGTTTCAAGTTTAAAAAAGAGTTAGAGCAACTGCCATTAGAAATAGAGTTATTGGAAGAAAGCCTAGCAGCGTTACAAGAAATGGCAAGTTCAGCCGAGTTTCATTCAGCTGAGCATGAGGCAATACGTCGAAAAATGGATGGAATGAAGAAGCTCAATGAGCAACTAGAAAACAAGTATCAACGTTGGGATGAGTTAGAATCAATGACTGAATAAAGTCACTTAAATAGATGCATGATTGGGTATAATTTATCACCCTAATTTAATTCGTTTTAGCTATTATTTAGGAGAGATGTCAGAGTGGCCGAATGAGCACGCTTGGAAAGCGTGTGTACCGAAAGGTACCGAGGGTTCGAATCCCTCTCTCTCCACCATTTTACCCGTTCCTTAACACCTCATAACGTCTTGGAATAAGGGGGCTCAATCCTTCTCGATGGGCTTCTTTATGAATAATTATTCATATTCTTTGTTAAGTTAAATTATAACCCTAGAAAGAGTCTAGTAAATTAAGGTTAGTCTAGACGTCAAAAAATATCGGTAAACAACACTCTTGAATTGTATTCAATGAGCCCCCATCTATACTATTTGTTATTTTAAATAGGATTTAAGAGAGGGTAACTTGTAATGCGCAAAAAGAAAGCAAAAAGCAACAAAGAAACATTAGCGTTTGAAGCGGAAACAAAACAAGTCTTAGACTTGATGATCCACTCGCTGTATAGCAACAAAGAAATTTTTCTACGTGAGTTGATTTCAAATGCATCAGATGCTGCCGATAAATTACGTTTTTCAGCGCTTTCAGACGAAGCACTTTACGAAGGCGATGGAGACTTAAAAATCCGTTTAAGTATTGATAAAGACGCACGCACGTTAACAATTTCAGATAATGGCATTGGCATGGTGTCTGATGAGGTTAAGAAAAACATCGGCACGATTGCTCATTCGGGCACTAAAAAGTTCTTTGAATCATTAACCGGTGACGAAACTAAAGACAGCCAAATGATTGGTCAATTTGGCGTGGGTTTTTATTCAAGTTTTATCGTTGCAGATAGAGTCACATTGGTAACACGTAAAGCCGGTGAGAGAGCCGCTTCCGCCATAAAGTGGGAATCCTCTGGTGACGGTGAATATACCATGGAAACGGTTAAGAAAGCGACGCGTGGCACAGACGTTATCCTGCATTTGAAAGAAAGCGAAGGCGAGTTTTTAGAAAGCCATCGCTTACAAGCCATTATTCGTAAATTCTCTGAGCATCTCAATATTCCTATTGTGATGAAAAATGAGAACAAAGACGAAGAAAAAGAAGATGAACCAGACGATATAACCGTTAACAGTTCGATGGCTTTATGGGCGAAAGCTAAGAAGGAGTTAAAAAAAGGAGATTATAACGATTTTTACAAACAAACATCAAATGATTACCAAGACCCTCTAGCGCATATACACAGTAAAGTAGAAGGCACGAACGAATATACACTATTACTCTACGTGCCATCAAAAGCGCCATTCGATATGTGGGATAGAGAGGCGACAAGCGGCGTTAAGCTCTATGTCAAGCGTACCTTTATTATGGAAGGTGGTGAGTTAATGCCGCGTTACTTACGTTTCATTAAAGGTGTTATTGATTCGGATAGCTTGCCTCTCAATGTTTCTCGTGAATTACTGCAACAAAGTAAGCAGATTGATGTGCTTAAATCAGGTGCAGTTAAGAAGATTTTATCGTTGATTGAAAGCTTGTCTAAAAAACAACCTAAGAAATTTGAAGCGTTATGGGAAGAGTTTGGTGCGGTTCTAAAAGAAGGGCCGATTGAAGACTTCAAAAACAAAGACCGCATTGCAAAACTACTTCGTTTCGCATCAACCAAAACAGACGGCAAACAAACGCTTACATTGGCTTCGTATATTGAAAATATGCAAGAAGGCCAAGATAAAATCTATTACTTAACGGGTGGCGCGTACGAAACGGTTAAAAATAGTCCACATCTTGAAGTGTTTAAAAAGAAAGATATTGAGGTATTGTTACTAACGGACCACGTAGATGAATGGTTAGTGCAGCATATGCCAGAGTTTGATGGTAAATCGTTGCAGTCTGTTGCGAAAGGCGACCTTAACCTTGAAGGCGATAAAGCGGACGGTGAAGAGGATAAGGGAGAAGATAAAAAAGAGGATGATTCATTGAACAATGTGATTGAGCAAATTAGAAAAACGCTCGATGGCAAAGTTAAAGAGGTACGAATTAGCTCTCGGTTAACAGATTCCCCCGCTTGCTTAGTGGCAGATGAGCATGAAATGGGCGCACATATGGAGCGCATCATGAAAGCTGCAGGTCAAGATATGCCTGCACGCTTGCCTACCTTTGAAATTAATGCGGAGCACGCCTTAATTCAGCGTTTAAAAGATGAGACTGATGACGAACGTTTTGTAGATTTGTCGAACTTATTGTTTGAGCAAGCACTATTGAGCGAGGGTGGACAGCTTGAAGACCCTGCTACATTTGTGCATCGTTTAAATAAATTGCTACAGTCTTTGTTATAGACAGCGTGGGTTGTAATGGTCGGTTTCTCTCGGCGAACTAATATCGTTCTGATGTACCCGCGCGAGAAACCGTTGCCACTTTTTAGGAGTGCATTATCCTGTCTAAGTTGGGCTTTTTGATGCTCAAGCTATTCTATCTTGTGCAGTTCAGATTGCCTCCCTTTTAGACTGTTTCTCTTGGAGCGTCTAAATCAAGATGGATGCCCTCTCCTAAATACAAATATAGAACGTGAAACAAGGAAACGGCAGTGGATTACCTACGGCGGAGGGGCAATAAATTTTGCCTGATCACTGAATAAAGGATGCGAGAGTTAACGTAAAAAATTGGGAATAGTTTATCTCGCTCTGTTGGGAATTCTTTAGCAGGGGTTGATTTTTCAGTTAAGGGCGCGAAGAGCTTACCTAAGCGCAATATAAGAAGCCTCCCAAATAACTAAAGCAGAGCTTGTTTTTAATGCTTGAAGTGAAGTTGAACAAAGAGATTGCTGCGCCGCTCAAAGTTGAAAGTCTTGTGACGAGTGGCGGTGAAGCAAAGTTCGCGTTAATGGGCAAATTGAAACAAGAAAGCGTAAAAAGACTTAGAGCCATGACAAGTTAAACATGGGTGTCTGGGTTCAGATAGAAGTGAGACTTTTTGAGATGTAAAACTTGGGTAGCCTGTGAGTTGTTAACTAAACACAGGAGACAAGCCGATGCAGATCAACAACCTGTGAATGAAATCATACAGAAGTTGATCTGTTGCCGACACGGTGGGCGCAGAAGCTATTGTTCGGATAAAGAAGCTTGAACTCACGAGCAGTTAAAATCAGAAGATTGCTCGCCGGTTCTTCGCCTACAAGCCACCCGCTGGTCAAAAGGCACCTACTACCGCTGGCTAAAGCGTTACCGCCAAGTGGGTAGGTTAGGCCTGGAAGCGCAAAGTTGTCGCCCTAGGACAACCCGCTAACAACAACGGACAAAGCAACAAGCCGCTTTTCATTTGCGCAAGTGCTACCCTTTGTCGGGGTAAACGCAAGATATGGAAGGGGCTGCATCGCGGCGATGGTTTTACACTCAGCGTCAGCACCGTTGGACGAATCCTTAAACGATTGATTGGGCGTGGTCGCGTTCCCCCAGCGGCTTTTTACTACGGGAGGGGATAAGCCCAAACGCCAGCGTCAATTCAAGCGTCACGCCAAACGCTGGTGCTATGGCATGAAGGCCAAGCAGCCTAGACAGTTAATATAGGTTGGTCACATGAGCGTGAGCTTTCCAGAAGGCTTTGTCCTCAAAGAGTTTAAAGCCACCAACTGTGTGACAGGGACAACCATTATGCGCATTAGCCGCAATGCCAAACGCTTGCTTGAATACCTGATGGAGCAACTACCCTTCGACTTGATCTCCATTCAGATGGATGGCGGCAGTCAGTTTAGGGATAAATTTGAGCGCGCCTGCGAAGCGTTGAACATATCTCTATTTGTCTTGCCGCCAAGAAAGCCAAAATGGAATGGGTGTGTGGAGCGCGCCAAAGGTACGACTCGTTATGAGTTTTATCCGGTTTACGAGGGCGCATTAACGATAGCCTCAGTGAATCAGAAGCTCGAACAATACCCGTACGACTAATACAAGCGTAGCGGGTGGCGGCACCATTACCGACCGCCTGATGGTGTGAGATTAGAAATACCCATGCGTTATTATCAACAACGCATGCAGGTCGCCTGACTTGTCTCACAGGTACTGAACTCAGACAACCACTACACTTATTCTCGACACTGTGTTAACTTACCCCGTAAATATTAAATAATTATTTTTTAGTTCTTGCTTTTGTCTTGCGCAGGTGTTAAATTGCTCCACAATGACTAAATTGCTTGAATTAACAAACACTCAATCATAAATTTCTAGGCTGTGAAATGCTAACTAAAACAAAGGGGCTCGATATGAAAAGCACGTTCAAACTAATTTTTATTGCGATATTCGCAACCGTTTCTTTCGGCGCGTTAGCGGCTGATTGGACGGTTACTCAAACCGCGACTATAGAGACCGCTGCGCCAGATCTTAAACAGGGTAACGCCACTAATGTAAGCAATAGCGAACAAGCGATTAACGGTATTGCGCTTAATACTGATGAGGATAGCCTGGCAAGTGGTTCATCGCAGCTCGCGACCTTAACCTCAATAACCAGTTTGAATCTGACACAAGGGCCGAATGTGGACGGGTCTAGTCAAGCAATCAACTACCTTGAAGCCCAGAATGTTGGCACAGGTTCTGGTGGTACTACGGTAACGCAAACAGTAACCAGTGAGTCAACAGCGACAACCCTTACTCAAGAGGTCGGTAGTGGCGGCGGAGTTGGGAACGTGCAAGCGCTGAACATAGGTAAGGCATCTGGTACGGGCACCATTAATAATTTGAATCAAGTTATCACCGAGAGCGGCACGTTATCATTGATTCAAAATGCCGTAGTCTCAGCAGAGAACGTGCAGGCGGTGAACTATGCTTTCGGACAGACCATAGGTGTCGATGATGCAAACAAACTTGAACAGGCTACATCGGTGACCGGCAGCACCACTTTTAGTCAAGCGGCGACCGGTGGTGATAACAGACAAGGCGGCAACGTCGCGGTAACCAGTGACAGTGGGACCCGCGTAGCAGCGGCTTCACAAGCGTTTACTGCAAGTGTTGAAATCAGTTTAACGCAGAATATGATAGTGGGTAGTAATGACAATGTTCAAGCACTGAACCAAGTAGATACCACTGCCAATGCGGGCACTGTTGGTGCGGTAGTTCAAACATTCACCAATGCGGCGGGCAGCACTACTTTCACCAGTGACGCTGGTAGCACGACCAATGTCCAGGCGGCTAATCTGGTTGATACTCTCGGTAGCATTACTGATTTGGAGCAAACCTTTACCGCAACCAACAGCGCGCTAGTAGACTTTGACATGACTGGGGGCGGCAACACCAATATTCAAGCGGGCAATATGGCTAGGACCGATGGCCAGCATCAGTCATAGAGGCAATCACCCAAACATTTACTGGCTCAGGGACTGTGAATGATTTTAACCAAAAGTGGTCAGGCTATAACCTGGTTCAATCTGGCAACTTGATTGCTCTTGGCACAGGTGCCCTAACCGATACATCAGGCCCTCATCAAGTGTTCGCCACCGGAGTAGGCAGTATCACTATGACCCAACTGGGAAGCGGTACTAACAACTTGCAAACACTCAACGCAATAGTAGATAAGGTGAACGGTACGCTTGCTACGCAAGCTCACCAGACGATTTCTACCACAGGACCGTTTGCGATGTCGCAAAATGCAATGACTAGCTCGCGTCAGTTTGGTAGTTTTGCAGGTGAATTGAAGTAATACACTGATCATCCGATATTTAAACTTATAAAACAAATAATCTAAGCTTCCACGTCAAGGGGATACTAGCAAAAATGAAAAACTTATTGAAAATAATTATTGTCGCAGGATTCGTAACCGCCTCTTTCAACTCGCTGGCGGCTGATTGGACGATTACGCAAAGTGCGGACATAACCACTACCAATCTAACGCAGTTGAGTCTTGACCAAGGCGTAACGACTGCCGTATCAAACAGCAGACAGGCGATTAACGGCGTTGTGCTTAACGGTGCTGAGGATGACTTAGTATCCGGCTCGCAGACTGCTCCCATATTGGCAAGAGCGCTTGACATGAACCAGGATGGTCAAACGACAGTCGGGTCTAGTCAAGCGATCAACCACATCGCCGCCAGGAATATTGGTGCTACTGGTGCTACTGGCTTAGTAAGGCAAACAGGCGTGATGACTGGCGTACTTCTGATGACTCAAAAAGCGGGCGCTGGCAATAATGTTCAAGGTGGCAACGTCATGGTAACCAGTTCAACTGGGAATATAGTAAATGCAGCACAAGAATTGACCATAACTAATGAAATCAATTTAGGGCAAGAGATAGGCTCGAACACTAACAATGTTCAAGCACTGAACTTGGCGGATACCACTGCCAACTCGTCCGGGACTGTTGACACGTTAGTTCAAAGTTTCGACCATACGGGGGCGAATGGGCTTACGTTGAGCAGTAGAAACGCCGCCAGTGGTAATGTCCAGGCTGGCAATATGGTTGATTCTCTTGGTAGTATTACTGATTTGAGGCAAACATTTTCCTTCCTTAACTCTAGTTTAGGCTTTTTTAACCTGGTTGGCACCGGCTCTAGCAATATCCAAGCGGGCAATATGGCTAGGACCGATGGAACAGGATCAGTCATAGTTGAAATTAGCCAAACATTTACTGGCTCATCGAGGGATAATGTGTTTACCATGAGCCCCTTCGCAGGCCCCACCGTCAGTGAACTGGTTCAAGCAGGCAACTTGATTGATATTGGCCAAGGTGCCATAACTGATCTAACAGACCATCAAGTGTTCAGCACCGAAGGAACTATGACTATGACCCAGACGGGGGGGGTGGTTGACAGCCTGCAAGCACTCAACGCAATAACAGATAAGACAGGCGGTTCGGCTGCTACGCAAGCTCGTCAATCGTTGACTGCCTCAGGAGCGTTTAGCATGGATCAAAGAGTAGCTACCACATCGGGTCAGTTTGGTAATTTTGCCGGTCTGCGGCGGTAGTGAGCCTAATATCCTTGCTATCCCGCTATTTTAACTTATAAAACAGAGACTTAGAATGTTGTCAGACACGAAATTATTGACCACGAACTTGTTGATTGCCACGCTGCTGGTGGGTTATGCTTCGTTTTCTGTTGCACAAGAACTTGAATTTCGAGAATACAGGCCTGGCTGGAGCAACATTCCATCAGTAAAACGACCGTCTTTTAGTTACGGTCAAGTGCAAAATTCCAAGTTAATTTCAGAAGCAGGTGAAAGTTTAGATTTTTTATCTACTGATAATTTGATTGTAGGCAGTGTCCTTGGACGGCGACGCGCAGTATCCGAGGTCACCCCAGACAGTGGCACTAGTGCCGCTATAGCCGAAAGCAGCGACAGAGTCTATGGAAAGGGTGGCTTTCAAGTCATTGATTCCAGAGGCCAGACTTTTTATGTGGACAATATCAAGAACCCCAAATGTGCGGTTTTTGCTAACCAAGGACCGGGAGATAGCTATGTATTTATTGAACAAGTCGATTTTCGCAACTGCAATTAGTTTCATGAACAAGTTCCTGACCAGCCTGTTTATCATTGGTGTCGCCCTAGCGGTGTCCAGTTGCTCCAGTTACTCGCGCTTTAGCCTTGATACTGACTTCGATTCATCCCCCACCAAAACCAAAACAAACATGACCGAAGCCTTGCAATGCCTTGGTAGCGAGTTGGAGAAAAACATGGCAAATAATCTAGGCGCCTATGCTTTTCTGGTGCGCGATATTGCCGATGGCACGGTTAACAGCGACTATGATGGTCCATTAGCGGATGCCGGTCGGGTTCAAATGATTAGCATACTAACCGCACATACCAAACCGCGTTACGGTCTAGTAATGGATCGATTTCCTCTCTTGTTTGAACAGACTAATAATGAGCAAATCGGCATAAACCGTTTTGGTCTGCCTTCCACAAAAGATCTAAACACCTACCTGTCAATGTTGACGGCTTTTACTAACGCCAACCGGCAGTCAAAGGGAATGCCGGCAGTCAAGACGGTTATGCCATTGATTATTGATGGCGCATTCACGCGTTACGATAGCTCACATATCCGTTCAAAAGGTTATGGACAAAATGCTGGTTATCGGGGTAGCTCTGAAGAGGAGCAATCGGCTTCTATTGACCGCGGCAAGTCGGGATCGGAAAGATCGATAACTCTGGTGGTGAATATTATTGATCCCAAAACGAATACCGTAGTGGGCACCGAAGGGTTTGATTTGAAATTTTATAGCAATAGTAAAACGGCGCGTTTCCGGGTTGCTATCAGTGATTTTTACTATGGATTTTCCAACACTGATGTTAGAGTGGAAACGGTGCACGCCGCCCAACAAATATTGTTGGAAGCAGGGGCGATTTGGATTTTAGATAATGCTTTTGGTAGCATGGTGGATTTTTCTCCCTGTTTTGATACCAATGAAAAACAAGCGTTGGGTCGTGATTCTCGTAATCAACAAGCTAAAAAATCACTGCCAAGCGCTGTTGCCGTACAGCAACTGAAAGCACCTGAGCCCTTGCCAGCAGGAGTGCCAACCCAAGAGCCAACATCCGTAGCAGCACCCGCATCTCTTTTAAAGGCTTTACCCGAACAAAACGAAGATGCAACGCGCATTGCGCAGGCCGAGCAAGTAGCAACGCAAGCACCTGAACAAAACGAAGATGCAACGCGCATTGCGCAGGCCGAGCAAGCAGCAACGCAAGCACCTGAACAAAACGAAGATGCAACGCGCATTGCGCAGGCCGAGCAAGTAGCAACGCAAGCGCCTGAACAAAACGAAGATGCAACGCGCATTGCGCAGGCCGAGCAAGCAGCAACGCAAGCGCCTGAACAAAACGAAGATGCAACGCGCATTGCGCAAGCCGAGCAAGTAGCAACGCAAGCACCTGAACAAAACGAAGATGCAACGCGCATTGCGCAGGCCGAGCAAGTAGCAACGCAAGCGCCTGAACAAAATGAAGATGCAACGCGCATTGCGCAGACCGAGCAAGAGGAAACGCAAGCCAATGCTGATGACGCTGCGCAGTGGCAAGTTGCCGTCGGTATATTCGTCAACAGCAAAAGTGTTGCGGCTGTGTCAAAACAGCTGAATGCCGCTGGGTACAAGCCGAACTATTCGATAGTGCCAAGCGGCTTAGGAAAAGCCACCCAAATCTGGCTAGGCCCTTATACCAAAAAAGAGACGGCTAAAGAAACAAGTGTAAATCTGGAGAGAATTACTGGCGAAAAAGGTTACGTCAGCAAACAAACTTTTTAAATAGAAACGAATATAGACATGCGTAAAATAGTTGCTTTATTGTTTATTTTAATTCCCGCATCTCAAAGCGTACTTGCTGCCGACTGGCAGGTTATGCAAACCGTCAGCATAGCCTCTCCGAAATTTGACATGAAGCAAGAAAATACAACCTCTTCCCGTCAAGCGGTTAACGGTAGCGTACTTAGCCGTCAAGTGGTTGACGTAATTGGGCAAGGCGATTCGTTATCCTCTGTCACCCAAAAAGCCACCTTTGCCGCGACTAGTGTCACTTTAACGCAAAGCGGTTCAACAAATTCCACTGTGCAGACCGTCAATCTCGCTTCTGCCCCATCAATAATTCAGTTAGAACAAACCGTTGAGGATTTCAGCAGCGCGAAGCTGACTCAAAATGTAACGGGTAGCGGCAATGTTCAGGCTCTTAACTATGCGGAGGCAGGTGGCATCATTAGCGATGCAACGCAAGCCGTTACAGGGGTGTCCGTAAGCTTGATGAAATCGGCAACTACGCCTGCGGGTAATATCCAGGCAGTTAATTACATGAAGGCGGATCGTTATAGCGGAGTCATCACTCAAACGTTAGATTTGAGTGGTCGCTTGTCTGTAGAAAACGGGTCTTCCAACCGCAGTGATATGCGTATCAATAGTATAAATGGGGATACTACCAATGCCGATAATATCATTCAAACTGTAAAAATACGTGGACTCGAAGTTGACGGTAATGAATTTCCTACGATAATCCTCAATCATGTTGGACAATAAACCCTGACAGATGTAGGGGCGTAGGTTTTTAGTTGATCTAATATTGTCTATTTCCCCAAACTGCTCAGTATCAACGTTACAGCGGATTATATGGGGAAAGACCGACATCAATAGCGTTATTCATTTTGATGGTAGGCACGGTTATAACGGACTTGTAGATTTTGGTTATAAGAAGTGTTTTAGAGTGCATCATGGCCAAAATAAGTTTGTTAGAGGCATGAGTCATACCAATCATTTTATTAAAGCTTATTCGGGTGGAAGTTTAAGTGCAGTGCTTAAGTGCCATGCCGTTCGCTGTGGCACCTTTGTTACTAAAGGACAGCAACTTAGCTCAAAACCAATAAAGGGTTAGTTGCGCCAGGCTTTAGGTGGCCTTCGCTCTAGGTGTTTTTTTATCTCAAAGAATAATTTCCTTGCCTCCTTCTTAGTTACGGATTCGCCAAGGTACAAATGCAGCATTCGATAGAGTTGTTGAGTTGAAAAAAAGTTAAGTGCTGTGCGGGTTAAGCCGCTTAAATCGGCAACTTTTAATCGGTAATTAAAGAAATGCCGTTGAACCCCGCGAGGGCAGTCTATCCAAATAGGTGTGTATTCGTTGTCTTTTTGCTGAATTAAAATATTTCGCCACTTTAGATCTAAGTGAAAAACACCAGAACGGTGTGCGTGCCTTATTTGTTCGAAAAGCTTTTCTTTAATTTGATTGAGAGTAGTTTGGTATTCATCAGGGGCATTTTTAGAAGAACATCAGTATAGAAATGGTCAACTCGGGTAGTGTTTTTTAGCTCCTTCGTCACAATGCAGGCGATGTTCAGCCGTCCCAAAAAACGTTCTTCGTATAAAGCTAAGGTATCCAAGGTAGGGATGCCTATAGCCTTAAAACGTTGGTAATTGACTAGCTCGTTAGCGGCTTTGCTACGCCGGAGGAAGAACTCCCAAAGGTTCTTTGTATAGTGGTAACGCTTAAAGTAAATACATTTGTCACTGTTTGGAAGGGGTACTCTTAGACAAGTGGTTGTTCCCTGAGATAAGACCACGCCTTCTTTAAATGAACCCCATAGACTGGCGTTATTTAGCCCCACAGCTTGTAAGGGCCGTTGTGCCTCAGGCGCAATATTTAATCGAGTACCGTGAAATATATACCGATATAATGGGTTTTTAGACGACATTCAATGCACAGACTAATGAGTGAGTAATGCATTATATATTAGGAAAAAGGGTGAGACATACTCGTTTTTAATAACTTAGATTCGCATGAGAAAATATGAGCACTTGAAGCAGAATGGTTTGAAGAGCCTAATTACTGTCGTGGCGGTTGGAGTGGTGTTTCTCGAATTGAATTAGGGTTACCACTAGGAGGAAAAGTTGGCGTATTTCTTAAACGTCAAGAAAGTCATGTAACGAGAACGCTTTGTCACCCAATACAAGGGACACCTACTTTTTCGAGAGAGTTTGAGGTTATTCGGGCGTTTCAAGAGCGCGATATTTCATCATTGGATCTGATGGCTTTCAATCAATGGAAAGCGGGTGGACATCAGCGTGCCTGCATTATGACGGAAGAACTAGTGGGCTATATGCCGCTGTCATCGGGTGACTATCAAATAGGCGGGAAGTTACTTGCGAACACACAACAAAAGGTGGTACTTTTTAAGAAAATAGCATCTTTGATACAAGCGATGCATCAACATAATTTTCAACATGATTGCTTTTATCTGGAACACATATTTTCCAAAAGTTTACCTAATAATGATGTTCACTTGCGTGTTATAGATTTGAAAAAAGCTAAAAAGCTAGTTTGTAAGAAACGGGCAGTTTTTAGAGACTTAGACACACTTTTGCGTCATTCAAATAGCTGGAGTGATGATGATAAATTGGTTTTTTTTCAAAACACACCAAAAGGAATAAATTCTAAGTAAGCGTTCTAAGCGATTATGGGGCAAGCTGAATAATAGGAAAAAGTAGTTGCGCTAGGCCAAAATGATTGTGTGCTGGGATAAAATTATCATTAGAGTTTGTTGAACCTTGTAAAATACATCAATAAATTTACGCCTTGAATAGCGTAGTAAAGTTTGTCATAGGATATTTATGAAAGTTTTGGGTCTCTCTGGTGCGGTAAGCCATGATGCGTCTGCTGCGTTATATATTGATGGGAAATTAATCGCAGCGGTAGAAGAGGAACGCTTCTTACGTGATAAACACGCGAAAGGTAAGTTCCCATATGAGTCGACTAAGTTCTGTTTAGAAACAGCGGGTATTCGGCCAGATGAAATTGATGTTGTTGCTTTTCCCTATGCAAAAATAGGCTTGCAAAGCCCAGCGCGCTGGCACTATGCAAAAAGACATTGGTATGCACCTGATCGAGCATTGATGGCATTATTCAACGGCAACCGCCGTTATGAAAGAAACTTCCAAAGTGTTATGAAAATGCTGGATGATTTAGGTATTGATTCACAACGTGTTAAATTTGTACCAGTTGAACACCATTTAGCACACGCTAGCAGCGCCTATCATTTGAGCGGCTTTAAAGAAAAAACCGCTATTCTTGGTATTGATGGCAAGGGTGAATACGCAACGACTTTCTTTGGCTACGGCGAGAACGGCAAAATCCATAAGATAAAGGAATTTTATGACCCAGATTCATTAGGTGGCGTTTACGGTGCAATGACCGAGTTTTTAGGCTTTGAAATGCTTGATGGGGAATTCAAAGTGATGGGGATGGCACCCTATGGCGATCCAAAACGTTTTGATTTTTCAAGACTGATTGACACCGATGGCAAAGATTTCCATGTCAACACTCAGCTCGTAAATTGCTTAGGACTTCGCCGCTATAAAGAAGATGGCAAAGGTTATTTCTTTAGCCCTAAATTGATTGATTGGTTAGGCCCGAAACGTTCAGGAGATGAAATAGACGATCCTTATATTGACTACGCAGCGAGTATTCAAGCGTTACTTGAGAAGGTCGCATTAGGCTTAATTGATACTTACTTAGGCGACACGCTTAAAGAAACAGGCAAACTTTGTTATGCAGGTGGTGTCGCGCTAAATGTGAAATTAAATCAGCGTATTATTGCTCGCCCAGATGTTAAAGAACTGTTTGTTCAGCCAGCTGCGAGCGATGCGGGGACAGCGATAGGTGCAGCCAGTTATGCCGCGAACGATTTGGGTGACAGCATCGAAAAAATGGAGCACGTATACTTAGGCCCTAAATATAGCAATGACGAGTGTATTCAATCGTGTTTAGACCATCCGAATAAGCCTGAATATGAGGTGTTAGAAAACACAACAGAATATACCGCCAAGCTATTGGCCGATGGTAACCCTATTTCATGGTTTCAAGGCCGTATGGAATTTGGACCACGTGCATTAGGCAACCGCAGTATTATTGGGAATCCTAGCAGTAAAGGTGTTGCCGACAGGATTAACGCGCAAATTAAATACCGTGAGCGTTGGCGACCATTTTGCCCGAGTATTTTAGATACGGTGGCAAAAGATATCTTGCAAACTGATCATCCCAGCCCCTATATGACGTTTACCTTCGATGTGGCTGAAAGCTGGAAAGAACGCATACCAGAAGTTGTGCATGAAGATGGCACAGCGCGTGCGCAGATTGTGACTGAAAAAACAAATCCGCGTTATTACTCGTTGATTAGCGAAGTTGAAAAACTGACGGGTAATGCGGTGGTTTTGAATACATCCCTGAATCGCCGTGGTGAGCCGATGGTTTGCTCTCCGGCAGATGCACTAAATATGTTCTATGGATCAGATTTGGAATATTTAGTGATGGAAGATATTTTGGTGAGGAAAATTAAGCCAGAATAGATCGAATCGTTTGTTCGACTTTATGCGCATTATTTTCGTCAAGCTGACTTGCTGTAAGGTAACTTGAAAAGAAGTCTTTAAAGTGGTTGCGAACCAACGTTTTGTCTTTTTCGTAACGAAGGATATGCTGGAAGTTTCTTTTTCGTAAGTCGATGCCTAATGAACTACGTTTAATTTGCATATCAGAGACGTCGATTAATCCCAATTGGCCGTTAGGCAAAACTAAAATATTTTTAAAATGTGCTGAGCGAAAATAAACGCCTTTCTCGTGTAATTCGGCGATAAAAGTGCCAGTATTCTTGAATACTTCTTCTTTATTAATTTCTTTTGTTAAAACGTCCCGTAATAACGCACCTTCTAATCGTTTATAAATAACGAGGTGCCGTTTTATGCTCGGACACCAAACAAGTCGATTAACAGCAACGGTAGGAATATTGAGCGAGGTAAGCCGTTTCGCATTGTCTGCAAACCGGGCGGCGTAGGGTTTTAGAAAAGCGGTAGAGAAAACGCGTTTTCGGCGAAATAATTTAATCATTTCGCCTTTTTTAGTGTCAAGTACCTTTAAGCCAAAACCATCCTTTTCGATAACTTCGACATTTTTGATGAGCCGTTGATATTCTTTGAGACTAATTTCTTCCATTAAGCGTCAATGTCTGGAATTAGAGTGCTTTTTAGATGCGCTACTTGGTCTTTAATCAGTAATCGGCGTTTTTTGAGCCGGCGTATGCGTAATTGGTCAGGTTGGATTTCTTCAGATAGATGATCGATGATGTAGTGCAAATCTTGATGCTCTTGATTGAGTTCAATGATTTTAAGCTCTATCTGGTCGTTTTCACTTAATATCATCTGAATTTACATGGGCTCTTTGAATAAGATTCTATATAGTACAGTATGCCCCTGTGTCAAAGTAGTTTCTACGGCCGTGAGGGCGTTCATTTCTTTTGTACGGACAGCACCAAGGTAAAGGTAAGGATGAGTCCTCACCTGCAAATTAAGGCAAGTAGAGTACGAATTCATTCGTACTTTAGATGATTGCTTAAATTCACAAAATCGTTAATGCTTAATGCTTCAGCGCGTGAAGTTGGGTCTATTTGAGTCGCTTGGAATACCTCATCATTGCAGATGCCTTTTAAGGTGTTTCTAATAGTTTTACGCCGCTGGGAAAAAGCGGATCTGACAATCCTTTCAAATAGCGGCATATTGTCAATTGCATAAGGTGGTGCGGCATGAGGTGTTAAGCGTACAATACTCGACATTACTTTTGGCTGCGGGTTGAAACACTCAGGTTCAACATCAAAAAGCGCCTCTACTTGGCAATGCAGTTGAATCATAATACTTAAGCGGCCAAACTGTTTACTACCTAGTTGGGCTTCTAAGCGATTCACTATTTCTTTTTGAAGCATGAAATGCATGTCTTGAATATGAGCCGCTTGGCTCAGCAAGTGGAATAATAAAGGTGTTGAAATATTGTAGGGTAAGTTGCCGATGATGCGCAGTGGTTTATCTTTTTTCAAAGCGGCGAAATCAAAGCTCAAGGCATCTGCGCTATGCAAGGTAAAGCGATCAAGGTGTGAAAACTGTGTATTTAATCGATCGACAAGATCGCGATCCAACTCAACAACGTCGAGCCGGCATTGTGAGTCCAATAGCGGTTGGGTGATAGCACCTTGTCCAGGGCCAATCTCTACTAGGTGGTCATCTGGCATTGGGTCAATAGACATCACTATTTGATGAATAATGTGGCTATCTTGTAAGAAGTTCTGGCCGAAACGTTTACGGGCTTTATGTGGCTTATTCATTGAATTGTGTAGATGAAAGTTGTATCGCCATATTGAGGGCAGACTCTAAACTGCGGGCGTCGGCTTTTCCACTTCCCGCTAAATCAAGCGCCGTTCCGTGATCAACGGATGTTCGCGTAATAGGCAAGCCAAGGGTGATATTAATCGCAGTGCCAAAACCAGCATACTTAAGCGTGGGCAAGCCTTGGTCATGGTACATGGCTAAGATAACATCATGTTGTTTGAGTATGGATGGGGTGAAGGCTGTATCTGCTGGCAAAGGCCCTGTTAGCCGCATACCTTTTTTGCGTAATGAGTCTAAGGTAGGTTCGATGATTTCAACTTCTTCTTTGCCTAAGTAGCCGCCCTCACCAGCATGAGGGTTAAGCCCGCAAACAGCAATGCGAGGGGCTTTAATGTCAAACTTTGTTTGCAAAGCATCGTGCAATATTTGAATAGTCTTTTCAAGCAAGGGGCGAGTGATCGCCTTGCTAACATCTTTGATTGGCAAATGAGTTGTCGCTAGTGCTACTTTCAATTTCTCTGTTGCAAGCATCATGACCGACTCGCTGTCGAAAAAGTCGGCAAAGAATTCTGTGTGGCCAGAAAAGGGGATATTAGCATCGTTAATGATGCTCTTTTGAACGGGTCCTGTAACGATAGATTGACAGGTTTGATCTTTACATAACTGGGCGGCCATCGTGAGTGTTTGGATAACATAGTTAGCATTGGATACGTCTAACGTGCCGCAGTTTTCTTGTTTTCTTAGCTCAACAGGGATAACAGCCATGATGCCTGGTGTGTGTTCACGTGACTTATTTGTAAGGTCAGCGGTTTTAATGACTATATCAATGTCGAGTTTTTTTGCTCTACGAATGAGTAACTTTGGGTCAGCGATGAAAATAAGCTCGCAAGGCCATTCTTGTTGAATAATTTGCAGGCAAATGTCCGGACCAATGCCGGCCGGTTCGCCTGGTGTGATAGCTATTCTCGGGAGCTGCATGCTACGTGTTGAAGAAAGAGGTAGTGTCTAATCGTTTAGGCGGTATTCAACATAAGCCTCATCTCGAAGTTTTGTAAGCCATATCTCGATGGCTGCATCGGATTTGCGTTTTCGAAGTTGTGAACGTGCTTGAACTTTACGCATTAACTGAGTGTTATCTTGCTGTTTGCGCTCGAGCACTTGTATTAAGTGCCAACCAAACTGAGTTTGAATAGGCTGGCTTATCTCATTGGTGTTTAATTTATCCATGGCAGATTCAAAAGCAGGGACCAGCGCTCCTGGTTGAACCCAATTGAGATCACCGCCGCTAATGGCTGAACCCCTGTCTTCTGAGTTAGCCCTCGCTAATGCAGAGAAATCCTCCCCATTCTCAAGACGTTGTTTGATATTGAGTAAACGTTCTTGGGCTATTTTGTCGCTAACGAGAGCGTTAATTTTAATAAGAATGTGGCGAACGTGCGTTTTTGTTACCAAGACCTTTTGCTGCCCACGAGTTTCAAATAATTTTACGATATGGAAGCCGCTAGGGCTTTGAATTGCATTCGAAAACTCGTCAGGTTGCATTTTTCCAACGTAAGGAGTCAGTAAAGTAGGCATTTGCGCCAGCTTCATCCATCCAAGATCGCCGCCTTCAAGCGCATTATTGGCATCTGATTGAGAAATAGATAAAGTCGAGAATTTCTCACCCTTACTTAATGCTGCGGTAATGTTATTTGCTTTTTCCCTGGCTCTGTCTATTTGTTGAGGCGTTGCATTTTCAGGCGTAGAGATAAGAATATGGCCTAAATGATATTCTTCTGACTGGTCGCCTTGGTTTTGCTCTAAGAGTTTTAGAAAGCTACTGACTTCTTGTTCAGACACTTTAACTTCGTGGTGTATAAAGCTAGATTGAACACGCCTAATGAGCATTTGGTCTGTAATAGATTTTTTAAATGACTTGAGAGTAACGCCATCTTTGTCAAGTGCCTTTAAAAATTCTTTAGTGCTTAGTTTGTTGGCTTTGGCGATACGATCAATTGAGGCTTGAATTTCGACTTCAGTGATTTGTAGAGAGCTGCGTCTAGCTATCTGTAGTTGGAGCTCGGTGATTATCATTCTATCAAGAACACGTTTTTCAATATCTTCTCTAGCGATAGATAAGCGTTGTTCAAGGGGTAAACGTTGATACATTTGTTTAACTTGTTCATCGAGCTGGCTTTGTAAAATTACGCCTCTATCCACGATCGCGACAATTTTATTGACAGGTTGTTGTCCAAGAGCTTGTGCAGAGGTAAAAATTAGAAAAACAAGACTAAGCGTTAATGTAGAGAGAGCTATTTTTTTCATATTTAACGAGCGTTAAGAAGTTGATAGGAATGGCCGTGTATCAAAAATATTGTGGAGAGTGATCTTTTATTGCTCTGGTATTTGGTAGCCCAAAATGCCTTCTTCTAGGAAGGAATCTAGCTTTTCACCGAAGCCAGTTAAACCTTTTAACTCAAATTGGAAAAAGATTCCTTCTTTGGGTTCTTCATCAAAAGCATCGTTTACATAGCGTCTTGCGATAACGCGTAAGCGCCAACAGCAAGTGTCTTTTTCTAAACCAATAAATGTATCTAAAGAGAGGTTTTGTTCTTCTGAGTAGTTCCAGCGGCCTACGGTGCTCCATTCTTTGCTGATAGGCCACTTGAAGGATAAATCTGTTTGTTCGATATCATTAGAATTTCCGCTGCTATCAACGGTTCCTGCGTAGCGTGAGCGGTATGTTGCATTGAACAGGCGATTAGCACTATCGCGGTAATGGAAGCCGAGCGTTGCCTTTTCAGTTCTGCCAGCGTGCGGGTCGTATTGCAATGCTGAACGAACAGTCCAATGGTCGAAAACCTTTGCGGATAGTTCTGAGACTAAATCAGATGTGTTGCGAGTAATTGGAGTACTGTTCGAGGTCAGTCCAACATCAAGGTCATCAAAATAAACGACCATGCCTACGCTTGCTCTTAACAGCTCGCTCGCTGTTTCTGACTCAAGAACCCTAGTGGTGACGGCTAAAGTGAGTTGGTTAGCATCAGCAACCCTGTCTGCTCCAGAGAAGCGGTTTTCTCTGAATAATTGATTGAAGCTAAAGCTGTATTCAGACGTATCTAAAAGCGGGATGTCATCTTGATTTTTATGTGGAACGTATAAGTAATAAGCGCGTGGTTCCAGTGTTTGAATCAGACCGCCTGCGAAGGCTAAATCTCTTTCAAAGAATAGTCCTGAGTCAATAGACAAGATGGGCAGAGTTCTACTTTGGCGGCTGCTGACGTCACTTGCTTGGTCGCTAAGGCGATATTGAGTATGTCTTAAACTTAATCTTGGCGTAATGAAACTACCTGGCGTTCTAAAAGGAGCGCTAATGCTTGGGTGAAGGTCAAGGCGTTTGGCGCTAACATTGTTGCTATGTTTAAAATAAACGAATTCATTATGCAGGTTGATTTTTGCAATATCAAAGGCTTCTGTTTCACGAAGGGTGAAAAGCACCTGTGGCAAACGGCGGTGAGGTTTGCTTGAACTAGATATGGAATCATCAATAGGGTCGTAATTGTCTATATGAGTCAATAAACTCCAATTATCTGCGCGGTAATTAAGGGTTGCTTGGCTTTTTAGATAGCGGTCACTTGCAGTACTTAAGCTAGCGCCAAAGTCTTCGAAGTAATCTTTGTCTGAGATGTAATTAAGGTCAACATCGGATGTTAGTCTTGAAGAGAGCTTGGTTTTGTCCTGGATGCTGAATTGACCTCTGAAATCATTTGTTTCGGTATCGTTTAAAATTTCAGCGGCAATTTGCCCTTCACCACTTTCTGTTAAATAACGGAACTCACTACCAAGCATAAGCCCGCGGTCGCTCATAATACGGGGGGTAATAGTAGCGTCATAATTAGGTGCAATGTTCCAGTAATACGGTATAGAAAGATCAAATCCAGTAGTGTCTGAGGTGCCAATGGTGGGTGTCAATATGCCTGACTGACGACGGTCATCAATCGGGAAGCTGATGTACGGCGTATAGAGTAATGGAATGTCAAATATTTCCACCCATACATCGCGGCCTGTGCCGCGGCCTGTTTCTTTGTTAAGCTCTAATGTTCGCGCTTGGAGTTCCCAGTCGTTAACGCTAGGAGCGCATGTTGTGTAGGTGATGTTTGTTGATTGAGTAATATTGCGGTTAAGGAGTTTGGTTACATGTGTTGTGCCGCGTGCGTGTATCGCTTCTAAAATAAATTGGTTGTTTTTGAACTGCCCTGTGTCTTTGCCCAGTTGAATAGTAGCTTGGTCGCTGTGTAAGGCTAAGCCTGCTTCTTGGTAAAAAACACCAGCGGTTGCAGAAGCTGTTTTATCATTATTGTTAAATATCACATGCTCCGCCGCAATGGACTGATCGGCACGTTTCACAAGAACATTGCCAGAAAAGTGTGAGTCACTTTTGTTTAAGACTTCAGCATAATCAGATTGAATGTTGACGTTCGCATCTAAACGATTTTCTTGTATCGTCTTTCTGCTATTGAGCAGGCCATTGGTCGTAACCCCGCATGTATCCCAAGGGTCAGATCTTAATTGCTTGACCATTTGAAGGAATAAAGCGTTGCTTCTAATGCGGTCAACACTGTGCTGATCGAGTGGTTCGTTATAAGTGATGCTGGGAACTTTGACGGGTGCTTTGCTGTCTTGTTTTTGTTGAGCGACTGGTTGGGGTGTTAGTTGCGCTCGTGGTTTTGTCGGTTTTCTTTCAACCGTGTTAGCCACTTGCGTTTCGTCGTTAGATTCGTTATTTGTGTTTTCTGGATTTTGGGTTTCTGTTATCGGCTTAGTCGATGCAGAACAATCCCACATTTTACCATCAGTCGCCAGTTTGCAGTCCCATTGTGAATCGGAGTCGGCAAACGATTGAGATGTGATGAGCAATAGAGCTAATCCAGCAAGAAAGTATTTGTACGAGCAGTTAATGGCGATGCCTTTTTATTTGTGTCTAACGTAGGTTGTATAAAGTCGCATAAAATGATGAATTATTCAAAGATACTTTAACAGCATTTACTATGTTAACACGGCTTTAGCTGTGAGTGAATTAGGATAAAGCACCAAAATCCCCAGATAGGGCTAGATCAGCATTTCATAAGCTAAAAGAAAGTGAACTGATTAAAAAGTACAGTGCGTTGGCGTTAAAGTCTGAGCATGGCAAGGTTATCGCTACCAAAAGCTAATTTTAGCTCTTTGATGTGGTTTTCGCTATCCTCGCTCGTTGGTTATACCGATGAATAAGCTGGCTATCATTGAGCGTGTCTCGGTACCAAGCTAAAGGCTTTCTCACCATCATCCAATATAAAAACTTGTACGGTAAGTGTCTTGCCCCTTTATCGATTTGCCTTGCTTATCAAGCAAAGGCTGCCAGTCGCTATTGCTTGCAGCGTCTATCAACGCCCGCATGACGGCGCTACTTTTGGCTCGAATGGCATATTCGATGCCTTTGTCATCACCGGACTGAATATTTTTTGTCTGCTAGCTAGCCGTATCAATCCGCAAGGCTTTAAGTGAGAAACCTGCTGGCAAAGACTATTCGCATTGCTTGATAAAACGGGGACTATCGGTCGCCGGTGAGATATTGCCTTTGCGAAAGTCAACCACCACAATCTGCCCGACTTTTGCAATATGCCACACCATCGGCATAGTTTTAGAGGTTTCTATCTGGGGATTGGGGAAAACTAACTGCCGGCCAACGTCATCTCTTCGATAAGAATTGATCCCGTACGCGTATTCCCTCTTAAATCCACGTCATTGCCCACCGCAACGATGAATTGGTAAATATCTTTTAAATTTCCTGCAATCGTCACTTCTTCAACGGCAAACTGAATCACGCCGCCTTCTACCCAATAACCTGCCGCACCTCTGGAATAGTCACCCGTTAGGGTATTAACACCTTGCCCAATAAGCTCTGTTACAAGAAAGCCCGTGTCCATTTGTTTTAACATTTGATTAAAATCTAAACCACCGGGTGCCACTGTTAAATTATGAACACCACTGGCATTCGCTGTACTTTTCATGCCCAGTTTTCGCGCAGAATAGCTGTCCAACACGTAGCCCTGTACAACGCCTGACTCAACAATATGCCTTTGTTTGGTCGCAACACCTTCTGAATCATAAGCGGCACTACCCATTGCTTGGGGTAATAAAGGTTGCTCGTATATGTTCAAAAAAGAAGGAAATATTTGTTGCCCTAAGCTATCCACTAAAAACGACGACTTCCGGTATAAGTTCCCCCCTCTAATTGCACAGATAAAGTGACCAATTAGGCCGCTGCTGACTTCCGCAGCAAACATAACAGGGCACTTTCTCGTGCTGATAGACTTTGCACCTAGACGTTTAATCGTTCTATCAGCGGCAACTTCGCCTACCTTTTCTGCCGCCTCCATGTCTGATGCTTTGCGTGCTGTGGTATACCAATAATCACGTTGCATACTGTCACTGTCGTCCGAACTTCCAATAACAGAACAGCTTAAACTGTGGCGACTAGATGAGTAACCGTGGTTAAAGCCAAGACTATTTGCAAACACATGTGTCCCTTCAAATGTTTGAACGCTAGCACCTTCAGAATTAGTGATTTTCTTGTCGTAGCATCGCGCCGCATTTTCGCATATTACCGCCATTTTAATCGCTTGCTCTGCGCTAACACTCCATGGGTGGTGCAATGATAAATCAGGAAAGATGGTCGCCAAGCTATCTTTTTCTGGTAATCCTGCAAAGGGGTCCTCTTCGGCATATTGAGCGATTACATAAGCCGCAGACACCATTTCTTTAATGGCTGAAGAATCAAGCTTAGTGGAACTTGCAAAACCCTTCTTTTTCCCCTTATATACTGTGACGCCAACACCTTGATCGCGGTGATGCTCGACAGTTTCAACCTCACCTAATCTGACATTAACCGACAAGCCTTGTCCAACACTAACCGAGGTTTCTACCTGATCAGCGCCCTGTTTTTTCGCCTCTAATACAATATCAGCGGCAATGTTTTTCAAGCGATCCGTTTTTTGTTCACCCATTTGATCCATGACGACTGAATTAGTCATGCGTTCCTCCAACGGTCATTCCGTCAATCTTTAGCGTAGGCTGTCCAACGCCAACAGGTACGCTTTGCCCTTCTTTTCCACATATTCCAACACCACTATCTAGTTCCAGGTCATTGCCCACCATGCTCACCTTGGTTAGCACATCAGGACCATTACCAATAATAGTTGCGCCTTTCACTGGCCTTGTTATTTTGCCATTTTTTATCCAGTACGCCTCGCTCGCTGAAAACACAAATTTACCGGATGTAATATCAACCTGCCCACCCGCGAAATTGACTGCATAAAGCCCATTGTCTACTGAGGCTAATATATCAGCAGGGTCGCTGTGTCCAGCTAACATATAGGTATTGGTCATGCGCGGCATGGGTAAGTGTGCATACGATTCACGTCTGCCATTACCTGTAGACGTTTGTCCCATTAAACGCGCATTCATTTTGTCCTGCATATAGCCTTTTAAAATGCCATTTTCGATTAACGTTGTACATTGGCTTCGAACGCCCTCATCATCAATAGATAACGAGCCACGCCTATTTTCTAAGGTGCCATCGTCCACAATCGTGCATAACGGAGAAGCTACTTTTTCACCTAGCCGCCCACTAAATGCTGAACTGCCTTTACGATTAAAATCACCTTCCAACCCATGACCTATCGCCTCGTGCAATAGAATACCTGGCCATCCGCAGCCCAGTACAACCGTCATATTACCAGCGGGCGCATCAACTGCTTCTAAATTAACCAATGCAAGGCGAACTGCTTCACGGGCATAACCCATTGCACGGTCTTCTTCTAAAAAGTGCTCGTAACCGCGTCGCGCACCACCGCCTGAGCTACCCTGCTCGCGGCGACCATTTTCTTCAACAATTACGGACACATTCATTCTCACCAACGGACGAATATCTGCGCTTAAACTGCCATCCTGTGCGGCAACCAATATCACGTCATACGCGCCAATCAAGCTCACAATAACCTGGTCAATACGCGTATCAAGACCTCTTGTTTGCTGATCAATGCGTTTGAGTAATATCACTTTATCTTCACGGCTCATGCTGTCAAGCGGATCCAATGGTGCATATAAAGCTGGCGATTGCATATAAGAAACGGGTTTTATAATCCCAGATTGACCTTTACTAGCAATGGACTTAACACTTTTTGCTGCATTCAATAGATTAGGTAGCGTCAACTCTTCACTGTATGCAAATCCTGTTTTATCGCCGCTAATGGCGCGTAGACCAACGCCTTGTTCTATGTTGTAACTAGCCTCTTTTATAATACCGTCTTCAAGCACCCACGACTCACTTCGTGACATTTGAAAATAAACGTCAGCCTGATCAATTTTGTTGGACAACAAACCGCCCATCACTTGATCTATGTCATTAATACCTAGGCCAGCAGGCTGAAGAATCAGGTGTTCTGCCTGTAGAATTAAATCGCTCATACTTCCCCTATTTGTTTAATAACCGTCTATGTTGAATAGCTGGTAAATTCGTTCTTACTTTATTAAGAACGGCTCTTTTGAGCGTCGCTGTCGCAAAACCTACGCCTGTATCCAACTCCGATAACACAGTGCCCAAAGGGTCGATAATCATACTATGCCCGTAAGTTGTGCGGCCACTAGTATGTATGCCACCTTGGTTCGCCGCAATCAAATAACACGTGTTTTCAACGGCTCGTGTTCGACACAATAGCGCCCAGTGTGCCCGCCCTGTTAGTTTAGTGAACGCTGAAGGTGCCACAATAAAATCCGCACCTTTATCTAATAACTGGCGATACAACTCTGGAAAACGCAAGTCATAACAAATTGACAAACCCATCGTTCCAAAAGGCGTGTCCACAACAACCGTTTCAGAACCCGCGACAAAAGTAGCCGACTCTCGATACTCTCCATGGCTATCGGCTATGTCAGCATCAAACAAGTGTATTTTATGGTAATGGGCGAGCTGCTCGCCCATATCGTTGTACACAAGGCACGTTGCATAAGCCTTATTTTCCTCGTAAGACTTGATGGGTAACGAGCCAGCCACAATCCAGCATTGGTGCTTGGCAGATAATTTACTTAGGAAATCCTGCACAACACCTTCACCTAACCTTTCAGCAAGTGACAAAAGCTGCTCGGGGTGTTTAGGCATCAAGGCAAAGTTTTCAGGTAATACAACCATTTTAGCACCCGACGAGACTGCCTCAAATAATTGCTCTTCAATGGCAACTAAGTTATTCGCCAACCGGTCAGATGAAACCATCTGTACAGCCGCAACCCGCAATTCACTCGCACTAAACATTTGTTTATAGCTTACTTTGAAATGGCATCTTTCGATGGCAAATGATCTGTTTTCACACCAAAAAAAGGACTCAATATATCATCGACCATGCCAAATACTTTGCCCCCTGGTTTACTGATTTGTTTTACTTTTGGGTCACTCCAAGAGCCACTCACTTTGTACTGATAACCCACTAATTTATTCACCGTTTTACCGGCTATTTTTTGCACAATGAATATCGCAGCGCCTACCAATGGCCCCCCTGCGAGAGCGCCCGCAATAGGTAGGCTTTCTGTTGTATTCGGCGTGACTGTGATTAATTGGTCTATATCCTCGTTAGCTAAGCCTATTCGCCCCTGAAAGTCCAAACGAGCAGATGGGCTTTCTAAATAAAACTGGTCAGTTTGTGCTTCACCATTAGTCATCAAGAAGTGTCCTTTAATTTTGTCGAAACTCAGGCCTTTCTGTACTAAATCGCTGAAGTCGAGTTGTAAGCGCCTTTGTAATGTACTCAAACTGAGCAAACCAAAAATGCGACCGATGCCAGGCTCAACATCTAATAAACGTCCTTGTTTTGATTTTATATCGACAGACCCACTAAGACGATTCTTAGAAAAAGCCTGCGGCTCGCCAGGCCAATATAAATCGAAACGAATGTCGGATGAGGTGCCTTTTAATTTTGACGAAATCCCAGTACCTTTGAGTAACGAACCCAGCGATTTACTCCTCAATGAGCCGTTTAACGCCGTTCTATTTTGACCTTCTTTTATTTCCCACGCACCACTTGCCTTAAACTCATCACGTTTCGACATTACGGTAAACGCTTTAATAGCCACCCCATTGTCTTTTTGACGTAACTTAAGCTCTAACGCTCCCAGTTTAGTTTCACCAATAAACAGAACTTTACTCTTAACATCTATGTTCGGAATATCATTCGGACTAAGCGGTGATTTCTTACCACCCAACTCTAGATCACCGTACGAAGGCAACGTTAGTGTTTCTAAATCTAAATCTATTTTTCCACCCAATTCCAGATTAGAGGGCACTTTATATCTACCTAAAACTATCGAACTGTTGATTTCGCCAGACCAAAAAGACTCTTCATTTTTACCCGTTAAATGAACGTTACTAAATGCTGAATCACCCCATTTCAAGCGGCCAATGTCTACATTAAATTGATTAACTAATAACGATCTCATCGAATTATTTTGTTCGAAATTTAAAGCGTCTTGCCAAGCACTCACATCTAGCTCATCAACCTTAGCGAACAGTCTCACACCTTTGCTTTCCGGTAAAGATGATGCCGCTTTTCCTAAATAAATATCACCCTTTTCCAAGACCAACTTTTTTGATTCGTTCTCAACGAACACCATAGAACCTTTCAGAAAATCGCCATACGATGCCTGCACAGGTAATGTGCCACCACCTAATGTGACCATCATATTTAAAGGCAAATGGCTCTTTTCAGCTTTCCCGATAGGACTTGGCAACTCAACAGCAATACCGTCCAAATTACTTTCCAGCGTAACCGTCGATTTCCCTTTGCCCGTCAACCCACTGTGTGGAAGTTCCACCGTGATATGAGCCGCGCTGTTCCCCTTTATCTTTTCCCAGAAGTCAGACGGATATTTATTTGCAAGGTTGGTTATCTGCAAACGGCCTTTACCAAAAATAACCGTACTATCACTCTTTGGGCTAATATCAACGCTTATTTGTTCCCCTAAGACACGTCCCTTTAAAGATTGCCCACGTAAGCCCAGTTCGTCGTAGTTAATAACGCCTTGTATTTGATCAATGCCTAGGTCTAAATCAGGAAAGTCTAATGATACAGAGTTTAATGTTACCCGAGCCGCAACTCGCGTATCAAGCTCAGTTGTCAACGGAATTTGAATATTCAAATCAATAACAGCTTGACCAGAAACAGTACTGTAATCTAATAATGAACTGACCCGTTCCTTAATTGGTGACTGGTTAAAAAAGGTATACAGTCCTTTAATATCTCCTTCTATTTTACCATCTAGATTCAAATAGCTGCCTTTTTCTAAGCTCGCCGATTCAATCAATATTGTTTCAATTTTATTACCCGAAATAAGTCCTGTATGACCAATAATATTCACTCTTCCATTTTTAAATTCAACATCCGCTGACGCGCCCAACACATTGGGCCAGCTATCTGCGTAATGTAAAATAGCGTTCTCTGTACCAAATAAAACTTGAAAAGTACCCTGTCCTTGGCTATAGGGAAAATCAGATAACGTCCCTTTCAACAACAAAGAACAGCTTTTTATATCTCCTTCAATAAATGCATTATCTAGCCAATTAACGAGCTCATCACTCATAACTCCAGCTGGTAAGTAAAGTGGCATGAACCGACCTTCTGCTCTACCAAAGTTCGACTGCATATCAATAATGGGCGATGCGCCATCTGCTGGTAATTGGATGTTTAACCGTGTTTGAGATGTAATATGCGGTGAATCCAAGCTGATATGCTCAGCGTTTACTGACCAGCCTGTTGGCTTGTGTTCCCACGTTAATAAACCTTCCAGTTTACTGATGACGATAGGGTCACGAAACAACGTTTTGAAGTACACCGAACCGTTATCTGCTTTAAGGTTTGCCCACCCATTGTCTTGCGTTGAACACCCAGTAGCAGAAATATTTTTCATCTTTGGAACTCGCCAAAATGACTGGCTTGAAAAATCATTTAACTCACCGCAAGCTGTCCACTCCACTTGTTTTCCGTCACGACTAACAGATAGGTTTGCCTTGTTTAAAATCCCTTTTGCTTGCACATCTGACAATAGACCTATTACATCATTGTCTAACATATCTGAATGTTGCAACACCTTTGAAATGGCGTTTAAATTCAACCTGTCCGCCGTCGCTTGTAGTTCGTATGAACCGCTATTTTTTGTTTGATATTGCAAACCAAACGCACTCTTTTTTTGTATGACACCTTCGGCTTTAAACGAAAAGTCTTGTGTTTGAAAACGCCAACCATCACGTATACTTTCCCAATCAAACTGGGCCGTAAGGCTCTCCACCTTAAGCTCATTTTCGCTTTTAATCAGACCCGCTTCAGCTACCTGCACATTACCTTTAACCTGAACTAACTTCGCGTTCGTCCATGTGCTCCAAAGTTCCACATCACCAACGCCTTCAATAATAGAAAAACCATCTAATTTCAAACGAGATAAATGGCTCGACACGTTAATATTCTTTGCGCTGAAGTAGCCCTTCGCAGCCCAATCCGTGTCTGATAAAACATCACCTTTTGCTTTTAAATAAAGCACAATGGAGCCTCCTGTATCTTTAGGCAGGTTAGCTCGCATTTTTAATTCCTGTGCCCCAGCACTGTTTTGAAATAAAATATTTGCTTGGCTTAGCGTAATATTTGGCATCCCCTGCATTTCATCTTGCCAAGTAATTCGGCTATCAATAATTTCAAAACGCCCATCACCCAACAACCAAGAAAAATCGCCCGACGAACCTTTCTTATTATTCGATAAACCAACAATGGATAAATGCCCATCCGCAAAACGTTTAAACGATATATCAACACCTGTAATGATGATTTTATTCGGATTTATTCCTTCCATAAGAAAGCTCATCGGGTTAAATGACAAACGAATTTCGTCGATACTTAGTGTGTGTGTTTTTTTTTTGAATTCGTCTAAAGTAACCCCCGCTAAACTTATCTGCGGTTGGAACCCTATGATAGAAGCGGATATATCCGAAATCACGACTTGGGCACCAATTTCCTCGCTTAAATACCGCTCTAAATTGCTTTTATAACTTGGCACCTGAGTCACAATAAATCGTGCAACAAGAAGCAATACAGCAAGCAGTACTATACTCACAGTGAAAACCCATAAAGCAGACTGCTTAAACTTACTCACGTGTTTTTCTCAATAATCAAGCCAGTACCACATCATACTGTTCTTGACTGTATCGGTTTTCCACCCGAAAATTAATGCGTATACCGACAAATGCCTCTAAATCTGCCAATGTCGTCGACTCTTCGTCCAATAACCTTTCAACTACCTCATTCGAGGCTAAAACCAATAGTTCTCTTGCTTCGTACTGCCGAGCATCTCGCATAATTTCTCGAAAAATCTCATAGCACGTCGTCTCTGGTGTTTGCACCGTACCCGTCCCATTACACATTTCGCACGGTTCACACATCACGTGTTTTAAGCTTTCTCTGGTGCGCTTTCGCGTTATTTCCACCAAACCTAATTCAGAGACATTGCTAATCGTATGCTTTGCGTGATCGTCACTCATCGCTTTTTCAAGCGCACTTAATACCGACACTTTATGCTCTTCGTTATGCATATCAATGAAATCCACAATGATGATGCCACCTAAGTTCCTAAGCCTCAATTGACGAGCCGTTGCTTGGGCTGCTTCTAGGTTTGTTTTAAAAACAGTTTTCTCTTGATTAACACAGCCCAAATAACTCCCTGTGTTTACGTCAATTGTTGTCATTGCTTCTGTCTGATCAAACACTAAATGACCGCCTGACTTTAAAGCGACCTTTCTCTCTAATGCCGCTTTGATTTCATTTTCAATGTTATAAATATTGAATAAAGGCCGTTCGCCTTTATACAGACCGAGCAATCGCTCCACCTCTGGCATGAATTTAACGGAAAAGTCCGCCATTCGATCAAAATTTCTTTTCGAATCAATCACTATCTTAGTAACCGAAGGCCGATACCAATCGCGGAGTATCTTTAACGCCAATGGCAGGTCTTCATATATGAGGCCTAGCTCCACTTGCTTTGTTTGCAACTCAATTAGGCCCCAAAGTTTATTTAAAAACAGCATGTCTGCGCGAATACTTTCACCTTCTACAGTTTCTGCTGCCGTTCTTGCGATATAACCTCCTGGATAGCCTTGTTCTTTAAACACTTTCATACAAGCAAGCAGTCGATCTCGTTCTGGTTCGTTTTCAATCTGCTGAGATATCGCCAGTTTTTCTGAATAGGGTAAAAAAACTTGGTATCGTGAAGGGATGGAAATGCTCATCGTTAAACGCGGGCCTTTCGTGCCAATATGTGCTTTTAAAATTTGCACAATGACTTTTTGCCCTTGTTGCAAAATTTTCTCTATTCCTTTTCCATCATAAGGGGCTTCGCCATTAACCAGCACATCGGATGCATGTAAAAATCCCGCTCTGTCCAAGCCGATTTCAACAAATGCAGCCTGAATACCAGGCATCACGCGGCATATTTCCCCACGATACAGGTTACCAACAATATCCTGTTTGTGTTGCCGCTCCACAATCAGGTCTTGCAATACACCGTTTTCAAGAACAGCCACCCTAGTCTCTGGTGGTGTAATATTAATCAGAATTTCGTCACTCATTCCATTTCCAAATCTTGCGTTATTTCGTTATGATGTTGGCTTATTAAACACTCACATCACTCTACTATGAAAACTTTTTTTATGGCTGCAATTTTACTCTTATTACAGGGCTGTTTTTATCAATCTGTCGACGATGTTGATATCAAACTTGCTAATGAAAGGTGTCAAAACAACAATGGAGTAAAATCCATCACTATTTATGCTGGCGTGAGTACAGCTGTTAAATGTAAAAATGGCATTACACAAAGCTTTTCGCCTATTGCAAAAGACCTGTCCATCTCTAATGAAGCCAATAACTTAAAGAAGTAGCGGTTATTTTACGCACGCGTTTTGTTATTGTTAGTAGCTGAGTCGTTTCATAAGGCGGAAGCTCCATTACGCCAGAGAAACTTTCCTCTAGACCGCATGAACACAGCCGCTTTTCCTTGTATTGCATAAGGTTCTGCCTTACCAAGAGGCGCACTAATACTCCAATATCTCTCTAAATCATCCTTCCTGAGTGCCAAAAATGTCACGACATTCGCATTAACAACACAACAATTAAATTCGCCTAATACGGCTACTGCTGTCAGCACCGTATGTGTATCACCCAACAACTTATTCAACAGAGGTAAACCATGCTGTTTGTTTTTTGGTTTCCCTGAAATTTCACCAGTGAGTTCAAGCCCTCAATAAAAAGACATCGTAAGAACCTGTTAAATTTAAATTATCACAATCTAAATTTAGGAACCGACGATGTCTTATACCTATTTAACCCTAGATGAGTAGCTTGAGTTAGCCTATATGCATATTCTGGTTCAAAGTGAACACCTATTCTGGACTAGTGTGAACACCGATTCTGGTTTTACCGTGAACGATTTCTGTTTATTTCCAGAATGAGCGTTCACACCTAACCAGTACGACTCAACGCATTGATTAATAACATCAACTTGATATGCTGTTGCCTTTTTATTGAGGAAGGCAAATGGCAAACCAGAGGATCACAATGCGTAAAATTAAAGAAGTGTTGAGGCTGCGTTTTGCTGCCCAACTTTCCGTTAGAAAAATCAGTGCCAGTACAAAAATTAGCGTCGGTGGCATTCAAAAGTTACTCACCAAAGCCAATAACTTATCATTGAGTTGGCCGTTACCCGACGAGTTAGACGGCGGTCAGCTTGCTAAAATGTTCTATCCACGTGCAGATACACGCAGCTCAAACCGTTTTGAAGTTCCTGATTGGGCTGCAGTCCACCGTGAATTGAAACCTAAGGGAATGACTAAAAACCTGCTGTGGCAAGAGTACACCCAACAATATCCCAACCGTTGTTATAGCTACTCCCAATATTGCCACCGTTATTTACATTGGCTTAAAAAGCAGAAGTGCTCAATGAGGCGGCAGCATAAAGCGGGTGAAAAACTCTTTGTCGATTATGCGGGTAAAACGATGCCCATTGTTTGGCAGGCAACGGGGAAAGTGCGGTTTGCTGAGATATTTGTTGCCGTGATGGGCGCGTTGAACTATACCTTTGTCGATGCGCCTTACGGTACGCTCTGCAAAACCGGCGCTAGCGGCTGAGCTTGCTTGTGATTGTTTAGGGTTCTTACGATAAGACATATGTAAATTAACCTGTTCTGGGGTTATGAGGGTTCCAGCCATAAAAAATTTCTTGATGATTAAACACGCCTGAAGTTTACCCGAACCAGCCATGCTAGTTGTCGCGAATCGGGCAAGCTAATTGTCGTCTAATAGTTATTGCTGATGTTGTTGCAAAACGCGACAACAGACCTAGAAAATGTTTAAACTTCGGAATACCTTATGAGGTTGTTTTTAAAACCACGATTGTTGCACTTGCAACTTGAACTGACCATCAACAACCGTCGTATCTGACCCTATAAAACCGTACCCCCTGGGTAGACAACACTCGCTGCGGTGCTTTTCCTATGGCAAGAGGTTTTACATAACCTTCGGGCATCTCATTCGCCAAATATGTTTTGTCAATATCAATCACTTTTGTTTCAAACTCAACGCCTATTTGTTGAAGTAGTTGCACCACCTAGGTGGTGCAGATGCTAATACAAGCTCCATTTTATTTTCGATGATAAGGATGATTATTCATTAAACTCCACCCCCTGTACAATTGTTCTGCCAACACAACTCTTACTAAGGGATGAGGGAACGTCAGTTGAGATAAACACCATTTTTCGTTTGCACGCTTTAAACAACTATCAGACAAGCCGTCCGGCCCACCAATTATAAAAACAATATGCCTCTGCACGCTTTGCCAGCCAGATAGTTTGCTGGCTAGTTTCTGCGTTGACCATTGCCTCCCTTCCACCTCAAGTGCCACGACATAATCTGACTCTTTAATAACCGCAAGTATTCTCTTGCCTTCGTCTTCCACCGCCTTCGCTAAATTGCTTTGCTTGGTTCTTTTCGCCGTTGCAATCTCCACCAGTTCCAACGAACATTCCCGAGGCATACGTTTAGCATACTCCTGGTATCCCGCCATGATCCAAGCTGGCATCTTTTGTCCGACTGCGAGTATTTTAAGCTTCATTTTGGTGCTTTAAGCATATGGAAAAGGTGCTTCACAAAGGCCGCCTTTTTTGTCAACTAGATTTCACATTTGTTACGCATCAAGCGGTGTCGATATGATTTCAACACGCCTATTTTGCGCACGTTGTTCTGACAAGTCTTGATTATACGGTGCATCGCCTTTTTCCACATTGCCGGTTTGTTGCTCTTCGCTAGGGGTTGCTCGTCGTACATCCTGCTAATGTAAAGATCAAGCTCGCTGCAATACCCGTTGTTCCGCTTTTACACATCATAGTCTCCCTACTATTACATTGTGCTTATTATCCTAAGCACTTAGATGAACAAAAAATGAGCTGCTTCACACGTTAAGCTCCGCTTCAACTGACCACAACTTCTCGAGTTGGTAGAACTCCCGAGTTTTCGGCTGCATAATGTGAACAATCGTATCACCCAAATCAACCAGAACCCATTCACCAGCATCCATACCCTCTACACCCAAGGGTATTAAACCAGTTTTTTTTGACTCCATCGAGACCTCATTAGCCAGCGACTTCACATGGCGGCTCGACGAGCCTGTCACAATCACGATATCGTTTGCGAACGAGCACTTACCTCGCACATCGATCACTTCTATTTGTTTACCCTTCTTATCGTCAAGCGCCTCTGTGACAATTGTTAACAATTGCTCACTCATAATTTTTACCTTATTCTCCATAGTTAATGCGTATAAAAACCGTTTTCCTGCATCATTTCCCAACAACCGTTGGTAAGCATATGTCTTACGGGTTCTTTATTGGCTATTCGCCGCCTGATGTCTGTTGCTGAAACAGCCACTGGCGACACGGACTGAACGTAAATTTTACCATGTGTTAATTGTTTAAGTTGCGACTTCTCCTTAGTCAGGTGAGGCTGAAAGTAACCGGCTAACGTTTTTTCCATTTCGTTATGGAAACCCGCACGATCTGTTACTACGATATGTGCTAGATCAATCAGTTTTTCCCAACAGCGCCAAGACATCAAACCATTGAATGCTTCCATCCCTAGGATCAATACCAACGAACAATCTGGTTTCTCTTTTCGATAACCCTTCAAGGTATCAACCATGTAACTGGGGCCCTCGCGTTCCATCTCACCGCTATCAGCACATAGCTTCGGCTCGTTTTTAAGCGCCATCGTTAGTAATGAAAATCGATCTTTTGTAGATAAAACGGGCTGATCTCGATGCGGTGGAATGGAAGACAAAATCATTCTTACTTCGTCTAAGTCAATACTTTTTTGAACATCGCTCGCCGCCGTTAGGTGACCTAAGTGTATGGGGTCAAACGTGCCGCCATACAGACCTATAAACTCTGCTTTCATCTTAATGGTCTTTTACTGGCGTATATGCCCTGCACCTAACACAATGTATTTTTGCGTCGTTAAGCCAACCAAACCAACTGGCCCGCGTGCGTGCAATTTATTCGTACTAATCCCTATTTCCCCGCCTAGGCCATATTCAAAACCATCGGCAAATCGAGTAGAGGCATTCACCATAACTGAACTAGAATCTACTTCGCGCAAGAAACGCATCGCCCTCGCGTAATCGTCTGTCACAATGGACTCTGTATGCCCAGAACCATGGTGATGAATATGGTCTATCGCCGCTTCCATATCGCTGACAACGCGAATAGACAAGATAGGAGCCAAGTACTCTTCGTCCCAGTCTGCTTCAACAGCTTTCACACACGTTGGCAAAATCTCACGGGTTTTCTCACAGCCACGAAGCTCTACGTTCTCAGAGGCATATAGCGCCGCCAACTCAGGCAACAATTCAGCCGCAACACCTTCAGCAACAAGCAGTGTCTCCATTGTGTTACAGGTACCATAACGCTGCGTTTTGGCATTAAATGCAATTGACTTCGCCATCTCGCTATCCGCTTTGTCATCAATATAAACATGACAAACACCGTGTAAATGTTTTATCACTGGCACGAGCGCTTCTCTTGCGACTCTTTTGATCAAGCCCTTGCCACCTCTTGGAATAATCACATCGACGCTGCCTTGCATACGAATAAGCTCGCCGACTGCATTACGATCGGTTGTCTCAATCACTTGCACAACATCGCCAGGTAAGCCCGCAGTTTTTAAGCCTTTGCTTATGCACGCCGCGATTGCTAAATTTGAATGTTTTGCTTCAGAACCGCCACGTAAAATACTGGCATTACCTGACTTTAAACACAACGCAGCCGCATCCGCCGTTACGTTAGGGCGTGACTCATAAATAATACCGATAACACCAAGAGGCACTCGCATTTGCCCTACTTTAATACCTGATGGGCGCGAATTAATCTGACTAATCTCGCCAACAGGGTCAGCTAAGCTAACAATTTGTCTAAGCCCTTCAGCCATTGCAGCTACACGCTCTTCATTAAGCGCCAAACGGTCAAGAAAAGCTGCGTCAAGGCCATTTTTTTTACCTGCTTGCATATCCAATTTATTCGCATTAAGAATCTCCGCTTGCCGCGCTTCAATTTCATCAGCAATAGCGGTTAACGCGCCGTTTTTAACTCCTGTATCGGCATTCGCAATCACCCGCGCAGCGCTTTTCGCGCGTTGACCAAGTTGTTGCATATATTCAATTAACTCATTCATTTTATAACCTTTATCTATTTCTAAATTTAGCCAACTAAAGCATTTTTTCTTAGCCGTTTAGGCTCACAAAACGCCAAACAAATTTGCTCGATCAGTAACCATTCATTACCCACTTCAACGCCTTTAGTCATTCTCTCCACTTTCACACAAGCTCGAAGTAAGCTGTGCCATTGACTCAGACTCCCCCTAGAAAGCGCCTGAATATACTGTTTTTTTTTGCTATCCCATGATATAGGTGGTTTTTGTCTGTTAAACGTTGCAAGCATTCGGCCCGTTGTAGATTTCTCAAAACTCAAGCCTGCCACAATACGCAAGTCGCGCGTTAATGCCCATATAAGAATCGGTACGGCAAGCTTTTCACCACGCAGACTCTTTAAAATCTGCACCGCTCTTTGTGAATGTCCAGCCAGCACACTGTCCATCAGTTTAAACACGTCGTAACGGGCATTGTCCGCCACGGCATCGGCTATGTCGTCGACCGACAAGTTAGCCGAACCGTGCAAAGCATGGAGCTTTTCAACTTCTTGCGCCGCCGCTAAAAGGTTACCCTCAACGCTGTTTGCTAACAATTGAACGCCTTGCCGGTCAACTGAAAGACCCTTGCGCTGCAGCCTTTGTTTTAACCAAGATAACAACTCGTTATACTTTAGTGGCCAAACTGACAGCACCAAACCGTGTTTATCAATCGCCTTAAACCATTTTGTTTTTTTAGATGATTTGTCTAATTTCCCCGCAATAATAATCAGTAAGTTATCGCCTGATGAATCACTGACGACCTTTTCTATCGCCTGTGAGCCATCTCTACCAGGCTTACCTGTTGGTAAATTTAGCTCAATTAAGTTTTTCTCTGCGAGTAAAGATTGCGTAAGGCTTGCGCCGAGTAATTGACCCCAGTCAAAACGGCCTTCCACATGCAACACTTCGCGATTAAGAAAACCTTCTGCTCGTGCTTTTTTACGAATCAAATCGACTGCTTCACCTTGCTGCAAAGGTTCATCGCCGGCCACTAAATAAACTGAAGCGAGTCCTTTATCGATTGCAAAAGCTAATTGATTAACGTCATTTAATTGCATGGTTTCTAACTTGATGAGCCAGTAATATTAAATCAAGTTAGCAGAAGTGAATTTTAATGCATGGATTCGTCTTAGTATTTGTTGTGCGGCATCGCGTTTTAAATCACCGGTTATGACCATCGATTCGTTTGTACGCCCAATGATGTCATTTTCATCATTAATATAATCACGCACTAATAACAACTCTTCTTTGTCCAACAAAGCATCGCCATTAGTCAAGACTAAACTGTAGATAACTGAAAACTGCATTTCAGACTCACGCACTTTACCCCTGGAATCAACACTCAGCGTTCTGTTCGCTGTCTCTTCTTTATTGATTATTAGCACAACGTCTGCGTCTGAACGGTTAGCAGCCACTTTTGCTGAATACGCTAACATTTCATTCAAATTCTTTACTAAATCACTGCTTTGAGAGCCCGCAACATATATTTTTTGCAGTTCAACTGGCAACTGAAAAGAACCGCGTGATTTGAAGCCACACGCTGTTAACGTCGCCGTCAGCAAGCATAAAATGACAACCGAGCGCAACAAAACAAAGAAGCTGGTGTGTTTTTGCATAATGTTTATCCGTTAAATAACGATATTAACTAATCTCTTAGGCACAATAATAACCTTTTGAATGGGCTTGCCGTCAATATATTTATCGACATTATCCTCCGATAGTGCCAACTTTTCTATGGTTTCTTTATCCACATCCGCGGCAACAGTAATTTTGGCCCTTAGTTTGCCATTGACCTGCACAGCCATCTGCACTTCATCCAACACCAACGCTGTCGCATCAAATTCTGGCCATTTCGCATCAATAAGGTTATCTTCATGCCCAAGCGCTTTCCATAACTCGTCACAAACGTGCGGAATAACCGGCGACAACATCAACACAATACTGTCTAATGCTTCTTGACGTAGCGCACGTGTGGTTTCTGTTTGAGCATTGACTTTAGACACCGCGTTTAGTAATTCCATATTGGCTGCAATCGCGGTATTAAATGTTAAGCGACGAGCAAAATCATCGCTCACTTTACTCAACGTTTCGTGGATTTGACGGCGAAATTTTTTCTCCTCACTGGATAAATCACTGACTGAATAACCTGTAGTAATGCCGGCACTCAGGTGAGTTCTTACTTGCTTCCATAAGCGACGAATAAACCTAAAAGATCCTTCTACGGCACTATCAGACCACTCCAATGATTGCTCAGGAGGTGCGGCAAACATGGTGAATAACCGCACTGTGTCCGCGCCATATTTTTCAATCAGTGCTTGCGGATCAACGGTGTTGCCTTTTGACTTTGACATTTTAGTGCCATCTTTAAGCACCATACCTTGCGTTAATAGGTTTTTAAATGGTTCATCACACACCAACAATCCCATATCACGCAATAATTTTGTATAAAAACGCGAATACAACAAATGCAAGATAGCGTGTTCAATGCCGCCAATATATTGGTCCACGGGTAACCAATAATTAGCTCGTTCATCGAGCATTGCTTGCCCGTTGTCCGCACAACAATAACGTGCAAAATACCAAGAGGATTCCATAAACGTATCGAAGGTATCAGTTTCTCTTTTCGCCTTGCCGTTACAACGTGGGCACGTGGTTTCAACAAATGATTCTAGGCGTGCCAGCGGCGACCCCACACCTTCTAGCGAAACATCTTGCGGCAGCTTAACCGGCAATTGATCATCTGGCACAGGTACGGTGCCACAGCTGTTACAATAAACAACCGGCACAGGTGTGCCCCAATAGCGTTGACGCGAAATACCCCAGTCACGCAAGCGATAGTTAACTTTTTTCTCACCCATGCCTTTAGTGCTTAACTCGTCTGCTATTGCATCAAATGCCTGTTGAAAATCAAGACCATCAAATTGCTGAGAATTAATTAGCGTACCTTTGCCCGTATACGCCTGCGCTCTCATATCAATTTCAGCCTCAGGCGACGTAATAACCTGTTTAATATTCAGACCGTATTTTGTCGCAAATTCAAAATCGCGTTGATCATGTGCCGGCACAGACATCACCGAGCCCGTGCCGTAATGCATCAACACAAAGTTAGCAATCCAAACAGGTATTTCTTCGCCTGTTAAAGGGTGTGTCGCTTTGATACCTGAGTCAATGCCTTTTTTTTTCATGGTCTCCATCGCGGCTTCCGATGTTTCCATCGTTTTACACTCGTCTAAGAAAGCTGTAATCGATGTGCTATTTTTTGCGGCTTTAACCGCCAATGGGTGTTCTACGGCAACCGCCACATACGTCACACCCATCAAGGTGTCGGGGCGTGTGGTATAAACCGACAAAGGCTCGCCGCCTTCGATGCTAAAAGATAGCTCAACACCTTCTGAACGGCCAATCCAGTTCTTTTGCATAGTTCGTACTTGCTCTGGCCAACCTTCAAGTTCTTTCAGTGAGGCCAGTAATTCATCCGCATAATTTGTAATACGCATAAACCATTGCGAAATCTCACGTTTTTCTACTTCGTTATCACAGCGCCAACAACAGCCATCAATCACTTGCTCGTTCGCTAATACCGTATTGCAATCTGGGCACCAATTTAGCGGTGCCGTTTTTTTGTACACTAAATCTTTTTCTAATAAGCGCGTAAAAAACCATTGTTCCCAGCGATAATAATCATCATTACAAGTCGCAAGTTCGCGCTTCCAGTCGTAAGCAAAGCCCAGTTGCTTCAACTGATCACGCATATAGGCGATATTATCTGCTGTCCAATCACCTGGATGCACACCGTGCTTTATCGCTGCGTTTTCAGCAGGCAAACCAAACGCATCCCAGCCCATCGGCTGCATCACGTTTTTGCCATTCATGCGTTGATAACGACTAATCACATCTCCAATGGTGTAATTACGCACGTGCCCCATGTGCATGCGTCCACTAGGGTAAGGAAACATCGATAAACAATAGTATTTTTCCTTCTCAGAGTCTTCGCTTACTTCAAAAGCGCTTGTTTCTTGCCACCTATCTTGAACACTCTTTTCGATAAGAGAGGGTTGATATTCTTCTTGCATTTTTCTACCGTCGGACACACTATTAATAAGCTAGGTAGAATACCTTAGCTACCCTTAAACCGAAAGCGATATTACGCAAGCAGGCATTATGAACAACCTTATGCAAGACAAACTATCACACGCATACGATGTTATGGTTAAGCGCCTTCACGACGCAATTGAGACGGCTGAAAAGCTGGCCATTCCAACCATTGATGATAATCTGAAACAGGCTCAAGAGAAAGCCATTAAGTTGGGAGAATTAACGCGTGAGGAGGCCAACAAAGTAGCCAATTATCTCAAAAGAGACTTGGAAGACGTTTCTGCGTATTTACAAGAAACCCAAGAAGAGTTTTCACAGTGGTTGGCATTTGAATCTACGTTAATAGAAGGTAAAATTGGTGACTGGCTGAATTTAGTGGCCGACAAAACAAAACTGGAGTGGGATAAGCTCAGTATAGATGCGGTAAAGGCACAGCTTTATCACTCAGGCGAAGTTGCGGGCCCAGGTACACTAGAGTGTATTTGTTGTGAGGAAACCTTAAACTTTAAAAAAACAGGGCGTATCCCATCCTGCCCAAAATGTCATAAAACAGAATTCAAACGTCACAGTAAAAAGGCAGAAAAACAATGAATCGAGTTATTTTTAATCAAAAAGGCGGTGTTGGAAAATCAACCATTAGCTGTAATTTGGCGGCTATTAGCGCATCGAAAGGCAAAAAAACCTTGCTGATTGACTTGGATACACAAGGCAACTCAACACATTACTTACTCGGCCACAGAACCGAAGAGCTCGAATCAACATTAGCGGACTTTTATGCCGGAACTCTCAGCATCAGCTTGTTCCCAAAGGACTTCAGTGAATTTATTTATGAAACGGAAGTGCCAAACTTATACGTTATGCCATCTCATCCAGATATGGATAATTTGCACGCCAAACTTGAATCGCGTTACAAAATCTACAAATTAAAAGAAGCTATTGAGGCAATGGATGGGTTTGACAATATTTTTATCGACACACCTCCCGCATTAAATTTTTACACAAGGTCGGCACTAATTGCTGCAAATAACTGCATTATTCCGTTTGATTGCGACGTGTTCTCAAAACAAGCTTTGTATTCACTTCTTGATACTATTGATGAAGTAAACGCCGATCACAACCCTGATTTACTTATCGAAGGCATTGTCGTTAATCATTTCCAAAAAAGAGCTAAGCTACCAATCCAGCTTGTGAATGAATTACTCGCCGATGGGCTGACGGTATTTAAAACAAAGATCTCAGCCTCTGTGAAAATCCGCGAATCACACAGCGCTTCACTACCGATGATACAGTTTGCACCGACGCACAAAGTAACCGAAGAATTTAAGAGCTTGTATAAAGAGCTTGTGAAGTGAAATTAGCTGTTCAGGTATGCGCAGGGCAGGGCAGCTCAGTTTAGTTAAAAGCACGCAAATACTTTAACTAACAGGAGAAAACTATGCCCTATAATCATCTTACCTTGATTGAGAGAACCACAATATTCTATCGAGGTATGCGAGGCGACTCTATTCGCTTAATTGCCTGCCTTGTCTATCAGGCGGATATACTGTCAGCGCCGGCGATGCTTGTGTAGCTAAATCTATCAAGGGGTACACAACGTCTATGTTATGGAGAAAACATCCTGAGAAACTTAAAAAGAGTTTCTGGAAAAGAAAGGTTTTGTGAGCAGGAGGATACTTTGCCTGCTCAGTTGGGGACGCTTCAAGAAAAACAATAGAAAGATATATTAAAGAGCAAGACTAGCAATTCATTCCCATTTTAAAAAAATTGAGGTTTTCTTGCTGGTTTGTTATAAAATGGCTCAAGAGATTGCAAACAAGATTAATAATCAACCCAGAAAATGCTTATACTATCGGACGCTAGCTGAGGTTCTAGGTGGTGTAATTTGAAGTGGGATTTACATATTAAAAGGGAATATCATGAAACACATATTACTAATATCATTATCTTTAATCATTTGGCAAAAAAGCGTATTGGCAAATTGTGATGAAGGCGAAATGGTGCTTAAATTTAGTCATGTTACTAATACTAACAAACATCCAAAAGGTATCGCCGCTGATTTGTTTGCAAAAAGAGTGAATGCTGAAATGAACGGGATTGCCTGTATGGTGGTTTATCCAAACTCTATTTTATTTAGTGACAAAAAAGCCTTAGAGGCATTATTGAATGGTGACCTTCATTTTGCCGCACCCTCATTGTCTAAGTTTGAAAGATTTACCAAGAAATTTAGAATTTTTGATTTACCCTTCTTATTTAAGGATGTTGAGGCTGTTGAACGGTTTCAAAAATCAAAACAGGGCATAAAACTTCTTAATTCTATGAATGAAAAAGGCTTAACAGGCTTGACTTATTGGCATAATGGCATGAAACAACTCTCCGCTAACAAGCCGTTAATTAAACCTAGTGATGCCAAAGGATTAAAATTCCGCATTCAGTCTTCTGACGTCTTAACCGCGCAATTTAAACAACTTGGTGCATCACCACAAAAAATGGCGTTTAAAGAAGTTTACGGGGCATTACAAACAGGTGTTGTGGATGGGCAAGAAAATACTTGGTCTAATATTTATGGTAAAAAATTCTTTGAAGTCCAAGATGGTATTACACAAAGTAACCATGGCATATTGGATTATCTGGTCGTTACTTCGACAAAATGGTGGCAAGAATTAGATGCAGATATTCGCAATAAATTAACCTCTATATTGCAAGAAGTTACTCATTTTCGTAATTCAGAGGCGGGTTTGGTTAATAGAAAAAATAGAGATAAAATTATTGCAACTGGCTCAAAAATTCGTTTATTGAATGATGCACAGCGGCAAGAATGGGTTGATGCATTAAAACCGGTTTGGAAAAAGTTTGAAAAAAATATTGGCAAAGAAACATTAAAAGCTGCGATTGATTCAAATAATTAGTTAAGAAAGCGAGCCTGTCAATAATTCCGTGTAAACGCTCATTTGTTTAAAGATAGCCTTTCAGCCTCTATTCGTGAAGGATGATAAGCTGATTCATGGCGTTTTGACCATTGCCTGATCTGGTTCACTACATTGAGGACATTTAGGCGGCCTGTCTTTAGACTAGTCTTTCGCTTTTAGACATTAGGCAGCGTTAAGTCCTTGTGATGTCAGCGTGTCATATAATTCTAGCTTGCTCTAGCCTAAATGAGTGCCTATTTATGCGCCTAAAGCCGCTTTTACCGGCATCTTTAATAACGATGCAGGCACGTTTGCCAAGTATCCCTGTGTTCTAATCCCTTGTGCCAACTCAGTGGCAAAAGACTTTAGTTTTGTTTGTGTTATCGTGCTCATATTATTCTCCGTTTAGGGGATTATAAAATATAAGCGTTTACACGTTTCAGTTTACAGACCCTTAAAAATCACCTATCAAGCATTTTTAAATGAAAACCATTAAACCAATCAAAAAAACTAACGACTTTGAAGAGGTCGCTATTGCCTTGTGCTTAGCGACGATGACTTTACTGACTTTTGCTAATGTTATTGCTAGATATATTTTTAATGACAATATTGTTTGGGCATTAGAATTGACGGTTTTTTTGTTCGCCTGGCTGGTTTTAATGGGCATGTCCTATGGTATTAAAAAAAACATCCATATTGGCGTTGATGTCATTGTTAATATTGCCTCTGCGCGTTTTAAAAAGATATTAGCCTTAACAGTAGTTGTCATCTGTTTAATATTTGCAATTATCCTCCTAATTAGTGCTTGGCAATATTGGTATCCATTTATTAGTAGTCGTGCTTTTTTAGAGGCAGATGATATTCCCATGCCAGAGATGTTACAGTTTTTATCTTATTTATTTAACGACTCAGAACGATACACAAAATTACCGCTGTTTATTCCTTATGCCGCTTTGCCATTGGGTGCTTTATTATTGATTTATCGCTTAGTTCAGCAGTTTATTTTAATTTTACAAAATAAAGCTGATGGTGTTATTTCTTCGTTTATAGCAGAAAAAGAATGAGTATTGGTCTATTATTTTTATCGATAATTGTATTGATACTGATTGGCGTGCCTATTGCGATTGCATTAGGGCTGTCTAGTATTTTATTTGCTTTATTATATTCAGACAGCTCTTTTGCTTCGTTTGCACAAGCATTATTTTCAGCTTTTGAAGAGCATTACACGCTACTTGCCATTCCTTTTTTCATCCTCGCCTCTAGTTTTATGACAACCAGTGGCATTGCTCGGCGTATTATTCGGCTTTCAATCGCTTTATTTGGTTCTCTTCGTGGTGGTTTAGCAATGGCAAGCATTTGTGCCTGTATGATTTTTGCCGCCTTATCTGGCTCATCACCTGCAACTGTTGTCGCTATTGGATCCTTAGCCATAGCAGGCATGGTTAAAGCAGGCTATAGCAAAGATTTTGCCACAGGTGTTATTTGCAACGCCGGCACATTGGGCATCTTAATTCCACCGTCTATTGTCATGGTTGTTTATGCAGCAGCCACTGAAGTTTCAGTCGGCAGAATGTTTTTAGGTGGGGTGATACCAGGATTGTTAATTGGGTTTATGCTGATGGTGGTGATTTATATTCTTGCACGCATTAAGAATATTCCTGCCTTACCGTTTACGGGTTTTATGGAAATATTTGACGCAGCCAAAGATGCTTTTTGGGGCTTATTGCTGATTGTTATTATTTTAGGTGGCATTTACGGCGGTATATTTACCCCAACAGAGGCCGCAGCTGTTGCTGCTGTTTATGCTTTTATTGTGACTAATTTTATTTATAAAGATATTGGTCCTTTTGCTCAGAAAAACTGCGCCAATTTGTTTTATAAAATCATCCATTCTTTTTGGCATGAAGATAATCAAAAAGCATTATACAAAGCAGGAAAACTATCCATTATGCTGCTATTTGTTGTCGCCAACGCAATATTGCTAAAACATATACTAACCGAAGAGCGCGTGCCGCAATTAATGACCGAGCTAATACTTAATGCGGGCTTTGGCGTCATCGGGTTTTTAATTATGGTCAATATATTATTGCTGATAGGTGGGCAATTTATGGAACCTTCTGGCTTGTTGCTAATCGTTGCCCCACTGGTTTTTCCGATTGCGATACAATTAGGTATTGACCCCATTCATCTTGGCATTATGATGGTTGTTAATATGGAAATTGGCCTAGTAACCCCGCCAGTTGGGCTCAATCTATTTGTCAGTGCAGGTGTGGCGAAAATGCCTGTTCTCAATGTTGTTAAAGCAGCCTTGCCTTTGCTGATGGTATTGTTCTTATTTTTAATGATTATCACCTATATCCCCAACATTTCTACTTGGTTACCTAATATGGTATTAGGCTCTGAAATCGTTATTTAGCCCACCTGAACAATGTGAGCCCCACTTTCAACCATAACCACACTCCATAATAAGCTGGGTCAGAGTAGGTCTTTAAGATAAAATATAAAAAATGCTTGGACTAAACCAGCTTCGGGATGTTGTGCAAAGGTTCAAAGGCTGGCTAAAAAAGGAGAGGGTTATAGAAACATGGACGCCATCTAATAAGTGAGCAAGTTGGTCTTTTAATCTCAAGACTGAACACATCTCGAAACATCATTATATTCGAGTATCAGGTGTAGCTGAACAACTGCGGAAAATCCTCATTAAGTCAGGCATAGAAATTAACGCTGAGCAAGTCATGCAAGCGAACAGCAATTCGCCTAAGTTTTTTGTAAATTATACCCGGGCCCTATCCTTTGGTTTTCGTAATATTCAAAAGCAGTGTTGATGTCCAACTCAGCTTCTTTACGAACCGAGGGAGAATAGTTCATACTTTGCTAGTAATCCGCCCTTTGACTTCTAACCATGAATAACCAATATATTGGTTATCTAAAAAATGCGTGTATCCTACGGTCAAGTTCAACTGTTTGAGTTTTAGGTGGTTTTATCGGAGCGCCTTCGTCAAGAATTCACAGGCTACCCGAGTTTTACATCTCAAAAAAGTCTCACTTCTATCTGAACCCAGACATTAAAATAAATAACGAACGGGTTCTGCAGAAAGCACCTTCTTTGCTCGATTAGGTAAAAATTTGTTGGGTTAATTTTTAGGCATTGCAATAGTGTTTTGTTTTAATGTTTTTGGTGCGTTAAAGGTGGTGTGAATAAGCCGCCGATACATGTTTTACGCGAAGCCTATACGGCTGAATAATTTACCCTTATTAACACAGGTATAAAAAATGAAAAAAGCGTCCTTACAAGATCAGCTATTGCAAGCAGGCTTATCCAGCAAGTCAAAAGCGAACCAAGCGAAAAAACAAAAGCGTAAGCAGATTCAGCAAAAACAAAAGAATAAGATTGATGTGAAAAATGAGGCGGCTATCTTGGCGGAAGCGGCAAGAGCGAAGCAAGTAGAAAAAGACCGTGCACTAAATGCTAAGCGCAATCAAGAGGCGGAAAAGAAACAGATTGCCGCGCAAATAACGCAGTTGATTCAGATGAATAAATTAAACAAAGACGACGAAGGGGAGGCGTTTAATTTCACTGACGGCAATAAAGTAAAAGTTATTTACGTGAGTGAATACCTGCGTGCCCTTTTGGTAAAGGGCCGCATTCAAATTGTTAACTTGGGTAAAAGCTACGAAGTAGTGCCTGTGGCGGTGGCAGAAAAAATCGCTCAACGGGATAAAGCCAGAGTGATTTATTTAGATAATGTCGAGTCCGTATTGGTAGAAGATGAATACGCAGATTATGCCGTACCAGATGATTTGATGTGGTAACACTATCTGACGAAACGCTTATTGAGCAAAGCCGCCGTTGGGTTTCTAGCGTTGTGGTGGGTTTAAACTTTTGCCCGTTCGCTAAACCCGTTATTGAGTCTGGTGACGTTGACTATAAGGTTATCAACGAGCGTTCGCTTGAACAGTGTTTAATGGCGTTGAGTGGTGAGTTTAAACGCCTTACCGAGAACAATCAGATTGAAACAAGCTTATTAATATGCCCGCATGGATTTGAGTCGTTCGATGATTATCTTGACCTTCTAGCTGTCGCCAATTCCTTATTGCTTGATGAAGGCTACGAAGGGGTTTTTCAACTGGCGAGCTTTCACCCTGACTATTGTTTTGATGGTTTAAAACAAGATGATGCGGCGAACTACACCAATCGCTCGCCTTATCCGATATTACATATTTTGCGTGAAAAGAGTGTTGAGCGTGCGCTAAATAGTGTGTCTAACCCTGAAAAAATACCTGCTAGAAATGAGAAGGTTGCTAGGGAGAAGGGCTTGGAGGAAATGAAGGCGTTGCTAGGGTTATGTAAGGGGTAGTTGCTGTTAAGTGCAGAAAAGTAACCCAAAAAATGCCACCTTGAGGCCTCACCTACTGTTCCCTCAGAAAAATAATTTTCAAAACCATTCTGGAACTCGTCTTAAAGCATAGGCTCAACACCCAAGGGAACCCTCTCTTGGCACTTCACACCAATTTACCTTGTAAGTTTCATTGAAGCAAAAGAAATGAATGCCCGTGCGACAGCGAATATAAAACAGGCGCTTACCAAGCGAAAGCAAGCCATCATAAAAAACCGCTTCAAACAAAGCAGGCTTTCCCAAAGTATAAAAAAACGTTTAATTCGTCCCTGTTTTCAAATCATTAATATCTTGACTATTCAAATACTCTTCATATGTCCCATGATAATCAACAACGCCCGTTGGCGTAATCTCAACAATACGATTAGCGATGGACGATACAAATTCACGGTCATGGCTAACGAATATTAAGGTGCCGTCGTAGTTTTCTAGTGCTAAGTTAAGCGATTCGATGGATTCCATATCCAAGTGATTGGTCGGCTCGTCCATCAGCAACACATTGGTTTCGCCTAAGGTGAGTTTGCCGAATAATAGGCGGTTTCTTTCTCCACCTGAACACACGGCTACTTTTTTATTGAAGTCTTCAGATGAAAACAACATACGGCCTAATGTCATGCGTACGACTTGGTCATCATGATTTGGTTTGCGCCACTGGCTCATCCAGTCGAACAAGGTCATGTCTACATTAAAGTCAGCATTTGAATCTTGTGGGCAATAGCCTTTTGTGGCGTTTTCGGCCCATTTTATACTGCCGCTATCCGGTGTTATTTCGTTAATTAAGCAGCGTAAAAAAGTGGTTTTACCCGCGCCGTTTTCACCAATGACGGCCATCCGTGTTCCGGCTTCAACAATCATGGATGAGCCTTCGAATAAGGGGCCATCTTCAAAGCCATGACCTACGTTTTTCAATGTGACGGCTTCACGGTGAAGCTTTTTAGCTTGTTGGAAACGGATGAACGGGCTAACGCGTGATGATGGTTTGATGTCGGCAAGTTCGATTTTTTCTAATTTTTTAGCGCGTGATGTGGCTTGTTTGGATTTAGACGCGTTGGCAGAGAAGCGGCTAACAAATTGTTGTAGCTCGGCAATTTGAGTTTTCTTTTTAGCATTTTCAGACTGTAGTAGTTCGCGTGCTTGAGTCGATGCCGTCATAAAGGCATCGTAGTTGCCTGGGTAAATGCGTAGCTCACCGTAGTCAATATCCGCCATATGAGTGCATACAGCGTTTAAGAAATGACGGTCATGCGAGACGATAATCATGGTGCTTTTCGATTGTTTGATAATACCTTCTAGCCAGCGAATGGTGCTGATGTCCAAGTTGTTGGTTGGCTCATCAAGCAACAAAATATCCGGTTCAGAAAACAAAGCTTGGGCAAGCAGGACACGTAGTTTCCAGCCGGGCGCGACGTTGCTCATTAGGCCGTAATGAAGGTCTTGTTCAATACCTGCGCTCATCAGTAACTCTTCGGCGCGGCTTTCTGCGCTGTAGCCATCCATTTCGGCAAATTCAACTTCTAGATCGGCGACTTTCATGCCTTCTTCTTCGCTCATTTCTGGCAAGGAATAAAGGCGTTCGCGTTCTTGTTTGACTGTCCATAACTCAGTGTGCCCCATGATGACGGTATCGACAACGCTATATTCTTCAAAGGCAAATTGATCTTGCCCCAGTTTGCCGATGCGTTCGCTGGGACCTTTAGACACATTGCCAGAAGAGGGTTCTAAATCACCACCTAATATTTTCATATAGGTTGATTTACCGCAGCCATTTGCGCCAATTAGGCCGTAACGGTTGCCGTTACCAAACTTGGCTGAAACGTTCTCGAATAATGGCTTGGCGCCAAATTGCATGGTGATGTTTGCGCTAATTAGCATAAGTTATCTTCCGTCGTATTGATGGGTTTGCTTTTTTTTAACAATTGCCAAAGTTATCAGGGCGATTGACGTTATTGCTTTGGCGTTGTTTTGGTTTGGCTGTACGTGCGTTTGTCGATGATTGGTTTTTACGCTTGCCATTAGCGACCGGCTGTCCTTGAGGTTTGTGACCATTTTGCTTTTGACCGCCTGTTCTTTGTCCGTTGTTCTTTCTTTGTGGGCGCGGGCCGCCACGACCATTTTTAATCGGCTCGGCTTTAATGGTTGGATCTGGCGTATAGCCGTCGATAATCATCGACGGTATATCGATTTTGATAAGCCGTTCAATACCCTTCAATAGTTTCAATTCATCAACACAAACTAATGACATCGCTTCGCCTTCGCTACCGGCGCGACCGGTACGGCCAATTCGATGGACGTAGTCTTCTGGCACATTCGGGAGTTCAAAGTTCACGACGTGAGGAAGTTGGTCAATATCAATGCCGCGAGCGGCAATATCAGTCGCAACTAATACTTGGATGGTGTTAGATTTGAAATTAGCAAGAGCTTTTGTTCGTGCGCCTTGGCTTTTGTTGCCATGAATAGCGGCAGCGGTAATGCCATCTTTATTCAACTGCTCAGTCAGCTTATTTGCACAGTGTTTTGTACGGGTAAATACCAACACTTGGCGCCAGTTATTTGAGCCAATTAAAAACGATAGCAATTCGCGTTTACGTTTTTTATCGACAGGGTGAACCACTTGGGAAATGTTTTCAGCCGTGGTGTTTTGGCGAGCTACTTCTACCAACATAGGTGACTTGAGCAAACCATTTGCTAGCGTTTTGATATCAGCCGAAAAAGTGGCCGAAAACAGTAAAGTCTGTTTTTCTTTTGGCACAATCGCCAGAACTTGACGAATATCGTGAATGAAGCCCATGTCGAGCATGCGGTCAGCTTCATCTAAAACTAATATATCAATTTGAGTTAAATCAATAGTTTTTTGGCCGACATGGTCAAGTAAGCGCCCAGGTGTTGCAATAAGAATATCTACGCCTTGGCGAAGCTTTTGAATTTGAGGGTTGATTTTCACGCCGCCAAAAATAACTGTGGAGCGTAAGGGTAAATGTTTGCCGTACAGGGCGATGCTTTCGCCTACTTGCGCAGCTAATTCACGGGTCGGAGTAAGCACCAGTGCACGAATTTGGCGTTTGCCGCCATGACTGTTACGCGTTTCCATTAAACGGTTCAGCAACGGCAGGGTGAAGCCTGCTGTTTTGCCAGTACCTGTTTGAGCGGCGCCCATAACATCTTTACCTGCAAGGATAGTAGGAATGGCTTGTAGTTGTATAGGGGTGGGTGTTGTGTAACCTTTTTCGGATATAGCACGAAGTATGTCGGCATGTAAGCCGAGGGATTCAAATGACATATTTTATGATCTCTAAAATATTTGCCTTCCCTCATGTTTTAGACATAAGGTGCGGTCAAGGCAATATGTTTTTGTTACGGGGTGAGTCTTGTAGATTAGCCACGTAAATTGTAAGTGTAGACCGATGTACACTGCGAATTGTGCAACGCATTATATAGCAAACTTTTCTCAGGTGGTGAGATAACTGCTTTAAAAGCGTATAAAGGCGTGTATTTTTGTGAGAAGTGGGTTAGAATTTGCTTCGCTACATTCTCTACTGGTCTTTGTAAGATTTGCTCTTGTTAATTTCCTTGTAAGATTTGTAACATTTTTTAATTTTAATTTTAATTTTGAGGTAATTATCATGGCAACAGGAACAGTTAAGTGGTTCAATGAATCTAAAGGCTTCGGCTTTATCACTCCAGAAGATGGCTCAAAAGATGTATTCGTACATTTTTCAGCTATCTCAAGCGAAGGTTTTCGCACATTAAACGAAGGTCAACAAGTGAACTTCGACGTAGAAAACGGACCTAAAGGGCCGCAAGCGATTAACGTAACAGCTTAAGTTCTACAAGACGATGAAAAAACCCTCGCATTTGCGGGGTTTTTTTTGTCTGTTGAAAAAGTAGTGCTTTAGGTTGTTTTTTGGGGAGGTGTTTCTGCTTTGTTGTTAGCTTCGGATGTTTCTATATTAAGTTCATCGCTGTCCGCTTTCGGCTTGTCTTGAACTTCATCGCGTAGGTTTTCAAAGGATGTTTCCACATCTTCGAATGATTCGGACACTTCATTTTGTAAGGTTTCTTTAGCCTGCGCTAAGGATTCTTTTAGTTCTTCTGCGCGAATTTGTTCGTCAATTTCATATTTGACATTTTTGACCATGCCGCGTGCTTTTCCAAGCAAAAGCCCAGCAGTCCTTGCGGCGCGAGGAAGCTTTTCTGGGCCAATAAGCAATAGAGCGATGACGCCAATTAAGCAGATTTCAAAAAAACCAATGTCAAACATAAAGAGGCATTATATAAAAAAGAGTTACCGTGAAGTATAAGTGAAATAGGGTGGGTGGACAAAATGTAGTGAGCCTTATTGAGGATAAAACACCTTCATTAAAAACTATCAGTTAAAATAGTGCATTCAAATTAAGAATAAGTAAGACGAGGGTGCTATGTTCGATTGGCTAGACTGGGGCAATAACATGAGGATCACCACCAACGAATTGGCGGGTGTTAACTCTTTTATGGGCAATGCAGCTGGCGTGTTTTTTGTGATAGCAGCGATTCTTGGTGTGTATATGTTGACACGTGTCTTGCAGAAAAAAGAAAACGACATGTTTATCACATTGTTGCACTTTGTTGCTGGTGCAACCGTGTTTATGATGCTGGTAATGCAATTAATAGCGGGTAGTGCCAGTGGCGACCCAATGAGTCCTGAAGAGTCTGGCATATTGCCCAGTGCACTTTTATTGGCCAGCCTTATGTTGGTTTTAGGTGGCTTCATCTGGAAAGCGCGACTGAGCCAAAGTAGACCAGTGATGCTTGTGTATGCCCATGTCACCGTTGGGGTGATAACGGGCGGTGTGTTGTATTTTGCGCTTATCGAGTTGGCGAGTGTTGCAACGTAGTTAAACTGAAAATGAATTTATGTGTTTAGACAGGCTCTAAGCATGCATCAGCAGGGGGAAATATTATGTCGGTCACATTAACGCAAAGCGCCGCAGGGCAAGTGCAAGATCAATTAAACAAACGTGGTAAAGGCTTAGGCTTACGCCTAGGTGTGCGTGAGTCTGGCTGCTCGGGTTATGCCTATGTGATTGATTTTGCTGACGAGGTTGAAACTGAAGATACAGTATTCGAGGCGTACGGTGTGAAGGTGATTATCAATCAAGATTCGTTGAGTTTTTTAGATGGTTTAGAGCTGGATTTTGCTCGCGAAGGAATTAATTCCGCCTTCAAATTTAATAACCCGAATGTAAAAGATGCGTGTGGTTGTGGCGAAAGTTTTACCATTGAACCGTAATGATTAAATAAAGGCTACTTGGTAACCCAGCAAGATTGCTACTGGTAACGCTAATCTGTAAACTACAGACTTTGTGACAGCTTGCTGTCAAATAAGCTAATGCCGTGAATTTACACGGTTTTTTTCTAAAATTAATTTAAATGTTGGGGTAATACTATGGCGCTTGAGCGTACTTTTTCTATCGTAAAACCAGATGCAGTTGCAAAAAATGTTATTGGGCAAATTTATGCTCGTTTTGAATCAGCGGGCTTAAAAATTGTGGCGTCTAAAATGTTGCAACTTTCACGTGAGCAAGCAGAAGGTTTTTACGCAGTTCATAGCGAACGTCCTTTTTATAAAGATTTGGTTGACTTCATGCAGTCGGGCCCAGTGATGGTTCAAGTGCTTGAAGGCGAAAATGCCATTCTTAAAAACCGTGAAGTAATGGGTGCAACTAACCCAGCAGAAGCAGATGCGGGTACGATTCGTAAAGATTTTGCTGAGAGCATTGATAAAAATGCGGTTCATGGTTCTGATGCGCCTGAGACAGCATCGGAAGAAATCAAATTCTTCTTCAGCGATGCAGAACTTTGCGAGCGCCTGCGTTAATTATTTATGACTCAAAAACAAAACCTGCTGAATCTTGATCGTGAAGGTCTTGAAACGTTTTTTACTGAAATGGGCGAGCAGCCTTTTCGTGCAACGCAGGTTTTAAAGTGGATTCACCAAATGGGCGTGTCCGACTTTGAGCTAATGACTAATCTCAGCAAGGCCTTGCGATTACGTCTCGTTGAGGTTGCTGAAGTATGTGTGCCAGAAATTGTTTATGAGGAGAAGTCAGAAGATGGAACCTATAAATGGGTGCTTGAATTAGATGGACAAAACCGGATTGAAACGGTTTTTATTCCTGAAAATGGTCGCGGCACCTTATGCGTTTCATCGCAAGTAGGTTGCGCGTTGGAATGTACGTTTTGCTCAACGGCACAACAAGGCTTCAACCGCAATCTATCCGCCGCTGAAATTATTGGTCAAGTATGGGTAGCAGTAAGAGCGCTTGAAGGTAAGGCAAACCTAAGCAATGTGGTGATGATGGGGATGGGCGAGCCATTGCTGAATTTCAATAATACGGTTACCTCGCTGCATCTTATGATGGATGATTTTGCCTATGGCTTAGCAAAGCGCCGTGTAACGGTGAGCACGTCAGGTGTTGTGCCTGCCATGTATCGTCTAGCGGAGGTGAGCGATGCGAGTTTAGCCGTTTCGTTACACGCGCCGAATGATGAATTACGAAGCGAATTAGTTCCGTTAAATAAAAAATATCCGATAGCGGAATTATTAGAAGCCTGTAAGCACTATGTTAAGGGTGAAAAACGCCGCAAGATAACCTTCGAATATGTGATGCTCAGTGGTATCAACGATTCGCTTGAGCATGCACATGAATTAAAGCGCTTGCTCGTTGATGTGCCATCAAAAGTAAACTTAATTCCGTTCAACCCGTTTCCTAATACGAACTATAAGCGTTCAAGTAATAGCGCGATTCATCGCTTTACCGCAGTGCTGAAAGAAGCGGGTTTGGTAACCACAACGCGTAAAACACGTGGTGATGATATTGATGCGGCATGTGGTCAATTAGTGGGGAAAGTGGAGGATAGAACAAAGCGACAATTAAAAAGACAACAGGCTCAGCTTTAGTCGCTATGAGTAAGAAGCTACAAGCCATTCGCGGCATGAACGATATATTGCCGGATAAAACACCGCTCTGGCAGCGCTTAGAAAAGGCAATGGCTGAAGTTTTTCAGCAATACGGCTATTCAGAAATACGCACGCCACTGGTTGAAAGTACCGACCTTTTTTGCCGTTCTATTGGCGAAGAAACCGATATTGTTGGTAAGGAGATGTACACCTTTGAAGACCGAAATGGTGATTCATTAAGTTTGCGGCCTGAAGGCACGGCAGGCTGTGTTAGGGCTGGGCTTGAGCACAGCTTGTTTTACAACCAAACCCAACGGTTATGGTATCAAGGCCCTATGTTTCGTCACGAGCGCCCTCAAAAAGGTCGCTATAGACAATTCCATCAAATAGGCATTGAATGTTTCGGTATGTTAGGCGCAGAGATTGAGGCGGAAATCATTCTTATGTCGTACCGCTTGTGGAAAAAGCTGGGTTTGGAGGAACAGTTCTCGTTAGAAATTAATTTTCTGGGTACAAGTGAGGAACGTGCTGTATATAAGGACGTGTTAGTTGGATATTTTGAACAACACGCAGACGAATTAGACGAAGACAGTACGCGACGCCTACAAACAAATCCTCTGCGGATTCTGGACAGTAAAAACCTAGGGATGCAAAGCATCATCGAAAAAGCACCGCGTTTGGCTGATTGCTTAGGCGATGAATCTAAAGAACACTTCAAGCAACTGCAAGATTACTTGTCGGATGCGGGCGTTAGCTTTACGCATAATTCACGTTTAGTACGCGGTGTAGATTATTACTCGCACACAGTGTTTGAATGGACAACAGCATCGCTTGGCGCGCAAGGAACGGTTTGTGCGGGTGGGCGATACGATGGTTTGATTGACCAATTAGGAGGCAAACAAACACCTGCGGTTGGTCTGGCAATGGGAATAGAAAGGCTTGTTCTATTATTAGAGCAAGATCAATGGGAAGCAGAAAAGCCATTGGCTTATATCGTGTATCAGGGCGATATGGCGAGGCGGGCAGCGATAAAAATGGTGGAAACATTGCGCAATCAGTTGCCAGAGTCTTGTTTTGTCTTACACTGTGGTGGCGGTAGCTTAAAGAGCCAATTTAAAAAGGCAGATAAGACCGGAGCGAAATTAGCGCTAGTCTTAGGTGAGAGAGAAGTAGAAGAAAACAGGGTTGGTATAAAGTTTTTACGTGAACGAATAGAACAGCAAAATATACCGAGAAACGAATTAGAAAGATTGTTACAAAATAACGATTAAGATAGGAAAGTACGATGGACGCATATCAAACAGAAGAAGAGCAAGTCGCAAGTCTCAAAAAGTGGTGGTCGCAAAATTCACGGGTCATTATTCTTGGCGTTGGCCTGGGTTTGTTTTCCATTGCCGGTTGGCAAGTATGGAAAGATAAAACGCTAACGCACACATTAGAGGCTTCTGATGTGTATCAGCAGTTAGCTAAATCAGTTAAAGACTCAAAATTTGATGCGGCTATATTATTTGCAGATGAAATTGAGAGAACTTATAGCGATACGCCGTACGCCGCTTTAGCAGGTATGCAAAAAGCTAAAGTGCAAATAGAGCAAGGTGATCGCAAAGGCGCGACGGCTACATTAGAAAATGTAGCGGTAACGGCAACGAATAACTCAATTCAGCATGTTGCTCGTGTACGTGCGTTTAGAATCCGCGTTGGTGATGGTGAAACGAAAGCGGTTATTGCTGATATCGATTCATTAATAGCGGAAGAAAATGGCCTAAACCCAGGTGAGTTCATTGGTCAATATGAAGCAATAAAAGGTGATGCTTATCGCTTGTTAGGCGACGTTGAAAAAGCGCGTTATGGTTATATTACAGCCTTAAGGAATGCAACCTTAGATCGTCGCATTATTCAGTTGAAGCTTGATGACTTAGGGCCGCCGCCGGTTGATTTTGGCGATGAAAAAACGGCATCAATGAATGCAGAGAGTGCAAAATGAGCCGAGTAATTTTATTCTTAATGTTGTTCGCACTGTCGGGTTGCTCGGGCGTGACCGAGTCAACTAAATCTACGGGTGAAAGCTTAGGCAACAGCATCATTGAAATGATGACGTACTCAGAAGAAGACGAAAATGGGTCGCCGCGCAAGTTAGAAGAAATCACGAAAGAAGTCACGATTACTCAAGTGTGGCAACGTGAGGTCGGTGTTGGTCAAGGAGAGCATTTTTTAAAGCTTGAGATGGTGCTGTTTGATGGTAAGATTTTTGTTGCTGATAGAGAAGGTAGGGTGACAGCTTTAGACCAAAGGACGGGGAAAACTTTGTGGGAAGTTCAAACAGATTTACCCATATCAGGGGGTCTAGAGGCGGGTTATGAAAACCTATTTTTTGGTACAACGAATGCTGATGTTGTCGCGCTAAAGCTTGATGATGGTGATACATCATGGACTAGTCAAGTGTCGAGCGAAGTTTTATCGATCCCGCGTTTTTCAGATGGGCTTTTAGTGGTGCGTAGTATAGACGGCGCTGTTAGTACGTTAGACGCTTCAACGGGTGATGAGCTTTGGTCACATATAAGAGACGTTCCTGCACTAAGCTTACGTGGAACCGGTTCGCCGGTTATTAAAAGCGGCGGTGTTATCAGTGGCTATGCGAATGGTAAATTGGTGATTTTGCGCTTAAAAGATGGCATGCAAATTTGGGAAACCAGTGTTGCTGTTCCTAGGGGTCGTGGCGCTTTATCACGCATGGTGGATGTGGATTCGGATCCATTAGCGGGCGAAAGGTATATTTATGCGGCAACGTTTCATGGCGGCGTGGTGGCTGTAGATGTGAAGTCTGGTCAAATCGCTTGGCGTCGCTCAGAAATGTCATCGTATAAAAAGATGGCGGCCGATTGGGCGTCTATTTATGTTGTCGACGTAAAAAACCATGTTTGGTCAGCGGACCAAAATGATGGTTCGATAAATTGGCAATTAAATCAATTGGAAAATAGACAGTTAACGCCGTTAACAAAACTACGCGAATACTTATTAACGGCGGATTACGAAGGGTATTTACACGTATTATCTGCTTTTGATGGACACCTTATGGGACGTGTCAGTATAGGCAATGCGGCCATCGTAGCGGCTCCAATTATTGATGGTGACTTGATATACGTACAAGATGTTAATGGTGAGGTGACAGCCCTGCGTTTAGTCTTACCAACAAAAACGGATATTGAAGATTAAAGCATGTTACCCGTCATTGCCCTTGTCGGCCGACCTAATGTTGGGAAATCTACGCTATTTAACTACTTAACACGTACGCGTGATGCGCTTGTTGCGGACTACCCAGGTTTAACGCGCGATCGCCAGTATGGGCTTGTAAAGCGAGGCGGTGTACGTTCCTTGGTTGTCGATACTGGCGGTATTACAGCTACATTAGAGGGTATTGATGGAGTTGCCGTTGAACAAGTTGAACGAGCGCTTGAAGAAGCCGATGTGGTCTTATTCATGGTGGACACCAGGCATGGCATTCATCCTATAGACGAAGAAATTGCTAAGAACCTACGTAAGTTGGGCAAGCAAGTTATCTTAGCGGCCAACAAAATAGACGGTTTAGACGCTAATACGCACATCGCAGAATTTCATAAAATGGGTTTTGAAAAGCCTTGGCCAATTGCCGCTACGCATGGCCGAGGAGTGTTAGAGCTTTTAAAGCATGTGTTTGATGTTTTGCCGACCATTGAATCATTTGACGATACATTGGCCGGCGATGGCATCCGAGTTGCCGTTATTGGTCGTCCGAACGTAGGGAAGTCAACGCTCATTAATCGCTTGTTGGGCGAAGAGCGAGTTGTTGTGTTTGACCAGCCTGGGACAACGCGAGATAGCGTTTTTATTCCCTTTGAGCGAGATGGTACGCAATACACTTTGACTGACACGGCAGGTGTTCGTCGTCGCTCAAAAGTATCAGAAGCCATCGAAAAATTGAGTATTGTGCAAACCTTGCGTGCTATTGATGATACGCACGTCGTTATTTACCTGATTGATGCCAGTGAAGGCGTGACGGATCAAGATGCCAGTTTGTTAGGTCTAGTGCTTGAAACTGGCCGCGCCTTAGTGATTGGTTTAAATAAATGGGATGGACTAACCGAAGACCAGCGCGACAAGGTTAAACGCCAAATCGATGTAAAACTGAGTTTTTTGGAATATGCCGAGCGTTACTTCATTTCAGCCTTGCACGGCAGTGGTATTGGCAAATTATTTGAGTCAATAAGTGCGTTATATCGTTCAGCGATGATAGATATGTCCACGCCGCGGCTCACAAAAATACTTGAAAATGCTCTCAAAGCGCATCAGCCCCCTTTGGTCAAAGGGCGCCGTATTAAGCTGAAGTTTGCGCATCAAGGTGGGCAAAACCCGCCTATGATTGTTATTCATGGCAACCAAACGGTTTCTGTGCCGGGTAGCTATAAGCGCTACTTAATGAATGTGTTTAGAGAAAAGCTGAATTTAGTGGGCACGCCGGTGAAGGTAGAGTTCAAATCCTCAGATAACCCGTATAAAAAAGAAACTCGAAAGTCAGCAACGAATATTGCCAAAAGCAAAGCGGCTAAACAACTAGGTGAGACCTCAGCATAACCCCAGTCATGGCCCATTTTTTGTTAAAGTGAATAATGCAAAGAACATTCTCTACACAGCCTGAATCATTCACCTCAAGTGCCGATCTTGAGCATCCAACTCTACAGGCGCTTGATACGGTGGAATCTTTACTGGATTGGACGGAGATTGAAAAATTATTGTATTCCATCTATGCTGTCAAAGACAGACCGCCCAAGGTATCCACTGCTCTTTATTCGTTTTAGAGGTTTCTATCTGGGGACTATCCTGATAACTGAATTAATCTAGGATAGCAAAGTGAGAAAGAGTAAATTAAGCTGGTACAAACAATCAAGGCTAATAAAGTTATTTGTTGCAGGGATAACGGTAAGAATAGCTACTACATTAGTTGGTGTTAAAAAATGACCGCTAGTTATTACTTTCAGCGGCTTCGTAAGGTTATCTACGATAGTAGTGGTCACCTTGAATATTAGATGGGGAAGCTGAAGCAGACGAAAGTTATTTTGGTGGTAGACGTAAAGAGACCCCAGCATAGCATCTCAATTTTATTGTTAAACATGTGTTTTTGTCTTATGTTCTATATTTTTCGCTTCAAGCTGGCGATTAATCTCGCCCAATAAGTGTCCCCACAGCTCGTATTCAACTAAACGAGCTCGAAAACGCACAATGGCCGATGCCTCTGGAACATCACCGCCTAACTCCAAACGACAAAATTTGCGAAATAATAGGTCGCAATACAAGCATTGAGCTAACAGCACGTCTGACAGTTGATACCAGACATCAAGTAATAAGCTTCGAAATAAGATCAATCATGGACAGCTCGGGCGACCTGTATTAGAGGCGTAAATAGAGGACAGTAATGGCTCTATTTTAGCTTACTTCGACAGTGCTTCGGTATCATCGAGTCTATGAAGTATAGAGTGCTCTAAATTAGAGCCTAAAACGAAAATTCGGGCTGTGTTGAGAATGGTTTTTACACGTCATATTTTAATAAAATTCATTGCCGATTTAGTGAGTTACGCTGTCAGCACTAGCACTGTCAGCGCTAGCACCGCCAGTGCACGTACCGCCGGCACGCGTGCTGCCTGCGCCGGCGGTGTAAGTGCAAGCGTAGCGGCCGCTGTAAGTACACGTGCTGAGGTCTCGTAAAGGAAAGGGGGGCCGCGGTACTGCGAGGAAAGCACCTGCATTTGTATTCTAAAGTGTAATGGCAAGGTATTTATAGTGATTATCCCTGAGGCAAGGACAACATTAATGCCGATTATTCGGCAACAAGTAAAACCAGATGGTATCGTTTATACAGATACTTGGAAAAGCTACAATGCATTAGATGTGTCAGAATTCAAACGCTCCCAGATAAACCACAGTAAATTATTTGCAAATAAGCGTAATCATATTAATGGGATAGAGAACTTCTACCCCTCAAGGGGGTGCTAAAACGAGTGGAACCAAGCAAAACGACACACGCGAAAGTTTAGCGGTGTGCCAAAAAATGATTCCGTTTTTTTTAAAAGAATACGAATGGCGATTTGACAACAGTGTTCCAAAGGGACAGTTAAAGCAATTGAATTAATGGGTTAAAGTGGAATTGAAACTGAGCTGGCTATCTAGGAAAACCCATATTTTTTTAAAGAGTCATAAATTAAGTTGCATCTGGGCACTAAATGATGCTAGGGTCTTATTATGACTTTAAATTTAATAATCGAGAGCAATAAATATACAATATTTTGCTCAAAATATTTAGAAAGTAACCGCTTAACTTGTCATGGCCTTTTTTAAACAAAAGTGTTGCATTTAGGTTGAATTTGCCAATCACAAAGTTAAAAAGATGCTAGGAACAATTACTCTTCGCCTCATTGTTTCTACTTTGTTACTGGTCTCGGGTTTTTTATTCAGCACCACCTCACAGGCAACCCCTCACGAATTTATTACCAAATGGAAGATGCCTTCGTCGGATCTCGCCCTCACCTTCCCAGGTGTGGGCAGTTACACCATTAACTGGGGTGACGGCAGCGCGACTGATAACGCAAGCGGTACTATCAGCCACACCTACACTACCGCTGGCGACTACCAAGTCGTAGCCTCAAACGACATCACCCACTTTAACTTGAATAATGGCGCGGATAAAGAGAAATTAATAGACGTACAGCAATGGGGGAGCGCCAACTGGACCAGCATGGAGAACGCATTTGCTGGTGCCAACAATATGGCGATGACTGCAACCGATATGCCGGATCTTACTGGCGTAAGCAGTATGCGAGCTATGTTTCAAAGCGCGCATGCCTTTAACGGTAACATCAGCGGCTGGAATGTTTCCAACGTAGAAAATATGGATCGCATGTTCATCTTTGCCGCCAGTTTTAATCAAAACATCAGCGGCTGGGACGTTTCTAAAGTAACGAGTATGGTGGCTATGTTCTTTAGTGCCGGTGCCTTTAACCAAAACCTCGGTCTTTGGTATATTGTACCGAGCACCAGCACTAGCTCGACCACCACTACGCTGGGCACACAAAACGACGTATTAATCGCACAGGGTCCTACCTATGCGTTGGTTGCTGGAGAGGGAAGTACGCATAATAAATTATTCAGCCTAAGAGATTCCGTACTGACCCCACTTGACACGAACCAAGCATTTGGCACTTATGACGTGCGCGTGGCCGCCAGCGGGGCGGATTTGTTCGGCACCAATAACGCCCGCAGCCTATCCATAAACGTTGAAAACCTAACTAGCTCTGCGAACTTTGTCACCAAATGGCGAATCCCTGCGGGTAGTAATGCAGATCGCACCCTCACCTTCCCCAGCACGGGCAACTACACCATTAACTGGGGCGATGGCACTACCGAAGTCATTACAAGCAATAGCCCTACGCATACCTACACCACCACTGGCGACTACAAAGTCATAGCCTCAAACAACATCACCCGTTTTAACTTGAATAATGGCGCGGATAAAGAGAAATTAATAGACGTACAGCAATGGGGCAGTGCCAACTGGGTCAATATGCAGGGCGCATTTTATGGTGCCTCCAATATGATGATGAGTGCAACCGACACACCAGACCTTTCTGGCGTAAGCAGTATGCAAGCTATGTTCCGAGAAGCGACCACCTTTAACGGCGTCATCGGTGGCTGGGGTGTGTCTCAGGTAACGACTATGAAAAACATGTTCAATGGTGCCAGTGCCTTTAGCCAAGACATCGGTGGCTGGGATGTTTCCAAGGTAACAAATATGTTCAACATGTTCTTCGGTGCCGCTGATTTTAATCAGAACATCGGTGGTTGGGATGTTTCCAAGGTAACAAGTATGAGCGGTATGTTCGACGGTGCCGATGCCTTTAATCAAAACCTAGGGCACTGGTATATTGTACCGACCACCACCATGTTGGCTACACAAAGTGCCGTGTTAGCCAGGCACAGCCCTATCTACGCACTGGTTCGCGGAGCAGGGGATGCCGACAATGGCTTGTTCATCCTAAGTGGCTCTACACTAAACCCAATCAACTCTGATCAACCAACTGGTACTTATAACCTACGGGTGGGAGCCAGTGGGGCGGATTTGTTCGGCACCAATAACGCCCGCAGCCTGTCCATAAACTTCGAAAACCTAACTAGCTCTGCGAACTTTGTCACCAAATGGCGGATCCCTGGGGGTAGTGATACAGCTCGCACCCTCACCTTCCCCAGTGAGGGTAGTTACACCATTAACTGGGGCGATGGCACTACCGAAGACATCACAAGCAATAAACCTACGCATACCTACGCCAGCGCTGGCGACTACAAAGTCATAGCCTCAAGCAACATCACCCGCTTTAACTTGAATAATGGCGCGGATAAGGAGAAATTAACAGACGTACAGCAATGGGGCAGCGCCTCTTGGGTCAGTATGCAGGGCGCATTTTATGGTGCCTCCAATATGATGATGAGTGCAACCGACACACCAGACCTTTCTGGCGTAAGCAGTATGCAAGTTATGTTCCGAGGAGCGACGACCTTTAACGGCGTCATCGGTGGCTGGGGTGTATCTCAGGTAACGACTATGCAAAACATGTTCAATGGTGCCAGTGCCTTTAGCCAAGACATCGGTGGCTGGGATGTTTCCAAGGTAACAAATATGCGCGGTATGTTCGACGGTGCCGCTGATTTTAATCAGAACCTCGGTGGCTGGGATGTTTCCAAGGTAACAAATATGAGCGGTATGTTCGACGGCGCCGATGCCTTTATCCAAAACCTCGGTTCTTGGTACATTGTGCCGACCACCACCATGTTGACTACACAAAACGCCGCGTTAACCAGACAGAGCCCTACCTACGCACTGGTTCGCGGAGCAGGGGATGCCGACAATGGCTTGTTCATCCTAAGAGGCTCCACACTAATCCCAAAAGACTCTGAGCAAGCAACTGGCACTTATAATCTGCACGTGGCTGCCAGCGGACCAAATTTGTTCGGCACCAATAACGCCAGCACCTTGTCCATAGAGATCATCAACCTAGTTACCCTTACGGACTTTGTTACCCAATGGCGGATCCCTGGGGGTAGTGATACAGTTCGCACCCT
>LWTM01000074.1 GCA_002101205.1 Cycloclasticus sp. symbiont of Poecilosclerida sp. N | reverse complement strand
GGCTTAGACGGGCATCAATACCCACGCTACCACCGACTATTTCACCTTCCCAGTCAACACCGAAGGCATCATCCGAAAGATTAAGGTAATCACCACTACCCCATAGCGTCATATTATTAACACCGTAGTTATTATCCCCTGCTACGTTCAGCGGTATGAGGAAAGAGGAATTATTAAGCATTTGCTTAATATCCAAGCCGTCTTGTAACGCGGTGCGAGCATTGTTATTGATGAGCTCTTGCAAGGTTGAGCTGCCGCCTAGATTAAGGCTAGTGTCTGTGCTTGCAGATGCGTCTAATGCTTGGTCAATGCGGTTGCTGATATTGTCCACTGCTATTTTTGTTGTTGCCCTGAGTAGTTGTGGTAAAACCGCGTTTAATACTTGTGTTTCGGCTACGGCGTCTAAGTTCCGCATATTACCAAATACGGCGAAAGGTGAAAAATCAGTTGCATCGCCACAGACGAGGGTGCCCTCAACCCGCTGGGACGGTAACAAATCCCAAGCAGCGTCAGCGCCAGCGGCGTGATACAAACCTGGGTTAGATATGCCGCCGTGAGGTAGGCAGATGGCTACAGGGTTGCTGTCACTGATACCAGTCCCAGTCACAGCAATATCCACTAGGCTGCGTCGGGTGTTTGTCTCATCGGGTTGACCGGCTGGCACGTTGTTTATAGCCTCAATGATGGTAACCGTAGCACCACTCAGTTCATTTGGTAGGGTGATGGTTGCTCCTTCGACTTCAATATTATTGTTAGAGCTTTCCCCTAAGGTGATTACTGTTGAGTCGCCCTTAGTAGCGGAAGTCGCAGACACCACGGTGCTACTTGCGTAAGTATTTGGCACGGTGATGGTGAAAGTCGCAGGGGTGCTTGCGCTTACGCCTGCACCGTCCGTTACGGTATAGGTTAAGGTTACCTCTGCTGCCGTGCTGGTAGGGGTGCCTGATAGGGTGCGGGTGCTTGGGGCAAATGTTAATCCAGCCGGCAAAGTGCCCGTTAGGCTGTAGGTGTAACTGCCATCACCACCCATTGCCGCGGGTAGTATCACGCTGGTTGCTGCGCCCACTACGTAAACCCGGTTGGCTGGTGCGGTTAGTTCCACTGCCCGCGCACGATTAATGGTAACGATATAACGTTGCCTGGCCGTATCGTCTGTAGAAGTAACATCAATGTTGATGACATTAGCATCTAAATTCAATGGTACCGCTGTACTGGCTGGATTACCATTCACGGTTGCACTGGCACCTGTTTGACTGGTGGTTGGGGTTAGCGTCAGGCTATCTACTGTGTTGATAACACTGACGGTGTAGGTAAATGTGTCGCTGGCAAACCCTGGCGACAGCGTGCCTACAGTCGTGTCCAAGACTCTCAAGCTGGCATCGTTTGCGTCTGTTGCAACCGCAATGGCATAAAGTCTGCTACCCACAGCACCTGTGGAAGTTACTCTAATAGCGACTTCGTTGTCAGTGCCGAACAGAGCACCGCTGATGCCTATCCGTAGGCTATAAGATCTAGTGGTTGGGTCGGCGGCGGTTAGGGCTAGTACGCCACCGCTGGTTATGCTGAATAAGCCATTGTCGGTATCTCCGCTTCCAGTAGTCAGTGCATAGGTCTTGCTTTGAGCGGCTAACCTGGGGTTTTGTGCAACCAGCGTTGGGGTAGCCGAGGCGGGACTATCTGTTACATACCAGAGACCTAGGTTTTGCTCAAAGGCGGTGGCAGATTGGAACATATTGGTCATGTTCGTTACGCTCCTCACGTCCCAGCGGCTAATGTCTCGATTAAAGGCGAGGGCATTGCCGAACATGTTGCTCATATCCGTTACACTGGAAACATCCCAGTCGCTGATGTCACCGTTAAACATGGCGGCAGATCTGAACATGGCCGCCATACTCCTTACGCCAGCAAGGTTTGGCGCGTCGGTTGCGCTCATCTCCATATTGGATGCACCCTGAAATGCGCTACTCATGGTAGTCCAAGACGCATCACCCCATTGCTCTACGTCTACTAATTTCTCCCTATAATCGATGGAGTCCTGTCCGCGAAAGCTAAAGCGGGTAATGGCGCCAACGACTACGACCTGGTAGCCGGTGGTGTTGGCGTAGAGGTAGGTATGCGTAGGGTGAACAGGGTTATCAGGGTCATTGTTTACAACCTCGTCGGACTCCCCATCGCCCCATTTAATGGTGTAACTGCCCTCGCCAGGGAAGGTGATGGTGCGAGCGGCATCATCAGGATCCTCAGGGATAATCCACTTGGTAACAAAGTCGGCACTGGTATGCGAGTCTGCCTGTGCGCTAGCGCTGAATAAAAAAACCGACAGCAGGAACGCAGTCGCGACAATAAGACCACGGGCTGTGTGTAGGGGGGGGGTAGTAATTGTTGTTTGCATTTTTTTATCCCTGTAAGCGTTTGATAATGGGTGTATCCTTTAATTCGCTGTGCGTATAATCGTGTCAGTATACGACTTTGTTCTTGCTGTTGCAACAAACAACCCTATTAACCTTGGTTGTTTATACCCACTTATTTTACTCTTTCTCACCTTACTATCCTAAGATTAATTTAGTTATCTAGGAGGGCCCCTAAATATTTTAAGGTCTCGATAGTGAACGCCGCGAGACACTTCAAAGAATAATGGATGAAAATTTAAGGGTGGTCTTGAGATAGAGGGCAGCAGAGAGAGAAAGATATTTTGGAGAAAGCCCCGCTATAGCTTTAGTTATTAGGCATAAGAGGGAACTATTTAAAATAGTTTTAAAAAAAAGATGAACTAAACCTAGCGGGTGCTGACTAAAGAATTAAGCTCAGCGAGCGGAAGTGCAAGAAGGGCTTGCTGAATCTAACTAGAGGGTGTTATCATCCTGCAGTCGGAAACGATACTTTTTTTGCAAAAAAAGTAATTATTAAATATTAAAAGAGGAAAACATTATGAGTACACCTTCAGCGAAAGTAAGTCCGGATGTCTCGGTAGGCCTGATTGGCGCAAAGAGAATCACTATCATATTTTTAGCAGTATTTGCGTTAATGATGGCATGGCGTGTTTACCAGCAGTTATTTGCTTGGGACATGGGTATGGATTCATTTGAGCCTGAGTTCCAAACATATTGGATGGATCTTTTATACGCACAGTGGATTATTGAATTTACATTGGCTGCCGTTATTTGGGGCTATATCCTAAAAACACGTGATAAAGACGTATTTAACATTACGCCTCAAGAAGAATTAAGGCGTTTCTTCACTCTGCTAGCATTTATCTTCTGCTATGTATGGATTGTTTACTGGGCTGCTAGCTTCTTCGCAGAGCAAGACGCTTCTTGGCACCAAGTAGCAATACGTGATACTGACTTTACACCAAGCCACATCGTATTGTTCTACGGCACGATGCCAGCTTACATCCTAGCGGGTGTTGCTGCATTCTTGTATGCTCGTACTCGTCTACCTGAGTATGCGGAACGAATTTCAATTCCTTTCGTAATCGCTGTTGTTGGTCCTTTCATGATTCTTCCAAATGTTGGCTTGAATGAATGGGGTCACACATTCTGGTTTATGGAAGAGTTGTTTACAGCACCGCTACATTGGGGCTTCGTTGTTCTAGGTTGGACAGCGTTAGCACTAGGTGGACTGTTGCTTCAAATTATCTTACGTATGATTCAGTTAACTAAGCTTGAAGGTGAAGTTTTAGTGACCGAAAACATGAATGATGAGGCAAATAAATACTAAGAGAATAACTTAGTAAGACGATTTAAAAGGGTGCTTCGGCACCCTTTTTTTTGCTTCAAATATTCTGTCCGCTTGTGTTAACTTCGTTCTAGACGTTGTGAAGTGAAGTGAAATGACGCAACGTCAGCTTGCTTTTGATTCCTATCTGATAGCACGCCTTGTATTGAGTACTTGCCTAGCGGTAGAATTTCCATGGAAGATAGAGAAGCTTGCGTCTAGGTGAACAACCGTCACTTTTGCTTTAATGTAATGATAAGGGTTGTAGACTCAAACAATCATTGTCAACAACGCCCGAAGACTGACCCCGCCCATCAACTGAAAGGTAAGCCACTATATTTTATTTCATTGGGCTGATTAGGCCTGCTTGTTTCTTTTCTTTTAAGCGAGAACCGACCCTTTAATTTGAATAATATGTGAATGAGGTGAGATTCGACCCAGTAGTGCTCGGGTGAGAGAGGTGTCCTTTTGGCAAAGGTTTGTCCCCACAGCCCAAAGGGTCGCGTGCTGGTCAGTATGACGAAGCCTTTTTCATAACGTTTAGCGATGACATCAAACAGTCGTTTTAATTCGCTGATGTCAAAAGGCTGGCAACCAATTTCCTCAACGATCAAGAATTTAAGTGCTAATACACCTGCATGGGTTGTCATTCATCTGCTAGATAGTTTTTTGGCCATTCGCGAACACTCATGCCCAACAACGAACCCAGCGCACATAAGAGCGCCGGATATATGCAAAGCGTAGCAATTAATACGCGCTTAAAAGGACTTTAAGGTTCAAATTCAAAAGCTGTTTTTAAGGCTTTCTTAATAGAAATGTTCTTTAAGCTGACATAATTAGGTAACCCATTAGTATATGGGGGGTAATCTTCACCCATAATTAACGGGCGTAAATATTCTTCACATTCAGGAGTAATACCAAACCCGTCATCGGTTATGTAATGAGCGGGAAGTTTTTGTTCAACATTGGCGACATCTTTTAATTCGGCCACGCCAATCTCCCATTGATAGGGGTTATTCCTGGTACGAACAATCGTCGGCATTACAGCGGTTTTACCGGCAATAGCCAGCTCAACAGCCGCTTTACCCATCGCATAGGCTTGATCAACATCTGTTTTTGACGCGATGTGTCGCGCCGCGCGTTGCAAGTAATCTGCCACCGCCCAATGGTATTTATACCCGTGAGCGGCTTTAACCATTTCCGCAACGACAAGCGCGGCACCGCCCAATTGTGCGTGGCCAAAGGCATCGCGTGTTCCTGCTTCAGCTAAAAACTCGTCATCGGGGTTTTTAACGCCTTCAGAGACGACGATGCAGCAGTAACCATGTTTTCCGACAGTATCTTCAACTTTAGCAAGAAATTTTTCTTGTTTAAAAACGATTTCTGGAAACAAAATAATATGTGGGGGATCACCTTCTTTGTCGGCGGCTAATCCGCCGGCGGCAGCTATCCAACCCGCGTGTCGACCCATCACTTCAAGCACAAATACTTTGGTGGATGTGCGAGCCATAGAGGCGACATCAAGGCCCGCTTCGCGTATAGAAACAGCCACGTATTTAGCAACAGAGCCAAAACCAGGGCAGTTATCAGTGAGTGGCAAGTCGTTATCAACGGTTTTAGGAATGCCAATGCAACAAAGCTCGTGACCTAGCAACTCACTTAATTGTGAAAGTCTATGGGTGGTGTCTTGAGAGTCGCCGCCGCCGTTGTAGAAAAAGTAACCAATGTTATGGGCTTTAAAAACGGCAATAAGCCGCTCATATTCCGTACGGTTTTCTTCAAAACTTTTTAATTTATAACGACATGACCCAAATGCACCCGAGGGTGTATAACGTAACGCAGCAATGTCCTCAAAAGACTCAAGACTGGTATCAATTAAGTCTTCGGTTAATGCGCCAATAATGCCATTGCGGCCCGCATAGACCTTACCAATTTTGTCAGCGTGTTGGCGAGCGGTTTCGAGCAATCCGCATGCGCTTGCGTTAATAACAGCCGTAACCCCACCAGACTGGGCGTAAAAAGCATTTTTCGTCGTCATAAATCTTTTCGTTCTTCTGTAGATGAGTTCATTATAAAGGCTGAACACGCGGAATATGTAATAGATATATCACCCTAACCTAGGTGATGCCGTTGCACGATTGTTCTGCTTTTACATAGTGTATTATGTTTTTGAGCGTATACGCTTATTAAGCGAGGCTGTTTTCCAAAGAAGAAACATCACCGGTAATAAGAATAAAGAAAAAACCAACGTACTCACCATGCCGCCCACCATTGGAGCGGCTATGCGGCGCATCACTTCTGAGCCGGTGCCTGAGCCAAGCATAATGGGCAATAAACCAGCAATAATGGCCATAACGGTCATAACGATTGGGCGGATGCGTTTTAAGGCCCCGAATATGACAGCATCATGGACATCTTTAGTTGTTAATGTCTGCCCGAGTTGCTGAACTTTATCGACGGCTTCTTTAAAGGACTGATTTAAATACACCAACATGATGACGCCAATTTCTATCGACACGCCTGTCAAAGCGATAAACCCAACGGCGACGGCCACAGACAGGTTGTAACCCAATATATACAACAGCCAAATCCCGCCTGTTAGCGCGACCGGCAGGGCGGCAAGAATAATGACTACTTCTGTGATGTTTCGAAAGTTTAAATAGAGCAATAAGATAATAACGGCCAAAGTGGCTGGAATAACGGTCATCAGCTTATCAGCAACACGCACTATGTATTCGTATTGCCCAGACCAACTAATGGAATACCCTGGTGGGAGTTTGATTGTTTTATTAATCAGCGCCTTAGCTCGTTCTACATAAGCACCAATATTGTTATCAGAAATATCTATATAAATCCAACCATTGAGCCTAGCATTTTCAGTTTTAATCATACCGGGTCCACTTTCAATGCGGATATCAGCGACTTCAGCCAGCGGGATATGGGCGCCTTGAGGTGTCACGATAGGGAGTTGCCTGATTTTTTCAAGTGAATTTCTATCATCTCGCGGGTAGCGAAGATTCACAGGGTAACGCTCTAGCCCTTCTACAGACCAGGTTATCTGCATGCCGCCCAAGGCGGTTTTTATGACCCCTTGAATATCACTGATATTTAAACCAAATCGAGCTGCAGCTAAACGGTCAATATCAATAGTTACATAACGACCGGAGGCGACGCGCTCGGAATAAACGGAGCGCGTTCCAGGTAGTTGACTGAGCTGATTCTCAATGCGCAGGCCAATCTGTTGAATAACATTGAGATCGGTTCCGGCGACTTTTATGCCAACCGGCGTTTTTATGCCGGTTGCTAACATATCGATGCGGTTTTTAATCGGCATGACCCAAATATTAGAAATCCCGGGTAGGGTTAACTTGCCGTCCAATTCATCACGAATTTTTTTAATCGTCATACCCTCTCGCCACTGCGACTTAGGTTTGAATTGAATGGTTGTTTCAACCATGGTTAGTGGGGCGGGGTCGGTCGCGCTGTCGGCCCGACCAATTTTGCCAAAAACGCTTTTTACTTCAGGTGTGGTTTTAATGATTTTATCGGTTTGTTGTAAAAACTGTTTCGCTTTGCCAATAGAGATAGAAGGAAAGGTGCTGGGCATATAGAGTAAGTCGCCTTCGTTCAAATCAGGCATAAATTCTGAGCCGAGTTTGCTAATGGGGAAAAAGCCGATCAATATGACCGCCATACTGATGACGATGACTTGCTTTGGCGAGGCTAAAGCCCAGTTGATGGCCGGGCGATAGGCGCTGGTTAACAGGCGGTTAATGGGGTTTGTGTTTTCAGGGCGTATGTTTCCTCGAATAAAATAACCCATAAGCACAGGAACCAAGGTGATAGACAAAAGTGCCGCGCCAGCCATCGCGAATGTTTTTGTATACGCTAATGGCGCAAACAAACGGCCTTCTTGCGCCTCTAAGGCGAAAACGGGCAAGAAACTAAGTGTAATAATAATTAAAGAAAAGAATAAGGCGGGCCCGACTTCCGCAGTCGCTTTTGCGACAATCTCCCAACGGTTTTTATTAGAAACGGCATTGCCTTCCATTTTCTTATGTACGTTTTCAACCATCACAACAGCTGCATCCACCATTGCTCCAATGGCAATAGCAATACCACCAAGAGACATAATGTTAGCGTTAATCTGTAGCCGCTGCATGACAATGAAAGCGATTAATATGCCAACGGGTAAGGATAAAATAATCACCAGAGAGGAGCGCAAATGGAATAGAAAAAGAGCGCAAATAAAAGCAACAACAACAAACTCTTCAAACAGTTTTGTGTTGAGCGTATCGATGGCTCGCAAAATCAGCGATGAGCGATCATAAGTGGTAACGACTTCTACACCGCTCGGCAGGCTTGCCGTCAGCATTTGTAATTTAGCTTTGACGCCGGCAATGGTCGCCAGTGCGTTCTCGCCAGAGCGCATGATAATAACACCGCCAACGACTTCGCCCTCTCCGTTTAGTTCTGCAACACCTCGTCGCATTTGTGGTCCGACTCTTACCTCAGCAATATCTGAGAGCAATAAAGGGACTCCTTTTTTATTCACCTTAATCGGAATGTTTTTTATATCGTCTAAGTCGTTTATATAGCCCGTCGACCGAATCATGTATTCGGCTTCGGCCATTTCAATGACCGAACCGCCCGTTTCTTGGTTACCGTTTTGAATCGCTTCTTTGACGGCGTTGATGGGGATGTTATACACACGCAAACTGTCTGGGTTTACGATGACTTGATACTGTTTAACCATGCCGCCAATGGTGGCCACTTCGGATACGCCAGGTACGGTTTGTAATTCATATTTTAAGAACCAGTCCTGTAAACTTCGCAGCTGAGCTAGGTCGTGTTTGCCGCTGCGGTCAACTAGCGCATATTCGTAGACCCAGCCAACGCCGGTAGCATCTGGTCCTAACCTTGGTTTGGCTTCAACCGGTAGCGTTGACGTGGCTTGGCTTAAATATTCTAAAACACGCGAGCGGGCCCAATATAAATCAGTGTCGTCTTCAAAAATAACGTACACGTAAGAATCACCAAAAAAAGAATACCCGCGAACATTGGTGGCTTTAGGAACCGAGAGCATTGCCGTCGTTAAAGGATAGGTGACCTGATCTTCAACGACTTGGGGAGACTGACCCGGGTAGCTGGTTTTAATAATCACTTGTACATCAGATAAATCAGGAATCGCATCCAACGGGATGTTTTTTATTGATATAACACCCCACACCGTGATAATGCCCGTTAGCATCAAGACTAAGAAACGGTTTTTAATAGACCAATTAACGATGTTTATAATCATTTCTCAACCTCTTGAGCCGTATCGTCGTCGTTCGCCATTCGGCTCATGCTTGCGCGCAAACTAGCCTCTGAATCGATAAGAAATTGACCAGAAACGACGACTCTTTCACTTTCGGATACGCCGCTTAATAATTCAACATAGTCGCCACTTTCAAGGCCAGAGGTGACCGTTCGACTCTCAAATGTGCCGTCATCATTGGCAATAATGACGCGCTCACTAGCGCCCGTTCTAATGAGCGCCTCGGTGGGGATAATTAGAATATTGTTTTTCGCACCACTAAATATATTCACTTTTGCGAACATGTTTGGCTTGAGCCTTTCACCCGGGTTATCAAACACCAGCCGAACTTTTAAGGAGTGTGTTGTTTTATCCAACGAAGGATAAATATGGTCGACGCGTCCTTTCCAAACCTTGCCCGGCAAATAAGGCAGCCGAACCTCAGCGGGGTCGCCGACTTTAACCCAGTTTGCTTGCTTTTCAAACACCTCAACTAACAGCCAAACAGAGGATAAATCAGCCAGGCTCATGACGCTGTTAGAGGGTTTAACGTACATGCCGTGTCGCACGGAAAGCTTTGAAACAACCCCGTCTCGATCAGCATAAACGAGAATGTTTTGTTGTGCTTTGCGCGTTTTTTTGAGTCGCTTAATCTGCTCTTCAATTAGGCCTAACGCGGATAAACGCTGTTCTGAGAATTTAATTAAGCGCGAATTCCCAGAACGAATTGCCTGTACGAATTCTTGTTGGGCATTAACTAACTCCGGTGAGTAAAGCTCTAAAATAGTGTCCCCCTTTTTAAATCGCTCGCCAACAGAGTGCGTTGCTAAGCGCTCAATCCAGCCGGCAGTTCGTAAATGAATGTGGCTCACTTTGGCTTCATTATAATCAACGTAGCCTACAGTTTTTATGCCTCGCCATAACCTAGAGCGCTCAACCAGCGCCGTACGTATACCCAAACTTTGTACAACTTCGGGTGAAATTTTTACGCGATTATCTGAACCACTACTTTCATACACGGGAACTAAATCCATACCCATGGGTGATTTGCCCGGCTCATCTGTTTTGAAGTTTGGATCCATTGGGGCTACCCAATAGAGAATAGCCTTTTCGTGAGGGTGTTCGGCAAAGCTCGATACGCTTGCGAGCGATAAGAGAGAAATCAGCCCTATAGCTAACAGTAATTTTTTAGTTGTTGTCATGACTTCCCTCTGCTGGTAACTTGGAGTGATAGAACAATATTCGTGCTTGCGCCTTTGCGCTATCAACGTCTATTCGGCGGCTTTGTATGCGCGTATTTAGGGAAACAATTCGCGACTGAATTAGGGTGTTAAAATCAGCGACACCACTTTGATAAGCGCGTAGTGCAGCGATTGCATTTTCAGATGTTTGTTTTAACAAATGCGTTCTGTAGCGCTGAGCCCTTTCTTGCAAGCGCGACCAATTTCCATAATGTTGGTATAGCTTCTGGCGCATATCGCGTAAGTTATCTAAACGTTTTAATTTCGCGGCTTGATAACGATGTTGGCGTGACAAAAGTCTTTTATCCTGGCGCTTTTCTGGAAAAATAGGCAGCTCAACACTGAGCATTGCAGCCAACAAGTCTGCCCGAGCGTCGTTGTTTGTTTCTTCACCAAAGCGTTTACGGTATTCAATGCCGACATTAAACCCGGGCTTGTACTGTTCTTGTGCTATTAAAACGCTTTGTTTCGCCGCCAGAATAAAAGCGTCGTCTGTTTTCGTTTTCGGATGCTCAATCAAAGACGCCGCTATGAGCGATAGTTTGTCGACAGAAGGCAGTTTTGGCAAAGAGGTGTTTAGCTCTTGCTCATAGGCGCCTAGAGCCCACTTGCTTAAGTTGGCTTTGTTTATTTCTAATAAATTTAACGCCTGGTTAATTCGGTCATCCAGCTGAGAAACCTCAAGTTTGGCTAACAAAACATCTTGTTGGTTTGCGCGGCCAACGCCGTAAAAATTTTCCGTTGTTGCTAATAGTGTTTCAAAATAGTCTTTGTTTTTGTTTAATGTTTCAATGGTGTCTTGTTGATAAAACGCTTCTAGGAAGCTTAAACGAACATCTAAAATGGTTTTCTTTTTCAACCAAGCTGTTTGGTGGCTTTGGGCCAACGCGAACTGCTCACCTTTAAGCTCTCTAAGTTGTAATGAATTTCCTTTGGGCAGCGCCTGTTTAATGCCAAGACGGATTTGGGTTGTTGGGTTTTTATTAATGTCGAAGTCATCGCTTGGTAGATTAAAAAGACCGAATGTTAACAAAGGGTCGTCTAGTTGCCCATCAGCGATAGCAGACGCGGATAACGACAGCGCAAGCGCCTCATTTCTTTGTATGGTGGCGTCGCTTATCAGTGCGGCCCGTTCTACAGCATAGAGCGTTAAAGGCTCCGCTGGGGCAGCGCATGCTGATGAAAAGCAAGCCAAGTACAAGCAACAAAAAAAGAGCGGTAATTTTATGTAAACACTAAGTTGACGCATCGTATCTCCTTAAGAGTTATAAACAAACAACCCAGAAACTGGGTGTAAAATAACGTTTAAGAGCTAACCGGTGGCCTAAGTAAAGGGGGCACGTTTAAGGAACTAATCCGCCGCACAATGCTGGCAATGCCTTTGTCCGCAGGCTGTTTAAGCGTGAAAGCAACAATGTTTGAGATGTGTAAAGCGCCAATATGGCAGGTTTTAAAGCAATCATACATGGTGCCGAGTTGACAACAGTCTTTGCTAGAACCCGTATTTTGACCCATTGAGGCATGTCCCATCGTTTCTCCATTGCCCGGCGTGTTTTCACACATGGACTCCATTGCTGAAGAGGCATTAACAACAGGGCTTAAAAGCAGCATAAGAAGCGATAGCCCACAGATGATACGAACCAATAAAAGCGCCGAATTGTTATAAAAATAAGCCATATTCAATTTGAATAATAGTACAAATTTGTACGAAACACAAAAATATGAAAATACTCGGGGGTGCAGGTTATAAAAAACTTAGAAAAACATGCCCTCGTTGTTTTTTGTTACACTAAGCAACCTTAGTGCGAGCAGGCGAATCTGAGATAGACATATGGAAGAAGAAAAAATAGCACTTTCAGGCGAAACGTTGACACTTGGCAAAAGTAAAATAGCACTGGCAAGTATAGAGTCCATTTATATCGGAGAGCAAAACCCCGCGCGTGATAGGGCATATGTTTTTATCGCTATTGGCGCCGTTTTAATTATTTTTACATCACGTTGGTTTATGGCGGGAGGATTCCTTTCCGTGCTGGCAGGGATTGTGTCGTTTTTTGATTCGAGGCGAAAGTACTCTCTTTTGATAAAAACAAAAGAAAAGGAGATCGTTGCCTTCGTCAGCTATGATTTAAGAAAAGTAAAAAAAACAAAGGCATATTTAGAAGAAAAAACCAAAGTCTAATGCGTTAACTGTTTTTATTGGATATTTCATCCATTTGGCCTTCAATCCACCTCTCAGCCTGTTTGTTAAGTTCTCTGGCGGAGATTGATCGACTGTCTATCATTTCACCAATGCGCACTTGTATGGTGCCTGGGTATTTAATAAAAGCTTGCCGTTTCCAAAACTCCCCCGCATTGTGCGCCACAGGGATAACCTTATAACCGGATTTTTCGGCCAATAACGCGCCACCAACCTTGTATTCCCCTCTTTCCCCTGGCGCAACCCGCGTGCCTTCTGGGAAAATAACAACCCAGCGACCAGACTGTAGCCTGTCGGTGCCTTGTCGGATGATCTGTCGGAATGATTTGCTTTTTTTAGAGCGGTCAATAGCAATAGGCTGAATAAGAGCGAGCGCCCAACCAAAAAAAGGAATCCAAAGTAACTCGCGCTTTAGCACCCAAGACTGTTCGGGAAACATGACTTGTAAGGCAAAGGTTTCCCAAGCTGATTGGTGTTTACAAAAAATAATGCCGTTGCCTTTAATGTGTTCAGCGCCGGTTACTTCGAAGTTTAAATTACAAATGTAACTGAGGCCTTTAATAACAAGCTTTGCCCATGCGCTCGCAATGCTGTACCTAACGCTATAAGAAAAAGGAAAAGAGAGGAGAACAAGTGGCACGAAAATGCAAAGCGTCACCACCTGAAAAGCGGAAAAAATGACGGACCGCAGTCCGAGTGAAAATAAATTATGCGAGGATGGCTTGGCTTGCGTCATAAAGGTTTTTGAAAATGGGATAAGCAAGCGTTGTGTTGTCGCGTTGAGTTCTTTTCCCCTTGCCTGTTAAAACAAGGAAGGCTGTCGCGCCTACTTTATCAGCCGCCTGCAAGTCTCGCAAGCTATCACCAATCACGATGGCATTAGCCAAGTCGATGCGATTGTCTCGCGCCAAAATTTTTAGTAACCCGGCTTTAGGTTTGCGGCACGCGCAGCCATCGTCCGGGCTATGAGGACAAAAGGCGATATCAACAACTTCACCACCAACTTCATGAATAAGGGAGAGCATTTTTTGGTGTATCTCATTGAGTATGTCAAGCGTGAAATAGCCTCGCCCAACGCCAGATTGGTTCGTGGCAATAAAAACTCGATGCCCCGCTTTATGTAATTGCGCAATCGCTTGAATACTACTGTTTATTGGCAGCCATTCATCGGCACTTTTTACATAAGCGTCACTATCAAGGTTGATAACGCCGTCCCTGTCTAAAATGATATCCGAACGCTTTATTTCACTGCCACTCATAAAAAATCAGATCATTGAAACATCGGCAATTTTTATAAAATTGGTGCGAATCTTTGAAAGCAAGGCAAGGCGCGTGCTTTTAACTTTTTCATCATCCGCCATGATAAAGACGTGCTCAAAGAAAGCGTCAATAGGCTCTTTGAGTGTGGACAAAGCCTTAAGAGCCTCTGTGTATTTGTGTTGCCTAAGAAGCGGGTTGATTTGTTCTTCGACAGCTAGTAGCTTTTGGTAAAGCTCGACTTCTTGCGTGTCGGCTAAAATAGCGGCGTCAAAGTGCTTAGAGATATCGGCCGGGGCTTTCTTTAATAAATTCTGAATCCGCTTGTTAGCTTCACCGAGGCTTGATGCTTCTTCTAGCAGAGAAAACTCTTTCACCGCGCGAAGGCGGTTTATAAAATCAACGGGCTCAGTACAAGCAATGGATGTAACCGCCGCAAACTGATTTGAACTAAAACCATTAGCCAAACAATAACCTCTCAGGCGTTCCAAAATAAAGCTTAAAACTTGTTTTTTGGTGTTGTCTTCGTCGAAATCATGGCTAAACTGCCTGCATGAGAGCGAAATGAGACTTTTCAGATCCACTTGAATACCGTGTTCAATAAGTACTCTCAGGATGCCCAAAGAAGCGCGCCGAAGTGCAAAAGGGTCCTTGTCACCTGTTGGTATGAGACCAACGCTAAAGATGCCAACGACGGTATCAAGTTTATCGGAGAGGGCAAGAATTTGACCGGTTTTGCTAACGGGTAAGTCGCCGCCCGCCTGCTTGGGTAAGTACTGCTCTTGTATTGCCATTGCGACCTCACTAGCTTCTCCGTTTTCGATGGCATAGTAGCGACCAATAACACCTTGTAAGCTAGCAAATTCGCCGACCATATTGGTGACTAAATCTGCCTTACTCAGCAAAGCGGCGCGTGATGCTAATGTTGCATCGCACCCCAGTTGATTCGCAAGCTCTATCGATAAGGTTTCGACGCGGCGCGTTTTAGCACCCACTGACCCCAGCTTATGCTGAAACACAACGTGGTCTAAAGACGCTACGCGGTCGGCTAAAGTACTTTTCATGTCTTGTCGCCAGAAAAATTCGGCATCAGAAAGTCGCGGGCTGATAACGCGTTCGTTACCGTGGCTAACAGACGCGGGGTTGCTGCTTTGAATATTGCTTATGGTGATGAAGTAGGGCAATAAAGAGCCATTTGCGTCAAGCACAGGGAAGTACTTTTGATTGATTTGCATCGTTGTAATCAACACTTCTTTCGGTAAGGCTAAAAAGTGCTCATCAAAACGGCCGGTAACAGCCACTGGGAATTCAACTAACGCGGTTATTTCATCCAGTAAGTCAGCGTCCATACAGGCTTCTCCGTTAACAGCCCCGGCGGCTTGTATCGCTTGCTTTTCGATCAGTGATTGGCGCTCTTCAAAACTAGCAATAACGTGCGCGCGACTTAATTGGGCGCTATAGGCACTAGGTGTAGTAATTGTAAAGGTTTCGGGCGCATGAAACCGGTGGCCGACGCTGGTGTTAGACGCATTGATGCCAAAGAATCGGCTTTTTATAACGTCGTTACCCAGCATTAAAACGACCCAATGGACGGGGCGGACAAAGGCGTTATCTGAACGGCCCCAGCGCATCCTTTTTGCTATAGGTAGACGGTTCAAGGCGGTTTCAATAATCGCAGGAATAAGGGCTTCAGCGGTTTGTCCTTTTTCGCGTTTTTTATACGATAAGTAATCGCCTTTGTCGGTTTTTAGCGTTTCAAGTTCGTTAAATTCAACGCCGCAGCCGCGGGCAAAACCTAAACCGGCTTTACTGGGGTTTCCTTCTTTATCATAGGCGGCTGCAATAGCCGGGCCTCGTTTTTCAACCAACTCGTCGGCCTGGGTGGTTTCCACCGCCTCAATCCAAACAGCAAGGCGGCGAGGGGTGGCGAATGCGTGGGGTTTTCCTGTGTTTAAATTCGCTCCATTCAAACCCGCACAAACGCCGCTGAGCAGGCTGTCTCGCAGAATTTTTAGCGCCGTAGGCGGCAGTTCTTCGCAGCCTAATTCAAACAACAAATCTTTTGTAACGCTCATAATTCTCCCCCCGTATTTAACAGGGGGAATCCAAGCTCTTCACGCGAGGTAAAGTACGTTTCAGCAACCATTTTTGATAAGCTGCGAACGCGTAAAATAAAGCGCTGGCGCTCAGTGACTGAAATAGCGTGTCGGGCATCCAATAAATTGAATATATGGGATGCTTTCAAAACTTGCTCGTATGCTGGCAACGCTAGGCTTTGTTCAATTAGTAAGTTGCAGGCCTTTTCACAGTCATCGAATTGCTTAAACATCACGTCGGTATTGGCATGATCAAAGTTATAAGCTGATTGTTCTACCTCGTTTTGGTGAAATACGTCGCGGTAAGTCACCGTGCCGTTTTTGGTGTTCGCCCAAACCAAGTCATAAACACTTTCCACGCCTTGAATGTACATAGCGATACGTTCAAGTCCATACGTAATTTCACCACTGACAGGCCGGCAATCTAAACCGCCCACTTGTTGGAAGTAAGTGAATTGCGTCACTTCCATGCCGTTAAGCCAAACTTCCCAACCCAATCCCCACGCGCCAAGCGTGGGTGATTCCCAGTTGTCCTCAACAAAACGAACGTCGTGTTCGAGGGTATCAATGCCCAAGTGTTTGAGTGAATCTAGGTATAGGTCTTGAATGTCGATAGGCGACGGCTTGATCAACACTTGAAATTGATAATAGTGCTGCAAGCGATTCGGGTTCTCACCAAAACGGCCATCCGTTGGGCGGCGAGAAGGCTGAACATAAGCCGTAGCCCAAGGCTCAGGGCCAATGGCGCGTAAAAAAGTGGCTGGGTGGAAAGTACCCGCACCTACTTCAAGGTCAAGCGGCTGAAGAATAACGCATCCCCGATCAGCCCAATATTCTTGCAAAGCAAAGATAAGGCCCTGGAATGTAAAGAGGTCATGTTTGGGTTTTGACACGCTAAAGTTGAGGGTTATTTAAACAAGCAAGAAGTATATCTAATACGGTCGCATATATCATTAAAAGCTTATTCCCCCAAATCCCCAGACAGGGACTAATCAGCATTTCAAAAACACCTATACGCTTTTTTAGGCCTCATCTTTAACCGATGCGGCGGATATGGCAAAGAGATTGAGCCCAAAAGCTGTTCCTCTGTGTCTTACCGTCGGCAATCAGTACTTAACTGAGCGACCCGACTCACACGGATACTTTTCATAACGATGGGCACCATGATTTCATTAGTTTATCAATCACGCGGGCACTGGCGACACCCGCTATTTTCCACCTGCGGCAGCGAGTGTTCACAGGCTTCTTATCTGCATTGGCTCGTCTCCTGTATTTAGTCAACGACTCACAGGCTACCCGCGGTTTACATCTCAAGGTCTCTCCTCTCTTTGAACCCCGCGTCTGATTCATTGACATCTTTTTTTTGCTTTCTCTACTGTTTTCTTAATTTTGGCATCGCAGATGTTCGGTGTCTTGCTATCCGAGTGCACGTGGTTATTCGGCTTTTTATGCTCAAATATCATCTAAAGATAGACCAAGAGCCTTCGCTACACCCGCACCATAAGCCGGGTCAGCCTTTAAGCAGTTACTAATATGTCGTTTCTGAATATCAACGGATGCACCACCAACAGAACCCGCGGTATTATTAAATAAAGCCTGTTGTTGTTCAGCATTCATTAATCTAAACAAACCGCCAGGTTGTGAATAATAGTCATCATCTTCACGGTGGTCCCAATGCGTTGCCTCACCAGATAAACGCAGTGGGGGCTCAGAATAATTTGGTTGCTCCTGCCATTCACCTTTATTGTTTGGTTCATAACCAATAGTACTGCCAAAGTTACCGTCCACACGCATAGCCCCATCCCGGTGGTAGCTATGAACAGGACAACGAGGTGCGTTCACAGGGATGTGCTGGTGGTTTACTCCCAACCGATAACGCTGGGCATCACCGTAAGCAAATAAACGACCTTGCAGCATTTTATCTGGAGAGAAGCCGATGCCTGGAACAACATTTGCCGGATTAAATGCTGACTGCTCAACTTCTGCAAAGAAATTTTCAGGGTTTCTATTGAGCTCCATTACGCCTACTTCGATTAAAGGGTAATCGCTGTGTAGCCAGACTTTAGTAAGGTCAAAAGGATTATATGGCGAGTTTTCTGCTTGCTCCTCTGTCATGACTTGAATTTTTAAAACCCATGAAGGATTGTTTCCCTCCTCAATTGAGTTATATAAGTCCGCTTGATGGCTTTCACGGTCTTTGCCGACAACAACTTCTGCTTCTTGGTCGGTTAAGTTTTCAATCCCCTGATTTGATTTAAAGTGGAATTTAACCCAAACGCGTTCATTATCAGCGTTGATCATGCTGAAGGTATGGCTACCAAAACCATGCATGTGCCGATACGTCGAGGGAAGGCCCCTATCACTCATTACGATAGTTATCTGATGCAAAGCCTCCGGTAAAGACGTCCAAAAATCCCAATTGTTTTGAGCACTACGCATATTCGTGCGTGGATCGCGTTTTACGGCGTGATTGAGGTCGGGGAATTTTAGTGGGTCACGTAAAAAGAATACGGGCGTGTTGTTACCAACCATATCCCAATTGCCTTCTTCTGTATAAAACTTAATAGCAAAGCCTCGAATATCTCGTTCAGCATCGGCAGCGCCACGCTCCCCCGCAACGGTTGTAAATCTAGTGAATAACTCGGTTTGCTTGCCAATTTCAGAAAATATTTTTGCTTTTGTATATTTGCTAATGTCGTGAGTTACCGTGAATGTTCCATATGCTCCCGAGCCTTTTGCGTGCATTCGCCGCTCTGGTATTACCTCCCGGTCAAAATGTGCTAGTTTTTCCAGAAACCAAATGTCTTGTAACAATTGAGGGCCTCGCGGGCCCGCCGTCATAACGTTTTGATTGTCTGATACAGGGCAACCGGCACTTGTGGTAAGTTTCTTTTTCATCTCTTTGCCTCATTATTTAAAATTGACAGTAGCTACGATAATAGAAATCAAGGCGTTAGTAAAATTGATCATGTAGTCAACCCTTAAAAACCCAAACCAAAAACCACCCCTCTCAGCTTAAAACGGCTAAATTCTATTTGATTTTAGCCCTCTACACATTGCAACAAAAAACCAATAATTTGTTATGAGAAAAATAGCGCCAACATAGCTTCTCTCGCATACGGCCGGCTTGATAGGCTTTGTGCGATTACTATGACCGTGAGCAATGGCTCTATCTAAGGTTTTTGAATTATGACTGTTTTTGTCATGACTAACCACGCCCACAATAATGTTACATGGCTATTAACAAACCACAGGTTTAAGAAAAACCGGTTTGAGATCAATACAAATTCTTAATAAACGATTGGGAATTTGTTCCTCCCAAAAGCGACGATTTAGTCGATAACAAAACTCATCCAAGTATTCCTGCATATACTGTCCTGATACACCATGATAGGTTCCCGGCAGAGAACTTTTAAAGTTACTAATGACAATGTGCACTCATGGAAGCCATTCATCAACGGCTTCAAGTCGAAGAGGCTATTCCAAACTTGTTGTTTATGGATAACAATAAGAAGTTGCATAAGACCTCGGCGGATGTTGTTTTTAAAAATCATATCGTTCTTGCACGAATGGGTATGAAAAATCGGTAAAGAAAATACTCAAAAAACATGGATGGGAGTATCTTCGTCCTGCCAACGGCCCCCACGAATATTGAGGTAAGCCGGGCTACAATTCCGTCAGCAGACCTCGTGTGCATCATGGTTGTAAATCAAAATTTACCGCTAACGCTATAATGAAAGTGCCCAGAATTGATCATTCTTTCTAAAAGCAGAACCAAACGCTCCACCTGAAAACCAACAGTAGAGCCGTTGGCTTCATGTGCGCTGGGCGTTATTCTAAAAAGAAAACCCTCAGCTTGAAACAGGTTAACCTATAGGTTAACCTTTCTTGTATGAGAGAAATATTATTTTATAGAACTGAATCTGATGAATGCCCAGTAGAAATTTTTCTTGATACTTTGGATAGCAAACAAGCTCAAAAAGTAGCTTGGGTCATGCAAGTGGTTGAGGAACTGGAACAAGTTCCAACAACATATCTCAAGAAACTTGTAAATACCAAAGATATTTGGGAAGTTCGAGTACAAATGGGAAGTAATCTTTTCAGGTTTTTAGGGTTCTTTAATCAAGGACGCTTTATTGTGCTAACAAATGGCTTTCAAAAAAAACACAAAAGACACCTAGATCTGAAATTATTCTCTCGGAACAACGAAAACAAGATTATCTAGAGAGGAATACTAATGAGTGATTTAAAAAAGTATATTAATAAAAGGAAAGAATCTGATGAAAGCTTTTCTTTAAACTTTGATGAGGGTTATCAATCTTTCAAAATTGGACTTCTGCTGAAAGAAGCAAGAGAAAATGCGGGTATAACCCAAGAGGAACTGGCAATTCGATTAAGTACAAAAAAATCAGCTATCTCAAGAATTGAAAACCATGCAGAAGATGTAAAACTTTCTACACTTGAAAAATTTGCAAGCTCATTAGGGAAAAACATTGAGGTTCGTATCTATTAAAAAGCAAAACTAGAGACTATGCCGTCAAATATTAATTAGTTAACCCTTAAAAACCCAAACCAAAAGCCACCCCTATCAGCTTAAAAACGGCTAAATTCTATTTGATTTTAGCCCTTTACACATTACAACAAAAAAATATCGGCTATTGCTAACCACTTTTTCAAAATCCAGGCACAGGCCGCCATCAGCACATTAATTTCATCGCCAATTTGCCCTTTAAGCCGGTTTCTGGATAATCTAAAGTCTGACTTAAGGTGCCTAAGGATAGGCTTTGTGCGATTACTATTACCGTGAGCAATGGCTCTATCTAAGGTTTTTGAATCATGACTGCTTTTGTCATGACTAACCACTCCCACAATAGTGTTATTGTCTTTGGTAGAGACAATGGGTCTTTTGTTGCCGTATTCATATTGTTTATGATCCTTGCCTTTGGCAATGACATAAACATTAGGCTCATGCAGTCAGTAGATTTTGCCTTTGTCCTTAGGTTGCTGGGCTAGCACTCTTTGATAGAACAAAAAGTCTTTTTGGTACGTCTCAAACAATAAATGTGTAGGCCGTTTGCGCTGTAATTCCCTCATCAGCTTATTGGCAATCGTCCTAAGCCTTGTTAGTGCTTTTTTAGCTTTAGCACGCTTTTTAACATGGCGGAAGTGCCTGATTGCCAAGCGGCAATTTTTAACTTTTTTGACATACGTTGTTATAGACCTCAACGTTTTTAACGCTCTGCGGTTGCCGGAGCTAAGTTCTGCGAGGCAAACGTGTCAAAAAGCAGTGTTAAACGCTGAAATCAGGAATAAAATCGATCGTTGTGAGCTAATCGGTTCGCGGATTCAACTCGCTTGTGCATTTATCTCGCGCTACAAGACGGTAAATTAACTTGTGTAAACGCCATCATTAACCCCAAGCCTGGGGATAGGAAAAATGGACAGAAAAAAATAGAAGCCTTTGCACGAAAAGCGGCGAAAGGCATTAAAACCGAGAATGGGCTGAACAACCTTAGCCCGTTGCTGGCCAAGATAACCATCGAAGCGGCTTTAAATGCTGCGGTCTCACGGCGAAACGACCGTTGGTTTTTAATGATTCCACGCATAAACATCTATTGTGCCCGGGTCACAACGCCTACAGCCGCCTTGACAAAGTGAGCCCGCAGGAAGTCTCTTTGCGTAACCTTTTTTAACCCAGTGCTCAAGCATTGATGTTGCGTCTTCTTGGGAGATCTTAAAGTGCAGCGCAATATCGCGAACAGGCGCGGTGCCGGCTGTCTTTAGGTGGTCTCTGATTTTTAATAAAATCATGCGCTTGGTGTTATGGCTGGGTTTATGGCCAGTAGTTTTTGACCCATTTGCCGTAATGTTAACCAAATGCCGATAAAACCAACAGTAAAGATGCTCACCCATATTAGGCTTTGGGTCGGATGCTCAAAGAAGGTAGCAAGTTGGTAAAAAGACGTGGCCATGCTGTAGGCTAGATACAAGCTCCAAAACACCGAAAACAGCGCCCAGCGGGTCCCTGTTTCACGTTTCACAGCGGCGATCGCCGCAACGCAGGGCACGTATAAAAGAATAAATAACAAATAGCTAAAGGCCCCAATTTTGCCGTCAAAATATTTAACTAAGGTGCCAAAAAGCGCATGATTAACGTTCTGTTCTATGGCCGCTTTTTCGATGTCGGCGTTGGCGTCTAATGTACGTAAACCCAACGGGTCGCCTATGTTGTCGAAAGCATCGCTCAGGTTTTCGCGGCTTACGGCGAAAGCTTCTGAGAACTTTCCGCTAAGGCTAAAGCTTTCTTCATCGTCGTTCACATCTCCCTCTAAATTTGAATACACCGCATCGAGTGTTCCAACAACGACTTCTTTCGCCAACAAACCACTGAAAATACCGACAATCGCCGGCCAGTTTTCTTGCTGAATCCCCATCGGTTCAAAAGCAAAGGTAAAGGTCTTACTGGCTTCGCTGAGCACTGATTTAGAACTGTTCTCATTGCCAAAGCTTCCATCTGTACCGACAGAGTTCAGAATATTAATCACCATAACCATCATGACAATAAATTTACCTGCTTCCAAAACAAAACCCTTAAGTCGTTCCCATGTATGTATGAATAAGCTTTTAATGGCCGGGCGGTGATAAGGAGGAAGATCGATTAAGAAGCCATCGGACTTCCCGTCAAGCACGCTGCTTTTAAGTAGTAACGCGGTGAATATGGCCGCGCCAATACCCAGCAGATACAGTAGGAAAACAATGTTTTGGCCTGATTGCGGAAAAAAAGCGGCGGCGAATAAGGCGTAGACCGACAATCGGGCGCCGCACGACATAAAGGGCGCCATCATGACGGTCATGATCCGGTCTCGTTGTTTCTCTAATGTCCGAGTGGCCATAATCGATGGAACGTTGCAGCCAAAGCCAACAATTAAGGGCACAAAGGCTTTGCCTGGCAATCCGAGCTTGCGCATAAACCGGTCCATAACAAACGCTGCGCGCGCCATATAGCCTGAATCCTCGAGAATGGATAGGCAGAAATACAAGGTGGCAATAATCGGTATAAAGGTCGCTACGACTTGAATGCCCCCACCAACGCCATCTGCCAAAAGCACTTGAAACCAGCTAGCAAAGCCTAGGTTTTGTAACTGAATTTTTAGGCCATCGACAAATAAAGCGCCCGCGATGATATCGAAGGCGTCAATCAGTGCGCCACCAAAATTAATGGTGATGCTGAACATCAGATAGATGGCAAAGAAGAAAATAGGCAGACCAAAATAATCATGTAAGACGGCTTTGTCTATGTGGTCAGACCATGTTTGCTTTGTGCTTTTAGCTTGATCAACGACGCTTGTTGTTAAACGATGTGCAAACTCATAACGCGTGGCTGCAATTAAGGTGTCGGCATCTTCTCCTGTTTCGTCCTTAATGTGTTTTTGTAATCGTAAGCAACTGTTTTTTGTCTCGTCTGTGGTGGCTGGCGAGAAGTAACTTTCTAAGCACTGTAAAGCGTGCCATTGTTGAATAAAATGCGGGTTTTGGTCACTAGTAAGGGTCGGGGTGATTTCATTAATCGCCGCGTTAATAAGCTCAGGATAGTCTATGCTTAAGCACTTGCGCGGTTTGCCTCGTAACACCTCTAAGGTCGCGTCAAGCAAGCTTTCGATGCCTTTTCTTTGCCGCGCCATGACGGCAACAACAGGACAGCCTAATTCGTTGGATAGGCGGGTAATGTTTATATCTATACCTCTAGATTTGGCAACGTCCATCATGTTAAGCGCTAAAACGGCGGGCATGCCCGTTTCTAATAGCTGGCTTGTTAAAAACAAGCTTCGCTCAAGGTTAGATGCGTCGGCAACAATAAGTAAAGCATCCGCCTCGCCGGATAATATGTACTGTCGTGCTATTTGTTCGTCTAATGCCTCTTGGTCGCTATCTAATGCATAAACGCCGGGCAAGTCGACAAGGATGACCTTTTGTTCTTGAATCTTTGCAACACCTTCTCGACGATCAACCGTGACACCGGGCCAATTTCCGGTTTTTTGCTTAATCCCAGTAATGGCATTAAATAAGGTTGACTTGCCACAATTTGGATTGCCGATGACGGCAACAACCGGGCTGTGGCCTGTTTGTGGCACCGGCGTGCCCGTGTCACAACACTGCTTGCTCATATCGCTTGAATAATAACTTTTTGTGCCAACGCTTCGTTTACCGCAATGCGGGTGTTGCCAATGCTTACGACGAGGCCGCCTTTTCTTTTTTGCGTCACCTGCAGCGGGATAAGTTTAGAAAAGCCTAGGGCCATTAACTTCTTTTCAAGCTTCTGGTCCATCTCGTTTTTACACAACACGGCCAGTTTACCGATGCGGATGTCGGCTAAAGAAGATGATGTGTTTGTTAATGGGCTGCTTGACATATATTCTTAAATCTTAATGATAATGATTCCCATTCTAATGCATAAAGGGATTCTGTCAAGTTTTGCTAACCGCCCCTGTCCTCAGGTGGCGCCTAATTAGTATTTCAAACGGAGCTATAAGCTTTTTAAGCCGCATCTTTAGCCAACCTGGCCTAGGCAAAAAGATTGAGGCAAACCCCTTTTATCTGCTTATTCTCTGCCGTTTAAGGGCTTTTCTTTGCGTCACCGCGCTTTTAATGGCTTTCTTCGTTTTAGTGGCTTCTATCGGAGGCTCGGTGAGGGGGTGTTGCTTTTTATTGTTTTTTTAAGCGTTTTTCTGTAGATAACTTTCTCTTTAGAGTATATTCTTAACCGTTCATAAAACACGATACATTAAGGTTAAATTTGTCATCTCTTTGGGAAAATTGTTTGCAGCAGCTTGAGGTTGACTTCCCTCCTCAGCAGATAAGCACCTGGATTAGGCCCTTACAGGCTCGGTCAAGCGGCGGGGAGGTTTTTTTATACGCGCCAAACAAGTTTGTTTTAGACTGGGTCTCTGATCACTACATAGATAAAATAACCAGTATAATTAAAGAGTTGTCTAAAAAAGAAACGCTCGTTCATCTTAAAATAGGAAGTTCTCGCGGCACGCCGGTTAAAGCAGTCAAAAACAAATCCCGCCCAAACAAACCCGACGCTCAGACCGTATCGCATAACCTCAACGGCTCGTTTACTTTTGACTCTTTTGTTGGTGGTAAATCGAACGAGCTTGCAAAAGCCGCCTCTATCCAGGTATCCGCGTCTCCTGGCACCGCGTATAATCCACTTTTTCTTTACGGTGGTGTGGGCTTGGGTAAAACCCATTTAATGCACGCCATTGGCAACCAGCTTATACAAACCAAGCCTAACGTAAAGGTGGGGTTTTTATCTTCGGAGCGCTTCGTTTCTGATATGGTTCGGTCTTTACAGACAAACACGATTAATGATTTTAAAAAGCACTACCGCTCCTTAGACCTTTTGTTGATTGATGATATCCAGTTTTTTGCTAAAAAAGAGCGCTCTCAAGAAGAGTTTTTTCATACATTTAATACCTTGATAGAAAACAACAAACAAATCGTTTTGACCTGTGATTGTTACCCTAAAGAAATTAACGGGCTTGAAGAGCGTTTAAAATCAAGATTTGGTTGGGGCTTGCCTGTTTCTATAGAGCCGCCTGATTTAGAAACCCGGGTCGCTATCCTAAAAAACAAGGCTGCAAGCAGTGGCGTTGAGCTTGCTGACGAGGTTGCTTTTTTCATGGGAAATCGAATTAAATCGAACGTGCGTGAGTTAGAGGGTGCCTTGCGCCGTGTTTTAGCAAACGCCAACTTCACGGGTTTACCTATAACCCTTGGGTTCGCCAAAGAGACCCTAAGAGACCTTATTGCGCTTCAAAACAAACGCATTAGTGTTGATAATATTCAAAAGACCGTTGCGGAGTATTATAAAATCAGAATATCAGACTTATTAACGGCGAATAGGTCTAGGTCTATCGCTCGCCCGCGGCAGATTGCAATGACGCTAGCCAAAGAGCTGACAAATTATAGCTTGCCCGAAATCGGGAAACAGTTTGGGGGGAGAGATCATACGACCGTCTTGCACGCCACACGAAAAGTTTTAGAGCTGCGCAGCTCGGACCAAAAGATTGATGAAGATTATATAAACTTGTTAAGAACCCTTTCCCATTAATGTGTTTAGTCTGTGGATAAAGTTAGTGGTATGCTTATCAACAAGCTACCCACAGGCTAAAGGCGTAAAGCAACGAAGTTAAACAAGGCTAAGTAATTGAATAATAAAAGAAAAACAAGTTAATAACCGTTTTTCTTTCCCTAATAACTATAATAAATGATTTAAAATGAAATTAAATATTAATAAAGAAAGTTTACTAGAGCCCTTACAGAAGGTTTTTGGCGTTGTTGAAAGAAGACAAACAATACCGATACTATCAAACATTTATTTCCAGACAAAAGGTGGGGTTTTAAACCTTACTGGCTCTGATTTAGAGGTTCAAGTTAGTTCATCGCTGAAGGTTGACACAAAGGAAAACTTCAAAACAACCATCCCGGGAAGAAAGCTCTTGGACATTTGCCGCTCCCTGCCCGACGATTCAATCATGAAACTGTCTTTTAAAGAAAATGAATTGCTCATAAACTCGGGAAAAAGTCGTTTTACCTTAAGAACACTAGTTGCTGATGAATACCCTTTATTTGATGAATCAAGCTACACCAGTCAAATAGCAATAGACCAGAGCACTTTTTTCAAAGCCTTTAGTAAAACGGTCTTTTGTATGGCCCAACAAGACGTGCGTTACTATTTGAATGGTTTGATGATGGAGGTTGTTCAGGGGGAACTACAGACCGTGGCCTCAGATGGACACCGGTTAGCGTTAGCAAAAAACAGCATTTCGAATGAAGAGCAATCAATAAGTCAACTTATTATTCCTAGAAAAGCGGCTCAAGAGTTACTACGGCTGATTGAAAAATTCGATGGCGCCATTGATGTTAGTGTTGCAAAAAACAGCATTAAGTTTGGTTTTGAAAGCGTGCAATTAAATACAAAACTCATTGATGGCAAATTCCCGGATTTTAAAAACGTCGTCCCAGAAGAAAGCAAGCATAGTTTTATCATTGATAAAGAACTGTTCAAATCAGCTCTCGCCCGCGTTTCAATACTCTCGAATGAAAAATACAAAGGGATCCGGTTAGATTTATCCCACCACCTAATGACCATCAACGCAAACAATACAGAGCAAGACGAAGCGGAAGAAGAGGTTGTGATTAACTACGAAAGCGAAGAAATAAGTATGGGGTTTAATTCAAGCTACCTGATGGACGCGCTAAATGTTATTGATTCAAAAGAGGTTCAGGTATCATTTACTGACACCAACAGCAGTTGCCTTTTAGAAAACCCAAACGATAAAAGTAGTCGCTGGGTGATTATGCCGATGCGAATATAGACAGGCTTTTAAAGCAGTGGCCTTTTTAGACATTCATATCCAAACGGTTAGAAACGTCCAAAAAGCAACCCTACAGCCGTCAAAAAAGCTAAACATAATAGTGGGCCCGAACGGGAGTGGCAAAACAACCGTATTAGAGTCCCTGTACTTATTAAGCCGGGGCCGCTCTTTTCGGACTCGAAATATAAAAAAAGTCATAAGCCACAGCAAAGAGAGCCTTGTTGTTTTTGCAAAGCTAAGCACAAAAGAAGGGATCAGTAAAATAGCAATCAAGAAAAGCGAGCGAAAGACAACCGTCCGCATAAACGAAAAAACACAGAGCAAAGCATCGGAACTATCTAGACACCTTTACACACACCTAATAAGACCAGAGTCTCAAACACTTTTAGAAAACGGGTCGGCGGCTAGAAGAGGGTTTATAGATTTAGGCGTGTTTCACGTGAAACATCAGTTTTTAAACATATCAAAAAAGTACAACCAACTACTCAAACAACGGAACAAATTACTAAAAACAAGACAGTTTGACACCTTGAATGTGTGGGATACTAAGCTTGTTGAATACGGTATAATGATAACAAACGAAAGAGAGAACTACGTTCGGTTGATGGAAAAAGAACTAGCAGCAATCCTAAGGGGCTTTATTCAGGACGTAGATATTAAAATTGAATATTTAAAAGGCTGGGACAAAGACAGTTCTTTGGCCGAAGCCATGGCGAAGGCGGCAGATAGAGACAAGCGGTATGGTTTTTCGACTATAGGCACCCATAAGTCAGACATTAAAGTAATGGCGAACAACAAGTTGGCCAAAGACTTTTTGTCTCGCGGACAAATGAAGCTTTTAGTTATCGCGCTGTATTTGGCTCAAATAAAACTGATGAGTAAGGCGGCGAGCAAGTCGGTTTGCGTTTTGCTTGATGATATTGGGGCCGAACTAGATGCAGATAATTTAAAAAAAGTGATGCTGTTGTTAGAGGGGCTAGACACGCAAGTTTTTGTTACAACAACAAACCAGAAGCGGTTTTTAGCATTTATTAAGAAGAATGAAACAAAGGTGTTTCACGTGAAACATGGCGAAATACAAGAAAAGGACATACAGTGATAAAACAAAACAACGAAGAAACCTATGACTCATCAAACATACAGGTTTTAAAGGGCTTAGATGCGGTTAGGAAAAGACCCGGCATGTATATTGGCAACACAGACGACGGCTCAGGCTTACACCACATGGTTTTTGAGGCGGTTGATAATTCAATAGATGAGGCCCTGGCGGGGTTTTGTACCGAGGTGGCGGTGACGATACACAGCGATAACTCGGTGACAATAACAGATGATGGAAGAGGGATCCCGGTTGACATTCACCCCGAAGAGAACCGCTCCGCTGCCGAAGTCATTATGACGGTTTTACACGCAGGCGGTAAGTTTAATGATAGTGCCTATAAGGTTTCAGGCGGTCTGCACGGAGTGGGTGTCTCGGTTGTTAATGCCTTGTCTGAGGAGTTGGAGCTAATCATTCAACGAAATGGCGCGGTTTACTACCAGCAGTATAAAAAAGGAGAGCCCGTTGAGCCACTAAAGGAAACCGGGCCGTCAGATAAAACAGGAACAAGCATTAAATTTAAACCCAGCACAGACACCTTCTCAAATATAGAGTTTCACTTTGATCTGTTGGCAAAAAGACTTCGAGAACTGTCTTTTTTAAACCTCGGGGTGCGCATCCGCTTGTCGGATGAGAGAACAGCAAAAGAAGAGGTTTTTGAATATGACGGGGGGATACGCGCGTTTGTAAGCTACTTAAATAAAAACAAAACGCCAATACACGAAAACATTATTTACATAAACACCGATAAAAACGACGTCACCGTAGAGGTCGCATTGCAGTGGAATGATTCGTATCAAGAGAATATTTTTTGTTATACCAATAACATCCCACAACGAGATGGCGGAACACATTTGGCCGGTTTTAGAGCCGGGCTTACAAGAACGCTTAATCAATATATTGAGGGGCTCGGCCTGGCGAAGAAGCAAAAAGTAGTCACGTCTGGTGATGACGCAAGGGAGGGCTTAACGGCCGTTCTTTCGGTTAAGGTTCCGGACCCTAAGTTCTCATCACAAACAAAAGACAAGCTCGTTTCTTCGGAGGTTAAAGCAATCGTAGAGTCGTCACTGTCAGAGGCCCTACAAGAGTTTTTGTTGGAGAACCCATCTGAGGCCAAAGAGATTGCAGGAAAGATGATGGAGGCGGCTAGAGCGAGAGACGCGGCGAGGAAAGCGAGAGAAATAACGCGAAGAAAATCAGCACTCGATATAGCGGGTCTGCCGGGTAAATTGGCTGACTGCCAAGAAAAGGACCCAGCACTGTCAGAAATATTTTTAGTGGAAGGGGACTCTGCCGGCGGCTCTGCAAAGCAAGGCAGAGATAGGAAAACGCAGGCTATTTTGCCACTAAAAGGAAAGATCTTAAACGTAGAAAAAGCCCGTTTCGATAAAATGTTATCCTCAGAAGAGGTCGGAACGCTGATAACCGCCCTGGGCTGCGGAATAGGAAAAGAAGAATATAACCCAGAAAACCTGCGCTACCACAAGATTATTATTATGACGGACGCCGACGTGGACGGCTCACACATTCGCACGCTGTTGCTCACGTTTTTCTACCGCCAAATGCGAGAGCTTATAGAGCGGGGCCATGTTTATATTGCTCAGCCCCCTTTATACAAGGTGAAGAAAGGCAAACAAGAGTATTATGTAAAAGATGATAACGAACTGAACAGCTACTTACTTCAGCTTGCTTTGCAAAAAGCGAGCTTAGTTATTAGTGATACAGCGCCTGCAATATCAGGATTGGCGCTGGAAGAGATGGCAAAAGAACATATTCAAATAGAGGCGATGATTGCTAGGTTATCGGGCCGGTATGATGAGCTTGTTCTAAATGAATTACTAAGCGCTGACGAGATTAGTGAGCGTTATAACAAGGTTGAGCTAGAGGCGTGGCTGGAGGGGGTTGAAACAAAACTTAACTCTATTGAGGATAGCCCAACAAAATATAGCTTGTCGCTAGATTATTCCGAAGAGAAGTGGGTGATGAGCTGTTCTAGTATATCCCACGGTGTAGAGAGGGTATTCGAAATGACGTCTCTTTTCTTTAAATCAGGAGAATATAAACGGTTTGTTAGTTTTGGAAAAACACTTAAAGGTATGTTTGATACGGACTCCTCTTTGGTTATTAATGAAAAAAGACACGAGGTTTCGAGCTTTAAAGAGGTTTTTGGCTTACTAATGAAAGAAGCCAGAAAAGGTCAGCAAATCCAACGCTACAAAGGTCTTGGGGAAATGAACCCAGAACAACTATGGGAAACGACACTGGATGCTGATTCACGGCGCCTATTACAAGTGAGGATAGAAGATGCGATCGCAGCCGATGAGGTTTTTACAACCCTGATGGGCGACGAAGTTGAACCTAGACGAAAATTCATCGAAAAGAACGCTCTAGAAGTTTCTAATTTAGACGTTTAGTCCCCTGTTTTCGTTGGTTCTCAGTTGATGTAGATCGCCAACACTTAAATGTCAATTAAGTTAATCATATAATGGAGCCAGGCCCTGTTGCGCTGACGGCGTTTTAACCACCGCCTATTTAACCCAAAGTCGAACAAAAACAACGGCTTTGTAGCAGAATAACTCAGTTAAGCACTGATTGCCGACGATAAGGCGCCGAGGAGCAGGCTTTTGGCCCGCTCTCTTTGCCATAAGCCGCATCGGTTAAAAAGGGGGCTTAAAAAAGCGTATAGCCCCGCGTGAAATGCTAATTAGGTCTAATCTGGAGCCCAGAGATTCATCTTTTATAGCGTTTGTTGGGCCTCTAGAATAGAATGACCCATGGCTGGAAAAAAGAAAAAAACACACCCAAACCATATCGCGTCTAACAAAAAAGCAACCCACGACTTCTTTATCGAGCGACGCTTTGAAGCCGGCGTGGTCTTGGAAGGCTGGGAGGTTAAAAGTATTCGTGACGGACGGGTACAATTAAAAGAAAGCCATGTATCCTTAAAAAATGGCGAGGCATGGCTTGTAGGTGCCCATATATCCCCACTGCTGAGTGCGTCTACGCACATTAACCCCATGCAAACGCGTTTGCGCAAACTATTACTTAACCGCAAAGAACTGATTAACTTAGTCACACTTGTTGAACGTAAAGGCTACACCATCGTGCCGCTATCAATGTATTGGGTAAAAGGCCGCGTGAAACTTGAAATTGGTTCAGCAAAAGGCAAGCGGCTACATGATAAGCGCGCAACCGCTAAAAACAAAGATTGGCAACGTGAAAAACAGCGCATTATGAAGCACGCTTAATCTTTCCTACATATCACCGAAAGGATCACTCAAACCCTTGAAAATTTCTTGTGTTGACTTAATGATAAGAAACATCACGCCGAAAACCGCCCAACAGATACTCAACAACCAATACGCGGCCAGATAGGCAAATTCAGCCACAATGCTGTTGAAAACCATCATGTCCGTATTGTAATGGGGCAAAAATGCCAAGGGTGCAAAAGCCAACACCAGAAAAGCCACCTGCTTATTTCTTAAAAAAGCGGGCAAGCGTGTTTTTGCATATAGATACGCACCTCCGCCGAAAAACAAGTACAAGGGGTAACAAATCAGCAAGATAACCGCTTGCGACGGCATTACTTCACTGCTTTCGTGCACCACTTGATACCATGACACGTCTTGATGCACCAAAAAGCCGCCAGCAAAAAACCCCATGAAAACCTGTCCAATAATAAACACCATGAGAATAATGTGTTTCACCACAAGGCGATCACCATCATCGACGCGGTTTTGTTTATACGATATTAAAAAGCCCCAAACCGTCACCAAAACAAGTAATTCCGCTTTAAAGAAATCCAGCAAGGAGACGCCCTTATATTCGGCTTTTTCTGCATAGCCGAACAAATCGCCTAAAGTTGAAAAGCTTGGCCACCAAAGCAACAGCAACATACAACACAAAACAAAAAACGTTAGCAACAAATTTTTATTAAACGCCATAATTTTCCTAACCGTTAATAAATTAAAAACTATTTAATGAACCTATCGTCAGGTATAGTATCAGACATAAACCAAAGGGGACGACCTGGCTTCGACGCGGGTAGCAAAACCTTAGGTGCATGTCGAGCTTTCAGGAACCTCGTAAAACATCTGAAAAATTATAGTTGCAAACGACGACAACTACGCAATCGCTGCTTAAGAACCAGTAGATTGCTGTCTGACTGGAGCCGTGCTTATGCGTCCAGAGACCTTCGGGGCATTCAGGCATCATAGCTCATAAGATCGTAGTGAAGCTTGTTCGGGGCGGATCTACTAAAACTTACCGGAATCGTTTTTGGTATTCCTAGCCTATCGGGTAGCCACTAATTAAACTAAAAGTTATAGGATAAACATGTAGAGCCGAGGGCGGAGTGCTTGCGGACGCGGGTTCGATTCCCGCCGTCTCCACCATAAGAGGTCTTAGGAAGACTTAAAACAACCTCGCAAGCCGCTAACTTACTAGAGTTAGCGGCTTTTTTAATGCCTATAGCGTCCTAGAATAAACCATCAAATCCTAGTTTTTAGTAACGCTCGTAGTAACATCAAGCCGAATACAACAACCCCAGTGTTACTACAAGTGGCTAGAACAACAAAACCTCTTACCAATATAGAAGTTAAACAAGCCAAACCTAAAGCAAAGGAATTCAACCTTTCTGATGGTGACGGGCTGTCCTTAAAAGTTAAACCAAATAGTTCAAAACTGTGGTTCTTTAATTATTACCGTCCACACTCAAAAAAAAGAGCCAACTTAAGTTTCGGCTCATTCCCTGAAATACCATTAGCGCAAGCCCGTTCAAAAAGATTGGATGCAAGAGGCTTTTAGTGTCTGGTTAGACGCTTGTATTTCTTTTCTGATTCTTGGCGTGGTCGTGGCGTTAGCGTGTAATATACTTCCCATAAGTCGACTCCTTTTAGGTCATTATAACTGAGTCCAGAAGAATACGGCACTAAACAAATAGACAATTCAGGATCTTGAAGCTGATCTATACGTTCACTAGCAACTTGTGCCATCCATAGTTTAAAAGGTTCAGTTTTAGGTGATGGAATTGACTGAATTAAACGGAATAATTGCTCTGTCGTTGCACAATCTGTTTTTCGCATTTTGCCATCTTTGGCGCGCATTTTTAAAGCGTGACAATTTGTCACGCTTTCATTGCCTTCTTGTTTCAAGCGCTGCTTAAGCTTGCGCCAATAGGCGGCGGGGTTATCACTGTCGGTTAATACCGCCACCACATCAATAACAGAAAAACACCATTCTTCTTGTTCATCATCCCATAGAGAGCGAATACTCTGCTCATCAAAGACCTTTATAGATCCACTTTTTGTCATTGGCTATATATCCATTTCCTAAAATGCACACCGTGGTAAATGATGAACAGTTTATTTTTCATTTGCCATTCATCTCATCGGTCTTATAAAGGGTATAGCCTTCATAGTAATAACTGGCATCTATGCCTTTCATATAAATGCTGCTGTCATCTATTTTGTCAGTAACTGCCTGCTTGAGTAACACCTTAATTTCAACATCTTTAACGGGGCTGCGCTCCATAGCCAGCAGATAGTCATCTTTATCAACTTGGCTCCAGTCCACCACCTGCTTACATTCCTGCTTTAATACAGGGTCTAGCCAACGTTGTTCATGAAAATGCTCGCCCAGTATTACCGATGTATTTCTAGCCATAACTTTACCTTTGCAATAGCTTCTATTAAATATTAATGTAGCATGTAACGTTATATTAGCAATGTATTAGAGTTTTGAGTGAGTTCAGCTTGGTAGGTGATTTTTTCTTTAGTAACACAGGTAGTAACACCAGCCGATAGTTGGGTTATTTATCTATTGATAAATAAAATGGTTAAGGCGCTAAGGCAGTTCCCGCCGCCCCACTCAAACCATTGATAAACAAGGACAAACCAGAAGCACAAGGGCGTTAGAGGCAGTAAAGTGTAATTGTGTAGCTAGACACAAAAAAACAATTAAATGAGACCTCAGTACGTGTACTGGAGGTGCTAGCGCTGACAGCGCAACCAACAGCTTTATCCACCTTCATGAGACCGCTCCTATTTTTCCGTCAAATACGTTGCTTTAGGTCATTTAATGCCTAAAAAATCGATTTCATGCCTGTTTTTAGTGCTTTTCTCTGGTTTTTGACACAGCTACCCCGCATAACTTGGCTCTGGTATACCGTAGAGCGTTAAACACTTAGCTCCTTTGCGAATGTTCGCAGCCATGGCAGCTAAGCCATAAACGGTTGCATTTTTGCCCAGCCCCATAAATCGAGTTCTGGCAAGCCCATAATGTCTCTTATACGTGGCAAAGGGTCGCTCACCACCTGCTTGAGTGACCGCAATGGCTTTGTTGCGGGCTTGCTCTTGTTTTGATAAAGGTTTACCTCGATACCCCTTGCGTTGCACTTGATCGGCCATGCCGAACTTAGCTAACTTATCTCGGGCCTGTTGTGAGCTATAAGCAGCATCCGCATACAGTGCACTCTCATCACCTAACAATAAGGTGCGCCTCTATAGGTGTCGCGTCAATAATATTCATGCGACCCCCTTTCATGATGATGTTTTTTACTTCAAGCTGACGATTGATCTCACCTAGCAATCGGTCCCATAGATCGTGTTCAACCAACTGCGTTCTAAACCGCCCTATAGTCGATGCTTCTGGAACAGAACCACCAAGTTCCAAACGGCAGAATTTACGGAACAATAAGTCCCTATATAAACACTGGGCTAACTGCACATCGGATAGTTGATACCATACGCCAAGCAGCAAGCTTCGAAATAGCGTCAGTAAAGGGTAACTGGGGTGCCCCGTGTTAGAATCATAGATTGAGGTGAGCAATGTTTCTATTTCAGACCATTCCAACAAGGCTTCTGTGTCATCAAGACTATGAAGAATAGGGTGGTCTAAGTCAGCGGTTGAAAAGAAAAGGTTGGACTGTGTTGAGAATGATTTTTGCATGATGCATTATAGCAAAATTAATGTGAATTTGTTGGGTTACACTGTCAGCGCAGGTGCTGAGGTCTCAACCTGTAAATCACCGCTGATGTGGAATTCTCTAAAATCATTCCAATCACCACTCAGCGCGTGGTCTTTGGCTTCAGTAGGTAAGGTTTGTTGCGTTGATAAAATGTTCAGGTAGGTGATAAATTTGGTGAAATGTTTATCACTCATTTTTGCCTTGCTTAAATCTTTGACAAAAAACCGAGTTTGAACAAAATTCATTGCTTAATTTGGTTAATATCTAGCGACTTTAAATTTTTATTATGTCGAGCATCTTGCATTGCTTCTGCTGTTTCATCATTCGGCAATTGTAATGAAAAAGGAATGCCACGGTTTATTTTAATCTGTTCAAAAAACATGCTAATCGCTTGTGTTGTGCTAATGCCTAGTTTGGATAAAATCTTCTCAACATCACCTTTTAGCTCAGGCCTTACTCTTGCGTTGATAATGGATGTTTTCATGGGAAGCCTCTATTTGTGTTACGTTTGAAATACAATTATAGCGTGTATCAATTGAAACACAACATGCTATGCCGCAAAGCCATGGTATTCATTCATATACTCTTTAACCAGTAGATGATTAATTCGCTTGGTTGTTGACGCGGTTAAAGGGATCTTTCGTTTGGTTCTAAATTGGTCAATCACTAAACGCATCATCATTTTTTCAACAAAGTTTTCATTATCAAGCATTTTTGCGTTTTTCTCTATTTGCTTATTAACCTCTGCTTTTGCCCTGTAAAGGCATCAAACAGTTTGCTTTCACTATCGGTTAATGGGTCTTTTTCCATTAAACGTTTATGTAAGCGGGCGTACTTTTCGTCGTTATCGTATTTGGCTTTTATTAGCTGGTTCTTACGTTCTAGCTCTTTTGATTGGCTATAAATTACATTTAACGCGTTGATGTTGCTTTCCATTTGCTCTTTAGAGACTTCGCTTAGGTTTTTCTTTTTAAATAAGTGCTCTAATTCCTCTTTTAATGAAATAAAACACAGTGGATCACTTTGCAGTTGATGGAGTGGTTCAGTTTTCGGGCGTTGTTGACACATGACCACCAAGCTCCAAACGGCAGAATTTACGGAACAATAAGTCTCTGTATAAACACCGGGCCAACTGCACCTCGGATAGTTGATACCATGCGCCAAGCAGCAAGCTTCGAAATAGCGTCAGCAAAGGGTAACTGGGACGACCTGTGTTAGAAGCATAGATTGAGGTGAGCAATGTTTCTATTTCAGGCCATTCCAACAAGGCCTCTGTGTCATCAAGACCATGAAGAATAGGGTGGTCTAAGTCAGCGGTTGAAAAGAAGAGGTTGGGCTGTGTTGAGAATGATTTTTGCATGATGCATTATAACAAAATTCATGCGAATTTGCTGGGTTATACTGTCAGCACGGGCACTGCCCGTGCACGTGCTGAGGGCCCTGATAATAATAGTGAATATCCTTTAATTAAACGCGAGTTTATTTTATCCGCATATTCTCTATTGCAAATAGAGGTTAGAGATAACTGTATATCCTCTGTTGACTATGAACCATGGAAACAACACCTTTCTTTGCTTTTCGAAAAACAAGGTAAAAAGTGTAAAGAAACATACTCAGAAATCAAAAAAGGGGTGTTCACAGTAAAACCAGAATCGGTGTTCACACTAGTCCAGAATAGGTGTTCACTTTGAACCAGAATATGCACTGCACGCACCTTGGCGTTTTGCATTGTGAAAACCGTAGTAACTCTCTTGAAAACAGGGTTTATTATTTTCCTATCTTATTTCAACAAAACGTAGGGGCCACTAGCTCAGTGGGGTAGCTAGCTTGATTCTTGTCAATCTAAAGCCCTAACAAACACTTGCTGCTGGCCTTAAAAGATAAAGTGCAATAAAATTAATTAAGGTTTAAAATAAGACCTTAATTAAATACTTAATTTGGAGCGTTTATCATGAGGCAAGTATTAGCCGAATGTTCAGCGAGTATTTCTGAGCTAAAAAAGAACCCTACCTCCCTACTGAATGAAGCAGATGGCGCGGTTATTGCGATTTTGAATCATAATAAACCCACGGCCTATTTGGTCCCTGCTGAGGCATACGAGTGGTTAATGGAGGTTTTAGATGATTATGAACTGGGAAAGATAATCGACAAAAGACGCGGTGATTTATCAAGTGCTGTTGAAATTGATATAAATGACTTATAAGTTAAAGTTTTTACCTGCTGCTAAAAAAGAGTGGGATAAATTAGCGGAACCACTTAGAAAACAGTTTAAAAGCAAGCTCTTAAAAAGATTAGGAAATCCACATGTACCGTCTGCCAAGTTAAAAAGGTACGATTCTGTTTACAAAATTAAGTTACGCACCGCTGGCTATAGATTAGCCTACGAGGTAATTGATGATGAGATCATGGTTTATGTTTTAGCTGTCGGCAAGCGGGATAAAAAGGCAATTTATAAGAAACTAGCATCTCGCGTAGATTGAACATGATAAGCAAAGGCGACTCTCCTTAACCCGCCCCCCGCCAAACCAAAATCTCTATCACCTGTATATTTCAATGCACGGTAGCCGCGCCAAAATGGCTGAAGAGGAATTCAGTTTATTGGCAAAAGGTTTGCGTGAGCGTTTTCCTACGGCTAAGGTTGAATACGGTTTTTTAGAGTATTCTTCACCGAATATTTATATGGCGTTGGACAAGCTGGTTGCCCACGGCGTTGCGCATATTTACGCGGCTCCCGGTGTGTTGTTTGCGGCTACGTATGCTAAAAATGACATTCCATTGGTACTGACGACATACCAGGAAAAGTACCCTCAGTTAACGATTGAATGCGGACAGGAACTGGGTTTACAAGATAATATGATTAGGTAATTATATATAAAATTACACTAAACCAAGTGACTACCAATTTAACGGTAGTCTGATTTTTTAATCTTTTGGGTTATGGTCTATTGCTTGTTTTAGGGATTTGTCGAAATCACTATTTTGTTTATTTTGAATATACACACTTTCACCAATTTTTTTCAAAGATTTTTCATCGTCTGACATCCTATTTAAGGTTGATAATTGGTCTTGTGCCATCTCTCTTAAGGCATTTAATCTTTCGTGTCTGTCGACTCCTTGTTTAATCATGTTAGAATTCATAGCTTCTAATGTAGATAAAACCGCCAATTCATTTATACTTGCAATATCTCTAATATTTTCATTATTTAATACTGCTTTCGGATTTTGTTGCTTCCATTGTTTTGAAGTGTAACTAAAAACTGCCATATTTATCACTTCTGCTTCATTTGCATACTCAATGCCCTGCATGTTTGCTGCCAATACAGATTTAGGGATAATGTAATTTTTAATTGCTTCTGTTTGCAACTTGTAATTAGTCTTGCTAATTAATCTCTTTACATTCCAATCAAGATTATGTTCGTTACTCTCAATTTCCTTTAATCTTTGAAACTCTTTAATCAAAAGAAGTTTAAATATCGGACTAATCCAAGAAGCAAATTCAAAGGCAATATCTTGGTGAGCGTAAGTACCGCCATATCTACCTGTTTTTGCTGTTAAACCAATAGAATTAGTCTTTTCAGACCACTCTTTTATACTGATTTTATAACTATTCAAACCCACCTTACTTTTAATTATGGCGAATTCGCCATAATTAAAATCTTGATTATGCATTTGCTCCCAAACACCTAAAAATTCTATTGTATTTCTATTTCTCAACCAATCTGAAATAAAAAACTCTCCATCTTTTTCTTTTAGCATGTCGGTCAAAGAAACATAATCACTCTCACTGGTACGAGCAACATTGATACTTGTGTTGTTTATTGTAATTTGTTGGTTTTTTTTCATTTTATTAACTCCTTATAAGTTAGTCTATGCTCCAAATTCTCAAGCAACAAGTTAAACCGTTCTTGCTCGTTACCATGTCTTGTGTTGTATCTAAAAACAAACTCATCTACGTATTTTTGCAGGTGCTTAACGCTTGTAAAGTGATAAATACCAACAATGCCACGTTTAAGAATAGACCAAAAACCCTCAATAGTGTTTGTGTGGACTCTGCCATTAACGTATTGACCTTTGCCGTGCTTGATAAATTGATGGTCGTATATGCGTTTTAAAGCGTTGCAACCTAACCATTCATCAGAGTAAATAGTAGCGTCTTTGACGTGCTTTACAATCTCATTGGTTAATGTTCTAACGGTTACATCATCAACTAATTTGGCGTTTAGTTTACCGCCACGCTCTACCATACCAAATACTGGTGCTTTATCTTTAGTGCTTCTGCCTTGAACGCCTTTAAGTCGTTTATCGGCGTGTTTATTCTTATTCTTGCCACCTACATAGGTTTCGTCCACTTCCACGGTATTTGATAGGTCATTTTCATTATCAAAGCCAAAACAGTTACGAATGCGTTGTAACATAAACCATGCTGTCTTTTGTGTAGTACCAATGTCTTTTGATAATTGAATGCTTGATATGCCTTTTTTGTGTGATGTTACTAACCAAATGGCTAAAAACCACTTTTGAAGTTTGACCTTTGAATTGTCAAATAATGTCTGTGTCTTTACGTTAAAGTATTTAGCGGTGTTCTTGCAACGATACTTGTTGCCAGCACATTTGTAAACTTTTGATGTGCTATCGAATGGAGATATGACATTACCATTCCAACGTAGTTGCTCTAAGTGGTCAATGCAAGCCTGTTCATCAGGGAATGCGTTAATTAAGTCAAGGATTGTGTTAAAATTTTTGTTTATCATGGGTGTTATTATACACCCTATTTAGTAGAATACGACACTATTTTAATTATTTAGTGTAAATTTATATATAATTACCTATGCTTAATGCGTTTCAAACGCGCATTTTAGAATCGCTTGGCTTGAACGAAACTCCAAACACGGGCGATTTATACGACACCATGTTAGTTGTAGTTGGGCGAGGCACGTCGGTTGTTGAAGCCAATGCAGAGGCAACTAAGTTAACCCGTATTGTTTGCGAGAACTTGGGCTTTGGCTGGTCGGAAACGGTGTGTTCTGGCGTTACCTACCCGTCTGTTGGGCGTGGTTTAGAAATGGCGGTAAATTGATTGACCGTATTTATGCCTACGTTGATACCGTTGCAGAGCAAATACCGGATATAAACTTTATTAAAGCGGATTATTTACGCGATCAAGCGTTCGTTATTGATCCGTTTATTTCACATATTGAAGAAATTATTGATAACGATAAGCAAGCACTCGACCAACAACTTTGACTGGAAACTTATATAGCAACAATTTAAGATATGCTCTTTGATTCAATTGCCATATAAACTCATGCGGACTAGCCAATTCCCCCTTAATACCGTTAAAGAAACCCCGTCAGATGCTGAGATTGCCAGCCATCAATTAATGATTCGCGCGGGCCTTGTGCGCAAACTCGCTGCCGGCTTGTACACTTGGCTGCCTCTGGGCGTTCGTGTGTTACAAAAGGTTGAAGCGATTATTCGTGACGAAATGAACAGCACGGGCGCACTGGAAGTTTCCATGCCTGTTGTCCAACCTGCTGGACTTTGGAAAGAGTCCGGGCGCTGGGAGGAATATGGACCTGAATTAGCACGGTTACACGACCGTCACGGCCGTGAGTTTTGCCTAGGACCCACTCACGAAGAAATCATTACCGAATTGGCGCGCAACGAGATTAAAAGTTACAAGCAGTTGCCCATTAATTATTATCAAATTCAAACCAAGTTTCGTGATGAAATTCGCCCACGCTTTGGCATTATGCGCGCCCGCGAATTCATTATGAAAGACGCCTATTCCTTCCATTTAGATGATGAGTCCTTACAGCAAACGTACGACCAGATGTTCCAAGCGTATAGCAATGTTTTTACGCGGCTAGGCCTGAATTTTCGCGCAGTTCTTGCTGACACCGGCTCTATTGGTGGTAACGCCTCACACGAGTTTCATGTGTTAGCCGACGCGGGCGAAGATGCCATCGCCTTTTCGACCGAAAGCCAGTACGCAGCCAATGTTGAAAAAGCCGAAGCTCTTGCGCCTGCTGGAAAACGCGCAGATGCAGGCGAAGCATTAAGCAAGGTGGCAACACCGAACCAACGAAGCATTGAAGAAATAAGCACGTTTTTGAACGTTGCCACCTCTCAGTGCCTAAAAACACTGATCGTTAAAGGCGACGATGATAGCGTCGTCGCTTTATTGCTGCGCGGCGACCACACAGTAAATGAGATTAAAGCTGAGAAGCTAGATGGCGTTGCCAGCCCGCTTACCATGGCCAGTGACGTAGAAATTCAAAACGCTACCGCTTGCGATGCGGGTTATATCGGCCCTATTGGCTTAAATATCTCAATAATTGTTGACCGCAGTGCTGCACATCTGGCTAATTTTGTTTGCGGCGCTAACGAAAACAACATGCATTACACCAATGTAAATTGGGCCCGTGACTTAGCAGAACCGGCACGTGTTGAAGATATACGCCAAGTGATAGAGGGCGACCTAAGCCCGGACGGGCACGGAACGCTAACCATTGCTCGCGGTATTGAAGTGGGGCATGTTTTTCAATTAGGCACTAAATACAGCAAGGCCATGAAGGCGTCCGTTTTAGACGAAAATGGCAAAAATAAAACCATGACCATGGGTTGTTATGGCCTTGGCGTAACCCGTGTTATTGCCGCTGCCATCGAACAAAATCATGATAACAGAGGTATTATTTGGCCGACCGCGTTAGCGCCATTCCAAATTGCGCTTTTACCAATGAACATGCACAAGTCTGAACGCTTAAAAGAGGCCGCTGAGAAATTGTATGAAGAACTAACAACTGCCGGTTTTGACGTGCTATTTGATGATAGAAAAGTGCGCCCCGGATTTATGTTCTCAGACATGGAGCTGATCGGCATTCCTCACCGGATCGTACTTGGCGAGCGCGGCTTAGATAATGGCGTGGTGGAGTATCGCGCACGGACCGATAGCGACAATCAGGAGGTCCTACTCACGGATATTATTGCCTTATTGAAAAAAACGAGCTCAGCTTAGGCTGACTTAATGCTTATGCTGACAATGCGCATTTGGCTCTGCATCATACGGCGTTTTACGCTTTGGCGTATTCATTCGGTATTGAATAAAATCTTGTACATTGTGATGCCGCAAAAACGGATTGCCTTTGATTTGCTCGTCTAATGTTGAGCTTTTCTTAACTGCGTAATTATGTCCTGGGCGGATAATGGTTGTGGCGGGCAGGCCTGTTTTAATTTTATTTAAGGTATTGAACATCACATCTGGATCACCGCCGGATAAATCGCAACGCCCACAACCAAATACAAACATCGTATCGCCAGTCAGCAGCTCATCACCGACGTGATAGCAAGCCGAACCGGGTGTGTGCCCCGGCGTGTGTAGTATTTTAATAGGTGTTTTCCCGAGTATGATTTCATCGCCATCGTAGTGAAGGCTCGGCGTACCACCGTGTTCGCCCCAAAAACTGGCTTCTTGCTTTAATAAATGCAGCTGCGCATCAAAGCTGCTCAGTACATCATCAATGCCGTTTATATGATCATGGTGACTGTGCGTTAATAAAATATCGGTGATCGCATAGCCTCTTTGCTTCATCAGATCTACTGCTTTAGGCGCATCCCATGCAGGGTCAACAATGGCGGCTCGTTTACTCTCATGATCTTGAATAAGGTAAACAAAATTATCCATTGGACCTAGCTCTAAAGCATCAATCGTAAAACTTTTCTCAGGCATCACTTTCCTCCGTCTTTCGCTTTATTACAGTTCTCGTGTTGAACTAAACGTGATTTCAGGCCAACGTTCCTCGGTCAACGATAAATTAACGCGACTTTTCGCCAAATAAACCAAATATCCACCACCATCTTCGGCCAAGTTTTCGTGCGTTTTCTTCTTGAATTCTTCCAGTTTTTGCGGGTCATCACAGGTAACCCAGCGCGCGGTTGTAATCGGCGCGTTATCGTAAACACACTCAACGTTATACTCGCTTTTAAGGCGGTGCGCGGTCACTTCAAACTGCAAAACGCCTACGGCGCCTAAAATAAGGTCGTTATTTTTAAGTGGTTTAAATAGCTGGGTTGCACCTTCTTCGGTTAATTGCTTTAGGCCTTTTTGTAGAGCCTTCATTCTAAGCGGATCTTTTAAAATTGCTTTACGAAATAGCTCCGGTGCAAAGTAAGGAATACCACCAAACTTCAATTTCTCGCCTTGCGTGAAGGTGTCGCCGACTTGAATGGTACCGTGATTATGCAAACCAATAATGTCGCCAGCAAAAGCTTGCTTGACACTTTTTCGACTATCGGCTTGAAAGGTTATCGCGTTACCCACTTGTATATTTTTGCCTAAGCGGACATGGTTCATTTTCATTCCTTGTTCGTAACGGCCGGAGCAGATGCGCATGAATGCAATCCTATCACGATGCGCCGGGTCCATGTTCGCCTGCACCTTAAACACAAAGCCTGAAAAACTATCTTCCGACGGTGTTACCTCTCTTTCAATCGCTCGACGAGCTTGCGGTGGCGGCGCGTATTTAGCAAAGGCATCTAATAATTCACCCACACCAAAATTATTAACCGCTGAACCAAAAAACACGGGCGTTTGTTTGCCCGCTAAATAGGCGTCTATATCAAACCGCGTGCTCGCTTCACGCACCAATTCTAATTCTTCAAAAAAATCTTCGTCATTGCCCAAGAGGTCTTTGAGCTTAGGGTCATATAGCCCTTTAAAAACAACACCAGTGGCGATTTTCCCACCGTGCGTCGGGCTGAACACGTGCACTTCGTCATTATAAATATGATAAACGCCTTTAAAGCGTTTACCCATACCCACGGGCCACGTCATTGGCGCGCACTCAATCTTCAGCACTGATTCAACTTCATCTATTAGCTCAAGCGGGTCTCGCCCTTCGCGATCAAGCTTGTTAATAAAAGTAATAATCGGTGTGTCGCGCAAACGACACACTTCCATGAGCTTGATTGTCCGCGCTTCCACACCTTTGGCGCAATCGATCACCATTAACGCAGAATCAACCGCTGTTAATGTGCGGTAGGTATCTTCAGAAAAGTCTTCATGCCCAGGCGTATCCAGTAAGTTAAGCAACTTTCCATTGTGCTCGAATTGCATGACTGATGTGGTAATCGAAATGCCACGCTCTTTTTCCATTTCCATCCAGTCCGACGTTGCGTGCCGAGACGCTTTACGACTCTTTACAGAGCCGGCGACCTGTATGGCACCGCCAAACAACAAAAGTTTTTCAGTTAGCGTTGTTTTACCCGCATCTGGGTGTGAGATGATAGCAAACGTGCGTCTTCTCTTCATTTCATTGATTAAATTGCTATCCGCCATACCCTAAAAACGTTAGTTTGTACCCAAGCTTGTACCCATTGTTAAAAACACCTTTTCGAGCGAATGGAGCGCTCGAAAAGCACGTTATTTTACCTGAACAAAAATCTTACGCACCGACAAATTCAAACAGCTTGTCAAAATCATGCTTGTCAGCGGCTCTAAGCGCCGCAATATATTGACCCCGGCGCTCATTCATTGCTTCTAATTTGTAGCCTCCGGCCCAATCAATCGCGGGTGCGGCCATGAGTTTTGTGAGTATTGCATCCGCCATTATGCGTGCATGGCGACCATTGCCATTTGGAAATGGGTGGATCAATACCTGCTTGTGATGAAAGCGTGCAGCAAGCTCTATTGGTGGATAGGTCTCATGCTCTGTCCAGTAGCGCGTATCATCTAATAGCTGTCGTAATTGAATTGCGATCTGGATCGGGTCAACACCGATGTTCTTTTCCGTTTTGCGGAACGTGCCTGCCCACTTCCAAACTTGACCAAATAACCGTTTGTGCAGGTTACGCACAAAACCTTCGCTTAATATATCTGGGTTCTTTTGCTTTTTAAGCCACCGCATGCCCTCAACGATATTGGCTTGCTCCAACTGATCAAGCTCGCCTCGGGTTGTAATGTGCTTAAAACGAAGCCCTTCCTTTGCATCAGGGTCGAGGGGCGTTGCGCCATCTGGTTCAACTAACTCATTACTCATTCATCATTCCATAAATCAGAGGGCATTTTCTCGATTATCTCAGAGGCAAGGCGATCAACCTCAAAGGCAAGTTGTTCATCGCTGAGCGCTTGCGCTTCAAGCGCCATCTGTGTGGATGCCGCTTTAATCTGTTCCTTTGCCTTTAATACGGCTCGATCTCTGATTAGGCTTTCAATCTCTTTTTCAGGAATGACCGCGTACACAAAACGGCAATCCATGGCTTGCGCCATGTTTTGTATACTTTTAAGTGTGGCGCTGCCGGTTAACTCAGCGGACTCCGCTTGTGAAACCCGCCCCTTGGTAACACCAAGTCGGGTTGCCAATTGCGAGCCTGACATGCCAAGCGCTTTACGAACTGTTTTGAGCCATCCCTCAGAAGTGGGCACTGCATAGTCACCAAACTGCTTTAAAGCTTGGTTCACCTTGTTTTGATATTGCTTTAAAACAACTGCTTCGATGCCCATCGGATAACCTTAATTTATAATTTAACCATTATTGGTTTAGCTAAATCTAGACCATAAAAACAAATAAGTCAACATAAGGCTAAACCATGAGCGAAGATAAGTTTAGCTATATGTTGATTCTCTTTGTTCGTTTCCGTCCGCAGTTATCCCGGAAGCGCGATTTTTTGCGCTCTTTATAGAGACACTGAACGCTTTCCCTGTTCTCTTAATGCGCGCCAAAACACGTGTACTTCTTGGGGTCCAGTTTCAACGATGAATATATCACCGCTCATTTCCATGTTGCGCCCATGCGGTCATCGTCGATATAAAAGGCTAAATGCTCAGGTATTTCGCTGGCCCCGGTGGTGAGCTCCTCGGCAGAGTCAGCAAGGGATGAATGGCAACCGTTATAATTTTCTTCTAAGGCTTTTCTAGCATATTCCATATTATCGCCAAGTGAGAAAGAACATCGCCTACAACCTCTCCGAATTCTTCCAAGAAACACGCTTTAAAATCAAATCCAAAAACTGGCCAAGCTAATGGACGTTTGATCATCGAACAATGCATCCTCTATAAACTACTATCGCAAAATATCTTCCAGCGCTATTAATTGCTGCTGATAAACATCTGGGTTACCCCTTTTAAATTTTCCCAAATTCAAGAGCTTCCATTTAACCGATGGAAAGCCATGAAAATCGTACATCGACCAGTCAGGTGCTAAGCGATTAAGGCTTAACAGAAACGCCTTATCATTGTCATTCAAACTGGCTTTTACGGCTTCAATAAGCAGAAGCCTCGTTGATTCATAATCATCATAACTAAACGCTATAGCACTCATGCCGTCAAACTGGTTTTCGAAGGCGGTGCGTTGGTCAAGAAAATGTGGGTTAAGTATTTCATGGGTTGGTCGATTAGAGCTGATCAATCCCAGCAAAAAACCGCGCTTAATTTCATCAGTAAAACCCTCATTTTCAAACATGAGCTTCACATCAAACAAATCTCTTGGGTGCTGCCTATCTAAGGCCGCACATATTTTGCCGCCATAAAGCTGTCCTATTGGCACAATGGGCATCGTGCAAAACACGTCAAACTGCTCTTGTGCTGTTTCACAAAGCGGAGCCTTAATTACCTCTCCAAGCAAACCGCGGCCCACCATGTTTACTTCTATTTTTATGGTTATCCCCTGCTCACTAAGTTGAAGCTTACAAATATTCTCTTTATGTTCAATTCGTATCGATGGGCGAAGCTTTTCAATGCTTTCCTTGATGCGCCCTAGCGCGGCATTAATCGCATCAAGTGTTTCTTTCCGCTCTGAAATTTCAATATAGATTAAATCAATATCGACTGATAACCGTGGCATATTACGTACAAAAAGATTGATGGCTGTACCGCCGTGCATGGCAAAACATGTCTCTTTTGCAACTTCTGGCAATACATCTAACACCAGCATCACCTGTTTTTTATAGGCTTCGCTCATATCACTGCTTCCAACTCTTTGGGCACGGTTATCTGATATTTTGCAACGTAAACCCCCTTGCTAACGATACTGCGTTTACCTGAGCCTAAATCAACTTTATCCAAATCGATAAAGTTAAACCATTCATGGCCTGCTTTATCAGCCAAGTACAAAAACAGTCTTTTTACTTTTATCGAGCTGCATTCTTCCAATAATTTTTGCACGGTTGTTGGGCGCAAATTATTTAAGCTTTCCATAAGCTCAAACACCTCCAATAGTGGTTGAGATTTGGGGGCTAAATACAAACATTCCATGACTGCTCTTGCAGGACTGGAAACCTTAACAGTGAAGCTCTTATGTTTGATTTCTATCAAACCAACATCAGGCGGTAAAAAAGACGTAAGCTTACATGCAACATTTACTCCCCAATCACGTTTTTTAAACCAAAGCGGCAAGCTGTCTTGCTTGCCTCCAAATAATTGAACCCTCTTCGCTGACAGCTCCAAATAATGCGCTTTCCCTTGCATCGACAAAGCGGTTTTACCTGCTGGATGTACAAAAAGACTTAGCTGGGATTGCAGCGCATAGAGACCACCCAAGTAATCAACCTGATCGCCGCGGCGTATTAGTGCGCCCGTACCGATAGAGTCAAACCACTGGCTTTTTTTGTACCGCTTTTGCAAATCAAGGCTATAGCCCTGATCGGCTAGCCATGCGGAAGCGAGCACTATGTCAGAGGGCTGAGTGCTAAGCAGTGTGTTTAGTTTTGTCTCTCTTGCGGTACTCACAGTACCAAGTTACATCATATTTTAAACCCACTCAACAAAAAGGGTTAAAATTAATTATTTTTAGGTACTGAAGGTACCAATATAGTAGTAAATATAAACTATAAGGTGGGTATTTTAAATAGTCTTGAATTCACATCATAAGTAAACATCTATGTTTACTGTGAATGCATAGCGGTCAATATATTTATTGACCGCTTAATGAAATTAATAAGGTTAATGTCTTTTGGTGACACCGGTTGTCCTATTGGTCAAAATCGGGGTGAGAGGTAATGGCGAATGTACGCCGTTTTTGGACCTCTCTGTATAAGTTCAGAAAGATATTACACTATAGCGCAGGAGAATAGAGGTGTAATATGTGGTGGACTCATACATTCACTTGCCATGCTAATTAAAGTAATACAATAATTGACGCATTATACTTAATCTGTAGCCGAGGATTTACTCTTACTTTTCGGCGTACGAATGAATCCGCACCGACAACCGTGCCTTAAGTTTTGACAAGAGCCCTGTTTTTATACCTGTGCGTCCGCCGAAATGTCTAACGAAAAGACAATCGCATCTTCTCTTCCATCCGCCGCTGGATAATAGTTTTTGCGTTGCCCCAGTTGTTTAAAATCCGACTTGTTATACAATGCAATCGCCGCAGTATTCGACGCTCTAACTTCCAAGAATATGCTGCCAACCTTCTTTGACCGTGCTGTTTGAATAATTTCATTTAAGAAATGCGTCCCCAAGCCCTGCCCTTTACACCATGGGTCAATGCAAATATTTAGAATATGCGCTTCGCCCGCCGCTATTGACAAGATAGCGTAGCCAATAAGCCTGCCGTCTTTAATAAAGGCCCAGTTGCTATAGCCCACACGAAGGCAGTCCGCGAATATATCTTTGCCCCAAGGGTAATTATAGCCTTGGCGTTCAATCGCCAAAACGGCGTCGACATCACGTTTTTTTAATGGCCGCATGTACAAAGGCTTTTTTTCACCCAAGCCTAATGCGGATTTGATTTCATCCAACATAAAATGCTTTTAAAATACGCTATTGGCTAACTTTAAGTCATCCCACGCTTGTTTTTTCGCCAAACCCGTTAGCAACAAATAGTCCAGTGAATGACTGACAACTATCGGGGCTGAAACGTTTTCAACTGCGTGACTTTTGCCGCGCAGCTCGATTATTTCTTTGTTTGAGTTAAGTAAACTTTGCGCAGCCTTGTCTCCTAACAGCAAGACTACTTTTGGTTGGACCAGTTCTATTTGGCGCAACAAATATTGGCGGCACGCGATTAAAGCCGCCGCTTCATCCGCAGCACCGGATGAATAACATTTAACACTGTTGGTTAAATATACGTCCGTTCTCTTTATATCTAAAGAACTCAGCATTGCATCCAACAGTTGCCCTCTCGTCTGTGTAAAAGGCGCAGCTTGCCTGTCATCTTGCTCTGACGGAAACTCGCCAACAATTAGCCAATCTGCTTGCGTTGAGCCATGACCAAAAACGACATTTTTTCTTGATTGCGATGACTCGCAACGCTCACACGCATTAGTTAATGCCTGTAATTGGAAGAGGTCTTGCGCATCAATGGGCCGATTAAAGTTTTCAACAACCTGCGGCGTCGGGGGTGCTCTTTCCTCCCAAACTTGAACGCCAATGGCATCCAAATACTTTAAGCGATTAGCGGTACTGCTCATTCAGAACCGCCGACCTTCTTTTCTCTTCTTCTGCGTCTTAATAAGCTGAGCGTCAGCACAATACCCGACCCGACATACAGTAAGCAGACGGCAAATAAAACAAGCGGCGGCGCAACATACACTAAGGCAAGCACGAGCATCACAACAACCGAGAAAACAAAAGGGACTTTACCGGTAAAATTTAGTTCTTTAAAACTGTGGTACCGAATATTGCTCACCATCAAAAACCCCGTCATTGTTGTGACGAACAACAAGCCATACACGGCGACAGGGCCGGATATTTGATTATCTTCCATTGCCCAAATATATCCCGCAAGCAATGCCGCCGCCGCAGGGCTTGCTAGGCCTTGAAAGTATCGTTTATCTGCTGTGTTATGTTGCACATTAAAACGCGCCAAACGTAGTGCACCACAGGTCGCGTAAACAAAAGCAGCCATCCAGCCTAATTTGCCTAAAGATGACAAACCCCAAGCATACGCAACAGCCGCAGGGGCTATACCGAATGAAACCAGATCAGCTAAGCTGTCGTATTGTGCGCCGAACTCGCTTTGCGTGTTTGTCATTCGAGCAACGCGCCCATCTAGGCCATCGAGCACCATCGCGATAAAAATGGCGATAACCGCCATTTCGAAATGCCCATTTACTGCGCCTGTAATCGCATAAAAACCAGCAAACAACGCACTCGTTGTCAATAAATTGGGTAATAAATAAAGGCCTTTGGATGGTGGCTTTTTTGCTTGTTTCATTCCAGGTTGGCTCCGCTAGTAAGACCTTCAGTATAACCTAGTCGAGACCGTTGCACGAAAGCACTTTACCCACCCTATGTTTCGTCTCCCAAAGCGCCTACTTGGGGTGCCTAGAGACACAACCTTCTTCCGTGTAAAAGGGTTTTGCTCGCTATTCTTGGGGGCAAAAAAAACGGCCTATCAATAGGCCGTTTCTCGTATCATAAAGCGGCGACTTAGTTTTTAGATTTGTCGACTAAAGCATTCGCTGTAATCCAAGGCATCATTTCGCGTAGTTTACCGCCGACTTGCTCAATTTGATGCGCCGCATTGTTTCTACGATTTGCTGTCAGTAATGGGTAGTTCGTTGCACCTTCAATAATGAATTGTTTCGCATACTCACCGTTTTGAATGTTTTTAAGCGCTTCACGCATGGCTTTACGAGACTCTTCGTTAATCACTTTTTTGCCCGTTACGTATTCACCGTATTCCGCATTGTTTGAAATTGAGTAGTTCATGTTAGCGATACCGCCTTCGTACATTAAATCGACAATCAATTTCAATTCGTGTAAACATTCGAAGTACGCCAATTCTGGCTCGTAACCACCCTCAACCAGTGTTTCAAAGCCCATTTTAACTAACTCAACTGCGCCACCACATAAAACCGCTTGCTCGCCAAATAGATCAGTTTCAGTTTCATCTTTAAATGTGGTCTCGATAATGCCTGTCCGGCCACCGCCGATTGCGGATGCATAGGATAAAGCGATGTTTTTTGCTTTGCCTGAAGGGTCTTGGAAAACAGCAATTAGATCTGGAATTCCGCCGCCATTTTTGAATTCGTTACGTACCGTGTGACCTGGCGCTTTAGGCGCGATCATTACAACATCTAAATCAGCGCGTGGAACCACCTGGTTGTAGTGAATAGCAAAACCGTGTGCAAACGCTAATGCGGCGCCTTGCTTAATGTTTGGCTCAATTTCAGCTTTATATAACTGAGACTGGAACTCATCGGGCGTTAATATCATCACTAAATCAGCACTTGCTACTGCATCAGCGACGTCTTTAACCTCAAGCCCTGCTTTTTTTGCTTTGGCTACAGAAGAAGAGCTTCCTCTTAAACCAACAACAACATTAACGCCTGAATCTTTCAAGTTGTTTGCATGCGCGTGGCCTTGTGAACCATAACCAATAACCGCAACTGTCATGTTTTTAATGATTGAAAGGTCGGCATCTTTATCGTAGTAAATATTCATTTTTTTCCTTTAGTGTATAAAAATAAGTTTTATTAAAATTAATCGTCTTGTGAAATAAGGCATCGTGCTTATTGTGTTTGCCCACCTGCTCTACTCATTGAAACAGAGCGCACCCCAAGCCGCACTTTCTTGGCGTTAACGCTGACTTGGTTACGGCGCGCTTTCTCCGCAGCCAATTTACCCGGTAAAGCCCTTCTGTCTCATTCAGCTTTACAGGGTTAATGATCTCTCGCCACGCGACAGCCCAATAACACCTGTACGAACAACTTCTATAATCTCGCCTTCTATTGAGGACAAGAAATCATCCAGCCAAAGTTTTTCACCGGATAATTCAATGATCAAATAATCGTCGGTTTCGTCAGTGATGCGCGCGAGCGCATCTGTAGCCAACCCATCAATCTTTTGCACCATCGCGTCATTCTGTTTAACTTTCAGCAACGCAAGCTCACGTTCTAAAGAGAATGACTCGGACAGGTCAATTAACTTAACCACGTCTATAAGCTTATTGAGTTGCTTCTTTATTTGCTCAATGGTCTCTTCGCTACCAACTGTTACTAGGGTTAGGCGTGACAACGTTGGGTCTTGCGTCGGGGCTACAGTGAGCGATTCAATATTATATGCTCTAGCCGAGAACAGTCCTGACACGCGCGATAAAGCACCTGATTCGTTTTCCAGTAAAACCGAAATTATATGCTGCCTACTCATAGCGCCGCCTTTTTATGCCCATCGGGCATACGTTTCACTGAAGCAGAAGATAAAGAGCTTTGCGCCGTGTCAGCTTTAAATTTTGAACTAGGCGCCATCACCATATTATTATGCGCTTTACCTGCTTCTATCATTGGGTATACGTTTTCTTTGCTATCCGTGAGGAAGTCCATAAACACCGTACGGTCTTTCATAGCAAACGCTTCACGTAAAGCAGGCTCAACGTCTGTTTTTTTAGTGATTTGCATACCGACGTGTCCGTAAGCTTCGGCTAGTTTTTTAAAGTCAGGTAACGCGTCCATATAAGAATGCGAATAACGGCCTTTATAGGTGAACTCTTGCCACTGGCGCACCATGCCCAAGTAGCCGTTGTTTAAGTTGATGATTTTAACAGGCGTATCGTATTGCAACATCGTCGACAGCTCTTGCAGACACATTTGAATACTGCCCTCACCTGTTACGCAGGCAACATCAGCATCTGGGTTTGCAAATTTAACGCCCATTGCCGCAGGCAAGCCAAAACCCATTGTGCCCAAGCCACCGGAATTAATCCAACGACGCGGTTTATCAAACGGGTAAAACTGCGCTGCAAACATTTGGTGCTGGCCCACATCAGAGGTAACAAACGCGTCTCCGTTCGTCACCTTATATAACTGTTCAATAACGTATTGCGGTTTAATCGTACTTGTTTTTTTGTCATAGGCCATGCAATCCATCGCGCGCCACTCGTCTATTTGACTCCACCACGCGCTTATGCGCTCACGATCAAACGTTTCACCAAGGCTTTCAATCTGAGCCAACATATCCAATAAAATGGGCTTAACTTGCCCAACAATGGGCACATCTACCGTAATTGTTTTTGAAATAGAGGCCGGGTCCACATCAATATGAATGATTTTTGCATTCGGGCAAAACTCTGTGATTTTACCCGTCACGCGGTCATCGAAACGCGCACCAATAGCAATAATTAAATCACTGCCATGCATGGCCATATTTGCTTCATAGGTGCCGTGCATGCCCAGCATACCAACAAATTGTGAATCAGTGCCTGGGAAGGCACCTAGGCCCATCAATGTTTGTGTCACTGGAAAATTTAATGTTCGACTTAGGCGTCTTAACTCTTCGCTTGCTTCACCTAAAACAACACCGCCGCCACTGTATATAACCGGGCGTTTAGCTTCTTTAATAAACGCGACCGCTTTTCTTGTCTGGCCAATATTACCGCTAACGGTTGGCTTATATGAGCGCATGTTCACTTCTTCGGGGTATCGGTAAGGGACTTTGACATTCGGGTCCGTAATATCTTTAGGAATATCAACCACCACGGGGCCTGGGCGACCAGATGTTGCTAAGAAAAAAGCCTTCTTCATCGTTTCAGCAATATCTGCAACATCTTTGACAAGGAAGTTATGCTTCACGCACGGGCGCGTAATACCCACCGTATCCACTTCTTGGAAGGCATCCGTACCAATAACAGCTCTTGGAACTTGCCCGGTTATAACCACCAGTGGAATTGAGTCCATATACGCGGTGGCTATGCCGGTTACTGCATTGGTTGCGCCTGGGCCTGATGTTACTAGTACTACGCCCGGCTTGCCTGACGAGCGTGCGTATCCATCGGCCGCATGTGTTGCACCTTGTTCGTGACGAACAAGTACGTGTTTAACATCCTGTTGCTGGAAAATAGCATCATAAATATGTAGGACGCACCCGCCTGGGTACCCAAACACGTATTCCACGCCCTCATCTTTCAAGGACTGGATGACGATTTCACCGCCACTTAATTCCACACGACTCTCCAAAAGTTAGATGCTTTTATAGGCGGCAAAAGAAATCCAATTACAACCCACAACCGAACTCGACAAAATACTGATTTTTGTACGCCAGGTCAAGGTTTTGATTGGGTTCACTACATTTAGGACATTTAGGCGGCCTCTTTGATGTGTTGATAATACGCCATTGGCGTCATCAAAGCCAAACTATCGTGAGGACGATAGTAGTTATAACACCGAGGGGTTTTTCTAAATCAATGTTAAGTGCTGATACCGTTAAGGTTCTTTCATAATTGTTGGCACCAACAAAAAATGGATAGAACTCATAACGGCTAGTACCATTAGTACGTTCCACACAGCCTTTTTATTTCGACTTTTTGGGCGGCAACACAAATAATGGAAAATTCTTTTGTGAGCAAGAATTTTCGCCTTTAGCAGGACAAGTTAAAGTTGATGAAAGCGACTTAAAACAGAAGGTAAAGTTTATATTGAGTCGTTGTAGGCTATGCTAAAATACGATTGTTGAAGTTTAAAGGTATGTTCAAATTACACCTTAAACAGAGTGAGTTTAGATTTAATAATCGAGAGCAAGGTTTATCAATATTTTGCTCAAAATATTCAAAAAAGAGCCCCTTAACTTGTCATAACCCAAAAATAACTGCCCATGAAAATAGTTTCTCTTAATGTAAATGGCATCCGTGCAGGTGAAAGGAAAGGCTTTTTTGATTGGATGAAGGAGCTGGACGCGGACGTGCTTTGTTTACAAGAAATCAAAGCGCAAGAAGACCAACTCACAAGCGATGTGTTCTGGCCGAGCAATTATCACACGTATTATCATTGTGCTAAAAAAAAAGGCTATAGCGGCGTGGCTGTTTTTTCTAAACAAAAACCGGACAGCATTACGAAAGGCATTGGCTGGGATGATTTTGACTGCGAAGGGCGCTTTATTGAAGCGCGTTTTGGTGATCTTTGTGTGTCATCTATTTATATGCCCTCAGGCTCATCTAAAGAACAGCGACAAGTGTTCAAATATGATTTGATGAATCGTTTCATCCCTGTGTTACGAAAGAAACAAGCTGATGGGAAAAAACATATTATCTGCGGCGACTGGAACATTGCCCACAAGAAGATAGATATCAAGAACTGGCGCGGCAATCAAAAAAACTCTGGCTTTTTGCCCGAAGAACGCGCTTGGATGGATGGACTGTTCGGCGACGAAGGTTGGGCAGATGCCTTCAGAATGCATAATCAAGAAGCGGACCAATATACGTGGTGGTCAAACAGGGGCCAGGCTTGGGCAAATAACACCGGTTGGCGCATTGATTACCATGTGATTTCGAGCAATCTCCAAAATACTGTCCGTGGTGCATCAATTTATAAGGACCAACGCTTTTCCGACCACGCGCCACTGATTATTGATTACGACATACCAGGTCTCTAACAGTGGCTCTATTTACACCGCAAATAAGCTGGCAAGATTCATTACGCGCCTTTTCGCAACCACCGGTTGTGACGATGCTGTTTTTAGGCATTTCCGCAGGGATTCCCTTATTGCTTATATTCTCTTCTTTGGGGTTATGGATGCGCGAAGCAGGCATTGAGACCGCAACCGTCACTTATTTTAGCTGGGCTGCTTTAGGTTATTCCTTCAAATTCGTTTGGGCGCCCTTAGTCGATAAATTACCGTTGCCTCTATTAAGTAAGCACTTAGGCCAGCGTCGTGGCTGGATTTTATTTTCTCAACTCATGATTATAATGGCGATTGTTCTAATGGCTTCATTAGACCCCGCTCAAGACAGCCTTTTTTTGATAGCCTTTGCCGCTGTTTTACTGGGGTTTTCTTCTGCAACGCAAGATATCGTTATCGACGCTTACCGTATTGAATCTGCCGAGAACAAATTACAGGCACTGATGTCATCAAGCTATATTGCAGGTTATCGCATCGGCATGATTATATCCGGAGCTGGCGCGCTATTGTTGGCGAGCTTTTTCGGTTCTAGTTTGGGGGATTATAGTTATGTCGCTTGGCAGGTAACCTATTTTTGTATGGCCGCAATGATGCTTATTGGCATTATTACCACGCTTATAGTCGATGAGCCTTATAAACGAAACGACAACCTTGTTCTGCATGATACATCTGAGCATTTACAACTTCTGTTGTTATTCGCGCTTGCCATAACGAGTTTTATCGGCGTCTACTACGTCAGCTCCGGCCTAACGAATATTTCTAAAGGCGCCTTGTCTTCGGTTCTAGCAAACAGGCCGCTGGCAAGTTTCGTCGTGGAATTCTTTCGTTTAGGGCTTGGTATTTTAGCCGCGGGTCTCTGCGCTAAAGTTTTAGTCTCTAGGGGTTTTATTTCGCATTCCATCGTTTTCAAAAGCTATATCGAGCCGATTAAAGATTTTTTCCAGCGCTACGGTCTTTTATTATCCTGGTTGCTATTGGCACTTATTGGTTTGTATCGAATTTCAGATATCGTACTTGGCGTTATTTCTAATCTCTTTTATTTAGACCTAGGCTTCAGCAAGCCAGAAATTGCCAGTGTCGTTAAAACATATGGTCTGCTTATGACCATTACAGGTGGTTTTTTGGGCGGTATTCTCGTGTTACGTTTTGGCGTCATGCGAATCTTATTCCTGGGCGCGGCATTATCGGCTTTAACCAATTTATTATTCATGTTGCTTGCACAGGTTGGCTACAACATTCCCATGCTTTATTTAGTGATTTCCGCTGATAATTTATCTGCCGGCCTTGCCAGTGCCGCCTTCATCGCTTTTTTATCCAGTCTAACCAACGTGTCTTTCACGGCGGTTCAATACGCCATTTTCAGCTCCCTGATGACCTTGCTACCCAAAGTATTGGGGGGGTATTCAGGCTCTATCGTCGAATCGCTCGGCTATGAGCAGTTTTTCATCATCACCGCTTTAATCGGAGCGCCTGTTTTAATCTTGATTGTTTGGGCGAATAAGCATGTACACTTATCCGACTTTACGCTTAAATCAGGCTAAGGCTCTAATCGATATAAAACTGCTGAGTAAACTTAAACTCTAACGGCCTAAGTTCCCCTTCTGGTTTCAAGCTAACCTTGAACGTGACTCGCTCTTTGTTAGACACCCTAAACTCGCCGATGTAGTAAATGGCCTTGCCTTCAGTTATACGTCTAAAATCAAGCGTCTTGAGCTGACCAACGAGATTTGAAGCTTGCACCGTCACTTTGGCCTTAGTGGGTTGTGACAACGCACCCGGGCGCTGTTTTTTTTGAATAGAGAGGTTCAAAACGCCTTTGTACTTACTGCGCAGTATGCCGTAAGCCGTCGCCATTTGAGGCGGCAAGGTGTCTGCGGTAAATGCGTTGTAATAAACGATATACTCGCCAAAATCATAGGCATTGTCCGCCACGCTATACGTTGGTATTACAAATAACATCAACAAGCAAAGTCGGTTAATCATTTTATTTCCCATTGATTTGATATAAAGCAACTTCTCCAAACAAATTTGGCCATAATTTCATCAGTGTCGCGGGTCGGTGTTCGTAATCAACAAAGTCTTTTTTAGAAACTATCATCGCCTGTTGTTCACAAAAACGCTCAAAATCTTTCACTGTACATAAGTGTATGTTCTGAGTGTCATACCACTGCGCAGGCAAAGCTTTAGATACGGGCATACGCCCTTTTGTAGACAAATAGAGCCGATGCTTCCACAAGCCAAAATTGGGGAACGTTACGATGCTTTTTCTACCCACCCGCGCCATTTCAGCCAAGGTTTTATCTGGACGCTGAAGCGCCTGTAGGGCTTGCGTCATAATAACGTAATCGAACGATGCGTCTTCGAAGTCTGTTAGCCCCGCATCTAAATCTGCCTGAATAATATTGACGTTCTTTTTAAGGCAACTAAGAATATTCTGTCGGTTGATTTCAACACCATAACCCGTTGTCTGGCGGTTTGTTTGCAACCAATGCAATAAGGAACCATCACCGCAACCCAAATCAAGGACCCGAGAACCGGGCTTGACCCATTCACATATTTTTTGCAATTCAGGTCTTAAAGCGCTCACTTAGACACCTCGATATTTTGCATATAAGCTCTAAATGCGTCGATATAGTGATCGTTTTTCACTAAAAACGCATCGTGCCCGTGGTTTGATGCAAATTCCAAATAACACACATCACGTTTTGCGTCGGTTAACGCGCTGACAATTTCTCGCGATCGCGCCGGTGAAAAGCGCCAATCGGTTGCAAAGGACGCTAAAAAAAATTTTGCCTTCACTTTCTCAAATACAGCCGCTAAATTTCCGCCTTCTTTTCCCGCAAGATCAAAATAATCCAGCGCTTTAGTCATCAACAGATAGGTATTCGCATCAAACCTATCAACAAAGGACTCGCCCTGATAGCGCAAATAACTTTCTACTTGAAACTCTATCCCATAATCATAATTTAGCTTTTCCCCTTTTAGCTCACGTCCAAACTTGTCACCCATCGCGTCATCCGATAGATAGGTGATATGCCCCAACATCCTCGCTGTTTTTAATCCGCTCGCGGGCACAGTAGCATGATCATAATATCGCCCATCGTGAAAATCAGGGTCACTCATAATCGCCCGCCTTGCCACCGCATTAAAGGCAATGTTCTGCGCCGATAGTTTTGCCGCACAAGCGATGACAACACACTGCCGTAACATATCGGGGAATTGAACCGCCCATTGCAATGCTTGCATTCCACCTAGGCTTCCACCTGCAACCGCCGCCCATTGCTTAATGCCCAACCTGTCTGCCAAGCGCTTTTGATAATTCACCCAATCGATGACCGTGACGATGGGGAAATCAGGGCCGTATGCTTTATTCGTTTTAGGGTCTATACTCTGCGGACCGGTGGAACCACTACAGTGGCCTAAATTACTGGGCGATACGACAAAAAACTTGTTCGTATCAATCGGCTTACCTGGGCCTATACAAATCTCCCACCAACCAGGCTTAGAGTCTTCTTCGCTGTGATACCCCGCCGCATGATGGTCTGTCGATAGCGCATGACAAACCAAAACCGCATTATCCGCTTGCGCGTTTAACACGCCATATGTTTCGTAAACAATCTCATATTGCTCAATTGTTTTACCGCTGACGAGCTCTAAAGGCTCGTCAAAATGTAGCGATTGTGGCCGCACAACACCGACAGAATCTGTTGCTATTTTAGACAAAATATTCTTTTAAGTTATATAAATATCAGTTAATATTGTTTTTAATTATAAGAGGGCTGCTTTATATTTGTCCGCTTAAATATATTTTCTACCGCCTTAGGTCACGATAATAACATGTACTTGTATAATGAATTTGATCAAACTCTCATCGACAAACGTGTTGAGCAGTTTCGCGATCAAACCCAACGGTTTTTAAGAGGCGATTTAACGCAAGAGCAGTTTCGTCCTCTGCGCTTGATGAATGGGCTCTATATACAAACACACGCGCCTATGTTGCGCGTCAACATACCGTACGGTTTATTATCAAGTAAACAACTGCGTATGTTGGCTCATATTGCGCATAAATATGACAAGGATTATGGCCACTTTACAACGCGGCAAAACATCCAGTTTAATTGGCCTGCACTTGAAAGCGTGCCGGATATTCTTGCTGACTTAGCCCGCGTACAAATGCACGCCATTCAAAGTAGCGGCAATTGCATTCGAAACATTACCTGCGACCCATTGGCGGGTGTTTGTGCCGATGAAGTTGAAGACCCAAGGCCCTATTGCGAAATTATCCGTCAATGGTCAACCTTGCACCCCGAATTTTCGTACTTACCGCGTAAATTTAAAATCGCCGTCAGCGGTTCGCCAAAAGATCGAGCAGCCGTTCAGGTGCACGATATTGGTCTGCATATGAGAAAAAACTCGCAGGGTGACATTGGTTTTGAAGTCCTCGTTGGCGGCGGCTTAGGCCGCACACCGGTTATTGGCCAAACTATTGCGGAGTTTATTGCTGAAGCCGATATATTGGCTTATCTCGAAGCCATTTTGCGTACTTATAATCGCTTGGGTCGTCGTGATAATAAATACAAATCTCGCATCAAAATTCTTGTGCGCGCAACCGGCTTAGAGAAATTCAAAGAACAGGTAGAAACCGAATGGGCGTCCATTCGATATGGCGACTTAGTACTTAAACAGGATGATATTCAGCGCGTCAAGGATCGTTTTGTATCTTTAAATTACGAACGTTGTGATGATAGTCAGCCCACTCAGCCCACATCTGACAGTGGTCTGTTTCGCCGGTGGTTTAAACAAAACACGAAAGATCACAAGCAACATGGCTATCGCATCGTGTTTTTATCCCTAAAGGCTCCCGGGTGCCCACCGGGCGACGTGACGGGCAAGCAAATGAACCTTATTGCCGACTTAGCTGAGCAATACAGCTTTGGGCAAATTAGAACAACGCACGACCAAAACCTAGCATTCACGGATGTTAAGTCTGTTGACTTATATGCTCTTTGGCAACAGCTAGACAAAGCAAAACTCGCCACCGTTAATATCGGCACCATCACGGATATGATTTGCTGCCCGGGCCTTGATTTTTGTAGCCTTGCCAACGCCAGCTCTATTGATATTGCTGACGGTATAACTCAGCGTTTTAAAGATGATGCCGTCGATATAGGCGACGTTAGCCTTAAAATGTCTGGCTGTATGAACGGTTGCGGCCATCATAGTATTGGTGAAATCGGCATTTTAGGCGTGGATAAAAAAGGCGAGCAATGGTATCAATTAACCCTTGGCGGATCAGATAGTGGGCAAAGCAAGCTGGGCGACCGCCTCGGTAAAGCGATTGCTAAAGACGCCGTTATCGATGCTATTGACGACATTATTCAGGTGTACAAAACAAATCGCGCAGGACGTGAGAGTTTTTCTGGCACGCTTAATCGCATTGGGTTGGCGCCGTTTAAGGAAAAAGTATATGCCGCTGATTAAAGGCAACAAAATTGTTGCTGACGCTTGGCACGTCCACGCGGACGAAAGCGTCCCTAAGCAAGACTACTGCATCATTGATTTGGCCTGTTGGCAGGAAAACAAAGCGTCTCTTATCTCGCAAAAACTTACCTTTGGGCTAACACTTGAGGGGGATGCAGACATGACAAACGTCACCGACGATCTGCAACACTTTGCGCTCATTGCGATTAACTTCCCATCCTTCGTTGATGGTCGCGGTTACTCTCTAGCAAAAAACTTGCGACAAAAATATGGCTATACTCAAGACATTAGAGCGGTCGGTGACATTCTTCCTGATCAAGCGCTTTATTTAACCCGTGTCGGCTTTAGCTCGCTCTTTTTGGCGAATGAAAAAAACGCCCTTCTAGCATTGGAAAAACTTGCCGAACACAACGTGTTTTATCAGCCGCAAACAGTCTAGCTAACCTCCTTACTTCCTTAGAATATTAATGCCTTTAAGTAGGTTCAATGCCGCATTTAAGGGGTAATCATCACTCGACCGTTTTTCAGGCTTTTCAGCTGCTGACTCCTCAGCATCTGCGTTTTCTAAATGCTTGGTTAAATCTTTTTCTTTAATAAAAACAAAATCTTCATCTTCATCTAGCTTCTCGAGCTTTACTTTCAATAAAATAACGTCTGGCGTAATACCTTCAGCCTGAATCGAACGGCCTGATGGCGTAAAGTAACGCGCCGTCGTTAACTTAATCGCGCCACCTCGACCGTTCTCTAAAACCGTTTGAACCGAACCTTTGCCAAAGCTTTGTTGCCCCATAATCACCGCGCGTTTATGGTCTTGAAGCGCACCGGCTACAATTTCAGATGCCGACGCAGAGCCACCATTAACTAATACAACAATGGGCGCACCGTTTAATGCATCATTTGGGTTGGCTTTAAAACGCATTTTAGAATGCTGAATACGGCCCTCTGTATACACAATCAAGCCTTTATCTAAAAAAGCATCACTCACCGCAACCGCCGCTTTTAACAAACCGCCTGGATTGTTGCGCAAGTCTAATACCAAACCTTTAAGTTCGTCGTTTTCGTTTTCTTTTTTCAGCTGAGATAAGGCATCGTTGAAATTCGCGCCGGTGCGTGTTTGGAAACTTGCGATGCGCACATAACCATAGCCTGGCTCCAGCATTCTATTTTTAACGCTCACCACTTTAATGACAGCACGCGTAATAGAAATCTTCAGCGGCTTTGGCTCGCCCTCTCTAATAATGGTTAACACAATGTCTGTGCCCGGCTTGCCGCGCATAATTTTTACCGCATCAGCCAGCGACATCCCCTTCACGGGTTTTTCATTTAAGCGAATCACCAAGTCGCCCGCCTCGACACCCGCCTCAAATGCTGGCGTATCATCAATCGGCGTGATCACTTTAACAAAGCCATCTTCCATACCCACTTCGATGCCTAAACCACCAAACTCGCCACGCGTTCCTTCGCGTAAGTCTTTAAAGTCTTTTTCGTCTAAATACGTTGAGTGTGGATCAAGCCCCGCCAACATGCCCTCTATCGCGCTCTCAAGTAAGTCGTGATCACTGACCTCTTCCACATACGAGGCTTTTATTTGTCCAAACACTTCCGAGAAAGCTTTCAAATCATCCAGCGGTAACGAGCCCTTTACGTGCTCCTTTTCCGCCAATATCGAGCCTCCCACGCTCACCATGATGCCCAGTAACGCACCGATCAATAAGACGGGCAGTGTTTTATGTAAAAAATTCATTTGTTCTCCATAAAATAAATTAAGGGTTATGACAAGTTAAGGGGCTCTTCTTTGAACCTTTTGAGCAAAGCATTGTATAGACCTTGCTCTCGATTATTAAATCTAAACTCACTCTGTTTAAGGTGTCGATTGAACAGACCGTTATCCATTATTCTAAACTTCACCCGTCGTATTTTAGCATAGTCCCACAACGACTCAATTCCCTTGCGATGACTGCGCCTCTAAAAAACTCATGTTGTCCATGATGAACTCTAAAACACTTTTTATAACCAAAATCGATTATAACCGCGCAACCATCAAAATGAATAACGCTATTGATATCGGCCTTTCTCCGTATTATCCGCCGTCAGATTAAGTGTTGGTAGTTTGCGGCTAAGTAACGTTAGCTATTTAGCGGGCGCTTAAGTTGATAGAAAGTACCGAATAAGTTCTCGAACAACTTCTTTGAAATGCGCGAACGGTTCGTATACTTGTTTTTTATAGTGATAACACTACTTTAGAGCATGATAATACCCATGCTTAACTTGTCATAACCCAAAGTGTGTTTGTAAAGGCAAAAAAACAGTGATCACTTTTAGCGTCCCAACAAATTTCATCCAACCCGCCCCTTTCTAACGGTTTTACACCAATGAACGGGGTTCACGGGTTTACCATTTTTTCTAATGCTGAAGTATAGTCCTGCTTTATTCTGACCGCCACTAACACCGACAGTACCGATTGTTTCGTCGCGCCGGACCCAATCGCCAGCTTCTTTATATAGCCCTTCGTTAAAGGCGTAAAGGCTCATGTAGTTTGCACCATGATCAATTATCATTAACAAACCATAACCGCGCAACCAATCGGCGTAAACAACCCGCCCGTTTGAAATGGAGCGAATGGCGGCGCCCTCGTTTGCTGAAATAACCACGCCGTCATAGCGGCCTGATTTTCTAGCGCTGCCAAAGCGTTTAAGGATTCGTCCTTTTGTCGGCCAGTTCATTTTTCCTTTTAAGACTCTAAACGGTTTGCTTGCTTGTGTAGGCACGGGAATGTTGTTAACTGCTTGTTGAATGCTAGCTAACAAATTTGTTAGGCGTTTTTCATTTTCTTTCAGTTCGGCTAATTCTTGCGAGGATGTTTTTATTTGTCGATTTAACTGAGATAAGGCGGCTTTTCGTTGTTTTTTGGCTTTAGCGAGTGTTTCGTTTTCTAAGCGTTTCGCACTAACAAAGGAGGTAAGTTCGTGTTGCTTGCCGGCAAGTTTTTCTTCAACCAACAATAAGACGGCTATATCTGACTCTAGTTGTTTAACGCTTTTAAGTCGAGCTTGGTTAAAGTAATCGTAATACTGCATGACCCGGCTCATGCGGTCTGGCTCTTCTTGGTTTAGCAACATTTTGACCCGCTGCTGCTGCCCCATTAAATAGGCTGATTTCATTTGTTTGCCCAATAAGCTTTTCTGCTTATTTATACCTTTCTTTAATACTTTTTGCTCGACGTGAAGCCCGTTAATATTCTTGCGTGTCACCGCCAGTTTTTTATTTAACACGTGGAGCTTTTTGGATGAGGCGTTAAGCCGTTTATCGATTTGCCTCAGCTGTTTCTCTTCTTGCGTTTGCGTGCGTTGTTTTAACCGCAGTGTTTTCTCAACCTGCTGCATACGATCACGCAGCGCGTCGAGTTGCTTTTTTTGTTCACTTTGTGGTGACGCAATAAGCAGCGTCGACAGCAGCAGTAAAAAAACACTCGCAGCGTATTTCACTGTTCGTCTATTCACGCAAAGCACCCCTTGATTATTTGCCTAAATGCAGCAGACTTGAGCCGCTCATTTCTTTGGGAGGCGCAACGCCCATTGCCCTTAATAAGGTCGGTGCAACGTCGGCTAAATTACCGCTGCTACTCAGCGTTGCCGGACGGCCCACATAAACGAAAGGCACCTGGTTCGTGGTATGCGCGGTGTGGCTTTGTCCTGTTTGTGCATCAGCCATCTGCTCGGCATTGCCGTGATCGGCGGTGATGAAAACCTCGCCGCCCACTTTGCTAAGCGCTTCGAGCAAACGCGCAATACAGATATCAATCGTTTCTACTGCTTTAACTGTCGCATCAAAATTGCCCGTATGCCCCACCATATCGCAATTGGCGTAGTTGGTGATAATCGCGTCATATTTTTTTGATTCAACCGCCTCAACCAGCTTGTCGGTTAATTCTGGCGCACTCATTTGAGGTTGTAAGTCATAGGTTTTAACGCTCGGCGATGGGACCAGTATTCTGTCTTCACCTTCGTTTGGCTTATCTACGCCGCCGTTAAAGAAAAACGTCACGTGCGCGTATTTTTCCGTTTCGGCAATACGCAGTTGCTTTAAGCCTTTTTTCGCGAGCACTTCACCGAAGCCATTGTCAACCGAGGTGGGTGGGTAGGCGACAGGCAAATCAAAGTCTGCGTGGTATTGCGTTAAACAAACATATTGATCTAACACCGGCGTGGTATTACGTTTGAAATCATCAAAAGAGGTTTGTGTTAACGCGCGTGTTATCTCACGCGTTCTATCCGCTCTAAAGTTCATAAAAACGACGCTATCGCCGTCTTCTATACAGACGGCGTCTTCACCTTGTGCACAGATGCGGGTGGGTAAAACAAACTCGTCAAACTCTTCGCGCGCATAGGACGACTGTAGTCCGCTCACGGCACTATCTGCCACGTATTGTGCTGTAGCGGAGGTGAATAAATCGTAGGCTAATTGAACGCGGTCCCAACGATTATCCCTGTCCATGGCATAAAATCTGCCGATTAGAGAAACCGTTTCGCCGACGCCTAAGCGCTTAAAGGTTGCGTCCATTTTTTCTAAGGACGCTCGTGCGCTTTGTGGCGGCGTATCGCGGCCGTCTAAAATGGCGTGTAAATACAGCTTTTTAACGCCCTTTTCAGCCGCCATTTCTAACATCGCTTGAATATGATCTTCGTGACTGTGCACCCCACCTGGTGACAATAAGCCAATCACATGTAAGGCTTTGTGTTTTTTCACAACGCCTTCAACCACATTGCAAAGCACGGCGTTCTTTTTGAAATCTTCTGATTTGACTTCGTTATTGAGCAGGGTGAGTGTTTGCGCCAATAAACGACCGGCACCTAAATGTAAATGCCCTACTTCGGAGTTGCCCATTTGCAAATCAGGTAGCCCAACCGCCGAGCCAGAACAATCCAGCAGCGCCTTTGGCCGCGTTGCCCACAAATTATCCCACGTTGGCGTGTGCGCCGCATTGATGGCATTAAACTCATCTGATTCGGAGTACCCGAAGCCATCCAAAACCATCAAAACAATGGGGCGTTTCGCTAAATCTTGTTTCAAAATGCTATCTCCATAATTTGCTTGCTATAATACGTGCTTGATACATCAGCATTTTACAATATCTGCCTTTTTATATCCGCACGATTAAGGTATAAAAATCGTCAGCTAAGTTCTGCTAACATCTCTTACAACATAGGGCCAAACCCAAGATGGATATCTATATTGAATTTGTAACGAATCACAGCTTACTCTTTGTTGCTTTGCTTATTGTTATTATTTTATTACTACAAACTGTTTTTAGTGACGTTACCCGCAAATACAAACAGGTATCACCGCCTGAAGCAATTGGCCTTATCAATCGCGACGATGCGGTGGTCATTGATACCCGGAATAAATCAGAATTTAACAATGGCCACATATCCGATGCTATTTTAATTCCACTGCCGGACATTAAAGACAGCTCAGACAAGCTCAATAAATACGGCGGTAGACCACTGCTTTTTTATTGCAAAACAGGTATGCGAGCAGATGAAGCGTGTAAGATATTGAGTAAGCAAGGCTTCACAAACGTATTCGCTATAAGCGGTGGTATACAAGCTTGGCAAGATGCCAACATGCCGCTGGTTAAAAAATAACATTTAAGAGCGAGACAACTCATGGCCTCTACAGAACCTGTCACATCACACGAAAAACAATTTTCTATTCAAAAGCTTTTTGTAAAAGATATTTCTTTTGAGTCCCCTAATGCTCCTTTCATTTTCACACAACCGTGGAAGCCCACCATGGACATCAATTTAAACAGTAACACTAAAAAAGCACCGCAAGATTTATTTGAGGTGTCTATCACTGCGACCATTGCCGCTAAAAACGAGGGCAAAACAGCCTACCTCGTTGAAGTAACACAAGTCGGTGTTTTTGCTGTTAAGGCGTTTCCTGAAGCTGAAATGGGGCCTCTTTTAGGCAGTTTTTGCCCGAGTGTTTTATTCCCTTATTTGCGTGAAGTTGTATCTGAAATTGTCACTAAAGGTGGTTTCCCGCCGATGCTACTGAACCCTGTTAACTTTGATGCCCTTTACGCACAACAACATGCCCAGCAAGACGGTTCAACTAGGCTAAACTAAAACAAACAATGATGCCAAAAAAAATAGCGGTGCTAGGCGCCGGCTCTTGGGGCACGGCAATGGCCATTATGATGGCTCGTTGCGGCCACCAGATTACCTTGTGGGGACATGACCCGGCGCATGTTGAAAAATTAACGCAAGACCACTGCAATAATGAATTTCTTCCAGGGACAGATTTTCCTGACACGTTGTCTGTTTCAGGCGACTTAGCGCTCACCGTTAGTGAACACACATTTCTAATGGTTGCTGTACCTAGTTACGCATTTAGAGAGACATTATTGAAATGCCAGCCACACCTAGCCAAAGACACCATCCTTACCTGGGTAACTAAAGGGTTCGAAACCGGCAGCGGCTTATTGACACATGAAGTTGCTCTTGAAACGTTAGGTGAAAATATGCCTATTGCTCTAATATCTGGCCCCAGTTTTGCGCTAGAGGTTGCCCAGGGTTTGCCCACCGCTGTTATCGTTGCTTCGCCCGATATTGCCATTGCCACACAGGTTGCCAATACGATAAGGTCGCCTAGATTTTTGGCCTTCCCGAGTATGAGTATTGTAAGTGCCGAAATAGCGGGTTCAATGAAAAATATCTTAGCCATTGCCGCCGGGATTTCCGATGGCTTAGGCTATGGTGCAAACGCACGCGCCGCTTTAATTACGCTGGGTTTAACAGAAATAGTTCAGTTAGGCAAAATTTACGCCTGCTCCGAAAGTTCTTTTTTGGGCTTGGCTGGTATGGGCGATCTCGTCTTAACTTGTACAGATAATAAGTCTCGTAACCGCCGCCTTGGTCTACAGCTTGGGCAAGGAAAAACTGTTGCTGAAGCGAAAAATAGTATCGGTCAAGAAGTAGAGGGTATTCATGCTGCGCGGGAGGTCCATGCTATCTGCCAAAAGCAATCTCTTGATGTCCCGATTTGCAGCCAAGTTTATCGAATTTTATATGACGGACTGTCTCCCGACGTTGCCGTTAGGTACCTGCTAACGCGGGCGCAAAAAACAGGTGCCCCGTTAGGCTAGCTCCGACCCTTGCCAATTAAAATCGTTCTGCCGCCAGGCCTCATAAACAGCAACGGCAACCGAGTTGGATAAATTAAGGCTTCTATTGCCCTCTTGCATAGGGATTAACACGCGCTGGTTCGCCGGTAGCGATTCAATTAAATTTTTGGGTAAGCCGCGTGTTTCAGGGCCAAAAACCAAGGCGTCCCCCACTTCATAACGTACCTTCGCATAATGACTTTGTGCAAAGCGTGAGAAAGCATAAACTTTCTTCGGCTTTTCAAGCTGTAAAAACGCATCAAAGCTTTGATACTCTTTTACATTCGCGACGTCTCGGTAATCCATGCCCGCTCGTCTTAGCCGCTTATCATTTATTTCAAAGCCCAAGGGGTGAATTAAACTCAGCTGTACGCCTGTGTTCGCACAAAGGCGCATAACATTGCCTGTATTCGGCGGTATTTCTGGCTCAAATAAAACGACGTGGATCATGGCGATATGACGATTACGTTAACTGGTATAATTTATACATTATCTCACTATCGTTAATCAAATGTCTCAGTCTAAATTAGCTTCTTCCTTCTGCGGTATGCAGTTCCAAACGCCTATCGTGTTGCTTTCTGGCTGTGTTGGGTTTGGCCAAGAATACACCCGCGTGGATGGATTTTCGCACCAAGATATTGGCGCTGTTTGTTTGAAAGGTACAACCTTACAAGCTCGGCTTGGCAACCCGACACACCGTGTTTATGAAACGCCGTCTGGCATGTTAAACGCTATTGGTCTACAAAACCCAGGGGCACATAAAGTCGTTAACGATATTCTGCCTGCTTTGGATTTTAATGAAACTCGATTTATTGCAAATGTTTCAGGCTCGACCATTGAAGAGTATGCTGAGGTAACACGGTTATTCGATCAATCACCCATTGATGCGATTGAGATAAACATTTCATGCCCAAATGTTAAAGAAGGTGGCGTCACCTTTGGTAATGACCCCGACATGTCTGCTCGCGTTGTCGAGGCGTGTCGCGCGGCGACTAAAAAGCCCATTATTACGAAACTATCTCCCAATCAGACCGATATTGCACAAAGCGCACGCCGCTGTATTGAGGCGGGCAGTGATGCCTTTGCCGCTGTCAATACACTCATGGGAATGGCCATTGATACGAAAACACGAACACCGGTTATCGGCAATGTACAAGGTGGGCTATCTGGCCCCGCGATTAAACCGATTGCCTTATTGAAGGTGCACCAAGTACATCAAGTCTGCAAGGCACACGGTATTCCGATCATCGGCCAAGGTGGCGTCACAACCGTTAACGATGCCCTAGAATTCATTATTGCTGGCGCCAGCGCCATCGGCTTAGGAACGGGCTTGTTTTATGACCCTCTACTGAGCAAAAAAATTAACAGCGGTATTGTCGCCTATCTAGATGAGCACAAAATCGACCATTTGACAGATTTGATCGGAACTTTAGATTACTAAAGCCCCGCCAGATTTAAGCGCTAAACTCTTTTATTTTTCTGGTTAAGGTATTTCGTCCAAAACCCAGTAACTTAGCAGCCTCTTGCCGACGTCCTTTCGTCACTTCAAGCGCCTGAAGTATTAACACTTTTTCTATCGATGACACCACGCGCTTAGCGATGTCTGGCTCTCCAAGCGACAAACGCCTATCAATGTCTTTTTTTGCCGCCTCTAGCCAGTCAGCATCTATTCGTTTAGATTCTTCTCTCGCCGCGCTAAGCTCTTCTGGCAAATCTTCTAGCCGAATCGTATTGCTCGGGCACATCGCTGTTAGCAAGTGGCAGGTGTTTTCAATTTGCCGCACATTCCCCGTCCAAGACAGGCCCGATAAATAGTCCATCGCTTTATCGTCCAAGGTCTTTACGTCGTCCCCAAGTTCTTGCGCCGCCTTGATCAAAAAGTAATTAAATAATAACGGTATATCTTCTCGGCGCTCTCTAACCGGCGGGATTTTGATTCGAACAACATTCAAGCGATGGAATAAATCTTCTCTAAAACGCTTTTCTTCAACTAGCTTTTCTAGGCCCTGGTGTGTTGCCGCGATGATTCTAACGTCAACATTAATGGACTTATGCCCTCCCACCGAGAAAAACTCACCATCTGATAGCACGCGCAATAACCGCGTTTGCATATCTGCAGGCATGTCGCCAATTTCGTCTAAAAACAATGTGCCGCCATCGGCCTGTTCAAAACGACCTTTTCGTCGACTAGTTGCGCCCGTAAACGCACCCTTCTCATGCCCAAATAACTCTGACTCTAATAAATCTTTCGGGATAGCCGCCATATTCAGCGCTATAAAAGGCTCGTTTTTCCTTCGGCTGTGTTGATGTAGCGCTTTAGCGACTAACTCTTTTCCCGTCCCCGATTCACCATTAACCATCACGGTTATATTTGAGCGGGACAAGCGACCAATGGCTCTAAAAACCGTTTGCATCGCAGGCGCACTACCAATAATATCTGACACAGATGTATTGACTAAGCCCGTTATCGTCGGTTCTCTTGATTTGCTTTTATTATACGAATACGCGCGCTCAACTTGGTTGACCATCTCATCGACGTCAAATGGTTTTGGCAAGTATTCAAAGGCGCCTCCATCGTACGCTGATATCGCGCTGTCCATATCGGAGTGCGCCGTCATTACGATCACGGGTAAGTTTGGGTGTTGCTCTTGTATCTCGACTAATAGCTCAATACCCCCTTTGCCGGGCATGCGAATATCGGTAAGCAAGACGTCAGGGGCTTGTTTTGCTAATAACGCTAAAATTTTTTCTGCGCCTTCAAAGCTTGTAACATTATAGCCTTCCCTCTTTAGGGCGGTTTCTAATACCCATCGTATAGATCTGTCATCATCAACGACCCAGACCGAAATAGTATCATCCATGCTTTTTCTCTATCGGTAATATTGTTGAAAACACCGTCCTTTCTGGCTCACAGCTGACCTCAATAATGCCGTTATGCCGCTGTACGTTTTTTTGTGCTATAGACAAGCCTAAGCCGGTACCGTCTGTTCGGCCCGTTACCATGGGGTAAAATATCTTTGTTCTCATATTCTCAGCAATCCCACAACCGTCATCAATCACGTCGATTTTCACGGCGAGTTTATGCGTCACCCCCCCAATGGTGAAGTTACGGTGAATACGCGTTTTAAGGATGACCGTTCCGCTCCCTTTAACAGCTTGCGTCGCATTTCGGACAACGTTGAGCAACGCTTGAATTAATTGGTCTTTATCTGCGGTTATATTAGGGATGCTCGGGTCATAATCAGGCTGTATAACTATCTGCTCGCTAACCTCTGCTTCTACTAATTGCCTGACCCGCTCCATAATAGCGTGGATATTAGTCTCTTGATGGTTTGGTAGTTCTGACGAACCCAGCATGCTATCAACGAGAGTTCTTAGACGGTCTGCCTCGTCAATAATGACGTGAATATAATCGCTGTATTCACTCTTGAGTTCTTTAGAAAGAAGCTGCGCTGCCCCCCGTATGCCACCTAAGGGGTTTTTTATCTCATGCGCCAGACCGCGCAACATGTCCATGGCTAACTCATTTTGAGACAAGAGCTTCTCATCATTATTTATTTGCAAATAATGATTAAGGTCCATAATCTCTACCAGCACACCATCATGCGCAAGAGAGGTCATCGATAAGCTAATGTTTTTTTTGATTGTCGATGGGCCACTAAAAGGCACTAAGTGCTCTGTTAATGTTTCGTCTTCATCTCGACAGCGACCTAAGCTTTTCTTAATTTCAGCACCCGGTGCGCCAAATAACCGTTCTACCTGCATGCCCACAGCTTTGCGCTCACTTATATCAAGTAACTCTTCTGCGGCATTGTTCATACAAAGCAACTCATCGTGATGATTAAACACGACGACACCGATGGATAATTGGTCCATAATTAAGTCGGGTCTGTAGGTTTGTTTAATCATCTAAATAGGAATTGCAATTACTACGCCAAAGCGGTATTCGCGCCAAAGACTATGAATATAAAGCAAAAATGGTTGCCTGCTGAATATTATACGCACCCTTTTGGTGCCTTGTTATGTAAGATTTCAATAATTTTTATAATCTTGATTGATGATGCGGGTAAAAAATCACATCAGGGCCGCTTATTTGAGCCCCCACCTTTATAATCGAAAACGCGCACAGGTAAAGAATGCGAGCCCCTGTAAGCCCTCGTTAAACCTTGTCGTATGATCGCCAGCTTATGCATTGCCATGCTCAGACTTTAGCGCCAACGCACGGTGCTTTTTAATCCGTTCACTTTCTTTTAACTTGTTTGCCTTAATCCGCCAATTATTACCAGAATAGTGGGCGCAACATCGAACATTACCAATGCTTGTTGCACTGAAGGCCTTTTAACCACCGCCTATTTAACCCAAAGCCGAACAAAAACAACGGACCTGGCCAAAATAACTCAGTTAAGCACTGATTGCCGACGGTAAGAGACAGAGGAATAGATGTTTGACTCACTCTTCTTTGCCATGGCCGCATCGGTTAAAAATGAGGCTTAAAAGGTTTGTCGGCACTTTTGAAATGCTGATGAAGCCCTCTTTGTAGATTGGAGTATGTAAGTAAAGATTGACCTCTAAATTTGAATTGGTGTATGGTATACATTCAATCTAAAAACAAGCGGTAAGTTGTTAATAGTAATGAGAATTATTGCTTTTTAAGAATGATTCCCAACAATTAAATAACTTCATGAAAAGTGAGTGGATAATTATATGAGGAGCTTTAGCGTAGTGATATGAATACCGTTTCGCCAACCATAAACACTAATAAATTAATTGATAAATTTGGTCGTCAGGTGACTTATGTAAGGATATCTGTTACCGACCGATGCGATTTTCGTTGTGTTTATTGCATGAGCGAAGACATGGAATTCTTACCTCGCGAGCAAGTTTTAACGCTTGAAGAAATCTCTCGTCTATCACGTGCTTTTGTTGAGATGGGTGTGACTAAAATTCGTATTACTGGCGGTGAGCCCTTAGTAAGAAAAAACGTCGTGGCTTTATTGGCTGAGATTTCACAGCTAGAAGGTTTAGATGAGCTTGTTATCACGACGAACGGCTCACAACTGGTGAAATTAGCACAACCCTTAAAAGACGCTGGCGTAAAACGCATCAATATTAGTTTAGATAGTCTAGATGCAGGCAAGTTTAAGAAAATAACGCGCGTAGGTGATTTGAATGTTGTCTTAAAAGGCATTCAAGCTGCAAAAAAAGCGGGGTTTGAGAAAATCAAACTAAACGCTGTGATTTTGAAAAATAGAAATCACGATGAAGTGAATGACTTAGTGCAATACGCTATGCAAGAAGGGCTAGATATTAGTTTCATTGAGGAAATGCCACTAGGCTCGATTGACAGCCATTCACGAGAAGAAGCATATTATTCGAGTGATGAGATTAAGCGGGACATTGAAACTCAATTCGAATTAGTGTCGAGTACTAAAAACACGGGTGGACCTGCAAAATATTATGGTGTTGCAGGCCACGAGAATTTGGTGGGTTTTATTTCGCCGCACAGTCATAACTTTTGTGACACGTGCAACAGAGTGCGAGTAACGGCATCGGGTCTATTGTTATTGTGTTTGGGGCAAGAACACTCAATAGATTTGAAGCGTGTGTTACGTGCAAATCCAACAGATTTAAATAAAGTTAAACAGGCTCTAATAGGGTCTATGGACATCAAGCCTAAAGGGCATGATTTTGATATTACGGAACAACCGGTCATTTTTAGACATATGAGTGTGACGGGTGGTTAAGTTAATGTGTGAGAAAGTAAATTAATAATAAAATAACCCAAAGGAGGGTGTGTGATGCAAATGTCATTAGTAATTGATGCAAACAAGTGTACAGGTTGTTTGCAATGTGAAATGGCTTGTTCTTATGAAGGTGAAGGTGTATTCAACCCGACTAAGTCAAGAATCAAGATTTTCCCATTCCATGACGAGGGGATCTTCGTACCTTATACCTGTACTCAGTGTGACGAGGCCTGGTGTATGCACGCCTGCCCAGTTGAAGCGATTACGTTAAACAAAGAAACCGGCGCAAAAGAAATCGTTAATGATTTATGTGTGGGCTGTAAAGTTTGCACGATTGCGTGCCCATTCGGCACAGTTAACTACAACGCGGATAGCGGCAAAGTCATCAAATGTGACCTTTGTGGCGGCGACCCAGAATGTGCAAAAGCATGTCCAACAGATGCGATTACTTATCAAGATGCAAATTGGACGGGTTACGACAAAATGAAAGATTACGCTGCAAAAGCAGTGCCAGCTAAATAAGTCTTTTAATCGTATAAAACAAATAAAATTTGGAGAGAGATTATGTCTTGGACAAAAAAAGTATTACGAATTAATTTAACAAAAGGAACCTGTACGCCAGAGCCATTAAACATGGAATGGGTTGAGCAGTTTCTAGGTCAGCGCGGCTTAGCTACAAAATATTTAACAGAAGAAGTGCCGCCAACAACCGATCCTCTTTCACCTGAAAACACCATGTATATGATCACAGGCCCTTTAACCGGCACAATGGCATCTACAGCGGGTCGTTATTCAGTGGTGACAAAAAGCCCACTAACCAATGCGGTGGCTTGTTCTAACTCAGGTGGTTTCTTCGGCAACGAAATGAAATGCGCGGGCTGGGATATGGTTATTTTAGAAGGTAAGTCGCCAACACCTGTTTACATCAGCATTAATGACGACAAAGCTGAAATTTTACCTGCGGATGAAATTTGGGGTAAATCAGTATGGGAAACGGATGAGTGGTTGCACGCTAAACATCAAGACCCTCAATTGCGTATTGCTGCGATTGGTGTTTCTGGTGAAAAAGGAGTGCTTTACTCAGCGATTATCAATGACTTGCATCGTGCGGCTGGTCGTTCAGGCGTAGGCACTGTGATGGGCTCTAAAAACGTTAAAGCTGTGGCTATCCGTGGCAGTAAAGGCGTTAATGTTGAAGACCCTAAGGCGTTCTTTGAAGCAACAACAGCGGCGAAGAAAGTATTGGCTGAAAATGCGGTTACAGGCGAAGGTCTACCAGCATTAGGCACACAAGTGTTAATGAACGTTATTAACGAAATGGGTGCGCAACCAACACATAACTACAAAGACAGTGTGTTTGCCGGTGCATCTAAAATATCAGGTGAAGCGATGCTTGAGCCCCGCGATAGTGATGGTAAACCTAACCTCACTAGAAACGCAGGTTGTTTTGCTTGTACTATTTCATGTGGCCGTATCTCAACGATTGATCCACAGCATTTCTCAGTACAAAATAAAGAGGACTTACACCATAGTTATCATGGTAATTCAGGTGGGCTTGAGTATGAAGCGGCTTGGGCGTTAGGCAGTGATACCGGCATTGACGACCTTGATGCGTTAACTTATGCGCAGTTCGTTTGTAATGAGCAAGGCTTAGACCCTATTTCATTAGGTTCAACCATTGCGGCGGCAATGGAACTGTTCGAAGAAGGTGTCATCACCACTAAAGACACAGGGGGTATTGAACTGAACTTTGGCAATGCTGAGGCGATGATTAAATGTGTTGAGCTTGTTGCTAAGGGTGAAGGCTTCGGCCAAGAGCTTGGCCAAGGTTCAGCGCGTTTCTGTGCTAAACATGGTCGCCCTGAGCTTTCAATGACAGTTCGTAGTCAAGAATTCCCAGCGTACGACCCTCGTGGCATTCAAGGCATGGGCTTAGGTTATGCAACATCTAACCGTGGCGCTTGTCACTTGCGGGGTTATACAGTGGCGTCTGAAGTATTGGGCATTCCCGTCAAAACAGATCCATTGGAAACGGAAGGTAAAGCGGGATTACAAATTGCGTTCCAAAATGCAACAGCCGCTTTCGACTCTGCTGGTATTTGTATTTTCACATCATTTGCATGGTCATTAGAAGACGTTGCTCCTCAGCTAAATGCGGCCTGTGAAGGTGACTGGACAGTAGAGCGTTTGGGCGAAATTGGCGAACGTATTTGGAACTTAGAGCGTCTATACAATGATGCGGCCGGTCAAGGTGGTGCGGCTGATAAATTGCCTCCAAGAATGGTAACAGAGCCTGCAACATCTGGCCCTGCGAAAGGTAAAGTTAACGGTTTAGATATCATGTTACCTGAATACTATGCTGAACGTGGCTGGTCTGCTGAAGGCGATGTAACGGCTGAAACTAAAGCGCGTTTAGGGCTTTAATGTAAGTTAGCTTTAGCGAGATATAAAAAGGCGAATCTGTTTGATTCGCCTTTTTTAATACTTTAATACGCGCAGATTCGAGTTTAATAATTCCAAAGGTAGTGACATGAAACAAGCACCGCCGGCGCGCGCAAAGACAGTTGGCATAATGGAATTGTTAAAAGAATTTCCAACCGAACATAAATCTATCCAGTAGCTAGAAAAAACCAGATGGGATAAAGAGCCAGTATGTCCTCGTTGTGGCGGTATTGATAATATAAGGTAAATACAAATCTAAAAAGCACACTTACTGGCATAAAGATTGCGGAAAAGCTTTTACAGTAAAAACCAATACTGTTATGCACGCATCAAAAATACCCACTCAAAAATGAGTAGTTGCTATCTACACTATGCTAACCTCAAGAAAAGGCGTGTCAAGCCTACAACTAAGTAAAGAACTGGGTATTACACAAAAATCATCGTGGTTACAGAAAAGGCTAATTGTCTAACCATAGATAGTGCAACTGTAGGAAGTTGCTTTTATCAATGTTTGAATTTTTCAGTATCAGATCACGTAGAAAAACTCATTCCAAATTTCAAAATGAATAAATACATTGCATTATTTTTAACAATAATACTTAATTTAGAAAAATATAGATCTGGTTATGGTAGAAAATTTTCTCAAGCAAGAATTAAACAAACTAAAACTACCCATAAAAAACAACCAACTGGACTGGCAATTTATGGAATACTACATAAAATCACTACCCTACCCTAAATCACTATGACAACCTTAAAACAAGTAGAAAAAACCTTAAAAGAGGTGTTACTGTCAAAACCTAAAGACACATGTGCCGGCGGTAAAGTTAAGTATAAAAATAAGAAACCAACAAAGGCTGAGAGTAACCAAAAATGGCAATTAGAAGAAAGGGTTTAATGTGTTTTGTAGGTATATAATCTCCATTTCAAAGGTAGTGACATGAAACATCTAATTATAGGCGCGGGCCCGTCGGGCGTGACCGCAGCAGAACAGATCAGAAAACTTGACCCCTCCGCCTCTATAACCATCCTTGGCGATGAGCTAGAAGCACCGTATTCAAGAATGGCCATTCCGTATCACCTCATCGGTAACATCAAAGAAGAGGGAACGCATTTACGCCATAAAGCTGGGCATTTCGAGCGTTTAAACATCAAGCTAGTGAATGCGCGTGTTGAAAAAATAGATTCAGCTAATAAATCCGTACAGCTAAGCACGGGGGCAACGGAGACTTACGACAAGCTATTGATTGCCTCAGGTTCACGGCCGGTTTCTCCGCCGATTCCAGGTATTGGTGAGCCTGGTGTGCATTCATGCTGGACATTGGAAGATGCCCGTGCGATTGCGGCCTTAGCAAAGCCTGGGGCAAAGGTTATTCAAATTGGTGCAGGCTTTATTGCGTGTATTATTTTAGAAGCCTTAGCCCGTCGCGATGTGGATTTAACGGTTGTTGAAATGGAAGACCGCATGGTGCCACGAATGATGGACAGTATCGCGGGCAATATGATTAAAGACTGGTGTGAGTATAAAGATATTGATGTGTTTACCAATGGACAGGTGACTGAGATTAAAAGAGCGGACGGCGCGCATACCTTTAAAGTGAGTGTTAAAACGCAAGAAGGTATCACACAGCTGGACGCTGATTTAGTGATTACAGCGACGGGTGTGCGACCTTGCGTAGACTTTTTAGAGGGCTCAGGTTTAACCGTGGATGATGGTATTATTGTTGATAAAGACATGCAAACTAATATTGCCGATATTTATGCGGCGGGCGACGTGGCGCAAGGCAAAGACTTTTGTACCGGCGAATATGCAGTGCAGGCTATTCAACCCACAGCTGTGGAGCACGGTTTAATCGCTGCGCAAAACATGGCGGGTTTAAACCGTGCGGAAAGTGGTGGAACAATCAATATGAACATCCTTGATACAATGGGGTTGATTTCTTGCTCCTTTGGTATGTGGCAAGGTGTTGAAGGGGGCCATAGCTGCCAATTAGTTGAAAAAGATAAATGGCGCTACATCAACCTGCAGTTTGATGGCGACGTGTTGATTGGCGCAACGGGCATTGGCCACACACAACACGTTGGCATTATACGTGGGTTAATACAAGCCGAAATCCCTCTTGGAAAATGGAAAGACAAATTAATGCGCGATCCCTTACAGTTAATGCCTGCTTATTTAGCCTCTACGCAATCAGCAGCGATTAGATAGTGAGTAAAATCACAGTAAAGCTATTTGCGAGTTTGATGGACTACTTGCCTGTTAAAAGCACGAAGTCACATGGCTTTGATTACAAAATAACAGACAGCACAACGGTTGGTTATCTTATTGATGACTTGAAATTGCCACGCAATGTGATTCACATTGTGTTGCTCAATGGTGTTTATCTAGAGGCTGAAACACGCGATGAAATGGTTTTGTCAGAAGGTGATATTTTAGGTTTTTGGCCGCCTGTTGCTGGTGGTTAATAGCCTTGTATAAAGGAACGGTCTTTTCGCTAGAGATGGGCTTTTCAAGGAAAGAGTTTATTGCGCTACTGAATAGCCAGAATAAGCTAGATTATCAACGGCAAGGTAATGACATTAGCTTTACGTTAATGGGGCAAAAAGCTTTTGTAACGCTAGGTGATGAAGGTGTTAGGCGAATTGCCGCAGCGCGGTTACCAAAGCTAGATGTTAATTTTAATTTTTCTGAAATGGGCGAGGTCGAACAGGAGCAGTTTATGAAACTATTCTTAAGCAGGTTTCACAAAGGCGGCGGTTAATCAGTGCCGTATCGTTCGCGGTATTTTAAAATAGCATCTAGGCGCTGCTCGTCAGCCGATTGTTCTAAGTAACTAATAATATCGCTTAAGCAAATAATCGATGCCACTTTGAATTCGTAGTTTTTTTCAATATCATCAATGGCGGATGTTTCGCCCCGGCCTTTTTCTTGTCTGTTTAAAGAAATCAATACGCCAGCAGGTTCAGCGTTGGCGTTGCGAATAATATCAACAGATTCCCGCACCGATGTACCTGCGCTAATAACATCATCAATAATAAGCACCTTGCCACTTAAGTCCGCACCTACCAGTAAGCCGCCTTCGCCGTGGTCTTTGACTTCTTTTCGGTTAAACACATACGGAATATCGCCATTAGATAACTCAGAAAACCCGATACCGACCGCACAAACAAGCGGAATGCCTTTGTAGGCCGGCCCATATAGCATGTCGTAATTAATGCCAGAATCAATTAATGCGTGTACGTAGAACTGCCCCAGTTTGCGCAAGCGCTCGCCGGTATTAAAAAGCCCGGTGTTGAAAAAGTAAGGGCTAATGCGGCCTGATTTCAAAGTGAATTTGCCAAACTTAAGAACCTCGCACTCGAGAGCGAATTTAATAAACTGCTGTTGGTAATCTTTCATGATGATAGCTTGAATTAGAGAGTACTTATTTTAAACGATAAAACGGATTTTGTTGAACCTTAATCAAAGCGAGAGAGATCTGTTCGGCTTCTTTGAGAGACATATAGCTGTTTCTATCCGCATACTGGCACAAAAACCAGTGTGTTATTTGTGCAAAAATGGCACGATGAAATCAATCCAAAAATAGACGATCATCCTATTTTTTATGGCAGTCAGCGAAAATTCAGGCAAAGATAATTCTGGTGATGAAGTATGGGAAACCGAGCAAAACGGCGAGCGTAAATCAGATGAACACAATCACCTCATCCAAAAGCACGATTTAAAACAGATTGCTGAGGCGTTTGAGAGTTGGGCGAAAGAGCAGAAATTGAGTTTTTGGAGATAAAAAATGGATTTAATAAAATTGAAAGAAAATTATTTTAAAGCCTCAACTGCTAATGCAAAAGAAGCAAATAAAGCCATCTAAGATTGAGAAAAATCACGCGTGCTGACAGTAAACGTGGCGATGAGAGGAAGGGGTTTAATCTGTTTTGTACTTCCAGCACCCGCTACGACCGAAGGAAGTGCCGGCGGTACGCTTGTAGATTTAAGTATGTAATTCCCAAAAAAAGACTCAAAAACAACCACCCCATTGAAATTAATAACCGTCTTTTTGCATGCTATTTTTAATTTAGACGCCCAGTTGTTACAGACTCAAAGCACTCCTTAGCAATTTCATCTATAGACTTGCTGTGGTCTTTCTTATACCACTGAGTCGTCCAGTTAAGCGCACCAAGAATAAACAGCTTTTGCAACTTTGCATCTCCTTTCAATACACCACCAGCAATAGCTAGATCAATAATACCTTGCCAATATGCCTCATACTCATCACGTATGTCGATTAAGGACTGACGAGATTGCTTATTCAGTGAGCGCCATTCGGATATCGACACGATATGAGCATCTTTGTTTTTGCCATGCAGAGCCTTCAGCTGCCCTAATATCAAAGCTTGCAGCTTCTCTTCAACAGTGACTGCTTTGCTTGTTTCTTTCTTAATAGTCTCCAACGAACTTAATAAACCCTGTTTGATAACTGCAAATAATATTTCTTCTTTGTTTCTATAGTGATAAAACAGGCTACCAGATTTAATACCGGCTTCGGATGCCAGCATACGAACTGTTGTCCTATCAAATGAATGTTTTTTAAATAGTTTTGCAGCGACCGTGGTTAGCTCCTTGCGCCGTGCAGATTGTTTAGGTATAGTCATTTTATTACCTAGCGCTTGCTTGGTTATTTGTATAAATGTAAGTATAGAAGTGAAAAAAACAAATGTCTACTAAAAGTACAATGATGGATTTCCCATTAACATTACCCCATATGCTAGAACGTATTGGGCTTTACTTTCCAACCATAGATGTTGTTTCTCGACTTCCCGACAAAACACTCCACCGAACAAACTATTTGACGATACAGCGCCGCGCAAAGAAACTAGCCTCTGCACTAACTCAAGCCGGTATAAAAAAAGGTGATTGCGTTGCCACGCTTATGTGGAATCACTATGCGCATTTAGAGTGCTATATGGGAATTCCCTGTACAGGCGCGGTACTACACACGCTTAATTTACGCTTATTGCCTGACGACATTAGCTACATCGTTAACCACGCTGAAGATCAAATATTAATTCTTGATGATGTTTTATTACCTTTATACGAGCAGATTAAAGATAAAACATCGTTTAAAAAAGTCATTGTCGTACCACTTTGTGGCGCAGAGATTAGCGACGAGTTCATTAACTATGAAGACTTTCTAGAAACAGGGTCAAGCGAGTTTGAATATCCCGAAATTGATGAAAATGATGCATTAGGCATGTGCTACACATCTGGTACAACGGGTCGACCTAAGGGTGTTGTATACAGTCACCGGTCAACAGTTTTGCATTCTATGGCTGAAGCTTTGGGCAGCGCTTTAGCTATTAACCAATGCGACGTCGTTACTCCCGTTGTTCCTATGTTCCATGCTAATGCTTGGGGTTTGCCTTATACCGCTGTCATGGCTGGTGCAAAATTAGTATTCCCGGGGCCACACCTAGATGCAGAAAGCTTGATGGACCTATACGAGCAAGAGCAAGTAACACTAAGCGCAGGCGTGCCGACTATTTGGATGACCATTAAGCAAGCATTAGAAGCTGAGCCAACGCGCTGGAAAACCGCCCCTAATATGCGTATGGCTGTTGGTGGGGCCGCCATTCCAGAAAGCTTATTCCGCGTTTTTGATAGCTTTGATATGAAAATCATTCAAGCTTGGGGCATGACAGAAACATCGCCTCTTGCATCCATCGGCATATTGAAAAGTGGCATGTCTGATTTATCTGAAGATGAACAATATAAAATAAGGGTAAAACAAGGCGTCCCCCTGCCCTTCGTGGAAGTCAGAATTATGGATGATGAGGGCTCATTGCAGAGTTGGGATGGTGAAGCTCAGGGTGAAATACAAGTACGAGGCCCATGGATCACAGGCGCTTACCACAAAGAAGGTAGCCAGCTAGACAAGTTCACGAGTGATGGTTGGTTAAGAACAGGCGATGTTGCAACGATTGATCCCGAGGGGTTCATTAAACTAACTGATCGCACCAAAGATTTGGTTAAATCTGGCGGTGAATGGATAAGTTCAGTTGACCTCGAAAATGCCATTATGGATCACCCTGATGTTATTGAAGCGGCTGTTATTGCCGTCGCTCATCCAAAATGGGATGAACGTCCTTTAGCCGTTATTGTCGTAAAAGAAGGGAAGAGTGTTAGCAAAACAGATGTGCACAGTTTCTTAAAAGGTAAGTTTCACAAAACCTGGCTACCCGATGATGTTGAAACGCTAAGTGAAATACCTAAAACATCTACCGGTAAATTTTTGAAAAAAGAATTACGTAAAATCTATGAAGGATGGATTTGGAAATAACACCAACACCTCACTTTAAACAACAGACTAAAGCAAAGGAAAACGAATGAAAGATTCAGTTATTATTGAAGCAATTCGCACGCCATTTGGGCGTTATAACGGCGCCTATAGAAAGACACCGGCGAATGAATTATTGGCTGGAGCATTATCGGGTTTAATGGACAAAACGGGCCTAGAGAAAGGCCGTGTTGACGACATTATTGCCGGCGCAGTGACTCAAATTGGCGAACAAGCAGCAGATGTTGCACGTCAGGCTTCATTGCTTGCAGATTTTCCTATTACCGTCCCTGCGGTCACCTTAAATCGCTTTTGTGGCTCTGGTCAACAAGCGACCCATTTTGCATCGCAAGTTATTGATGCTGGCGATGCCAATTACACCATTGCTTGTGGCGTGGAAAACATGACCCGCGTTGAAATGTTAACAGACATGAACCCTGGTAAACCCTATACAGGCTTTGGCCCTATGGGGGAAAAATTATTGACAAAATATCCACTGGTACACCAAGGCGTTAGCGCTGAGTTAATGGCTGAAAAATGGGCCATCACACGGAATGACGTCGACAGTTTTGCGATTGAAAGCCATGCCAAAGCACAAAAAGCAAAAGAAGCGGGGCTGAACAAAGAGATCATTCCAACAGCAGGCGTTGATGCAGAAGGTAATGCAATCGTATTAAACGCTGACGAAGGCATTAGAGCCTCTGTTGACCCTATAAAATTAGGCTCTTTAAAAACCGTTTTCCGCCCAAAGGGTAATGGCGTTGTTACCGCCGGTAACGCAAGTCAACGATCTGATGGTGCCGCAGCCATTCTTATTGCTCATAAGGAAATCGCTATAGCCGACGGCTTGACTCCAAAAGCACGCTTTCGTGCTCGTGTTGTTGTCGGTAGTGACCCCGTATTACAATTGGACGGTCCTATTGCTGCCACTCAGCTTGCCCTAAAAAAAGCAGGTTTAACCGTGGATGATATTGATTGGTTTGAAATTAATGAGGCCTTTGCTACCGTTGCACTGGCATGGGTGAAAGAAATAAAGCCTACGCCAGAAAAAGTAAACCCATGGGGCGGCGCTATTGCTCATGGGCACCCATTAGGCGGCACCGGCGCGGGTTTAATTGCAAAAATGGTTGCTGGTTTAGAGGCAACCGATGGGCAATTCGCACTGCAATCAATGTGCATAGGTTTAGGCATGGCAACAGCCACTATTATTGAACGTGTTTAGGAGAACACTTTCAGACTATATAAATTAAGGAGACATAATGAATTACGAAAACAGAACTTTTTTAGTGACCGGTGGTGGCTCTGGTTTAGGTGGTGCAACGGCATCGATGCTAGTTGAGAAAGGCGCAAATGTTGTAATTCTTGATGTGAATGAAGAAACGGGAAAAGCTAAAGAAGCTGAGCTTGGTGCTAAAAGTCGTTTTGTTAAAACGGACGTAACATCTGAAGCCGATGTTCTAGCCGCTATTGAAGTTGCTAAAACTGAGTTTACGGGTGTACACGGTGTTATTAATGCCGCAGGCATTGCAGTGATAGGCAAGGTATTAGACCGAGACGGCAACCCTCACCCGCTCGATTTATTTGCAAAAGGCATTAACGTTAACTTAGTGGGTACTTTTAACGTCATTCGCTTAGCGGCGCAGGCCATGACAAGTAATGAGCCAACGGATGACGGGGAACGTGGCATTATTATTAATACTGCTTCTGTTGCAGCATTTGATGGCCAAATTGGTCAAGCCAGTTACTCTGCATCAAAATCTGGCGTGGTAGGCATGGCATTACCTATTGCAAGAGAGCTCGCTCGCTATGGAATTCGTGTTAACACCATCGCTCCAGGTATTTTTGAAACACCGATGCTTGCCGGTTTGCCTGAAGAGACCCGCATATCATTAGGCCAACAGGTGCCCTTCCCACCACGTTTAGGTAAGCCGTCTGAATATGCTGCCCTCGTAGGGCATATGATTGGCAATGTCGTACTTAATGGTGAAGTTGTTCGTCTTGATGGCGCTATTCGCATGGCCGCAAAATAAGGTGCTGATATGGATTTTGAAACACTTTTAATTGAAGCCCCGGCTGAAGGCGTTGCTCTGATTAGGCTAAATCGGCCACGTCAATATAACGCGCTTAATTCAACATTATTGACAGAGCTAGGCTCGGCGCTTGATCAGTTTGAACAAGATGATGCGATAAGAGCCGTCATTATTACTGGCTCTGAAAAAGCATTCGCAGCCGGCGCAGATATTGCTGAAATGGTTGGCATCAGCGGTGAAGAAATGTTGGCTATGGTTGAGGCGTCTACGGGCTGGAGAGCCCTTTCTACTTTCAGCAAACCAACCGTTTGTGCTGTCTCTGGCATGGCATTAGGCGGTGGCTTTGAACTCGCACTACAATGCGATATTTTATTGGCATCTACTGGTGCAAAATTCGCTTTACCTGAAATTAATTTAGGCGTTATCCCTGGAGCAGGCGGCACACAACGTGTCGCCAGAATTATCGGCAAATCATTAGCCATGGAAATGGTTATGAATGGTCGCAGCATGTTGGCAGAAGAAGCTTTGCAACGCGGTATTGTAAGCCGTGTTATTGAGCCTGGAAAAATCGAAGCTGAAACGATTGAATTAGCTAAGCAATTAGCTGGGCGTGCACCGTTAGCAGTTCGTGCAGGCAAAGCATGTGTTAACAAGGCAATTAATACAACATTAGAAGAGGGGTTAAAGCTTGAACGTGAAACCTTTATCCCACTTTTCGATACGGATGATGCAAAAAATATGATGGCGGCTTTTTTAAACAAGTCAAAAGAATGACAGGCCCTATCGGAGTTAAAAAAACATGCCGATAGGATTCCGCTTACCTATTGAGTAAAAACACCAACGCGCTATTGCTCTATATTTTAGTAACGGCGTAGCCCCTAACAACCACTGTTTCACCACATATACAGGTCAGCTAGCGGCGCGCATAAGCGCCGTTATCTCTTTGTTCTATTTAATCAATTGTAGCAGGAACCTTTACTGCATCACCGGGTAAAATGGGTCTAAGAAGGCAGCGTCTAAATCTCCACTATATGCCCAACCGTGCCAATTCCACAGCCCCTAATAGGGATAGAACAAATCAAGACAGGTCACGTGTTAATTAATAAGACAGATCATTTACTTCTAACATTGGGCAAGTGACGCTATCTATAAAATGAAAATCAGTGATACAATAGGGGGTTCATTACAACAAAACTTCTATTGGCTTTCTTTAGGATTGCCAAGACTTTTATTAACTTAAATATAATTGCAGACCTATGACTGACTTAAGCAAATACAGAAACATTGGTATTTTCGCCCACGTGGATGCGGGTAAAACCACCACGACAGAACGCATCTTAAAATTAACCGGCAAAATTCATAAAACAGGCGAGGTTCACGATGGTGAAGCGACAACCGATTTCATGGAGCAAGAAGCCGAACGTGGAATAACCATTCAGTCAGCTGCAACTTCGTGCGAGTGGGAAGGCCACCGTATGAATATCATCGATACACCGGGGCACGTTGATTTCACTATTGAGGTGTATCGTTCGTTAAAAGTTCTTGATGGCGGTATCGGTGTGTTTTGTGGTTCTGGTGGCGTGGAGCCTCAATCAGAAACAAACTGGCGTTATGCGAATGAATCAGAAGTAGCGCGCGTTATTTTTGTTAATAAGCTAGACCGTATGGGCGCTGATTTCTATCGTGTGGTCAATCAAGTTGAAAAAGTGCTTGATGCAAACCCAATAGTAATGGTGTTGCCCATAGGGATAGAAGATGATTTTGTTGGCGTGGTTGACTTGTTAACGCGTAAAGCTCATATATGGGATGACTCTGGCCTACCGGAGAACTTCAAAGTTGAAGAGCCGCCAGCAGACATGCTCGAGAAAATGGAAGAGTACCGCGAAAAGCTTATCGAAATGGCAGTTGAGCAGGACGACGACCTAATGGAAATGTACCTTGAAGGTGAAGAGCCACCGGTGGATGACATTAAACGTTGCATCCGCAAGGGAACAATTGCCCTTGATTTCTTCCCAACATATTGTGGTTCAGCCTTTAAAAACAAAGGTATTCAACTAGTATTGGACGCGGTTGTGGATTACCTTCCTAACCCAATGGAAGTGAAACCTCAGCCTGAAACAGATGATGAGGGTAACGAAACAGGTGAGTTTGCTATTGTTGACCCAGAGAAGCCGTTACGTGCGTTAGCATTTAAAATCATGGATGATCGGTTTGGCGCGCTAACCTTTATCCGTGTTTACTCAGGCGTCATGAACAAAGGTGACACCGTTTTAAATACATTCACAGGCAAAACAGAACGCATTGGGCGTTTGGTAGAAATGCACGCCGATGAGCGTATTGAATTAACGGGTGCAACGGCGGGCGACATCATCGCGGTTGTGGGCATGAAAGACGTACAAACGGGCCACACATTATGTGACCCTAAAAACCCAGCAACACTAGAACCAATGGTTTTCCCAGACCCTGTTATCTCTATTGCTGTATCACCTAAAGACAAAGGTGGTTCAGAAAAAATGGGCATTGCGATCGGTAAAATGATCAAAGAAGACCCCTCCTTCCACGTTGAAACAGACGAAGACAGTGGTGAGACCATCCTTAAAGGTATGGGTGAGCTTCACTTAGATATTAAAATTGATATTCTTAAGCGTACTCACGGTGTTGATGTAAGTGTTGGTAAGCCACAAGTAGCATACCGAGAAACAATTACTAAGGTTCTAGAAGACAGCTACACGCACAAGAAGCAATCAGGTGGTTCTGGTCAGTTTGGTAAAATTGACTATATCCTAGAGCCAGCAGAAACAGGCGAGGGCTTTAGTTTTGAATCTAAAGTAACCGGCGGTAACGTACCACGAGAGTACTGGCCTGCGGTTGAAAAAGGCTTCAAAAAACGTATGGACAAAGGTGTGCTTGCAGGCTACCCCTGTGTGGACGTTAAAGTAACTTTGTTAGACGGTGGTTTCCACGCGGTTGACTCCTCTGCTGTAGCGTTTGAATTAGCGGCGAATGGTGCTTATCGTCAATCGATGCCTAAAGCGGGTGTTCAATTGATGGAGCCGATTATGAAAGTAGACGTGTTTACACCAGATGATCACGTGGGTGATGTTATTGGTGACCTTAACCGTCGTCGTGGCATGATCAAATCACAAGATGCAGGCGCAACGGGGGTACGTATTAAAGCAGAAGTTCCACTAAGCGAAATGTTTGGCTACATTGGTGACTTGCGTACGATGACATCAGGCCGTGGTCAGTTCTCTATGGAATTTGTTCACTATATGCCGTGTCCTAAAAACGTAGCTGAAGAAGTGATTAAAGAAGCTAAAGAGCGCGAAGAAAGTAAGTAATTACTATTTTTATTAAGTCGTTTAAAAGGGTCGGTTTTGCCGGCCCTTTTTTATGCCTCGTTATAAAGTGCTAAGATGAAAGCATTAATCATCGCCTCACTATGGCTAGAAACAACGTTCTGTGATGCCGTTAGAATAATGGTGCGGTTAATGCAACTTTTCCATGCACAACGGGGCGATAGAGTCAGAATATCGTTATCCATTAGAATCGCTGGACATTAAACAGAAAAAATAGCCGTTAATGACAATGTATTTGATAATCTTAAGTGCGTATTATCAATAAATATTGCTGTGTAAGGGCGTTTCATGTGAGCTTGAGGCGCAGTTAGTTGCTCATATTTAAAGCGGGGCAGTTAAACAGTCTCTTTACACCCTCGAAGGCTATGTATTTACACAAGAGTTATAAGCAAGGTTACAGCGAGGTGTTGAATGAGGAAGTCTATTGTTGTTTTAACGGGAGCGGGCATTTCCGCAGAGTCAGGTATTGAAACGTTTAGAGCTAGCGATGGCTTGTGGGAAGAGCATCGTATAGAAGATGTTGCTACACCTGAAGGCTTTGAGCGTGATCCCCTGTTAGTTCATCGTTTTTATAATAGGCGTAGAGAACAATTATTGAGTGATGAGATGAAGCCGAATAAGGCGCATGAGGCACTAGCCGAATTGGAGGCGAATAAGAACGTAGACGTTTTGATTGTTACGCAGAATATAGATAATCTTCACGAGCGTGGGGGCACAAAAAATATCATTCATATGCACGGCGAGTTATTAAAGTGCTTTTGTAAAGTAACTCAGCAGCGCTTTTCGATAATGCGTGAGCTGAGTATTGAAACTAAGTGTGAGTGCTGTCAAGAAGAAAACAACTTACGCCCGGATATTGTTTGGTTTGGTGAAATGCCCTATCAAATGGATGAGATATATGACGCTATTGGTACCTGTGACTTATTCTTGTCGATAGGAACATCGGGGAACGTGTACCCAGCAGCAGGGTTTGTACAAGTGGCGAAGCAAAGTGGCGCGCATACTGTGGAACTAAGCTTGCAACCTTCGCTTGTGGAATCAGCGTTTAAGGAAAAAATTTATGGCCCCGCTACAGAAGTGGTAGTGGCGTTTTTAAATGATTTAAAATAGAGCAGTTTTCACCCGATGCCTGTAGGCACGGATGTACAAAGCCGTTGGTTTTACCCGGTTAGCGTTTTAAATTTTTTGAGAAGCCAGTGGTCAAGGCTTATATATTTTCCAGCACCAATAAAAAAGAGCACGAGCAACATGATGAAGTAGGTCGCTGAAAACTCAATGCCGTTATTGAGAATGACAAGACTTCCGTTATCAGTTAACCAGTTGTAATTACCGTGCTCACGTAAAATATCTTTCGCAATACTCAGTTTTTCGGCTGCGGCGCTAGTTCGTTCGTTTGCAAAGAAACCACTGGGCTCAGCAATGGCTAACCAACCATTTTGAATGTGAACAGTAACGGCTGCAATAGCCATCGTGATCATTAATGGAATTGAAACCCAGCGCACAGCAAAACCGACCAATAAGAAAATAGCGCCAATGATTTCAACCCAGGTAGCGGCTCCTGCCATTAAGTAAGGGAAAGGTAAGCCAAGGCCATAATCTGCATTACCGAACCAATCAACTGTACTGTCAAAGGCACCGAGTTTTTTCGTGCCGGCCATCCAAAAAATAGGCGCTAAATACAATCTAAGCGCAAGCGGCGCTAAAAAATCGATAGAACGTGTAGAATCAAGCATGGATTGAAGTTTATTGATGCATTTAATCATAGCCTTCTCTTAATTATTGTTAGGTGTGCAAATAGACCTTTATTCTATCTGAGTTCTTTCGATAAGTAGCTATTTTCTTCTAACTAGTACGAACACGACTTTAGCGATTAATGTTCAAGTTGATTATTGCAAACGACCATTATCTTGTCTGTTTATAAAGAGCCCGTAAAAAAACATCTAAACATTGGCGTCGGAAGGTAGGCGAGTTGATTTTTAGGCAGATAAAGTACGTGATTTTTTAACTCACGATGGAATTTATGGCGTGTTTGAAATGGAAAGTGATGAAAGCTACTTAAAACAGAAGGCAAGGTTTATACTGAGATGGTCCCTAACTGCTCAGCATGAACGTTACAGCGGATTATATGTGGAATTGAGGCGTTCTGCGCTATGCTAAAATACGACGGATGAAGTTTAAAGGAATGGATAAAGGTATGTTCAATTTACATCTTAAACAGAGTGGGTTTAGATTTAATAATCGAGAACAAGGTCTATACAATATTTTGCTCAAAATGTTCAAAAAAGAGCCGCTGAACTTGTCATGACCCTCATTCATTTGTGCGGGGTATAGAAGTGGAACGTTTGGGTGGACATGAAAATCTGCAGTTGCTGCTAGAAGAAAATGATGCAAACATGGGCGTTTCGGAGACGCATGGTTTGGCTGTGGGCATGCTTTGTGTACGCTTTGATGCGCAGTTTAGTCGTTGGTTGACGGCTCTTTTTGACACCGATGAACAGATTGATTCGATAGCGGACGACAACAAGCAATCGTTGATGGATTTGTTTCAAGGAACGCGGGAGTTATTAGAAGCTGACGAGTTTATTTTTGATTTGTTACTGCCCGACGATGATGAGTGTATTTCCGTACGTGCTAGCGCGTTAAGCGAATGGTGCCAAGGTTTTTTATACGGTATAGCGTATATGGGTGTTGGTGACGATAAGGATTGGGAAGAGGGAAGCCGCAGTATACTGCGGGACCTTATGGAAATTTCAAGACTGGATTCAGATAATACTGACGATACCGATGAGCAAGCATTTATGGAATTGCATGAGTACGTTCGCGTTGGTGTTCATATGCTATTGCTAGAACTTCAGCCGTCAGGGGAATATGACGATGATGAGCCGACGATTCACTGATTTTTACAAAGGCTAGATTGTGTTAAAAGAGCAAAAAGAATTCGCACGCCGCCGTAAGCAATTTATTCGGATGGTCGGCAATGGAAATATAGCGGTTCTCGCTAGCAGCTCGATTATGCAACGCAATAGCGACGTTGACTTTCCCTTCCGCCAAAACAGTGACTTTTTCTATTTAAGCGGGTTTGATGAGCCTGAAGCGGTCATTGTTTTCGTGCCAGGCCGTGAACAGGGCGAGTACGTTTTATTTTGTCGTGAGTTTGATGAGAAGACGGCTTTGTGGGTGGGTGCAAGCGCGGGCCTTGAAGGCGCAGTTAAAGATTACGCGGTGGATGATGCCTTTCCGATAGACGATATAGATGATATTTTGCCGGGTTTGTTAGAGGACAAAAGCCGTTTATATTTTCCGATGGGCACTCAGCTAGAATTTGACCAGCAGCTAATGGACTGGTCGCAAAAAGTACGCGGTCGTTCTAGAGCGGGTGTTTGTGCACCAGCAGAATTTATTTCTTCCGACCATTTGCTGCATGAAATGCGGCTCATAAAATCTGTGAATGAAATTAAGCAGATGAAGAAGGCAGCAAAAATATCTGTTAAGGCGCATAAAATTGCGATGCAGCGTACGCGCCCTAATGTGTTTGAGTATCAAATCGACGCAGAAATGAAACATTGCTTTATGAGCAATGGTGCCCAATCTGAAGCCTATCCATCCATCGTCGCGGGTGGGGAAAATGGCTGTATCCTCCACTATACGGACAATAATTCGAAGTTGAATGACGGTGACCTTTTGTTGATTGATGCAGGTTGCGAATGGCAAAAATATGCATCGGATATTACGCGAACTTTTCCTATTAACGGCGTCTTTAGTGGCGAGCAAAGGGCGCTGTATCAACTGGTTCTAGATGCACAATACGCTGCGATTAAGCAGGTTAAGCCAGGTAATCACTGGAACGATCCACATGAAGCTGCCGTTAAAGTGTTAACAAAAGGGTTGGTGAAATTTGGTTTGTTAAAAGGCCACGTGCCAACGCTGATTAAAAATGAGGCCTACAAGCCTTACTATATGCACCGAACCGGACATTGGCTAGGCATGGATGTTCACGACGTGGGTGATTATAAAATAAATAAGCAATGGCGCTTGTTAGAGCCGGGTATGGTGCTAACGATAGAGCCAGGCTTATATATTCAGCCTAACGCCACAGAAGTCGATAAAAAGTGGCGCGGCATTGGTGTTCGTATTGAAGACGACGTGTTGGTCACTAAAAAAGGTCATGAGGTGTTAACGCAAGGAGCACCCAAAGAAATAAACGATATTGAAGAGTTGATGGAGGCCGCGCGTGTCGCATGATTATGACGTAATCATTATTGGCGGCGGCATGGTGGGCGGTTGCTTAGGCTTGGCATTAAGCCAATCACGCTTGCGTGTTGCCATCGTCGAAGCTTGTGAGTTTTCTGCAAAGCAGTCGGATAGTGCGGGTAAACGAGCGATTGCGCTTTCTTGGGGTAGTCGATGCATTTTTGAGCAACTCGATATTTGGCGGCAAGTTAACGATGCAGCAATGTCCATCGAGTATATTCATGTATCGGATAAAGGACATTTCGGCAAAACGCGTCTGTCAGCAGTGTCACAAAATGTTGAAGCGTTGGGCTATGTCGTTGAGGCGGCGCAAATAGAAGCGGTGGTTATTGAAAGTTTAACGAACAAAGCTATTGATTATTTGTGCCCAGCAAGCCTTGTTGACTATGTGGTTCACCAAGGTGGTGCAGATGTAACGATAAATTTAGACGGACAAGAGAAAACTCTGTCGTGCCAGTTATTGGTGGCAGCCGATGGTGGCATGTCAAAGGTGCGCGAGAAGGGCTGCTTTGAGTTAAAAGAATACGCCTACAATCAGCAAGCCATCACAGGGCTCATTAAGGTTGAATCGGATGATTACAGCGTAGCTTACGAGCGCTTTACATCCGAGGGGCCGATAGCGATGTTGCCGCACTTTGATGGCTTGTATTCGCTAGTTTGGACGATGTCAACGGCGCTTGCAGAGCAGGTCATAAAGCTATCAAATGATGGTTTCTCACAAAGACTGCAGTCACGTTTTGGCCAGTGGTTGGGCGAATTATCTTTATCCGGCGAATGCCAAGCATTCCCGTTGAACTTGTCGTACACGCCCAACAACACAGCGGATAGAGTTGTGTTAATTGGCAATGCAGCGCATCAACTGCACCCCGTGGCAGGACAAAGCTTTAACCTTGGTTTGCGCGACGCGGCTATATTGGCGGATACATTGATGTCACATGAAAGCTTCAATGTTGAACATATTCTTGATACTTATGTGCAGCGAAGGAAAACGGATCAAATGCTGATAATAGGGTTTACTGACAATGTTATCAAACTGTTTTCTACCAATAATGCTCTATTGAGCGTCCTGCGAAATAGTGGACTGCTGATGCTGGATAAGGCACCCGTGTTGAAAAACCAATTTGCGCGTCAAACAATGGGTTTAGGCTCGCGCTTGGCAAGGTTAAACGTCGTTTAATGACAAATAAAACATATCAAGTAGCGATTGTTGGCGGTGGCGTGGTAGGCGCAACGGCGGCTTGCTTGCTTGCTGAAAAAGGGCTGTCTGTTGTGCTTATTGATGCAGGGAACCCTATGGATGATTGGCCAGGCGATACATATGACTTACGCGTTTCAGCGCTAACAATGGCATCTATTAATGTATTTAAGTCGCTAGGCGTATGGAGCGATGTTGTTGAGTCGGGTCAGCAGGCAATGCAAAAAATGTTTGTTTGGGATCACTTTGGTAGCGGCGAGATAGGCATAGACTCCGCCGATGCAGGCGAAGCGCAAATGGGCAGCGTGGTGGAAAATCGAGTTACTGTTTCGGCTATTTGGAAAAAACTAAGTAATCTGGAGTCTTGTGAGTTATTCACATCGACGCAACTAGAAAGTTTTGATATCGACGATAATGGTGTGGATATTAAGCTGTCCAATAGTACGCGAATACACGCAGAATTATTAATCGGCGCAGACGGCTTAAACTCCAAAATAAGGCAGCTTAGTGGTATTGAGAATTACGGCTGGGACTATGATCAAAAAGCACTGGTTGCGACGGTAAAACCAGAACAGTCGCACGAAAATACTGCCTGGCAACGATTCTTGCCTGAAGGGCCGCTGGCGTTATTGCCGCTGCGCGACGGCTTGATTTCTATTGTTTGGACGTCAAAATCGACAACGACGGAAGCTTATTTGAAACTATCCGACGCTGAGTTTTGTGATGCCTTAGCCGAAGCGTCTGAATATAGGTTAGGTCACTTTGAGTCAATGGGCGCGCGCGGCGCGTTTGCATTAAAAATGCAATTTTCACCTGAATATAGTCGGCAACGAGTAGTGTTAATAGGCGATGCGATTCACACCATTCACCCATTAGCAGGCCAGGGTGCGAATTTGGGTTTGACGGATGCGGTAACGTTAGCGGCAGTTATTGTGCAGGCACATAAAAAAGGACGGGACATATTCAGTCGGCAAGTACTACGAAGATATGAGCGGCAACGCAAAGGCGATAACTTATTGATGATGGGAGTTATGGATGGCTTTAAGCGCTTGTTTGGCGCTGATGAAATACTGGTTCAACTGGCGAGAAACTCGGGTATGGGTGTTGTGAATAGCTCTACGCTGCTTAAAAATAAAATTTGCAGGCACGCGATGGGCTTATGAGCTTAACTGGTTGTCAGCAGGCCTGCAATAGCATTCGCGTGTTCAGCTGTCGTTATGCCAAGGGGGGTTAAGTAACCACCGTCTAGCTGATCAATTAAACCTTTTTCAAACAATCGTGCAGCCGCCTTAGTGACATTTGTTTCTGCATCATTGTGAATTTTTATGCCTTGTTGCGTGTTCGATAAATCAAATTGCAAAAGAACATTTAGTTCATCAAGTTCGTTTTCATCAAGCTTCATGTTGCCACCTCGTTGTTGTCTTGCTGTTTAAGGTAAAGCTCGCGGGTCTTTTTCGCGTGCCTTTGACCTATTGGTTAAGCCTCTACGCGTAGTAAGAACGATAAGGCTGGACGTGCAAATCAGATTTATTTGGCGTGCCCGCCAAAGACCATAAGCATTTTGTAAGCGTAGTCAGTGGTAGGCAGAGGGTTTGTTAAATACAAATTCTAAACGTAATGCCATTTTCGGGGTTATTGCGTCTCTACCATTTAAAACTTTTTATAGTGTTTTGCGACTAATATTTAGGTGCGCTGATACATTGATAATAGTGAGTTCTAAAGGGGGAATTACTAGCTTTTTTAAGACCTCACCTAGATGTGCTAGGTTGTGCATAGTGAATTAGTGACAACCCTCATAATTTACTATCTCTGTATTTCGACCTATGAATCGAAAAGTTACTCTCCAGTGACCGTCGATAGAAACGAACCAAATGTTTTACGTCTAGCGAATCCATATCTTGAGAGCTTTCTGCTCGGTCAAGGCTGGTGAGTATTAAGCTTAAACGTTTGGCATGTTTTGCTTGAATACGAGACGGTTTACTAATATTCTAGCAACGCTCCTAACCCTTATGTAAATAAGGGTTAGCTATTATGGCACTAATTGTAACCCATTGAGTTACGCTGTCAATATGGATGTACTTTTCCTGACTTAGGTTCAATAACATGGATGAAAAAGGGTGAGCTAAAAAAATGCTAGTAAACAGGTTGTTTTGTAGTGTCGCACCTCTTCTCAGGCGCGTGCATAGGCGGTAGTATAGACAATCTTCAAACAAGAAAACACAACAGAGGGCTGGATGATTAAACGTCGTGATTTTATAAAAAAAACAGGCATGGGCGCGTTAGCAGTGGGTTCAATGGTAACGGGTGCAGAAGCTTTTGCAGCGAAGCCTGAATTTAAATGGAAAATGGTGACCACTTGGCCAAAAAACTTTCCTGTGCTGGGCACCAATGCAAACTATTTAGCTAAAACGATAGAGCAAATGAGCGGTGGAAGAATTCGTATAAAAGTATACGGCGCAAATGAGTTTGTGCCCGCGTTTGAAGCCTTTGACGCGGTATCTCGCGGCACAGCTCAAATGGGACACGGTGCGGCTTATTATTGGAAAGGGAAAAGCGAGGCCGCGCAGTTTTTTACGGCGATACCTTTTGGGATGACTGCGCAAGAAGTGAACGGCTGGTTGTATTACGGCGGTGGCATCGCACTATGGGAAGAGCTGTATGACCGTTTTAACCTTATCCCGACTGCGGCTGGTAACACGGGTGTGCAAATGGCGGGCTGGTTTCGTAAAGAAATAAACTCAGTTGATGACCTTAAGGGCTTAAAAATGCGTATTCCCGGCTTGGGCGGAGAAGTGCTAAAACGCGCAGGCGGAACGCCGGTTAGTTTACCTGGGGGTGAGATTTTTACGTCCTTACAATCAGGCGCCATTGACGCGACCGAATGGGTCGGGCCATATAACGATATGGCGTTTGGCCTATATAAAGCCGCGAAGAATTATTATTACCCAGGTTGGCATGAGCCGGGCTCAACCCTTGAAACATTTATCAATAAAGACGCGTTTGTGCAGTTACCGTCTGATTTACAAGCGATAGTGAAGCACGCTTGTAAAGATGCGAATATGGATATGATTTCTGAATTTACGGCTAAAAACAATATGGCACTAGGTACCTTGGTTAATAAACATAAGGTCGTCTTAAAGCCGTTACCGGACGACGTATTGAAAAAACTTCACGGCTTATCGCATACCGTGGTTCAAGAAATTATAGATAGGGACAGTTTTTCGAAAAAAGTATACGCCTCATACAATGGCTTTCAACAACAAGCCATGCGTTGGTCAGAGGTATCTGAATACGCGTTTATGCGAGCGCGATTGTTATAACGTAGTCACTTTAAAAAGCCCACTCCAAATACTCAATTGGCCAAAGCTACGTTGAAAACGGCTCGCCGTCTCTAAATACCCCCTAGCCAATTTTCTTTTGGAGAGAATTATTGTAGCCATGTATAAGGTGACAAGATGGCTAAAACGCCGCCGACATTAATACGCCGACGAATATCATCTAGAAAAACAGCGGGTATTTGTAAACGGTCAATGAGGTTAATCGCCATAAATGACCGTTGGTAACCAAGTCGCTAAATCAGGCCAGATGGCCAATAGGCCCAGTAAAAAGAGCTGAATTAAAATAAAAGGCATAACACCTTTGTATATTTGACTGGTTTTAATGGATGCTGGTGCAACACCGCGTAAATAGAACAGTGCAAAGCCAAAAGGTGGCGTTAGAAAAGATGTTTGTAGATTTAGCGCAATCATAATGCCGAGCCAGACAGGGTCGATGCCCATCGCCAATAAGATGGGCGCAACGATGGGCACGACAACGAAGGTTATTTCAATAAAGTCTAAAACAAACCCCAATAAAAACATCACTAACATGACGACGAGCATTGCGCCAAAGACGCCGCCTGGCAAGTCAGATAATAGGTCCTCTATTAACTCATCGCCGCCAAAACCCCTAAAGACCAGAGAAAATAATGATGCGCCAATCAGAATAAAAAACACCATGCTGGTGACTTGAGTGGTGCTTTGTGCCACGTCTTTTAATTGTTTAATCGTTAGCTGTTTTTTTAGATAAGCTAAAAACGTGGCGCCTACAGCGCCAACGGATGCAGCCTCTGTCGGGGTGGCTATGCCTCCAATAATAGAGCCGAGTACAGCAATAATAAGAACAAGTGGCGGGACTAAGCCTTTTAGTAAATCCATTGCTAAGCCTTCGCTAGACGCTTGTTGGGACAAAGCGGGGCATGAACTGGACTTAAAAAAAGCAAGGCCAGCTAAGTATAGTATGTATAAAGCGACCAATATCATGCCGGGAATAAGTGCGCCTGCGAATAGGTCACCAACAGAAACGGTTTCAGGTGAAAAGATACCCATATTCAGCTGAGCTTGTTGGTAAGCGGATGAAATAACATCGCCCAATAAGACCAGAACGATGGACGGCGGAATGATTTGCCCCAGCGTTCCTGACGCGCAAATAGTGCCGCAGGCTAGAGCAGGGTCGTAGTTTCTTTTGAGCATAGTCGGTAAAGATAACAAACCCATTGTTACGACGGTTGCGCCCACTATGCCTGTACTGGCAGCCATTAACATGCCCACGAGTATCACCGAATACCCTAGCCCGCCGCGCAAGCCGCCAAAAAGCTTGCTCATGTTTTCAAGCAAGTCTTCAGCGACTTTTGATTTCTCAAGCATCACGCCCATAAAAACAAACAGTGGCACGGCGATCAAGGTGCCATTTCCAATAATGCCGAATAGACGATTGGGCAAGGCCTCTAAAAAAGCTGAATCAAAGGTGTCGAAATAGTCGCCAGCAAGGGCAAAAGCTAGCGCCGTCCCCGCTAAGCTGATAGCAACAGGATAGCCCATCAGTAAAACAATGAAGACAGCGCCGAACATCCACAGAGCGATGCCGCCGTCCATTAGCGTTGACCCTTTAGGGTGAGAATAGACTTCAGCACTTCTGAAATACCTTGTAAAAACAGCAGGCCAGCCATCAAAGGAATGAGCGATTTGATTAGAAAAACACCGTCAATGCCGCCGGCTTCTCTAGAGCCTTCGTAGTAGGACCATGATGTGGAAACGTAGTCCCAACTAATGACAATAACAACCGCGCAAACGGGTAATAGTAGTAAGAGCGATCCAATCAAATTAACGATAGCTTTGCCCTCAGGCCCCAAGCGGTGATACAAAATATCGACACGAACGTGGCCGTCTATTTTAAGCGTGTGCGCAATGGCCAACATAAAAACAAGGCCGTGCATATAGGTGATGGACTCTTGAGCAGCAATGGAACCGATATTAAAACCGTAACGCAAAACGACGATGGCAAACATGATGATGACCATCAGAACGGTTAACCAGGCAACGGTATTTGAAATGCGTTGGTTGAACGCGTCTATAAAAAGGCTGAGTTTCTTGAGCATTAAAGTGAATTGTAAGCAGGGAGAATGATTTAATGTTTAATCAGCCGCTTTGAGGGTCTCTTTTGGATATAAAGCGCAATTATCGGGAGCGTTTATACGCGCCAACAAAATACGTTTCATTGCGTCAGGGTCTTTTAAGTGTGTCATTTCGCCTTCTTTAGGGAAGTGTGTGTCACGTAGTCTAGACAGCCAAAAACGAAAAGCAGCGGCTCTTATAGCAACTGGCCAGCTTTTAATTTCATTGGCCGTTAAAGGACGAATTTTTTGATAAGCCTGCATAAATGCATTGAATCGTCGTGGGTCTAACGAGCCATCGACGTTAACGCACCAGTCGTTCACGGCAACGGCAATATCGTAAATCAAGTAGTCGTTACAGGCGTAATAAAAATCTATAATACCTGATAGTTCATCGCCTAAAAACAAGGCGTTTTCCCTAAAGAGATCTGCGTGAATAATGCTCTTAGGTAGGGCTAATGTGTTGTAACAAGCCTGAAAAGCAAGCTCATTGCGGATAAGATTGGCGGAGTCTTCGTCAACGAGCGGCGTGAGTAACTCAGCGGCTTGCTGTCGCCAAGTTGAGCCCCGGTTATTGTCACGATGCGCGTTGAGTTGCGAACTGAAAAGGTGTAGTTTGGCCATGGAGTGCCCAATAACGGCACATTGGGTCGAGTTGGGAGACTCGACGTCGACACCGGGCAATTTTTCAACAAAAGTAGTGGCTTTGCCATTTAATGTAGATAAATATGTGTCGTTATCATTACAAATAGGTCGAGCGCTAGGCACGTTGTTCGCCGAAACGAAGGCCATGAGGTTTAAGAAATAAGGCAGTTCTTCGGCCTTTAATTCTTCAAAAAGCGTTAAGACGTATTCGCCAGTCGTTGTAGTAACAAAGTAATTTGTGTTTTCAATGCCGGAGCTAATGCCTTGAAAATCGATTAATTCACCCAGGGAGTAGCTTTTTAAATGATGGACGAGCTGAGCGCGTTCAACAACGGTATAGACAGACATATGTTGAAATTTTTAGATGATTACCAGCTTAATAATAACCACTGGGGAATGTTTATGCCGTTTTCAAGTTCATAGCGGGGAGTTTCTAAGCTGCCATCACCATCGGTATCAACCAGGTAATAAGCAGGAGCATTTTTAGGCGATATTTTCACCATGTAGACGCTACCGTTTACGCTGTACTCAGTCATGTCTTCTTTTTTCTTACGAGTAATAGTGATGTCTGAAGCCATGCTTTCGCCACTCACAATTTGGGCGGGTAACTCAGGTGGTTCAGGAACGACGGTGGGTTTAATTTTTTCTGCTAAGGCACTGGGCACATACAAAAGCAAGAAGGCAAGAGCGATAAAGGGGAAGCGGCGCATTAGTATTCCTTTGAGCTGAAGTAATGCGTTAATTATGACACTATTAGGTGAGTTTTGCATACCTTGTGCTATGGAATAATAAATTCTCAAAGTTCCAGCAATGCCTTCTCTTCTTCGGCAGACGGCGCAAAACCACGCTGTTCATAAAAGTCGAAAATAGCGGCTAGAACTTCATCAGGTGTTTCGCAAAATTGTATAAGTCCTAGATCTTCAGTGGATATAGTACCCATATCTATCATGGTCGTTGAAAACCAATCGACCAAACCGCTCCAAAAGGCTTTGTTAACAAGAATGATAGGAATTTTCCGTGATTTTCCTGTTTGCACTAAAGTGAGAATTTCGGCCAGTTCATCAAGTGTGCCGAAACCACCGGGCAATACGACGTATGCACTAGCGTATTTGACAAACATTACCTTGCGAGCAAAGAAATGCCTAAAATTTAAGCTGATGTCTTGATAGGGGTTTGAATACGGCTCGTGTGGTAATTGAATGTTCAGGCCGATACTGGACGAAGAACCTTTGAATGCGCCCTTATTGGCGGCCTCCATAATGCCAGGGCCACCACCACTAATAACCGAAAAGCCGGCGTTGGATAAAGCTAAAGCAATAGCCTTTGCGCGTTGATAATCAGGGTGGCCTTCATTGAGTCGTGCTGACCCATATAAGCTAACGGCGGGTCGGACTTGGGAGAGTTGCTCAAAGCCATCAACGAACTCGGCAATGATTCGAAATACCTCCCATGCCTCACGTTTTTCCTTGCTCATAAGTTACCTCGTGTTTTGCATATCATGATTACTTATACTGACAGTATAATCGGTAATATAAATAATATTGGATACTTTTTATGACGGATAAAACTTTGGTGCTAGTGGACGGTTCTTCGTACTTGTTCCGTGCTTATCACGCACTACCTTTACTGACGAATTCAAAAGGTGAATACACCAACGCCATTTTGGGCGTAACGAATATGCTTAAAAAGCTAATGAATACATACCCTGACGCTTATTTCGGTGTGATATTTGATGCGCCAGGCAAAACCTTCCGCAATGACATGTATACAGAATATAAAGCGAACAGATCGGCGATGCCAGAAGAGCTAAGAGAGCAAATAAAGCCCTTGTACGCACTGATAAAAGCAATGGGCTTGCCATTAGTGATGGAGTCGGGCGTTGAGGCGGACGATGTGATTGGCACACTGGCCGTGCAGGCGGAAGCGGCAGGTTTAAAGGTGATTATTTCAACGGGCGACAAAGATATTGCGCAAATAGTGACGGAGAACATCTCGTTAATCAACACGATGAATAACCAATGGCTAGATGTTGAAAGCGTAAAAGAAAAATTCGGCGTGCCACCAGAACGAATCATTGATTATTTGGCGTTAATGGGTGACACATCCGACAACATTCCGGGTGTGCCAAAGGTAGGTCCTAAGACAGCAGCAAAGTGGTTAAACCAATTCGGTTCGTTGGACGAAATCATTGCGAGGGCAGATGAAGTAAAGGGCAAAGTGGGCGCAAGTTTACGCGATCATTTAGATGCGATTCCTTTATCAAAACAGCTGGTAACGATTCTTTGTGACGTGCCGTTAAACGAAGCGCCAACAGATTTATTGCGCACTGAACCGAATGTGAAAGAGCTCCACGAAATGGTGAGCCATTTTGAGTTTAATACGTGGTTGAGGCAATTAAATACAGCGGGTAATGCAGCGCCTAAGGAAACCGATACCGCTGAAGAACAGTCGCTACCGCCTGCGATAGAGCTGAAAGTTGACACAGTATTGGATGAAGAGAGCTTTAATACTTGGCTAGATAAACTATCATCAGCCGAGCTATTCGCGTTTGATACAGAAACGACTGATTTGGATTACAGCAAAGCTTTGGTGGTGGGTGTATCGTTTTCAGTTGAAGCGGGGCACGCCGCTTATGTACCGCTTGCGCATAATTACCCCTGCGCGCCAGAGCAGTTATCGAGACAATGGGTTTTGGATAAATTAAAGCCACTATTAGAAGCAACAAACGTTTCTAAAGTCGGCCAAAATATTAAATATGACGCAAACGTGTTGGCAAATCACGGTATCCACCTACGAGGCATTAAGCACGACACGATGTTGGAGTCCTACGTACTTAATAGCACGGCAACACGACATAATATGGATGCGTTGGCTGAAAAGTACCTAGGTGAGCAAACCATTCATTATGAAGAGGTGGCGGGCAAGGGTGTAAAGCAAATTTGTTTTGATCAGGTTCCCGTGGAAATAGCAGCGCCGTATGCTGCGGAAGATGCAGATATTACCTTGCGTTTACATCAGCAACTTTTCACCGAATTAGAAAAAACGGAAGGGTTGAAAAGAGTTTATCAAGATATAGAAATGCCCTTGGTACCTGTATTGGCAAGGATGGAGCAATCAGGCGTGTTGGTTTGTGCGCCAATGCTACTTCAACAAAGTAGCGAGTTAACAGCAAAAATTCAGGCGTTAGAAGCGCAAGCGCATGATGTGGCGGGTCAGCCGTTTAATTTAGCTTCGCCAAAGCAGATACAAGAAATCTTATACGACAAGCTGAGCCTGCCAGTATTGAGAAAAACGCCGAAAGGGCAGCCGTCTACCGCTGAAAATGTACTGCAGGACTTGGCACTCGACTTTCCTTTACCTCGTTTGATTTTGGAACACAGAAGCTTGAGCAAGTTGCGCTCAACGTATACGGATAAATTGCCCAAACAAATAGATCCAGTGACGGGGCGAGTGCATACGTCATATCACCAGGCGGTTGCTGCGACAGGTCGTTTGTCGTCATCAGACCCGAATTTGCAGAACATCCCCGTTAGAAGTGAAGAGGGTCGTCGAATTCGGCAGGCGTTTGTTGTAGAGCAGGGCCACACGTTTTTAGCGGCTGATTATTCCCAAATCGAGCTGCGGATTATGGCCCATTTGTCGCAAGATGCGGGGCTACTTCAGGCATTTAAAGACGGACTTGATGTACACAAAGCGACGGCCGCAGAAGTGTTCGGTGTTGATTTGGATCAAGTGGAAGTCCATCAGCGACGTTCAGCAAAAGCCATTAACTTTGGTTTGATTTACGGCATGTCTGCATTCGGCTTAGCGAAGCAATTGGATATTGAGCGCGGCGCAGCACAAGGCTATATCAACTTATATTTTGAGCGCTACCCAAGGGTGAAACAATACATGGATGAAACGCGTGAACTGGCGCGTGAACAAGGTTATGTTGAAACCTTATTTGGTCGACGTTTGTATTTACCTGATATCAACGCGAAAAATGGGCAGCGTCGTCAATATGCCGAAAGGACTGCGATTAATGCACCGATGCAAGGTACAGCAGCGGACATTATAAAGTTAGCGATGTTATCGGTAGATAACTGGATTCAAACAGATAAACCGGCTGTTCGGATGGTGATGCAGGTGCACGATGAATTGGTGTTTGAAGTTGAAAACAGTTGTTTAGATCAGGCAAAAGACACGATCCAACAAAAGATGAGCGCTGCGGCAACCTTGGATGTGCCGTTAATTGTTGATGTCGGCGTGGGTAAAAACTGGGATGAGGCGCACTAAATTTAGCGGGAAATAAAAAGCCCCGCTACGTAGTGCCGCAGGGCTTTATTTAGGTTTAGAGCCGTTTTATTCAGCAGCACCTTCAAACATTGCTTTTAGGTTGTCTAGGCCGCCGCGATAAACGCCACTTACGCCCTTTTCAATATCAGCTGCTGTTGCGCCGTTAATGGTGTTGAAGTGCCCCATCCAAACAACAGAAGAGCCACCGTGGCCGTTATCTCTTACTGCGTACCAAGAGATATAATCCTCAACAGGTAAAACAGCAGGATCAACTTCATTGATTTTATAAGTGAAGTTTGTGTGCCCATCGTTAAAACGAACAAGCTCTTCAGTAATTGTCGGGCCTCCTAAATCTAAAACGCGAACACTGTCTACGTTATTACCGTTCGTGTTTGTTGATGCGATGATACCTGGGTGCCAGCTGTGTAGATTGCCAAAGTCTTTTGAAGCAGCCCAGACAGCAGCAGGGCTTGCGGCTATTTCGACTTTTTCAGTTACAGAAGCGCTTTCTGCGTAAACGTTTGTCGCTAGCGCTGCTAGTGCTAGCGAAGTAAGTAAACCAAATGTTTTGATCATTATCACCTCCTCAGGTATTGTATTTATTGTATAGCGTATTGAATTAGCACTGATTATGTTGCCACAGTGTTATATAGATAGCAAAGTGGTTTAGTGCATGGTGTTAGGAGTAAATTATCTGTCCTATTAATTAGCACGTGTCCTGTCCAGATTTATTCTATCCCTATTTGGGGGGCTGAATACTGAACCAGACAAGTTTTCACGAGAGATTAAAACAGATGAGATTCGAAGAGGCATACATAAATCATAAACTAAATCTTTCTCGCTTTTGGTAAATGTGCGCTTTATACGAATAACGTTTTTTAGGCCGCCTGAGCACCGCTTATATTGTGACGAAAGAACTAAAGAAGACCTAGACTGCAAGGCCACCTAAAGCCCGGAGTAACTAGCCCTTTATTGGTTTTGAGTTAAGTTTCTGCCCTTTAGTAAAAACCGCACTCCAGCGAGCCGCATGACAATTAAGCTCAGCACTTAAACTTTCACCAGAATAAGCTTTAATAAAACGATAAAAATCACGCTGGGTAAGGCCAATATGCATACTGGAAAAATACAAGGCCGCTAAGTCTTTAACTCGCCACCTCTCCGGCACGAAGTCACGTATTTGCACTCGGTGTAGGTCAATTAAATACAGCGGCAACTCGTCAACGTTAAGAGCCGATTTTAGGTCCGACTCTTTCAACAAAAAGTGACAAATATATAAGTCTCTATGATTGATACCATTATCATGCAATTGCCGTGTGATTGCCGCAACGTGCCTGATTAACGCTCTTTTGAGTTTCAAGTCTGGCTTATTTTTCACCCAACCCATAGACAAATCTTCCAAACTAACTGCTGGCTCCAAAGACTCCGTAATAACAAACGATTCTAATTCCGCAACATTCCACCCGCGCCGCCCATACGCCGCCAACGTCATCGTTTTAATGCCTATTTTTGTTAACGCATTAATCGCCTCATACTCGTTCACAGCACCCAAAACCGGCAGCCGCCCCAGCAAAAGGTTTTTGACAATTTCACCCCAACCCACACCTTTATGAATTTTTGCAAAATAGTCTTGGTTGTTTAGTGTGAATTTAAACGTTTTACGCCGTGCCACTTGCCGGTACATATCACCGTCAAGTGCCATTACTTCATCAAAACCAGGATTAGCACCCCAGTTTTTTTTGAAACTTTCTGTTACTTCAAACGACATTCTTTAAGCTCGCCGCAGCACACTCAATGGCTTCTACTGCTTTTTCTGGCATGCTGTATAAATTTTCTTGGCTCGCATAGTCCAAGGCATTTTTTGCCCAGTTATCTTTATCACTCGCCAGCATAGCCGCTAATTGTTCATTTAATGCCTCTTGTAAAAAAGGGGCATTCAGTACTACACCTGCTTGAGATTTTCTGACATGTTTTGCATAGCCACACACGCCCGTCACCAACACCGGCAAACCGGCCACCATTGCTTCCAAAATAACCGTGCCCGTATTTTCTTTACGCGCTGGGTGCAATAAGACATCACAGCCCAACAAGAACGCAGGGACATCGTTTCGCCCACCCACAAGGTGAACTTTGTCAGCCACCTTTCTTTCAGCTGCCAAACGCTCGTAAGGTGGCAGGTTACCTTCGCCAACAACCATTAAATGTGTTTTAGACAACAATACATCCGGCAGTGATGACAACGCCTCTATCGCTCTATCAACACCTTTAGTTTTAAAGCCCGTGCCGACCATTAATATCACAATATCTTGTTCATTAAATTGGCGTGCTTTACGAAACTTAGCCCGTATTTCGGCAGCATTTTCAGGTCTACGTCGACTTAAATCTATACCTGGTGGCAAACACACCAACCTTTCTTCAGCAATTCCATAATGCTGTTTAAACAGTCCTGTTTGCACATCAGAGATCATTAAGCAAAGCGTTTTGCTGTCAGCGCCGAAAACCGCACGCTCCACACTCGAATAAAATCTAAAGCGTGGATTGAAAGTTTGGAAAAATGATTTTTCTTTGAAGCGGTCTATATAGCAAGAGTCCGCAGCATAATACACATCAATATTTGGAATTTTATTGAAACCAATAACAACATCATATTTTTTCGCACTTAACTTTTCATGTAACTGGTTATGGAAATCGGCCACTTTGCCGTGATTGCTCCAGCCTTTGCAGGACAAAATGTGCGTATTAAACCCATGAATACAATCACCTTGCCACTCCATTACATAAACATCGATTAAATATCCTTTTTCAAGACAGATATTAGCGATACGCACAAAGTCACGCGCTAATCCGCCGTAAGGAAAATATTTATACAAAGCAAAAGCTAAACGCATAATTCGCAGGGCTATCAACCAGCAATTAAAGTAATTTATTTTACCTTTATTCCATCAATTTCATATGTGAGTATGCATTAAAATGCGATTCCCTTTGATTAAACAATAAACCGTGACGACACCCGATAAAACATCTAGCCTCAATATTTACTTTAGGCTCCTAGATTACGTTAAACCTCATTGAAAATTTTTTACACTCAGCTTAATCGGTTTTCTAACCTTTGCATCGACGCAACCCATGCTCACCGCATTGATGAAATATATGGTGGATGTTTTAAACGACAACCAACGTGATGCCATTTATTGGATACCATTAGCCACAGTTGGCATCGCTCTTGAACGAGAGGTAGGTTCTTTTTTCGGCAGTTATTTCATAGCACTTGCTTCCAACAAGGTTGTCCAGACACTTCGTTGCCAACCATTTGATCATTACACGCTGTTACCTAGCTATTTCTTTGTGGCTCATAGTAATCATCCAAGTTAATTCCCCTCCAGTCAAAAGCGAATATTTTAACTTTGGAGAAACCAGACATTACTACTTTGGGCATACATTTTCTTTAATTAATTCCGCCAATAAGCTAATATCAATTAATATATTAAGCTTAGATTGTTAGGGAGCACTGATGGCTTTAAGACCTAGAAAAGAAGAGGAGTCACAAATAGATTTGACACCTATGCTGGATGTCGTCTTTATTATGCTGATATTTTTTATTGTCACCTCAACGTTCATTGATGAAAAGACCTTATCAGTTCAAAGACCGCCTACAACAGAGCAGCCACCTAACCTTGAAAACAAAAATATCGTCTTTGAAATAAGCGCGAACGATGACATTATGTTGGAAGGTCGGCGTATTGATATACGCTCTGTTCGAGCAAACGTCGAAAGGTTACGCGCTGAAGACCCCAACACAAAAGTAATTATCTATTCAAACCCAAAAGCAACATCTAAAGTGTATATCCGCATAACTGATCAAGCACGTGAAGCGGGTGTTTTTGATATTTCTTTGGCCATAATTAAATAAAAGTTAGGCCACAGCGTAAGCGATTCTGAGATAACGGGCCGAAAGAGCCCTATAACGACTTCCTGTTTATTCCAAACGCTAATTAGGCGTGAACACAGCCAGCTAAACTAGCCCCAACTTGACGCAACTTTGATCTACGCCCATTTTCTTTATCTGCGTATTGAATCCATTGGTTCGCAGATTTTCTGCTGCGTTTATCTTTAGCTGCCTTCCTAAATGCCTTAATAGCCGAACCGTAGCAATGTAAGTTTAACTGTGCATTACCCAGCACCATATTAGTAACGTCACTACGCCTCAAGCCGCCTTTTTTAATTGCCATACGCGCAGCTTGAACGGCTTGCGCATCCGCACCAATATCAAGATATACGTTTGCCAACCTAGCCCAAATTTTTCCTTGATCAGAGAGTTTGGCAGCCTTTTCAAGCGAAACACGTGCTTTTTTACCATTTTGAGCCAGCTCCCATGAATACCCCAAGAACTCCATGTTTTTTGCCGTAACCTCAATTACACCCTGACTAATGCCTTTATCAACCACCCGCGCAGCTAAGTAAGGCGCATCAGCTGCAATAAATAAGGACGCAAACCCGAGCAGCTCCTTTTCCTTTTTTATATCACCCAACAAATACACAACCTCTGTAGAAATTAACTGGTTCAAATCTTGATTAAGCTCCCCATATATACTGCCTAGTTGCTTCCAATAAGTAACTCTTGAATAATGTTTTATTAGCTTCTTTAATATAACAACAACTTCCGCATAGTTATTTTTTTCGTAGTACATGACCCGTTGTAATGACCACCAATTCTCCTTAGGCACCTTACCTTTAATTTCCCAATTTTTAATTGTTCTATTAACTAGGTTTAGCGCTTCTTTTTTACGATTAAGCTGATAATAGGCTTGAGCAAGCAGGATTTTGCCGTCGGCTCCAACTACCGTCGATTCTTTCATCCATTTTTCGAGAAACTGCGCTGCTTTGCTGTAATTTTCCTTAACGAAAAAAAGCTGCGCTATTGAGTAATACGAGTTAACCCTCGTTCTCTCGTCTGTAGCCGGTTCTGATATAACTTTTTTATACGCGTCAATAGCCTGGCTAATTTTGCCATTTGAATAGAAAACGTAAGCCAAGTAATTCCACACTTGAGACTTTTCATAGCTAGAACCGCAAACCTTAGGCAACGCCCCCTTAAGAGTTGACTCAGCCTTAATCCATTGCTCAACTTCCATCTCGTCCTGAGATTTTTCTAATTTTTTTCCACATTTCCTTCCGACAGAATGTCTCTTTTGCGTCTTTACATTCGCATACTTTTTATCACTTTTTTTTTCCGCATAAGCCTCATTTGGGACGAACAACAAAAACACTAAAGCTAGTGCTAAAAATACAAAAAAAGAAGCTCGCTTAGATGTTATGTCTCTCCGAAAGCAAAGCGCATTAGGCTCTTCAATAGAGCTTAAATTCAACTTTCCGACAATTAAATTATTAAACATTCAAAGCCCCGTATTTACTACCCATCGATCAAAAATGTAAATTTATAGAATACACCTAGTACTTCCTCTGCCTTTCCATCTACGACACGTGGGGTGTATTTTAATTTCAACGCTGCTTTAAGTGCAGAACGTCCAAAACCATAATTAGAGGGTGCCTCTTCAATCAACTTTGGGTCTCGAACACTACCTGTGCTAGTAATTATCACCTCGATGACTGCATACCCTTCTTTGTTTCGTGAGAGCGCCCGACGTGGATATGCCGGCTGCGGAACATAAAGCGGTATGTAATCATTATCGCGAGCAAAACCTCCGCCTAGTCCTATATCGAGATTTAAACTTAGATTAGGCGATATGCTCACCGCATTAATATCCATTTGCACATCTACTTTTTGATCTGGAAACTCTGGTTGCTTATCCGGCTCGTCTGGTTTATCAGGCTTATTTTTTGTAAAATTTTCGCTAAGTTGTCTATCTGTTTGCCATATATCTGAAATTTTTCGGGCTGGTTGCTCATCAAGCTCACCGTTGTTACTTGAGATAAGTAAATACATCAGGACTGTCAATACAGATGCTGCAATGACACCTAGCACAATAGCTAAAGCAAATCGCACACTCGTATTTGCCGCTAAACTAATCATTACTAGTTGATACAGACACATCAACAATACCAAGCTCGTGTGCAATATCTGCAACTAAGGCAATTTTTTCCACGGTTGCCTTCCCATCAATTTGAATAACCAAACTGCCCTTTGGGTTGTCTGTATGAAGGCGCAATAAGTGAAGTTTTACCAGATTGTCTTTTATTACAGCTTTATCAATCCATATTTCATTAGCCTCGTTAATAGCAACAAGAATAGCTGGCTTTGCCGTTACTGCCGTTACTGTATTTACTTTATTGACTTCGATACCGGGCGGTTTTATAAATGATGCTGTTACGATAAAAAAAATGAGCATAATAAATACAACATCGAGCATGGGCGTTAAATCAATTGCTTGAGCCTCTTCTTTAGGACTTAAATTAATTTTTCGCATTGAATATATCCATTTAAACTAGTGCCATTACACCCTATTACCTAACCACTTAAAACACCTATGCTCTATATGCCAAAGCATAAACAAACCAACTAAATTATTCCAAAGTAAGACGATTTTCTAGTAACCGCTTCTTTTTTTTTGCCAGACCTTGAATATATGTAAAACCAAAGACACCTGAAAGCGCTGTTACCATACCCGCCATCGTAGGAATGGTTGCCATAGAAACGCCGCTTGACATGGCTTTAGCATCGCCACCACCTGTAATCGCCATAGTTTCAAATACACTAATCATTCCAGTTACCGTGCCCAATAGACCAAAAAGAGGCGACAACGCAACGAGGGTTTTTATTAAAGGTAGATATTGATTAATACGTATACTTATTTGTGACAGCAACTTATCTCGCACCTGATGAGCGCGTTTAGACTTCCGTTCTGGACGTTTATTCCATATACTAAGGGAGGCATCCAACTCTTTTTGTAGCCCCATTTTGTAGTACCATATTCTTTCAAATATCAATGTCCACATTACAGAAAGCAACACAAAAATAAACCAAAGAACAACGCCCCCAAGCTCCATAAAGTCACGTACGCCTTCCCAGATATCTTGAATAAAAATCACAATTAAGGCTTCTCAATTTGGTCAGCGACTATGCCTAAACTTTGCTCATCAAGAATATGCAGTATTCGTTGAGCATAACCATTTACCCAAGTGTGCATAAGGACAATAGGAATTGCGACAATCAAACCTAGAACGGTAGTCACCAAGGCTTGTGAAATACCGCCCGCCATCATTTTTGGGTCACCTGCACCAAAAATAGTAATTTGCTGGAATACCACAATCATCCCAGTTACAGTGCCAAGCAACCCTCCAAGAGGAGCAACCATAGCGATGATTTTTAAAAAAGAAAGACCAAACTCAATCTTTGGTCGTTCACGTAATATGCTTTCATTTAATTTCAACTCCATTGACTCTGCATCCAAACTAGAGTTCTTCTCTCCTACCATCAACACACGGCCTAGTGGATTGTCTGCAGACACGGTTTTAGAATTCAGCTGCGCATTTACCTTGCGTGAGATATCAAATAAAACAACAAAGCGCCAAAGCGCCAATAAAATACCTAACAGGCCCACAGCAGAAATTATGTAGCCAATCTCACCACCTTGGTGCCACTTTTCAACCAACGTTGGTGTGTCAATCAAAGCCTGTAATAGCCCCCCACCACTTGGACCGGTCGGATCAATGCCAATTCGAGTAAAGCCTGCCCCTGATGTTTGAAGTTCAATTGCAGCATCAAGATATGCGCCGGCTGGTTGCCGGGGTAAAGCCGAAATAACCCCCTCTTTTGTCGAATATGTTAGATAAGCGCCTTCAGACATCAAGTTAAAATTACCAATTCTGACCACTTCACCTTTAACCTTCTCACCACCCGCATTGATATATTCAGATTGGAATTTAACAACCTTCCCAGCCTCTACCATTTCACGGTTTATTTCATACCATAAGCCTTCAATTTCTTCCAAACTGGGCAATTGCGTATTACTACTCATTTTTTTAATCAGGGCCTCTAATGAAGCTGTGCGTCCAGGCAGCTGTGCACTAACGATAGACTGATCCATCCTTGCTACGGCATCACCAGCTGTAGCCGTCAAATGTCCAAACAATTCTTTTAGAGAACCCAGTTTATTTTGAAGCTGTTCGTCAAGCGCTTTTAGTTCCAACTCATTCTTCGCAAAGTTATTCTCAAGTGTTTCACTTTTTCGCTCATGAGCCCGTTTTTCTGCTTTTGCTTTAGTTAATAGGCTCTTCTGCTGAGATTTTCCAACGAGGAACTCACGTTCACGCCTTTTATGCTCTTTGGATTCAGATACCTTAGCGCTGCGAACCATTTGCAATAGCTCATCAAGAGACATGGCCTTATCAGCACTATAGGCACTACTCGAAAACACAACACTTAACGTAATCAATACTAAATATGGTAATCGGGAAATAATTCTCATTTGACTGCCTCCGGAAACGCGATAGGCAAATTAAGCACATCTACTGCTGCCTGTTTTTTTGCTATACGAATGGCCTTAGCTGTCGCCGAACGATATTCCCCAGAATCTAACGCCTGCCATTGTTTCTCTTGCTTACTCCATGCGCCTGTCTTAGCTTGGTTACTTGTCTGATAAAGCAGAGCAATTCGACCAACGCGTAAAAAAGTGACTTTTTGCTCCAGCCCTTCAACCTCTAGAAGACCACTATATTGATCGATCGTATTGCCGTATTCAGACTCTATGTCATATAGCTCTAATACTTGACGAAATTTTTCTGAAGTACTAAAACGGCTCACACCTAAGTTTTCCCTAACTTGCGCAATACTGGTCAAGCGAGTTTCGCGCTGGAATGGTAAATCTAAATTAATGAATTGCTCTAGCGCATCAAGCATTTTTAAGGATAGTGGCACAATCTGTCGCTCTATGACCGTGGTATTTTTAATTGAGTATTCAATGTCAAGCATTGTTTGCTTTTGGTTTTGAATGTATTTCCCAAGCTGGGCGTTATATACCTTTATCCCTTCAAGTTGCTTATTTACGACCTTAAAGTCTTGCATAATGTCATACGTTTGAGCCGCTAATTTATCAATACGTTTTTGCGATTTCTGTGCAGCTACAGTTTTGTTCTTCCCCTCTGCCAATACTGGATCAACTTCTTGCGCAGCACATATATTAGCTACAAGTGGCACACAGATCAGAATAGCTCTAAACATCCTGGTTTCAAATACTTTCTTAGTCATATTTATTCTCATTGTTTGAATATTTAAAGCTGAATCTCTCCGCTTGAATGTTATACATGTTCATCATGCTGATTACTCCCTAACTATCTGAGACCTCAGTACGTGTACTTACACCGCCGGCGCAGGCAGCACGCGTGCCGGCGGGATAACCAACAACTTTATCCACCTTCATGAGACTTCCCCTGTTTTTCGTCAATTATGCTGTTTTTAGGTCATTTAATGCGTAAAAAATCGATTTTATTCCTGTTTTTAGTGCTTTTCCATGATTTTTGACACAGTTACCCCGCACAACTTGGCTTTGGTATACCGTAAAGCGTTAAAAACTTAGCCCCTTTGCGAATGTTCGCAGCCATGGCAGCTAAACCATAAACGGTTGCATTTTTACCCAACCCCATAAATCGTGTTCTGCCAAGCCCATAATGTCTCTTATACGTGGCAAAAGGTCGCTCACCACCTGCTCGAGTGACCGCAATGGCTTTGTTGCGGGCTTGCTCTTGTTTTGATAAAGGTTTACCTCGACTATCATTCTTAACATGCCAACCCGCGTCAGGATCTTTTGTCGGCTTTCCATCTTTGCCATTGCCTGCACCAGATTGTACGACCTCTATCGGCGCTGCGTGCCCCATGGCACCTTCTCTAGCTGCGCCATTCACCTTGTCAATAATATTAATGCGGCTCTCTTTCATGATGATTTTTTTTACTTCAAGCTGACGTATGAATAATAGGGTGGTCTAAGTCAGCGGTCGAAAAGAATAGGTTGGACTGTGTTGAGAATGATTTTTGCATGATGCATTATAACAAAATTAATGCGGATTTGTTGGGTTACACTGTCAGCACTAGCACCGCCAGTGCACGTGCTGAGGCCTCAAGTTATCTAACTTTCATATAATTGATTATGGGAATCAGCCGCTTTGTCGTGATTGCTCCAGCCTTTGCAAGACAGATATTAGCAATACGCACAAAGTCACGTGCTAATCCGCCGTAAGGAAAATATTTATACAAAGCAAAAGCTAAACGCATAATTCGCAGTGCTATCAACCAGCAATTAAAGTAATTTATATTTTACCTTTATTCCATCAACTTCATATGTGAGGATGCGTTAAAATGGGATTTCCTTTGATTAAACAATAAACCGTGACGACACCCGATAAAACATCTAGCCTCAATATTTACTTTAGGCTCCTAGATTACGTTAAGCCTCATTGGAAAATTTTTGCACTCAGCTTAATCGGTTTTCTAATTTTTGCAGCGACGCAACCCGTGTTCGCCGCATTGATGAAATACATGGTGGATGCTTTAAACGGCAATCAGCGCGATACCATTTATTGGATACCATTAGCCTCGGTTGGTATCGTTCTTGTACGAGGGGCAGGTTCTTTTCTCGGCAGTTATTTTATAGCACTTGTTTCCAACAAGGTTGTCCATACACTTCGTTGCCAGCTATTTGATCATTACACGCTGTTACCTAGCTATTTCTTTGATGACAATAGCTCAGGGCATTTAATTTCTCGTATCACCTACAATGTGCAGCAAGTAACAGGCGCCGCAACCGATGCCGTGAAAGTTCTCGCTCGAGAAGGTTTTACTGTTATCGGATTATTTGGTTATCTGTTTTACATGAACTGGAAACTATCTCTTATCTTTATCGCCATCGCCCCACTGATTGGCATGGTCGTTAAAATCGCCACACAACGATTCCGCAGCATTAGCAAAAAAATACAAAGCTCAATGGGCGACCTAACCCATGTTGCCTCAGAAATGGTTGTGGGTAATCGTGTTGTTAAAAGCTTTGGTGGTGAGTCTTACGAACAAGAACGCTTTCATGGCGCCAGTAAATACAGTTTCCAACAATCCATGCGCATGGTTAAAACCTCCGCCATTCAAACACCTGTGTTACAACTCATCATCAGCATTGCTCTTGGCACCCTCATTTTCCTTGCTTTATTGTTAATGAAAGACGCAACAACAGGTGAGTTCATTGCCTATATTATAGCAGCTGGTCTCATTCCTAGGCCCATCCGCCAATTGAGTGAGATCAACGCCACCATTCAAAAAGGTATCACCGCAGCTGAAAGTGTTTTTGAAGTGCTTGATCAAGATATTGAGAAAAATACGGGCAGCCACTCCACCGAACGCATTCAAGGTGCATTAGAATTTAAAGCTCTTAGCTACCGTTACAACAGCTCAGAAAAACAAATCCTCGACAATATTTCTTTCAAACTTGAAGCGGGTAAAACCATTGCTCTAGTTGGCCATTCTGGAAGTGGAAAAACAACACTCGCCAACCTTATTCCGCGTTTTTATGACCATACACAAGGCTCAATTTTACTTGATGGTGTCGAAATAAACGACTATGAACTCAACAATCTACGCAGCCATATTTCATTAGTGACACAACACGTCACGCTTTTTAACGATACCATTGAGCGCAATATTGCCTACGGCTCTCTTGGCTCTTTCTCTAAAGAGCAAGTTATTGAAGCCGCAACAAAAGCGCACGCGATGGAGTTTATTGAACAATTACCTGCCGGGCTAGATACACTGATTGGCGAAAACGGCTTGAAGCTTTCTGGCGGACAAAGGCAGCGACTCGCCATTGCTAGGGCCTTGCTAAAAGACGCGCCGGTCCTAATTTTAGATGAAGCCACCTCAGCGTTAGATACAGAGTCTGAAAGAAAGATACAAGAAGCCCTAGAAACAGCAATGGATGGCAAGACAACTCTTATTATTGCTCATCGCTTATCAACTATTGAAAATGCCGATACAATTCTTGTTATGAAAAATGGGAAAATAGTTGAGTCAGGCACGCATCATCACCTATTGTCTAAGAATGAGACATACGCTCACTTACATAAAACTCAATTTAAACCAAGACAGTAGCGTATTTTAAATTTGACTTGAGCCAAACATTACAGAATTCGACATTATCTTACATCTGTTGCGAGAGTGTACTAAATTCTGTGTAATTGCTTATCATTAACCCCCTAAATAGAAGGATAAGTAGAAATGAACAGAGAAGAATTACAAGCGATAGCCCAAGTGGCCGCGAAAAACATCAAGACACCAGAAGATCTCAACGAGTTTCAACAGATACTCACTCGAATCACGGTGGAAACTGCGTTAAATGTAGAACTTGATGAACATCTTGGCCTTGAAACAGAGCGCGTTCCTGCCCTCCAAA
>LWTM01000073.1 GCA_002101205.1 Cycloclasticus sp. symbiont of Poecilosclerida sp. N | reverse complement strand
ACGTTCAGCGGTATGAGGAAAGAGGAATTATTAAGCATTTGCTTAATATCCAAGCCGTCTTGTAACGCGGTGCGAGCATTATTATTGATGAGCTCTTGCAAGGTTGAGCTACCGCCTAGATTAAGGCGGGCGTCTGTGCTTGCAGATGCGTCTAATGCTTGGTCAATACGGTTGCTGATATTGTCCACTGTTATTTTTGTTGTTGCTCTGAGTAGTTGTGGTAAGACCGCGTTTAATACTTGTGTTTCGGCTACGGCGTCTAAGCTCCGCATATTACCAAATACGGCGAAAGGTGAAAAACCAGTTGCATCGCCACAGACGAGGTTGGGGTTGGTTTCCACTCGCTGGGATGGCAACAAATCCCAAGCACTGCTAGTAGCGGCGTGATACAAACCTGGGTTAGATATGTCGCCGTAGGGTAGGCAGATGGTTACTGGGTTGGTTCTACTTATAGTATTACTGTTACCACCAGTCACATCAATATCCACTAGGCTGCGTTGGCTGTCTGCGACAGTCTCTTCTGGTTGAGCGGCTGGCAGGGCTTGACTATCATCAGCTAAAGTAGCGACGGTAATCGTAGCACCACTCAGTCCACTTGGTAGGGTGATGGTTGCTCTTGTGACTTCAATATCACTGTCATCTCTTTGCCCTAAGGTGATTTTTGTTAAGCCGTCCGCGTTAGTGGAAGAAGTCGCGTCCACGATGCTACTTGCGTAAGTATTTGGCACGGTGATGGTGAAAGGCGCACTGCTGCTTGTTGCACCGTCCGTTACGGTATAGGTTAGGGTTGCGGGTGCTGTTATTGCCACAGTAGGATTGCCTGATAGGGTTCGGGTCCTTGGGTCTCGGTCAAATGTTAATCCATTTAAACTGCCAGTTAGGCTGTAGGTGTAACTGTTGCTATCACCACCCGTTGCCGCGGGTAGTATCAAGTCGGTGATTGCTGCACCTGCTACGTAAACGTAAACCTGATCGGCTGGTGCGGTTAATACCAATACCAGCGCACGAGTAACGATAACGGTGTAGCCCTCACGGCTGCCGTCTTCGGCAGTCACTGTAATTTCAATGGGGTTAGCACCCTCGGTCAGTCCAGAGACTCTTCCACTGGCATCGACTGTCAAAGGACTGCCGTCTGCCGCCGTGCCACTAATGACAAAGCGGGCACCGCTATCAGGGAGAGCCGGGGTCACCGTCAGGCTGGTCACCGCATTGGTAACGCTGACGCTGTAGTCAAACGTGCGGCTGTCAAAGGCTAAGGCGATGCCTTCGGACAACCTTAAGTTATCCAAGGTGGCATCGGTGCTGTTCACCAGTCTATACATCTCATTGGGGACTGGCAGTGTGGTACTGATTAGTGCGTTAGCCGTAGCCGCCATGTCCACAATGTCTTGCCTGTCCGCAAAGCCTAAGGTGACATCACCATTAAAGGTCGCGAGGTCGCCGCCACTTGCCGTGACTGTATAGACAGATGTACTGGTGCTTACAACAGCGAAGGTAGCGGCGGTACTACCTGTGAGCGCAAAGTCAGTGTTATCCACATTAACGACTGGCTTGCTAAAGGTAACTGTCCAAGTGAGCCTATCGGCATTGGTGTCCTCAGCTGTCGGCGTAGTACGCACGATGCTGGTTACGGTTGGTGCGGTCGTATCGGCAGTCACGCTGATGGTTACGGTGTCTGCTGCGATCGAATCCTGCGTGCCGTCATTGACCGTCAAGCTGAACACCAGATTAGTGTCCATCACTAAATTAGGGGCGGTGAAGGTGGGACCAGCGGCATTGCGATCACTCAAGGCTACACTCGGCCCATCAGTCTGCGTCCAAACATAGGTTAAGCCTTGGCCTTCGGGGTCGTAGCTGCCTCTGCCGTCCAAGGTTACCGTGGTATCCCTAACAACATCGGACTGACCCTCGCCCGCTTCGGCGGTTGGCGCATCGTTATTGCCAGCCGTTACAGTGATGGTCACGGTAGCCTCAGATGACATAATGTTTGCAGCGACACCACCGCCTGCATCGGTGACAGTCAGGCGGAACACTAGCACATTGTTCGTATCTAGCACCTGCGGCGCTGTGAAGGTGGGACGAGCGTCTTCGCGATTACTCAAGACTACACTCGGTCCACCAGTTTGCGTCCAATCATAGGTTAAGTCTTCGCCTTCGGGGTCGCTGCCGCTACCGGTTAAGGTGACAGTGGTATCCTCTACGGCAAAATGACTAGTACCCGCATGGGCGGTTGGCGCATCGTTACTGCCGCTGATGGTGACGCTTACCCTATCGGGGGCGGAGTCTAGTATGCCATCGTTGACTATTAAACGGAATACTAACTCGGTACTTCTAACCACCTGCGGCGCGGTGAATCTGGGTGCGGCGACACTGAGCAAGGTGATTCCCGACCCTAGTCCCGTTTCCGGTTCGATCTGCGTCCAGGTATAGATTAAGATTGGGATTCCTGGGGTTAAAGGATCGGGATCGCTACCGATACCGGCTAAGGTGACGGTGGCACCCTCACAACATCGGCTGATCTGGCTCGGGCTGATCTGGCCCAGCATCGGCGGTTGGGGCATCGTTCATCGCGGTCACCGTGATGGTCACGGTATCACTTAGTGAAGCGCCGCGGGAATCGGAAACAATCAAGCTGAACACCAGCTCGCGATTCGCCAACACCTCAGGGGCGGTGAAGGTGGGACGAGCGGCATTGCGATCAAAGGCTACACTCTGCCCACCAGTCTGCGTCCAACGATAGGTTACTGGGCCTACGGAGTTGCTAGCAGCCCCACGCAAAGTGACCATGTTACCGTCATCCACTGCTAGATCGCCGCCGGCCTCGGCGGTTGGGCGTTGGTTGGCGGTAACGGCGATGATCACGCAGGCGTCAGTGTCAGTCATGCAGTCAACAGCACCGGTTGATGACATACCATCGCTCCTATCGGTGACAGTCAGGCTGAATATCAGTTGAGTATCCATCGTCAAATCAGGGGCGGTGAAGCTTGGGTCGACGACATCATCCAACATGATTCCCGACCCTTCAAGTCCCATTTCCGGTGCAATCTGCGTCCAAACATAGGTTACTAAATCTTCGCCTTCGGGGTCGCTGCTGCGGCTACCATCTAGAGTCACCATGGCACCCTCAGCAATCGTGGCGGCACCCGCAGCAGGCTGATCTGGCCCTGCATGGGCGGTTGGAGCGTCGTTATCGGCGGTGACGGCGATGACGACTCTAGCAACGTTGGAGGAGTCATGTTCGCCATCATTGACCACCAAGCTGAACACCAGATTAGTGTTCGTCAGCAAATCAGGGACGGTGAAGCTTGGGCTGGCGACATCACCCAAATTGATTCCCGACCCTGGTAGTCCCTCTGCCGGTTCGATCTGCGTCCAGGTATAGCCTAAGCCTTGGCCTTCGGGGTCGCTGCTGAGGCGACCATTTAAGAATACGTGGGTACCCTCAGCCACATTGGGCTGCTCTGACCCTGCATGGGCGGTTGGGGCACCGTTCTCGGCGGCGACGGTGATGGTCACGGTAGGGTTATTGGTTGATGGCAACCCGCGGGCATCAGTGACTACTAAGCTGAATGCCAGCTTAACACCAGGCAACAGATCAGGTACCGTGAAGTTTGGATCAACGGTGGCACCTCTTTTTAGGTCCACCCGCGGTGCGCCGTTCTCATCCTGCGTCCAACGATAGCTTAGGCGTTCTTCTTCGGGGTCGCTGCTGCCGCTACCATCTAGAGTCACCATGGCACCCTCAGTAATCGGAGCGGCATCCGCCGCAGGCTGATCTGGCCCGGCATCGGCGAGCGGTCGATCGTTAGGCCCAGGAGTTACAGTGATGGTCACAGTATCTGGCATGGCTGAATCCTGCGTATCGTCCTCGACCGTCAAGCTGAACTCCAGCACGGTATTGGTGGGGTTGACCTCAGGTGCCACGAAGGTGGGTTCGGCGGGATTCATTCTATTCAAGGTTATCCGCGGTGCGCCGTTCTCAACCTGCGTCCAATGATAGGTTAAGTCTTTGTTTTCAGGGTCGCTGCTAGCTAATCCGTTTAAAGTCACGGTGGCACCCTCAGTAATCGGAGCGGCATCCGCCGCAGGCTGATCTCGCCCGGCATCGGCGAGCGGTCGATCGTTCTGGGGGGTGACGATGATGGTCACCACATCGGAGAGGGATGTCTGTTTGTCGTCTCTGACGTATAACCTGAACTGCAGCTCGGTATTCGACGACACCTCAGGCGCAGTGAAGGTTACAGTTGGATTGGCATTATCGTTATTACTAAAGCGTAGTACATCCTGCCCACGAATCTGCCTCCAAACATAGGCCGTGAGGGGCAGCCTCTCGGGGTCGCTGCTGCCGCTACCGTCCAAGGTCACAAGCTGGCCGTCACCTACGCTTCGGTCCTCGCCCGCATCGGCAATCGGTCGATCGTTCTCGGCGCGGACAGTGATGGTCACCTCATCGGCAACGGAGTCCCTTACGCCATCATTGACTATTAACCTAAATACCAGCCTAATATCCGCCGACAGCTCAGGTGCAGTGAAGTTTGGATTGACACTTTTGGCACGTCTTAAGGTCAACTTCGGTGTATTCACTTGCGTCCATTTATAGGTAAGGTTGGCTTGCCCTTCGGGGTCGCGGCTGCCACTACCGTCTAGGGTTACCACAGTGCCGTCACCCTCTGTTCGATCCCTGCCCGCATAGGCAATCGGCGGAGCACTGCTCGGGGCTCCCACTATGATGCTTACCTGATCAGCCTCTGAGGAGAGCGTATTGGTTCCTATCCTCTCGGTGACGACCAAGCTGAACACCAGTGTCACCGGTGTCGTTGCATCACCCGCTAACACAGGTGCCGTAAAGGTGGGTTTGGCGAAATTTTTTCTCAAGGCTGTGCTGATTTCCAACCCTAGTCCCGTTTGCGGGTCCGGTTCAATCAGGCTCCAAGCATGGACAATGCTGCGTTTTTCGGGGTCGCTGCTTTCGCTACCGTCTAGGGTTACCACAGTGCCGCCAGACACCCTCTGATCCGGCCCTGCATTGGCGATTGGGGGATCGTTATCGGCGGTGACCGTGATGACCACATTGCTGGCTCTGATTGACATCAGACCGCGGGCATCGGTCACCATCAAGCTGAAGTACACATTACCACTCGAAATCAGATCAGGTGCAATGAAGGTGGGTTTGGCCGCCTTACTATCACTCAAGGTTACAGTCGGCTCACCACCTTGCTGCGTCCAAGCATAGGTTAAAGCCTCATTTTCAGGGTCGCTGCTAGCTAATCCGTTTAAAGTCACGGTGTCACCCTCAGTAATCGTGGCGGCACCCTCAGGTTGATTTGGCCCGGCATCGGCGAGCGGTCGATCGTTGGCGCCAGCCGTTACAGCGATGGTCACTCTATCGGCGGCGGAGTATCGTACGCCGTCAAAAACGGTTAAACTGAACACCAGTTCGGCATTCGACACCAAATGAGTGGTGAAGGTGGGACGAGCGGGATCGGGGGGATCGATTGGCAAGTTTACCCGCGGCGCACCGTTATTAACCTGCGTCCAAAAATATCTCAAGTCTTGGTCTTCGGGGTCGCTGCTGGCACTGCCGTTTAAGACCACAGGGAAAACATCAGTTACGGATTGATCCACGCCCGCATTGGCGGTTGGGGCATCGTTGACGCCAGCGGCTACAGTGATGGTTACCGCATTGGCGGTTGACTCAAGGCCGCGCTTATCGGTGACGGTCAGACTGAACTCCAGCACGGCATTGCTCACCAACTGAGTGGGTGCACTGAAGGTGGGTTTGGCCGCCTTACTATCACTCAAGGCTACCGACACCCCACCTTGCTGCGTCCAAACATAGGTTAAGTCTTCGTTTTCAGGGTCGCTGCTACCTGTGCCGTCTAAAGTCACGGTGGCACCCTCAAGCACATCGGTCTGATCTCGCCCAGCATCGGCGGTTGGGGCATCGTTGGCGCCAGCCGTTACAGCGATGGTCACTCTATCGGCGGAGGAGGAGTATCGTACGCCGTCAAAAACGGTTAAACTGAACACCAGTTCGGCATTCGACACCAACTGAGTAGTGAGGGTGAAGGTGGGTTTGGCGGGATTCATTCTATTCAAGGTTACCCGCGGTGCACCGTTAGTAACCTGCGTCCAAAAATAGGTTAAGTCTTCGTTTTCAGGGTCGCTGCTATCTGTGCCGTCTAAAGTCACGGTGGCACCCTCAAGCACCTCGAGCTGACCCACAAGCATATCGGGCTGATCCACGCCCGCCCTGGCGGTTGGGGCATTGTTGACAGAGTTTACGGTGATGGTTACGACGCTATCAAAGGCGCTATTGGCGTCGACTGCGACTGATTTTGCGCCGGCTGAATCGGTGACTTCTAAATTGAACACCAATTTGTTAATTGGATTTGAAGTTGACAGCTCAGGTGCAGTGAAAGTTGGATTGGCGGATTTGGCGGGCTCGGCGGAATTGACTGTACTCCTCAAGGTTACCAGCGGTGCACCGTTAACCACCTGCGTCCAACGATAGGTTAGGGGTTGACCTTCGGGGTCGGTACTGCCGATACCGTTCAAGGTCACGATGGCACCTTCATTCACGGTTCGATTCTGCCCAGCATTAGCAATCGGATTAGCAGCCGGTATCTTGATGGTGAAAGTGCGCACGGCAACATCATCATCGTTGTCAAGCACTGTGTAGCTGACAAAGTAGGTGGCATCAGACTCCCGGGCTTCAGTGGGTGTCCCGAATACTGTGCGCGTACCCTCATCAAAATCCAATCCTACAGGCAAGCCGCCTAGGCTATACCTCAAAGGCGCATTGCCGCCTTGGGCCGCTGGCAAAGTCAGTCGCTCAATCTCCTCATTGAAAGAATAATTTTGTGGCGATTGTAGTTCTTGTAACTGAGGCGAGGTGTCCACCGTCAAGGTGATAGTAGTCGCGCCGGTGTTCTCTCCTAAATCCGTTACCGTCAAGCGGAACTCAACTTGGCCCGAGGTACCTGCACGGAAGGTCGGGTTTACGACCTCAGGGTCGCTCAAGGACACCGGCTCGCCCTCTGTCTGTTCCCACTCATAACTCAATACATCGTTAGCATCCGCATCTGCGCTGAAACTGCCGTCCAAAGTCACGGTGGCACCTTGCTCAATCAAGTTCTCACCTTTATCAAGCACACTGGCTCTAGCATTAGCAACCGGTATACCAGGGTTTTGGGCGACAATCGTAACCGTGACTTCTTCCGAACTACCGTTTATGTTGTGTGCCACTACCCGATAGGTGTCGGCGCTCAGTGCTACCGCCGCGCCATCGGTATAGGTCAAGTCTTCTATGGGGCCCCCTCTGGTTAGCTTTCTAAAACGTGCATCGCCGCCCGAGCGTCGCGATACGTCGTAGCCGATAAATTCAAAGCCCTTAGTCTCTGGTTCAGACCAGCCTAGTATCACTCCGGTACCGGACCGCACCGCTATGAGATTTTGTACCGCAGTTGGTTCTACTTGTGGTGCTTGTGGCCCTTGTGGCCCTTGTGGTACTGCAAATCCATTCGGTCTAGCAGTGACTGCGTCTGACCACGCGCCTGCCCCATCGGCATTGCGCGCCCGTACTCGGTAGGAGAATATGGCGGCTCTTAATTCGAAATAGAGGTGACTGTTGGTCGTTACGGCGGTTGCTAGAAACGACTCACCGAAGGCGGCATCTGCGTGAAGTCGTCGCTGAATATCGTAGCCGGTGATCCCGGCGCCAGTTGGTACCGACCATCTCAACCTCTGGAACTGCTGGCTTGATTGTGCCTGCAAGCCGGTTACCTGACCCGGAAGGGGATGCGAGTTTGCCTGTGCGCTCCCTTGTTGCGTAAACAGCACGCATAGCAAACCGCCTAACAGTAAACGACTCATGGTATTGCATCGCTTTTTTATCCATCGCTCGTGGCTTGTTCTTGCTGTCATCATCCTATGCCGACTCATAAGTTCTATAAATATAGATTTAAGCACTGTAGCATTAATAATAGGAAAATGGAAATGTTTAATCGTAGTCTATTCCCTATTTATGCTACTTACTTAAAATGAAACGTTGGGGCTAGCTGTGTTGAGAATGATTTTTGTCTGTCGTGTTTTAACAAAATTCATTGCCGATTTAATGAGTTACGCTGTCAGCGCTAGCACTGTCAGCACTAGCACCACCAGTGCACGTGCTGAGGTCTCTACTCCTAACATCGTTATTTAACCTATTTAAAACAATAATTGCTAAGTGATTGTTATTTTTGAAAATTTTCTTTTACCAACCTGTATTAAAGACTCAGTACCAAGCTCCAGCACAGCGCGTTTATCGTCTGTTCTTTGCCCGTTCACTTTAACCGCACCTTGCTTCATCATTCTATATGACTCCGACGTACTCACGGTTAAGCCCGCCTCTTTTAGTGCGTTGGCCACCAGCAAGCTTTTACCACACTCTATAGAAATGCTTCTTATATTATCAGGAACCTGGCCGTGCTTAAATCTAGACTCAAAAGCCGCGCGCGATTTTTCTGCTGCCGCCTCATCATGAAAGCGCTCAACTATTTCTAATGCTAGCTTTACTTTAACGTTCCTAGGATTTTCAGCGCCGTCTTCACATGCTTTTTTCCAGGCGTCTATTTCACTCATTTCTCTAAAGCTAAGAAGCTCGAAATAGCGCCACATCAACTTATCTGACAACGACATAATTTTACCGAACATATCATTAGGTTCATCACTAACACATATATAGTTATTCAACGACTTCGACATCTTCTGAACACCGTCTAGCCCTTCCAAGAGGGGCATCGTCATCACTACTTGTGGCGGCTGTCCATAAACCTCTTGCAATTGTCGACCGACCAGCAAGTTGAATTTCTGGTCTGTCCCACCTAACTCTACATCTGCTTTCAGGGCAACCGAGTCATAACCTTGTATTAATGGGTATAAAAACTCGTGTATCGCAATCGCCTTACCACCTGTATAACGTTTATTAAAATCATCTCTTTCCAACATGCGCGCGACCGTATGCTTGCCTGCCAACTGAATTAAATCTGCCGCATTAAATTCAGACATCCACGTTGAGTTAAAAACAACCTTTGTTTTCTCTGGGTCTAGGATTTTAAAAACTTGCTCGGCATAAGATTCTGCATTCTTCGCAACATCTTCTTTTGTCAAAGGCGGTCGCGTTGCTGATTTGCCCGTGGGATCTCCGATCATGCCGGTAAAGTCACCAATCAAAAACAAAATATGATGCCCTTCATCTTGAAATTGTTTCAACTTATTAATAATCACAGTATGCCCTAGATGAAGGTCTGGGGCTGTTGGGTCAAAACCCGCTTTTATTCGCAGCGTCTTACCTGATGCGATTTTCTTTTCAAAATCCACCTCTACCAACACTTCGTCGGCGCCGCGCTTTAATCGTTCTAGTTGTCTTGCTACAGAGTCCGTCACAAGGATGGTCCTTTTAAATTACAGATTAAGCCGCGAAAGATACTGCATCTCAAATAAAAATCAACCCATACTCATTGCAAACCAGACTTTGTCCACTGGCAATGTTCTTTGCCACTTGTGCAATGGTAGTCATTAACGCCCACCTCAACCATTTCAACCTTATACTTTTAACTTCACTTCCTATACAATACCTAAACCTAAGCTTTATATGGTTTTTTTTAGTTTTACGGCACGCATGATAAAACCCAGTTTAATACCTCGCGATTATAAAACCCCGATGAATAACGCCTCAACAAAGGGCAAAAAAACGCGCGTGCCTGCCATGTTAATTGGAATATTTGTACTTCTGATAGCTGTTTTCTATTTCAAGGACACAACATCTTCCGTTCAAACCACACCGGCCGGCAATGATGACCGCAGGCCTCATCTCATTACTATTCCTTTGCCCGATGCATCAGGCGAAGAATCTAATACATCAACGCCCAACGTGAACATTCAAAAAAGCGTTACCACCAGTGCTCGGCCTGCTTTTATTAGTAAAGACACTCAACGTAAATACACAGTAAAGTCCGGTGATAGCCTGGCAAAAATTTTCAGTAAACTAAAATACTCGCCCACAGCTTTACACAATATTATGCAAGCAGGCGCTGAGGCCGAACAGCTAAAAAACATAAAGCCTGGGCAGGCTTTACGTTTTATGCAAAATAATAACGGCAACTGCACCTCTATTGCATACGATATTGATCGCGTCAAAACACTCAATATCACCTCGACTGAGTTCGGCTTTGTTTCCTCTATCTCTGAGAAGCCTGTCGAAATAACTCACTCAACCGCCTCTGCAAAGATTAATGATTCTTTGTTTTACGACGCCAAGCAAGTCGGCCTTCCTGATAAAACAATTATGGAGCTAGCCAATATTTTTGCGTGGGACATCGACTTTTCTCAAGGCTTAAGGCAAGGCGACTCTTTTACGATTTTATACGAAACTAGACACATTGATGGCAAACAAATTGAGAATGGCAATATTCTTACGGCCGAATTTATAAATCGTAACAACAAATATCAGGCCGTACGATTCGTTAGCGAAGATGGTCATGCCGAATATTTTTCACCTGATGGCAAGAGCACGCGCAAGGCCTTTCTTCGTAACCCCATCGATTTTGCCCGCATCAGTTCTCGTTTTAGTTTGCGCCGCAAACACCCCGTACTAAGTAGAATCCGCGCGCACGAAGGGGTCGATTACGCGGCCGCTACTGGCACACCTATCAAAAGCACCGGTGACGGAAAAGTAATATTTCGTGGTCTAAAGGGTGGTTATGGACGAACTATCATTATTCAACACGGGCAAAAGTACAGCACCTTATACGCGCATATGTCTAAGTACGGACGCTATAAAAAAGGCAAGCGAATCAAACAGGGTCAAGTTATTGGCTATGTTGGCCGATCTGGGCTGGCTACTGGCCCCCATTTGCATTACGAACTTCGAATTAATGGCGTGCACAAAAACCCTTTAACGGCCAAATTTCCTGCCGCAAAACCTGTGACTAAAAACTTATTAGCCCAATTCAAGCAACAAGCATTACCTCTGCTTGCACAGCTTGAACTTGCAAAAGAACCAACGAGCTCTCAGTAATTAAGGTGGCGAAATTTCACATAGGTCTTATGTCGGGCACAAGCTTAGATGGCGTCGATGTTGTTATTGTCAATTTCAACAACGACAAGCCTGTCGTTATTTCAACGTACTTCGAGGCCTATTGTGATGAATTACTGACTTCTATAAAGAACGCGTGCCGCCAGTCAAGCATTAACTTTGAGGATTTAGGACAACTCGATGCTAAATTGGGGCTTTTCTATGCCCAATGTATTCAAAATTCATTGCATGAAGCCAAGTTACGCCCTACTGATATCATCGCTATCGGCTCTCATGGCCAAACGGTTCAACACAGCCCAAACAGTAATCCCCCTTATACGCTACAAATAGGTGACGCTAACCGTATAGCCGAACACACGGGCATTGCAGTTGTAGCTGACTTTAGGCGACGTGATGTGGCTGCAGGCGGGCAAGGGGCGCCTCTAGTTTCCGCTTTCCACCAAGCTGTTTTTCAAAACGCCATGGAGAGCTTAGCCGTCGTCAATGTTGGTGGGATTTCTAATGTGACCTTTTTAGCTAAACAACAAAAGGACCGGATTATCGGTTTTGATTGCGGACCGGGAAACACTTTAATGGATCAATGGTGCCAGCTACACTTTGATGTCCCGTACGATAAAGCAGGCGAATTATCAAAAACTGGCTGCGTTAATACCGCTTTGCTCGCCAGCCTACTAAGCGACGAATATTTTTCGAAACCCTACCCAAAAAGCACAGGGCCTGAGTATTTCAATCTTTCTTGGCTCCATGCACACTTAGACAAACACCCTGCCAATAAACTGGACACTCTCTCCTCTTTATGCGAACTAACAGCGATTTGTATCCGCCGCAGCGTTCAACAATTGCCCTCTGTTGATAAGGTTTTAATCTGCGGCGGCGGTGCAAACAATCTTAATCTACTCAGCCGGTTAAACGAATTAATGGATGGCCCCGTTTCAACAACTAAGTCGTATGGTGTTAGTCCAGACTGGCTCGAAGCAATCGCGTTTGCTTGGTTAGCTAAACAGACAATGGAAGGCAAGCACAGCAATATTCCCTCCGTCACCGGCGCTAAAAAGGCCGTCATACTCGGGGTTGTTTACCCCGCTTAGTACTACGCTGCAAATGATGAACCACAACCACATGTTGTGCTTGCATTGGGATTACGAATAACAAATTGAGAACCTTGCAGGCTTTCTTTGTAATCCACTTCTGCCTTTTCTAGATATTGGTAACTCATAGGGTCAATAATCACTTCAACACCGTCTTTTTCAATACCGAAGTCATCTTCCGCTACGGTTTCATCAAACGTAAACCCATATTGAAAACCAGAACACCCACCACCTGAAACATACACGCGAAGCTTTAACTCGCTATTACCCTCTTCTTTAATAAGCTCTGCAACTTTTTTAGCGGCACTGTCTGTGAAATTAATATCAGCCTTCATAGCAAATGTAGTCATTTTGATTTCTCGTTTTTAAGTCTATGTAATATGTAGTTAGTATACCTGCAATCAAGAAAGTTCTTCTTTTCCTGCATCTTGCAGCGGAATTTGCGCAACATTTGAACGCTCAACTTGTTGACGCACCAGATGACCATTAACCTCAGCGCCTACTTCCATCTCTATTAAATTGTATTGTACATTACCTGTAATGCGAGAATTAGAAATCAACTGAACACGTTCAGATGCCATTACATCACCTTGAACCTCACCATCGATGACGACTGTTGGCACATTAATGTTGCCCTGCACCGAACCTAACTTACTGAGTGTTAGTGTGGCACCAGAACCCTTTTCCGCAGTAATATTCCCAACAATTTTACCGTCAATGTGCAAGTCACCTGCATAAATCAAGTCGCCTTGAATCACGGTACCTTCACCAATAATGGTTGATACATTCGTTATATTTATTTCTTTTAATTTTTTTGGATTTGATGTAAACATAGCCTTCATCATCGTTGCTTTTACCTGTTTGTGGTTTGTTAGTCTAGCCCACAACTGCACTATTTCCTAATATTCAGAAACCTCAGCATAAGACCGCATAAAGGTTTAGAGTTAAAAACATCGATGCAGTATATCATTGAAAACAAACCACAGTGCAACATGTGGTGGACTCATACAGTCAAAAGTTAGGGTTTTGACCCAGTACTTAATGGGTGTTAGTAATTTAGCAATAGCATCATTTGCAGCCTGTGCGGTTTTGTTGGCAATGGGTCGTGCAAGATAGCGTCTGCTCTTACGCTCAGCAAGGGTGGCAACGTCATCTTTGTGGCCTTTGCCAATGACTAAATCAACCTCCCCGTCGCCCAGACGGAACGATAGGCGGTTTCAGCGCTTATTTTAACTTTCTTATCCAGCTCTAAACGCCCCACTATTTGCTCGGGACTCCAATACTCTTTTAGTTTTTCACGGATGTAGCCCATGATTTCAGCAGTCAGTGTAATGTGTTTGTTTTTCTGTTGATGCCTTTGTTGTGCAAACTCATTTGCCTGTTTAGGGCGATAATTTTTTGCCCGTATTACGCTTAATCTCACGGCTAATGGTGGAGGTAGACCTGTTCATTATTTTGGCGGTGAATCTAAGACTAGAGCCTTGCTTTTCCATTAGGTAAATATGGTATCTTTGTACTTCGGTCAAATGGGTATATATTTTCATGTTTCACTCCTTTTTCTTGTCGGATTAAACAGTGGTTAATAGACTCTTTTGACCGACTAACGAGTGTTGCACTTATGATGTGAATTCAAGAGGAGTAAAAAATGAGGAAATATATAATAGGTTTTATTGTAGGTTTGGCAACAGTCACTACCTTAACATTTGCGGTAAATTATTCAGATATTGATTGGTATGGGGCACATAGAGATTATGGCTTTAAAAAAGCTGTAAAAAGAATTATAGAAACCTGTGAAATAGATGGTACAGAAATATCTTGTTAATTAACTTAGCAGAGAAAAATGGCTAAAAAAACCAAAATACAATGTGCAGGATAAATAAAAAACATAACAAATCATTCCTGCCGACCGCTAACGCGACTGCTAAATTCTAGCGTTATGATTAAAGTGTAATATGTGGAGTTCATCACAAATGCAAAAATTATTTTCAGAGATTTTTTCTTGTAATGAGGAATAGAATCTACACGAACTTGTAATTAAAAACGAGTTTTTCAAAAACCCTGACAACTAGCATCCATACGGTGGAAAAACTAAGGATGATAGGTCTAATTTTGGTACTTTTGAAAATCAACAGGCCCATTCTGGTGCTGCTTTAGTTGAAAAGATTACCAACTAAATGCCCTCTACACAGTCAACACCCCCTACTAACCCCTTTCCCTTCTCTTCTCCCCCACTTCAAACGCCGCTAGTTGTTCTGGCGTCGCTGGTTTTTGGTATTGACTCTTCCACTTTGAAAAAGGCATCCCATAAACCACCTCACGCGCAGCAGCATAATCAATATTTTCACCGCGCTCTTTGGCTTCTGCCATGTACCATTTTGAAAAGCAGTTTCGGCAAAAGTCGGCCAAATTCATTAAGTCGATATTTTGCACATCAGTATGCGTTTGAAAGTGCTTAATGATCCGTCTAAAAGCGGCGGCTTCTATTTCTGTTTGAGTTTCTTTGTTCATGGTTATCTCCTATTTACGGTAAATGTGGACGCTCTAGGTAGTCGTGTGACTGCATTTCTAAGAGCCGGCTGGTGGTGCGTTCAAATTGGAACGCGAGTTTTGTGCCTTGATATAGTTCTTCGACTGACACTTCGGCTGAAATAATCAGCTTTACATTGTGGTCATAAAGCTCATCTACAAGGTTGATGAAGCGGTTGGCAGTATCGTTATTCATGTCGTTCATTACGGCGACGTTAGATACTAGCACGGTATGGAATAGCCTTGATATTTCTATGTAATCCGCTGCTCCCCGGGGGATATCGCAAATGGCTTGGTGCTCAAACCAAACAACACCCTCCGCACAATGCTTTACAAGAATTTCCCGCCCTTCTATTTCTAAACTTGATTCGGGTTCTACATCTGCCGCGGTCATTTGCTCGAATAACTTGGTTAGTACGACATCGGCCCGTGCATCTAAAGGAAAATGATAGATTTCTGCCTGCTCTAATTCACGTAGACGGTAATCGATTCCGCTGTCTAGCTTTAGCACATCGCAGTGTTTTTTTAATGCCTCAATCGCGGGTAAAAAACGGGCTCGTTGCAAGCCGCCTTTATACAAATCATCGGGCTGAATATTGGATGTTGCCACAAGGCAAATACCTCGTTTAAACAAGGCTTCAAATAAGCGCCCTAGTAGCATTGCATCTGTAATATCTGAAACGAAAAACTCATCGAAGCAAACAATGCGGTAATGTTTAGCAATGTCATCAGCCACAACTTGTAACGGGTCTTCTACGCCTTTTATGGTATTCAATTGTTGATGAATTTTTTGCATAAACCGGTGAAAATGCGTTCTTTGCTTTTCTTTAAACGATAAGGAGTCGTAGAAAATATCCATTAAATACGTTTTCCCCTGCCCAACCCCGCCCCATAAATATAGACCTTGTGGTGCTGTTACCGTTACCTTCTGCGCTGCTTTGAATTTAGAAAAGAAACCTTTCTTTTCGGCTGTTTCTTGTGGCGGCGAGCTTTCTAAAGCATCATGTAGTTGTGTTAAGCGCCCTATGACGGCCAATTGCGCATCATCTTTAATAAAACCATTTTGCGTTTGGTCCGCTAAATAGTGCTCTAATAGACTCATAGTGAAAATTGCTTAACTGTGTTAAATTGCACGTATGAAAGAAAAAGCATTCGCGCTGCGAATGCCGCTGTAGCCTTATTGTAACAATTATAGACCATGATCATTCAAGCAAATTTAACTGCCGTTAACATAACCACTGAGCCGAAAAGAGTGTCTAGTAAACAAGCTGAAAAGAACCCGGCAACCCGCCGATCAACACCAAACGAGGCCGAACGCGTCGAGCTTTTTGAACAAATTGAACCGATAGTAGGTGGGCAAAAACCCAGTTTTCGCACCACTAGCAATGAAAAACAAACCCAAGCGCTTCGTGACGAGCTACGCGAACAGATGGGCATAGACCTCGAAGTCTAAGCTTCCATCAATCTGTATATATGAAGCTTTTATTCGATTTTTTCCCTATCCTGCTATTTTATATTGCCTTCAAGTGGCAAGGTATTTACGTTGCTATAAGCATTGCTATTATCGCATCTACCATTCAAGTTGCTTATTCTTGGCTGCGGTACAAACGCGTAGAAAAAACACTTCTCATCACGTTCGTTATTATTGCAATTTCCGGCGGTGTCACATTGTACTTACAAAATGAAATGTTCTTTAAGTGGAAGCCTACTGTCATAAACTGGCTATTCGCAGTCATATGCATTGGCAGTCACTTTATTGGCAAAGACCCTATTATCAAAAAGCTAATGGGTGGAAATTTATCGCTTCCAGACGCCATTTGGTCACGGTTAAATGCGATATGGGTGTGCTTCTTTATCACTGTAGGCGCAGTTAATTTAGCCGTTGCTTACAACTTTGACACCGACACGTGGGCTGACTTTAAATTATTCGGCATGCTAGGCCTCACTCTTGTCTTTATCGTCGCCCAAGGCTTTTATTTAATGAAGTACATCAAAGAACCAGAGAAACCTCAAGCAAAATAGGAATGATTAAAAAAATGACTCGCCGCACTGACATTATAAAAAACACATTAACTAACGCGCTTCAGCCGACATTCATTCAAGTATTGGATGATAGCCAAGCTCATGCAGGGCATGAGGGTGCTAAATCGGGTGGCGGGCATTTTTATCTCACCATCGTATCTAGCGAATTTAATGGCCAATCGCGCATACAGCGCCATCAACGTATATATGCAGCGCTTGGCAACATGATGAAACAAGAAATTCATGCGCTGAGCATCAAAGCATTTACACCCGAAGAACAACCTCAACAACAGGAGATATAAATGAAGCTTAAGATAGGAACTATTACTTACATACTACTATTAGCAACGTCGTCATTAACTTTTGCAGAAGACAACCCGACCATCGCCACAGTTAATGGCCACCAATTGAAACAGTCCACGCTTCAATTTTATGCCTTAGAAAGGCGCCGAGGTGACCCTGAAAATGAAATAGCAGCCAGCCAGCTTATTGATGACATTATCGATATGCAATTGCTTAAAGAAGAAGCGCAGAACAAAGGTTTGGGTGATTCGGATGAATTTAAGTCGCGCATGAACTTCATCAGGCTAAATATGCTCTCGCAAGCTGCGATGATTAACTTTTTAGACAACAACCCTATTTCAGAAAAACTATTAAAGAAAGAGTACAACGCGCGTCTCGACGACATTAAAGTCATCGAACTAAAAGCAAGCCATATCCTCTTAGAAGAAGAAGCTAAGGCCAAAGAAGTGATAGAAAAGCTAAGTAAAGGTGCGAGTTTTGCTGATTTAGCAAAGCAATACTCTACTGGGCCAACCGGTCCTGAGGGCGGCGATCTAGGTTGGTTTACTCCTCAACGCATGGTGCCCGAATTTTCTGAAGCTGTTATGGCGTTAAAAGACGGTGAGCATACGAAACAAGCTGTACGCACTCAGTTTGGTTGGCATATCATTTTGCGTACGGGTCAACGCGCAGGTACCCCTCCCTCTTTTCAACAAATTAAGCCCCGTATTACCGCTGCTTTAGAACAACAACATATCCAAGAACACATTAATGAATTAAGAGAAAAAGCTGACATTAAATTGGTTAATAAAAGCACAAAAAAATAAATTTCTCGCCGTCACTACACCCTGTTAATAGACGTTCTCATAAGGTGGTACATAAGGCAGACAAAAAATCGAAACAAATAGGGGGCAGATCACGATTAAATGACCGATTAAATAGGGAAATTAAACCGAACCTTTAAATAACAAATATATATTCGCCAGCACACTCAACAAAGCCAAGCCTTTCCAAAAAATGAGCGGGTTACGCTCAATCAGCGGGGTATCTTTCATTTCGGTAAAATCCTTGTTGGGATAGGCTAGATCGTGGATGAATTCTGACGTTTCTTCATAACGGTCGCTGGCTTTTGGCGACACCATTTTCTTTAACGCGCCATCAACCCACACGGGAATGTCTTCGTTATGCTGGCGCGCGGATATATAGCTGAGTTTACTAACGCCTTTTTCACCGTATTTGTCGCCGTAAGGAAAGTGCCCTGTGAACATTTCATAACATAATATACCGAGTGAAAACGCATCTGATCTGTAGCTAGAACTTGTGCCTAGAAAGTATTCTGGTGCGGTGTAGTGTTGCGTACCCAACAAACTTAAACGCTCTAAGGGGGTGGTTATTTCTTCAACGCCCGCTACTTTTGTTGAACCAAAATCAATTATTTTTACCGTGTTATGGGCGTCAATAATAATGTTCTCTGGCTTTAAATCTTGGTGAATCATTTCTTTACGATGAAAAGCCCGTAAGCCCCGCGCTAACTGGCGAACAATCGCTCGCACATCGTGAGCACTTGGTGACGGATTATCATTCATCCAATGGCGGAGCGTTTGACCTTCTATATATTCAGTCACGTAGTATAAAAAGCGTCGCGGTCTTGTTTGTTCAACGGGTTTTAGCACGTGGTTGTTATCGATGAGTTTACCCACCCACTCCTCATGCACGAACATATCCAAGTAATTCGCGTCGTCGGCATAGTTGGTTGACGGCGTTTTAATCACCACTTTATCGCCGGTGTCTTCGTCAGTTGCTAAATACACTTGTGTCCGATTACTGGCGTGAAGCTCGCGCTCTATGCGGTAACCGTCCAAAATCATACCTGCTGTCAGATCTGGCGGGAAAGGGAGTTCAGATAATTTCCGATAAACCTCTTCTTCTTCAACTTGCGGTAAGTCGTTAAATTTCACGATTTGGCAGCTTACGTTGTCTAAACTGCCGCTTTCTAACGCTAAAATGGCTATTTCTCTCGCCGCGCGGTCTAAGTTATCTGTGCTGTTTTCAATAAACTGCACCATTTTTTCATCGCTGATAAATTCATGCACACCGTCCGTTGTCATTAAGAAAATGTCGTCTTTTTCAACAAGGAAGTTGCGGTAATCAATATCAAGGTGTAAGTCGATACCCATCGCGCGGGTGAGGTAGTTCTTCTCTTCAGACGCCCAAAACCGGTGGTCTTTGGTACACTGAATCAGCTCGCCTTTTCTTAATCGGTATACGCGCGTGTCACCAATATGAAATAAATGTACCGTGGAGGATTTAACCACCAAAGCGCTGAGCGTTGTTGCTAAGCCTTTATGCTCATCTTGATTAGCAACGCCTTGCCCGTACATCCATCGATTGGTTGCCAGCAGTACTTTTTGTACAGATGTTTTTACTGTCCACGAATCGGGCGTGCAGTAATAATCCATTAATAAACTTTTAACACCCGTTTCACTCGCTAACTTGCCCTCTGCGCAACCGCTCACACCATCGGCGATAACGGCCACGATGCCTTTGTGGCTTAAAGCCGCAGCTTCGGGTAAAAGTACACCGAAGCTATCTTGATTTTCATCTTTGATGCCTTTGTCGCTGTACTGTCCAATGCTGATTAATGCGTTAGATTCGCTCATTTATTATCGCTATTTTAACGTTATGTCACATCAATAAGTTCGATTGTCCCATCTTCAAGAATTTCAGCCGTTTGACCTTTGGGTTCTTTAAGAAAAACAATCATTAACAATAACACTGTCGCTGCCGCACCGCCAATCACTAGAAAGAACACTTGTGGTGATACAAAAGACAATACGGTTAGAAATACCAAAGCACCCACGTTGCCATAGGCACCGACCATACCCGCGATTTGCCCTGTCATTCTGCGCTGTATAAGTGGAGCCATTGCATAAACCGCACCCGAGCCACCCTGTGCAAATAACGCGCAAAATACGGTTGAGACAGCCACCACTGCAACGGCCCATGATTCAGACACTTGAGCCAAAACAAAGAAGCTCAAAGTGATGCCTGTGAATAAAACCACCAGCGTACGTTTGCGCCCCATTTTGTCGCTCATCAGGCCGCCGCCTGGTCTTGCTATTAGATTCATCACAGGATAAATAGCCGCTAATAAACCTGCTGCTATCGGCGAAAGCCCGAACATGTCCACATAAAGTAATGGCAGCATGGACACCAATGCTAACTCTGAACCAAACGTGACCATATAACCCAAATCTAAAATGGCGACTTGCCTAAAGGAATAGCGAAACATTTCCGGTGTTTCTTTGCTAAAAACATCTTTATTCACTTTAATAATTTGCGCAGCCTGATAAAAATAAATCGCCGCAACGCAGCCATAAGCCGTTAATGATATCTCACGACTAAGCCAAGCCATGCCCGCGGGTGATAGTTTCCAAATCAACAGTGCCAATGCAGCATAAATGGGCGCAGTCATAAGCAAATACAAAGCGAGGTCCGCTTTTGTACTCACTTCCATACCTCCGATCTTTTTAGGCTTGAAATACGTAGAGCCTTTAGGGGTATCTGTTACTGAGAAGTAATACACAACGCCATAAAGAATCGCTATAACCGCTGTTGTACTCACGGCATAACGCCAGCCATCATCGCCGCCAAACCATAGCGCCAATGCGGGCAATAACATCGCCGCTCCGGCTGAGCCAAAGTTGCCCCAACCGCCGTAGATGCCTTGAGCAATGCCATTTTGCTTTGCAGGAAACCACTCACCAATCATACGAATGCCAACGACAAAGCCTGCGCCCGCAAAGCCCAATAAGAACCGCGCTAAAGCAAGTTGTTGGAAGGTTTGAGCCCACGCAAAGAATAAGCACAAGAAGCCTGAGATAATAAGGATGCCAGAAAATAGACGTTTGGGCCCATAACTATCAACCAATATCCCCACAATAATCCGTGCTGGTATCGTTAGCGCAACATTGAGTATCAATAGAACGGACACTTCTTGGCTCGTTAAATCAAACACTTCGCGTATAACCGACATCAATGGTGCATGGTTGAACCACACCAGAAAGCTGATAAAGAAAGCCAGCCAGGTGGTGTGTAATATTCTGATATTACCTTTGAACGAAAATAAATTAAGGGGTATTTGCACGCACAACTCCACTATTTAATAAATTACTTTAGGTACTGCATCTGCAACACTTATGCCAATGAATATAAGTCATTGATTTTTATATTGCAGATGCACAATAAATACGAAAATATGAGCTTCTTAGATATTATTTGGTGCGCCGCATCACCGTGGTGCATTATAATGGTGCGCCGCAGGGAGCACAGGAGTTCATTCCTTGTGTTTCAGTGCTTACAATCTCACTACAATCAATAGCTTAGTGAGGCTGAGGGTAAAGCTGGCATGGTTACTGCTTTATCGTTACAACGTAATCAAACTTAGAGTAGTAAATAATGGCGCAAAAAAAGAAATTAGTAGTTATTGGCAATGGCATGGTTGGCCATAAATTCATGCAAGCCATTGCAGCGTCCAACGCACAAGACGGCTGTGAGAAGTACGAACTGATCACTTTTTGCGAAGAAAGCCGCCTTGCTTACGACCGTGTCCAACTGTCATCTTACTTCAGCGGTAAAACAGCGGATGATTTATCACTCGTTGAGGCTGGTTTTTATGAAGACAATAACATCACCGTTTATATTGGTGACCGCGCCTGTCATATTGACCGTGAGAAACAAATCGTTACCTCAAAGAACGGCGTATCGGTTGAGTACGACAAGCTTGTTCTAGCAACCGGTTCCTACCCTTTCGTTCCTCCTATTCCAGGGCATGAGCGTGAAAATTGTTTCGTTTACAGAACCATCGACGACCTTGAAAAAATTAGCGCTGCGGGTAAAACAGCGAAATCCGGTGTCGTTATCGGTGGTGGTTTATTAGGCCTTGAAGCCGCCAAAGCACTTAAAGACATGAATCTTGAAACCCATGTGATTGAATTTAGCTCGCGTTTAATGAGCGTGCAAATTGATGACGGCGGCGGTGCCATGCTAAGAGAAAAAATGGAAGAAATGGGTGTAGGTGTCCATACAGGCAAAAACACCTCGCTGATTGAAAAAGGCGACAACGCCGTGCATAAGCTTAATTTTACAGACGGCGAATCGATTGAAGCTGACATTATTTTATTTTCTCCAGGTATCCGTCCACGCGATGAACTGGCTCGCGAATGCGGCATCGAGATGGGCGAACGCGGTGGTATTGTTATTAACGATCAATGCCAGACATCGGATGAGGATATTTACGCTATCGGCGAGTGTGCACTTTGGGGCGGCATGATCTACGGCCTTGTTGCACCAGGATATAAAATGGCGCAGGTCGCGGCTGATCAACTTATCGGCAAAAACAACGCCTTTAAAGGCGCGGACATGAGCACGAAATTAAAACTAATGGGTGTCGATGTTGCCAGTATTGGCGATGCGCACGCAAAAACGAAAGGTTGCAAAGTGTTTACTTATGTAAACGGTCCCGATCAAGTTTATAAAAAAATCATCGTTAATGAAGATTCAACGCGCCTATTAGGTGCGGTATTAATTGGTGATGCGAATAACTACGGCAACCTGTTACAACTTAAATTAAACGATATTCCTCTGCCAGCAACACCTGATTCACTTATCCTGCCACAACGCGATGGCGAAGTGACCGGCATGGGTGTTGAAGCACTGCCTAATACAGCACAAATCTGTTCTTGTTTCGACGTCACAAAAGGTGATATATGTACCGCCGTTGCTGATGGCAATACAACCATGAGCGCGATTAAAGAGTGCACCAAAGCCAGCACAGGCTGCGGTGGCTGTACGGCGCTGGTGGGTCAAGTGCTTAACAAAGAACTTGAAAAAATGGGCGTTGAGGTGAACACCGACTTGTGTGAGCATTTCCCGTACACTCGCCAAGATTTATACAGCCTTATTCGCGTTAACGAAATTAAAGCATTTGACGACTTAATCGAACAGCACGGTAAAGGTCACGGCTGTGATATTTGTAAACCAACGGCGGCGTCTATCTTTGCAACGTGTTGGAATGATTACATTCTTGAAGAAGAGCACGCTGGTCTTCAAGACACCAACGATCGCTACTTGGGTAATATTCAAAACAATGGCACCTACTCCATCGTGCCGAGAATTGCAGGCGGTGAAATCACGCCAGACAAACTTATCGTATTAGGCCAAGTGGCTAAGAAATATAATCTCTATACAAAAATTACTGGCGGGCAGCGCGTTGATTTATTCGGCGCACGTTTAGAAGAACTGCCTGTTATTTGGAAAGAATTAGTGGATGCTGGCTTTGAAACAGGCCACGCCTACGGTAAATCGCTACGTACGGTTAAGTCTTGCGTCGGCAGCACATGGTGCCGTTACGGGGTAGATGACAGTGTGGGCACCGCGATTGATCTTGAAAACCGTTACAAAGGCTTACGCTCACCACACAAAATTAAGTTTGCTGTATCTGGCTGTACGCGTGAATGCGCCGAAGCACAAAGTAAGGATGTCGGCGTTATCGCTACCGAAAACGGCTGGAACTTATATGTTTGCGGCAACGGCGGTATGAAGCCTCGCCATGGAGATTTACTCGCCACTGACTTGGACCGAGAAACCATGATTAAGTACATCGACCGTTTCTTAATGTTTTACATTAAAACAGCCAACCGTTTAGAGCGTACCGCAACTTGGATGAATAATCTTGAAGGTGGTTTAGACTATCTACGTGAAGTGGTTATTGATGACTCTTTAGGTTTAGCAGCGCAGCTTGAAAAGGAAATGGCATCGGTTATCGGCACCTATCAATGTGAATGGAAAACAACCATCGAAGACCCTGAAAAAGTCAAAGCATTCAAACCATTCATCAATGCAAATACTGGCGACAGCAATGTCGTTTTCGTTGAAGAGCGCGAACAAATTCGTCCCGCGAATGAAGAAGAACGTAAACAGCTCGCTAACGCTTAGAGAATTATCATGCAAACAGCACAACAAGAAAACACCGTCTGGCACGATATCTGCGCCATTAGCGACATCCCTAAAAATGCTGGCATAGCCGCCTTAGTGAATGGACAACAAATCGCCATTTTTTCCATCGGCAAACAGCCGCAGGTTTTCGCCATCGACAACCACGACCCTTTTAGCAAAGCGAATGTTTTAGCGCGCGGCATTACTGGTAACATCAATGACGCACTAGTTGTCGCTTCTCCTATTTACAAACAACACTTCAATCTAGCAACGGGGCAATGTATTGAAGATGAAAGCGTCTGCGTCGATTCCTACGCCGTACGTATCGACAATAATCGTGTCTTTATTGGTTTAACAGCTTAAATAACAAGGAACCTTATGAGCCATGCGTATTACACATTAGACGTTTTTACCGATACTCCTTTTCAAGGCGTACAAATAGCTGTGTTTCCAAATGCACAGACTATAGATGAGAACTTATTACAAGCCATTGCAACAGAAATAAATTTATCAGAAACGGTGTTTATTTACCCCGCTAAATCAGGCGCCTTTCAATTAAGAACCTTCTCTGTACACGGCGAAATTGATTTTGCTGGGCACCCCGTTTTAGCTGCTGCCCATGTGTTAACTGAAACAGGGCAAGTCATATTAAATGACAGAAACACGACGGTTACCTTTAAGCAAAATACTCAGGACTTAACCGTTAACATTACAAAAACTGACGACGGCACCTGCCCCGTTCAGTTCACGCTTGAAAGCAACCCCGTTATAGACCGATATACACCGTCTAAACAAGAGTTAGCCGCCATTCTTTCATTAGAAGAATCAGATATAGACCACAGTGACTTCCAAACTCTGCTCGTTTCTTGCGGTTTGCCCTATCTTGTTGTACCTGTTACCTCACAAGAGGTTGTGCGTAAAGCACGCTTTAATGTCGACGCATGGAGCCGATCGAGCGCACCGGCGATGGCAGCACAAGAAATTATTCTCTTAACAACTAAAACAGCCTCCGCTGAAACCAATTTCCATGCACGTTTACTGGGGCCAAAAATAGGTCAAAATGAAGACCCGCCCATTGGCTCAAGTATGCCTTCATTAACGGGTTACTTAGCTTGGCATGAACATTTACGCGACGGAACTTACACGTTCACTATTGACCGCGGAAGCAAAGAAACACGTCGCAGTCTGTTATACGTTGAAATGGATAAACGTACGGGTCGCTCGTTGACTTTGCGTGTTGAGGGCCAGTCCGTTCTTATCAGCAAAAACACCTTGTTGCCTAAAAAATAGAGGACTATCGCATGCTATTTGGTCGTAAACAAAAGAACCCCATTAAAATTGCCGACAAGAAAATTGTCGATTGGACATACACAACCTGTGGCTATTGTTCTACAGGCTGCGCTATTGAAGTGGGCAAAAATGAACAGGGCGACGTTGTTGGTACGCAAGGTGTGGGCAACGCTGACGTAAACCGCGGCAAGCTGTGTGTTAAAGGTATTTTTGAGCATGAATTATTTGACTCTCCTGGACGTGGGAAAACGCCACTTTTAAGAAAACAAACAAGCGAAAACTTCCGCGAAGCTAACTGGGATGAAACGCTCGACCACACGGCCGATGAAATAAAACGCATTCAAAAAAAATACGGCCGCGATGCCTTTGCGGTTGTATCAACGGGACAAATATTTACCGAAGAATTTTACACCTTAGGCAAAGTCGTCCGCGGCTTATTGGGTACTAACAACTACGATGGTAACACCACGCTTTGCATGGCCTCTGCCGTATCGGGCTACAAACGCTCATTTGGTTCCGATGGCCCGCCGGGTTGCTACGAAGACTTTGAGCATACCGATTGTCTTATGGCATGGGGTTCAAATCTACCAGAGCAACACCCTATTATCTATTGGCGCATGAAAGAGGCCAAAGAAAAGCGTGACTTCCCACTCATTGTTATCGATCCTCGCGTTACCATGTTGGCACAGTTTGCCGACATTCATTTAGCCATTGTCCCTGGCACCGACGTTGTGTTGATGAACTCGTTATTACACGTTATTTTTGCTGAGGGCTTAGAAGACAAAGCCTATATAAAAGCCAACACCGTTGGCATAAAAGCGCTGAAAGAAGAAGTCGCCAATTGCGACCCCGCAACGGCTTACAAGATTTGCGGCATTGACGAAGACACCATTAGAAATGTTGCCCGTTTATACGCTAAAGCAGGCGTTGCGATGAACATTTGGACCATGGGTATTAATCAAAGCACCCACGGTTCAGATGGTGTAGTGGGCTTAAATAATCTGAGCCTCGTCAGCGGCAATGTGGGTAAACCGGGTGGAACAAGCCTTTCTATTACAGGTCAATGTAACGCTATGGGCACACGCGAATGGTCATCATGTTCAGGTCTGCCAGGTTATCGCACACTTGAAAACCCAGAACACAGAGAAGAAATTGGAAAGTTTTGGAATGTAGATCCTGAATTTTTTCCCAAAAAGCGCGGGCTAGCACAAACAGATATATTCCCTGCCATTGAAACGGGTCAAGTAAAAGGCTTATGGTTAATTGCAACCAATCCCATGACATCCATGGCTAACACCCCGCGCATTCGCAAAATGCTGGATAAACTTGAATTTCTAGTCGTTCAAGACGCCTACGAAGACATGGAGTGCGTCGAATACGCTCATGCATTTTTACCTGCTGCCGTTTGGGCTGAAAAAGAAGGCGTGATGACCAATACCGAGCGCCGCGTTAATATGGTTCGTCAAGTGGTGCCACCTTACAAACAAAGCAAGTCAGATTTTGATATTTTCAAAGAATTAGGCAAACGCTTCAACGCTGACAATAAAGTGAAATTTAGCGACACGGTTGCTGAGACATTTGATGAAATGCGGGAGCTCTCTAAAGGCCGTTTATTGGATATGTCAGGCATGACCCACGAACTCATCGAAGAAAAACGCGGCATTCAGTGGCCTTATACAGAAGAGCAAGCATCTAAAGACGAGGCACCGCCTACAGGCGGCAAGCGTTTATATACCAAGAATGCGACATTCTCCTTTCCTGATGGCAAAGCCAGACTTATTGCGCTACCTTTTATAGACAACAATGAACGTCCGGATAACGCTTTCCCTTTTTGGTTAAATTCAGGCCGCTTGGTGGAACATTTCCATACTAGAACAAGAACGGGGAAAGTGGGTAATAACAATAAATACAGCCCGATTCCTTTTATGGAAATAAACCCAGATGCGGCACGACAACTGGGGATTGAACACCAATCTTATGTTCGTTGTGTTTCACGCCGAGGTGATGCCATTGTGATGGCCATGCTGACTCAGCGTATCGCAAAAGATGCCATTTTTATTCCCTTCCATTTTTATGATTGTGTTAACCGTTTAACCCTCGGTTTACTCGACCCTCATTCAAGACAGCCTGCTTTTAAGCAAGCTGCGGTTCGTATCGAAAAGCTCGAAGACCAAGAGGCCGCCGCCCAAATGAACAAAGAAATGAGAACATATTAGTTAATATTAAGGATCTGACAACATGTTTGAAGTACGCAGTGATGAACCGAAGTATGCTTTTTTATGGGACAAGGAAACCCGTGAAAAGAACCAATACGGTCAAGATATTGAATTAACAACAAAAGACAACATATTAAGAAATGTTAGCTTAAATATTAACGATAATAGCGACATTGGTGAAAACCCAAATCGTTACAAGCAACACGGATTTTACTTTAACGCAGACAACTGCATCGGCTGTCATGCATGCGAGGCTGCCTGTAGCGAGAAAAACGACAACCCCGCACATATCTCCTTCCGTTCTGTCGGTTATGTTGAAGGCGGCACCTACCCTGATTATCAACGCCTAAACATCTCAATGGCTTGCAATCATTGTGACGACCCCGTTTGCTTAAAAGGCTGCCCTACCCGCGCTTATACTAAGTACGCTGAATACGGTGCAGTTATTCAAGACCCTGATATTTGCTTTGGTTGCGGCTACTGCACATGGGTTTGCCCTTACAATGCACCGCAGTTGGACCCGATTAAAGGCGAGGTCAGTAAATGTAATATGTGCGTTGACCGCTTAGAAGTTGGCTTAAAACCATCGTGCGTAAGCGCGTGTTTAGGTAACGCCCTAGAGTTTGGTGTAGTGGAAAACATTCCCGAAAATCGCGTTGAAGCTAAAACCGAGATGCCCGGCTTCCCAACAACCGACATTACTCAGCCCAATATTCGTTTCCAACAAAGCGTACCGACTCATCGCGAAATGACCCGTACCGACGGCGTACCCCTTAAGTATCACCGTGACGATGAGGAAGGCAAATTTAAACCGGAACTAGACGCAAAGCAAGGCTATTCAAGCCATTGGAACTGGAAAAAACTACTCACCTCACACGAAAGTGCGCACGTTATTTTTACCCTCAGCACACAAGCCGTGCTGGGCGCCTTTTTACTACTTGTACTCAGCTTTATCCCAGGACTAGAATCTATATCGGCTCTAAAAGCAGGCGCATTATTTAACCCTGCTCTATCCATTATGTTCGTGCTGCTTACATTTGGATTATTTAAACTCAATATGCACCTTGGCAAACCACACCGCTTCTACCGTGGTTTTAACAACTTAAAGCATTCACCACTGAGTCGCGAAATCGCAGGTGTTAGCGCCTTCTATACCTTTTTTATGGGTTATGTTGCCTTGTCATTTTTTAACCACCCCACCATACAAATGCTCGCCGCAGTGTGCGCTACTTTAGGCAGTATCAGCGGCGTACTGGGCCTGTACTACATGGTTAAGCTATACCAAATAAAAGCCCGCCCCTTTTGGAACCATTGGCAAACGGCGACCTCTTTTTACGGTAGCTTACTCAGCTTAGGCGGTGCTTTATTAGGCTTGCTAACCATACCTTTTAGCGCATCAAGTGAACTACTCGTAACACTAGCGACTCTTACCTGCATCGGGCTTGGTATAGAAATAATTGGACACGTTTTTCACACCATAGATATGCGCAAAGCAAGCAGTGAAGGCGTTGCCTCGTGGTACATTCAAAGGACACAATTTGGCAAATCGTGGATAACAAGAAATGTTTTACTTGTGACCGCTTTCATATCTATCGCTAGTCTTAGCCTAAGCTCTCCTCAGCACCTAATCGCGAGCTACCTATGGCCATGCCTTTTCTTGCTGACCGCCAGCGCAGCGGCCATTAGCCGTTCGTTATTCTTTGTTACCGTCATTCCAACCACAATGCCCGGCGCATTCTTTTGGAAAAACAAACAGTTCTCCGAACACGCCTTAGAGACGGGGCTGGCTGAAATGGAACAAGTCGGCGTAGAACACGAAGCGCCTCACCCTTTCAGATGGGACGAACTATTCCACACCATTAAAACGACACCGCTAAAAGAAATGGCGCGACAAACGCGAAATATTATTTTCTTTAGGTGAGGCCTTTGCATAATTTGACCTCATAAGAACTAGCCTGAAAAATTGACTTTTAACCACCGTCATTTTTTAGGTGATTTGTTTTTCACCCATTGATGGCATAGCTCTATTAACCATCTTTTCTACATTCTCTACCATCTTTACGGGAACTAAAGCTATATCAGGGTGTCTTTTTGCATAGACACGGAATATTTCGTCAGCAAATGCCCTTAAAGTGAAAAAGGCACCTTCACCTGTATGGTTGCCTGGGTCTGTTGTCAGCTTTCCCTTAGAACCTGTTCGAGATCTAATATTAGTGGTGTCATCTAACTATCTGAAAAATGGATAGTGAGCAAAGATACCCTGGCGATATAAGCCGAGAACAATTTGAAAGAATAAGACCTATTGCATATTCTGGTGAAAGTGAACACCTATTCTGGACTAGTGTGAACATCTTGAAAATGTGCAGTTAATATATTTATTTGTTCTAAAATATTATTATCAGCCATTCGACAAACCCCTTATATTGTTCTTGTTATATGAAACAAAACACAGGGGTTTTGTTTCATCGTCAAGCATAAAGCGACATAGAAGAGTAGTTTTTCAGCTGTATAGGGTGTTCCTGGTTTAGGGGATCTGCAACAGAATTAGTAATACTGTTTCAAGCAAAAAAAGGCAGTTGTTAAACCGTTTGGGGGGTTTTACAACTTGCCTAGTCTAGTGTGTCGTTCAAACACTATTTACCTATAGACGATCTGCGTTTGTAGGACAACTAATAATTGCATCATTGGCGAATATCAAAGGTTACATTTATAAGAGCTTTAAAAATAACCTTCTCTGGTATGCCTTTTTCTTTAAGCTGGCAAACCGCTACATTCAAAACATGCTCACTAATTGCGCCTATTGTTGCCTCATATTCACTCATAGCGGTTTACTCCATATTATTCATCTATAAATAGAGGGAAAACCACGTAATCACAATAATATAATTGCCAAAACCGCCTAAATGGTGCATTACTCAAGTTGAGTAACTTAATCAACTTGAGAGGTTTTTCTATGGAAGTGTACACGTCAACCGATGCACAAAGGGTCTTTGGTGAAGTCTTGATGAAGTCGCAACGTGAGCCTGTGAGAATCACCAGAAACAACAAACCAGTTGCCGTTTCAGGCACTGCAGCAAGCTATCACCGATGGCATAGAAAGCGGTGAGCCTTCGCCTCTAAACATGACCGATATTAAAAACAAGGCTAGGCAAAAAATGGGGCTAGATGCTAAGAATTAATAAGCTACCTCTAGCAGAATAGGATTTAATTGATATTTGGATTTACGGTTGTAAAACATGGGGAGCGGTTCAGGCTGATTATTACGCTGATAGCTTAGAAAATAGCTTTAATGCCCTTATTGATTCACCTAAAAAACACCCTATTAGAAATAACTTTCGCCCACCTATCCGCATTTGCCACCATATCAGCCATATGATTATTTATGCCTTGGAAGAAAAATCAATTACTATTATTCGGGTATTACATAAATCTATGGACGTAAAACAACATATTTAAAAAATGGGCTAGAAAATGAAATCTATTAAACCATATCTTCTTTTTGTTGGTGAACAATCTGGAAAAGCTGAATAAGCAATCATGTTTTATATATCGCTCTTCAGCAATTCGGAAATATTGCATATTGAACGGTATGGAATAGGAGAAAATGAACCAGAGGGGGCAGTAAAGCTTGCTAGGTTTACGCTTAACGGTTTTGAACATATGGCAGAAGATAGTTCACTTAACCATAAATTTACTTTCACCCCTGCAATCTCTCTTTCCGTAGATTGCCAAACGCTTGAAGAACTCGAAACTTTATATAAAAAGCTATCTAAAAACGGTCAAGAACTTGTACCAATTGAAGACTATAGCCTTAATAAAAAATTCTGTTGGCTTAATGATAAATATGGCATTTCATGGCAACTTAATTTTGAAAAGGAATAGAGTAGGGCGGTGCTGAAGCCTAGCTATTGAGGTATTCTTGTAAAGGTACTTTTTAACCACCTTTACGGCCTAGGGCCGTTTGCAACGTGACGGCCACATCAGGCGTACAGAGTAAACTATCTTTATCAAAAGCATCACCTGAAGGCAATATTTTATTGATATTTTCCTTTAAAAATCCTGTGAAGATTTCAATATCTGAGTGTTCCATATTGAAAAGCTTATCCAACAAAATCGGGTAATCACCGGCTTTAATTTCATCGGGTGTAACTGTCTCTTTAATAAGCTTCCAGAAAGTAAATTCATTCATGTTTTGAGTGTATCAAACCTTTCTTATTTATCCAAGATCCAGCCTGTTTTTCTTTAAATTATGGCTGTTTGCGAACATGCAAACTTGCCCCACTGGCGAAATATGGGGGTAGCAAGCGCAAGAATAAGTTAAAAAAGTATGGTTGGCGGTGAATTGGCGAAGCCAAGAGGATAGTTTTTTCAGTTGTTCTTGTGGGCGCGAGGGGCAACAGCCCCTTTGCTGAAGGGGTTAAGCGGCGTATTGACGCAACAGTAACTGTGGCTAAACGTAACGAACTACATACATTTACAGTGATTCCTCAACGATGGGTTGTAGAGAGAAGTTTCTCTTGCTTGAAAAATGCCACAGACTTTGGAAAAATTGCGAAAGACTCCTTAATTCTAGCTTACACATGGTGATTCTGGCATTTATCAGAATTTCACTCAATAGATCTTGAACAGGTTCTTAGGAAAATTTAGAGTACTAACGCCTAAATCAGCGGCGCGGCTCTTTGCGTCCGCTGGATTTTTTTGTTATGTGTTTTTATCTGGCATTTGCCCTTTGACTCAAACAAATTCATTTGCTCTATAGTGTTTTATTTATTTTCATATGTAGTTACTTCAATGCGATTTTCGATATTATTTAGTAATGCTATTAATTTCCTTCCCATTGCGCACGCTAGATTTACAGGCACAGCATTTCCAATTTGTTTATATTGGCTGCTGACGGAACCCATGAACTCCCATTCATCAGGAAATGTTTGGATTCTTGCGTATTCCCTAATATTTAAAGGCCTTGTATCTTCTGGGTGACAACGTTCGGTTTGTTTTTGAGCAGGTGCGCAGGTTAAAGTTAAACTGGGACTGTCATAAGATAGCCTTCTAGCCATTCCAGTTTTACCACCACCCATAAAGTAACTTTTTTGCATGTATTCTCGTTGTATATCATCGGGAAGATCTACCCAACAACCACCTGGAGGAACCATAGACAAAATTTTCTTTTTCCGTTCAGGATAAACTTGCCCTTGAGATTCAGGGCAATTTGAATTGTATAAAACTCCTTTTTTTAAAGCATCCTTTACAGTTAAAACTTTATTAAAAGGTTCTGGCCATTCAAAGTTATTATATTTAACCAGATCATTTCGTATACAAACAAGAAATAGCCGCTCTCTTTTTTGAGGTACACGATAGAAAATAGCTTTTAATACTCTTGGCTCGATTAAAGTGTAACCGATTTCTTGAATAACAGACTTAATAGCTTCTAATGTTTTTCCATTATCATGGGTTAATAGCCCTCGTACATTTTCTCCTAAGAATACTTTAGGCTTTATCTCTTTAATTGCTCTTGCAAATTCAAAAAACAAAGTTCCTCTCGTATCCTCAAAACCCAACTTATTTCCTGCATAAGAGAATGCTTGGCATGGAAATCCACCTGACAAAAAATCTATATCTTTATATTTAGTAAAATTAATATTAGCAATATCGCCTTCAAGAACATTCCAATTAGGGCGATTTTTCCTCAATGTCACACAGGCATTCTTATCTATTTCATTCAATGCGACAGCATTGAATCCTGCTTCCTCTAGTCCTATTGCTAACCCACCCGCACCCGCAAATAATTCAATAGAGTTATATTTTTTTATGGGTTTTATTTTTTGCTCTTCATCCCAGTTAGAATCCATCATTGCTTTTACTTGGGGAAAATGAGCTAAATCAGACAAAGAATAGCATCCATCTTTTAAAGGCTTTACCTTCCCGTTTTTTTTCCAACTTCCAACAGTTCTTTTAGATACAGACATAATATCTGCTAATAATGACTCTAAAATAGTCTCTTTAGACATTGAAATCACCGAACCCTTCATATTTTTCAAAGGACAATAAATAGAGGCTTTTGAGTAAATTAGGGGATATTTGTTCTAATTCTGTGAAAACTGTATTGGACTCTTCATCTAGCTCTATGTTGTTAACAATATCTTCTATAACTTTTGGCAATTGTTCGCAAAGATTTTTAAATGCAGTTCTTTCACCTGTTACAAGCTCATAAAATTTATCAATTGAAACCCGTCTAATATTTTCATTTGAAACAGGGCTTCCATCTAAGCTAACATTCCAAACAATATTTTGACTATTTCGAGCAATGACTTCGACAAGCATACAAGTTGCATCAGAGTCATTTAAAAGCGTATTTTGCATCCTCATATAGGTTTTTTGAAAAGATGATGAGTTCATGGTGTTATGCTTATTTTTCATTTCAACAAAACAACTTTCATCTAAATTGACAATATCATAACCATTTGTTGGCACACTCCAACCATCACCAATATGGTTAAAAATATTTTGATGGAAGTAACCAATGTGATTGGTATTGGATTTATCCATTTGTCTTACTATTTCACTCTCAATCACACTCTGAATATCTCTGTCATACACCTTTGAATCAAAAGTTAATTTTATTGGATCAATAAGATTTTTATTAAATTTAGCTAAATCAACCTGAAATCTGTATTTTTCAACAGTATCCTTGGTGTGATTGTATAAATCTTCATTACTAATGAAGCTAAGACCGTAATTTCTCAAAATTTACTCCTATTTATTTTTTACACATAACGCCAAAAAAAGCGGCGGATAAAAGGGGCATGGCTTTTGCGCTTTTTTGCAAAAGCCATGACGTTTTAGCCGTCCGCTTGATCTTTTTGTTATAAGCTTTATTACGCTATACTTATTTCTATTCGAGAAAGTACCCTGTCTCGTTTTCTTTCCCAAGTAGACAGACTTACTGTATTTTGAAGTGAAAATGTCTTTTCGGTTTTTTCTTTAAAAAGATTGAGCTTAAGAGGCTCATTAATTTTAAACCCTTGTGATAGCGGAATAACCCCTCTTTACATCAGAAAAATCTAATGGAGGAATCAAAACAAGTATATGTTCTTTTACTAAAACCCATGCTGCCCCCATCTCACAAAGACATACAGCACTCTCATAAAAGCTTTTAGATAAAATAAAAATTACAAGACAGTCAGAAGAAAGCTCACCTTTTATAGAATCTAGAAAGTTTTCACCAAGCTCTATTCCATACCCTTCAAATGAAGTGCAAAATATTTGGTTAGAATCGAGACCGATAGACTCTAAAATTTCAATCATTTTCTCCACAACTTCAACGTCTTTTGAAGCATGACTAATAAATACTTTTGAAATTGGGTTTTCTAATTTATTTTCAGGGTGTTCAGGAGTATTAACCTGATGTTCTTCAATTTCTTCAATATACTGCTCAATAGATAACTTCAACATACTAAAGTCACTTGAATAATGACCACTCTGTAAATTTGATAAATTTTCCATACCAATAAAATCTATAACCGCAGCCTCAACTTCAAATGATACTGGCTCACTCAGCCCATGCCTCAATATAAAGTGTTTTACTTTATTGCCAGAATTAACAATATCACGAATTTTATCAAGCTTTTCAGTATCACCATTTGTTTCAATAGCACACTCCATATGGTCAAAGACTCTATTCCCAAGACCTTTTCCTACATAAAATATTTGGGGATTATATACTTAAATCTACAAAACACATTAAACCCTTTTGTCTAATCGCCACTTTTGATTTTTCTCAATCTTAGATGACTTTTTATTCTCATGCTTAACCTTACCGCTGGCACATGTGTCTTTTGGCTTTGGCATCAACACTTCCTTTATGACTTTTTCTACTTGTTTTAAGGTTGTCATAGTGATTTAGAATAAGGTAACGATTTGATGTAGTATTCCATAAATTGCCAGTCTGGTTGATTGTTTGTTGTTGGTGGCTTTATCTTATGTTTTAACATTTTATTTTTACCCCATTTTCTACCGTAATTAAATCTAAACTGCTCTTTCTTGATAACTGTATTTAAAAATATAGCAATATATGAAGTCATTTTAAATTTAGGGGTTAATATATTTACATCTCCAGTTGCAAAAAAATCTTTGTTTTGATAAAAAGCATCTCCAACTGCTCCATTTGAATATGCCGTAATTACTTCTTTAAAGCAGAATTCTTCACATGAGCTAAACAAATTAAATATACCGTTTGACTATGCAAAACCATCAAGTTTAATTAAATACTTAGAGACCTTTGCACGAAACAAAGAAGAATTAGCATCCATTATTTGAGATAAATCACCAATTAAGCGATCAAGGTCTATACATTAAGTCTGGAGAGGTAAGCATCGTTGATGCCAGCGTGATTGAAGCAAAAACTGTCGTCCCAACAAAAATAAGCAGGGTGAATCGACTCAAGACCGCGAAGCAAACTGGAATGTAAAAGCAGGCTCCGATGGGAAGCGTAAAAGCACCTACGGGTATAAAGCCCATGTGAGTGTTGACGAAGATGGCTTCATTAAATCAACCGATTACACGGCTGGAAACCTCCATGACTCCAACTGCTTCATCGGCTTACTCAGTGGTGATGAAACATCCGTCTATGCAGATAGCGCCTACCAAAGCCAAGCTCATGGTGCGTGGCTGGCAGAACGACATATTGAGAACAGAATCATCAAGCGTGCTTACCGCAACAAGCCACTCAATAAAGAAGCGAAACCATTCAGGCGTACGGTGCACAGTTGCGCGAGTTTTTGGTGTATTGAAGCAGCATTACGGAATGGCCAAAGCTCGCTATTTAGGCCTGAATAGGAATCGCACCCGTTTTGAACTGATGTGTGTGGCTCATAACCTTAAACGAGCGTTATCGATTCAGCAGGCAAGTTTTGCCTAAAAAATGGAAATAGAGGAACAAAATAGGCCAACGACTATGAATTTGCAGAAAATAGGGCTTTTTAGCCCTTTTTTTGTTAAAAAAAGAGCCTCAATTAAATGCAAGGCGAAATAGTGTCGTCATGCAAAGGTCTCATATTAAAATAAGGTAATTATATACTTATGTGACCCAGCCAGGCAAAACGTACTCATCGTTCAATAATGATTTATTTTTAAGTTAGGTTGCGTTGGCGTTTCTTAGGGTTATCAGGCAGAAAATTATCATCTGTTAATATTTTTTTGTTCAATTTCCGCTCGATATTTTTTCTAGCATCACCTGCAATTTTGCCACCAGAATGCGCTGCGCTTTCATTTTCCGTATAGCCTTGCGCATCTGTGTTCTTCGCTATTTCCGCTGTAGTCGTTTCACCAAGCATAGTTAGTGCTAACTCTAGCGGTGACATGTGGTCACGCAGATTTTGGCTTGTTAAGCCCTTAATTTGCTTGTGCTGTTTAGTTTTAACGCCAAATGTTTCTTTAGATATGGTGTCTGTTAAAAATGCGTACTGCTTTCCTTCTACGCCTCTTTTCTGCCACTCATGAGTGAGTATTTTTCTGCTAACTATTGATTGTACTCTGGCATTAATCCATTCGTCAGTGTGACCATGAGCTTTATATGTAAGCATTGCCCGTTTAATAGCAATTTCAGGGTCTTGCTCTTCCTTGATTCGTTCATAGCCAACTTTCGCAAGCCAGCGCTTTATAGCTTCAACTTTTTTGGACGGGATAGACTGTACGATACGAAACAGTGTTTCAGTATTTACCACATCTGTTTTATAGTTTTTTCCATCAGAAGCCCTCATTGGCAGTTGTCCGATTTTATCGGACAACTCGGAATATCCTTCTTTATCAATAAGTTGCTTCTTTAGGTCAGACCAATACTTTCTTGGTCTATCAGTACCGACCACGGCTTCCATAATGTCCACAACAGAGAAAAACCACTCGTTTTCATGGAATACTTGCCGTACTTCTTTACCCCTGAATTTAACAAGTTGTGTTTCACCTTCATTTAACAATTCACCTTGTGGATTATCTTTTTCTTGTATTTCTTCTTTTGTTACAGACGCAAATTTGGTTAATGCTTCATCCAAATCCATATCAAGAATCACAGGTTTGTCATATTTTTCATCACTCATGATACTAATTTCCTATATGTTAAGCGTCCACCACAACCGGACAGAAAGTCATTGACTCTTTCGCCTTCACCAAGGTGACGCGTGTTGTATCGATATGTAAAATCACCTAAGTATTTATCTAAATGCTTACGGCTTATATGATGATGAATACCTACAACGCCTCTTTTAAACAAAGACCATGCGCCTTCGATTGTATTTGTGTGAATATCACCGTTCACATACTCGCCTACACTATGAGTAATGTAACGATGATTATATCTGTCTGAAAGCTGTCGGTAACACCTAAATTCATCAGTCATAATGCTTGTTCCAAACTCTACATTATCTGTAATTATTGGGATAATGGAACTTGAATCAACGTTGGTTACGCTTTTTGTCTGTAATTTTCCACCGCGCTCTACCATTCCTATTACGGCTGTTTTAGTCTTTGTACTCCTGCCTTGAGTTCCCTTTTTCTTTTTGTTTTTATGCTTATTTGATTCTTTGCCGCCGACGTATGTTTCATCAATTTCAACGCACCCAGAAAGCGGCTGGTTAAACGATCTAGTCTGACTGGCATGGCGCAATCTCTGCAACATAAACCATGCTGTTTTCTGCGTTACCTTAATATCTTTGGCGAGTTGAGTTGAGGCGATGCCTTTTTTGTGTGAAGTTATAAGGTATATAGCAACAAACCATTTTCGCAACGCAATTTTACTATCTTCAAAGATAGTTCCAACCTTAATGCTAAATCGCTTACGACAGTCGCCGCATTTATGTGTTTTGTTATCAGAGAAATGGTACACCTTCGTACTGCCGCAATGTGGACAATATGCGCTTTCTTTCCATCGAATTGACCGGAGTTGGTCAATGCAGGATTGCTCATCTGGGAACGCTTCCATCATGTCGTACAAGCTATCAAAATTCTGTATCATGGTATATCTCCTAAGACTCTAGGAGATATTGTACCACATGATGCTGGGTCACATAAGTATATAATTACCTAAAATAATTTACACTTTAATTTCATTATCAATAACTAGATCTGAAACTTCCCAGTTATATTGGTCCATCAATTGTGACATTTCATTGTAAACTGGTTGCTCTTTATCAAGGTCTCGCATTGTTAATACAATAGTAAATGGAATCAATACCCCTTCAGATTCATAGCCTTCCCTCTCCATTACTGAGACTCTTAACTTCCAGTCTTTAATGTCGACTCCATTGGGGAATTGCTTCTTATATACCTTTGCTGGAGACCATTTATCCCCATTTTTCACTAAATCACTTTCAAATAAATACTGCTCATTTTGTAGCGGAACTTGTGAATTGAATTTACCGTCATCAATTTTACCAAATCCAACTTTTACGTCCATTTGGCAATACTCAAAAGCTTTTTGTGGATCAAGTTCAGGGTGATAAACCAACGTAATAAAAAATTCTGCACGAACTTTTCCTTCATTAGTTCTCAAACAATCTGGTATAGGGAAAGGCAGTTTTTGAATTTCAAAGCTTTTTTGAGCTTGTCCTTCAAAAACCATAGTACTTTCATAATCCTTTACTGCCAATATATCTTCACTACCCTGTGGCTTACCCCACCCATAATACGGTTTATGCTCATCACGAATATTATCATTCAAGTTAGCACTGTGAATGATTAATGCTTTAACAAGGCTAGGGGTCGCTATTTTCCCTATTTGTTCGAATAAGTTTGCTGCTATAGAGGATACTATTGGCGTCGAGAAACTAGTTCCAATATCATGATGTGAATTACCTTTAGCATCAATTGAGTTAACGCCAAGTACAACTGGTTGTCCTCCATTTACCATAATGTTGCCACCAAAATGAACTACTTCTGGTTTTTGAACATAATTTGATACTGGTCCTTTTCTACTGAAATGAGATGGTTCTTTGTTCTTCACAAATCCATCAATGTGTGCGACGGAGCCAACAGTTAAACAACGAACTGAGTCTCCCGGTGTTGATATTCCATCCTCTAATATAGCCACTGGCGGCCACACTCGACGAACAACTCCTTCATAATTTCCGGCAGCAACAACACATAAGCAGTTGAATTTATCTTGAAACTCATCAAGCATGAGCGCCATTGTTGAAATCTCAGATTTAGAAACAGGCTCATTGCCACCTAGTGATAGATTCCATACTTTAATATTTGGGTTCGTTTCAGCAACTTCATACATTGCTTCAATAATACCAAAAAGGTCACCACCGTCATCGCCTAATACTTCAACACTATATATTTTTGACTGGCAAAGTGGAAAACGAGGATCTGCACCATTTAAATTAAAGCTATTTGTTATTAACCCACTAACAAAAGTACCGTGGGCATCATTTTTATAAGCAGGGGCAATGCAGGTAGTTCGAGCAACAACCCATGATTGAAGAGGAGGGCAGGACTGGCTAATGCCGCTGTCAACTACCGCTACAACAGGGTAATCTTTGCCCTCAATCGGTGGTAACATTATTGTGGGGTTAACACCCGTTTGAGCTTGGCTCATGGGCTTTAGTTGAATACATTTGCTTGACATAATACTTTGTATGCCAGCAAGTTTGGGGAGTAAGTCTAGCATGTTTTTTGTCGAACCTGAGACTCGGTATAGCCGAACATTATCTGATGAATGCCTTATCCATTCGCAGTCAAATTTATTCAGGAACTGTTCGAAATCACTATCTAGTTTTCTATTTTTTTCTGCTGAGTTAAAGCGAAATAATCTAACACTTAATGAATTCGCATCTGTATCTTCACTTACACTGACTTCATAATGGCTGATGGATTTAATTGCAGAGATAGCCTTTATAGCTTTTTTTGAACTTGCTTCAGAAATTCTTTGAGTTAATTTTGATAAGCCGCCTGGCGTTATTTGAATTAAGTGCTTCGCATATCCAGCATCACCAAAAAATGGGCAGGTCTTATCGTTAAAAATTTCGGTAGGACGACTACTTTTAGCCGTGGCCTTACTTTCTAACTCTACAACAGCAACGGTTACCTTGTCCTTAAAGCCTTTGGCCTGAGCAAGGCTTTTGATAGAGTCCAGTAATTCGGTTTTAAACTCATCAGTAACTTGCTTATGGAGCTTGCTATTTCCACCTGGATGAACCGTTGGCTCAAAATAATCAACGTCTGAAAATTTTACATGCTTGATAGGGTTGCGATTATCCGTCATCAATTATTTTCCTTAAATATCTTAGATACATTGCTTTGTGACATGTTCCAAAGTTGACTTATAAACTTCTTGCTAAATATTTTTTTATCTATTGAGTGTAATTTTGACATGTTATTAAAGCGATTTTCTATCGTAAAACTTAACCAACTAAATCGACTTAATAATGTTTTACGTATTAACTCTATAGCTTCAATTTTATCTTCATTGATAACCATCTGTCTTAAATAATCGAAAGTTACTATTTCGATTTCAGCCCCAGTTAATCCGTTACTCAATGTGACAAAATTCTCAATATCTACCCTGCTAAAAGAAAATCTATCAAGAAGGGAAGAAAATATCTGGAAGCGTACTTCTTCTGTGGGGGCTTTTAATTCCATTTTATAGTGGAATCGCCTTCCTATCGCAGGATCTAATAAGTGTACGTGATTCGTTGCAGCTACTAGAATTGTATCTCCTAGGTTGTCAATGTTTTGCAACAAACTTACTACTACACGTTTTAATTCACCAATCTCATTTTTATCGTCTCTAGCTTTTGCTATAGCGTCAAATTCATCCAAAAATAATACGCATGGCTCAGAGCGGGCGTATTCTAATAGTGATCGTATGTTTTTTGATGTTGACCCTAGATACGAAGATATTAATGCATCGGCTCTTGCTGTTATTAATGGTAAGCCTAAGCTCGCAGCTAGATTTCCTGCTAACTTACTTTTACCAGTACCCGGTATACCGTGTAGTAATAACGTTGAGTTAATGGGTATGCCCATTGAATCTAATTGATCTTTTTTATGAATATAGGAAATAAAAGAACCTATCATCTTTTGCTCATCCGCTGGTAAAAAAACTATTTGCTCCTGTACTGATGGAAACGTCTTATCTGCCAATGAAAAACGATTATCTTTTTCCACTGGAACTGGACGAGAGAATGTGGAATGAGCGCCGATAGTTCTACTGTTAATACTTGATAGCTTTTCTCTAAATCCCTTAATGGCTATAACTTCGCCATCTTTTTCCAGTTTTTCGCAAAGCATTTCAGTGTAAGACGTAACTCGTTTTCGGTCACCAGATAGAGCTCCATTTACGATTTTTGATATTTCAGCATAATACTTCATAATTTACTCTTTCTAAGTATTTTCGCGTAATTTTATCATTAAATTTACTAAATTGAAGGGAATGGTTCATTTTATTTCAATTAATTTACTTTACTTGTTGGCGTATTGACCACCAATTTTTGTATTATTTTATGTGTTAGGTGAGTAGGCAGGAATCATGTAGGCGGCTAAGTCGGACTGACTGCTAGATAAGACAGCCGACTAAATGGGACGTTACCCTTTGATTAGCCTATTAGCTAGGCAAACTCCCTTTACCGCGTTTAAGAATCTCTCTTTTTTCGGAAAAGTGTGTGCGTTGTTTGAGCGTAGCGAGTTCGCGCGCACCCGAAAACAGAGAGATTCTTGGGATAAGGGTGTCAGGTCTTGTCATATGCTAGTTACTAGAAATGAAGGGAGCCTGCCATTGCTGTTGTCAGCTACAAACTGAAAAGAGTACTTTATCATTGATTCTCTCAGTTGAAGCTTGAATTCATCTGATGTCAAAATACTCCAGATTGACAAAAATTGCCAATTTGTGCCATATTATATTAATTAACTGATACTAAATTAAAAGGTAATTTCCATGGCTACAATGAATATATCCTTACCAAATCAGATGCGTGATTGGGTGGAAACACGTTCTGAAGATGGTCAATACGCCAATAATAGTGATTATGTCCGTGATTTGATCAGGCGAGATAAACTACGAACAGAAAAGCTTGACGCATTACAATCTGCAATCACAAAAGGGCTTAATAGTGGTAAGCCTAAACAGTTTGATAAAAAAACATTTACTAGCCGAATGCAAAAACGTTCCTAATATGGAAAATTTCAGCTTATATCCCGAAGCAGAATTAGACCTTGAAGGGATATGGCATTACACGGTGAGTGCTTGGAGTGTTGAACAAGCTATTAAATATATTGACGAGCTAGATGCACTGCTTTTAAGTTATTGGCAGAAAACCCTCTTATCTGTTCAATGCGCCTTGAATTTCAACCGCCTGTTCGTATATATCATTTTAAAAGACACCTAATTGTTTATGTTTCACTTGAAGTGGGCATAGAGATAGTTCGTATCCTTCATGAAAGCTCAGGTATTGGAACACACCTCGACGAATTCTAAGCATCGATGGGTCAGATTCGATTGATTTTGAGGGTTTTCAAAAGAACTTGTGATTCTTAAAAGAATGTGAATGGCGGTTTAAAATAGACGCTCAACGTACAACGTAAGGGTGTCAGGTCTTGCCTTTTGCTAATTACTAAGAGAGCAAAAGTGGTCACGTATATTTTACAATGCAATATTCTTTTTTTAATCTCTTTCATCCATCGACTATTTCCTTTTTAATTTTCGTTAATGGATAACATACACTACCAACATGAGTTAGGTTGAAATGTTCAGCGATGGCTTTGTATGTGGCACCTTTTTGCGTTTTACGTGGTCATACGAATTTACAGCTGGCAAATGGCAATTTTCAAAGGCGGGTTGCCATCTGGGCTAGGAAAGTCGGTATCGGGTAATAAAACCTTAATGCTTTTTAAAGGGCGGCCCGCTTTAATGGCGCAACGCTTTAAAGATTCTAACCACCCATCACGATCAACTTGTGCCACATTATTGCAGCAAATTAATTGCCCACCGTCTTTTGTGGCTAATAAGCTGGGCTTGAACAGCGACTGATAATCACGAATTAAATCCACATTACCAAACGCACTTTTTGCCCATCTTGGTGGGTCTAAAAACACCAAATCAAATTGCTCGGGTTTATGCTTTGGGTACTTAGGTAGTTTTTTTCCGCGGCGCACGGTGATGGGCATATTGGCAAATTGCTTAATGGCCGGAAAAACATCCGATTGAATAAACGCAACCTGATCGAGCTTATTAAGCTTGGCGTTCTCCAAACCCACCGCAAGAGAAGACTCGGCGAAATCAACATTCACTACGCGCTTAGCACCCCCAGCGGCAGCGGCAATACCAATGCCGCAGGTATAAGAGAATAAGTTTAATACCGTCTTGCCTTGGCTAATGGCTTTAATATAACGGCGGCCTGCCCGTAAATCTAAAAATAACCATGGGTCCTGACCCTGATGGCGACCTTGCACACGGTATTTAACCCCTAGTTCATTGGCCACCATGGGGGTATTGTCCAGCTCTTGTATTTCGTTAGGCCTGTTTTGAATGCGTGAATTATCACGGCTGCGATCGTTATAAACCAAATGTAAGTCTGGGAATTGCTCGCTAACAAATTCACGTACCTGCGTTAGCTCATTATCTGCAAGGCACTGATGAAACGTTTGCAAAATTAACAACGGGGCATAGCGGTCTAAGGTGGTGCCCGGAGAGCCTTCATTGGTACCGTGAAAAATACGATAGCAATCGGTTTGTTCGGTTTGCCACTGGGCTTTTAAATCAGTGCGATTTTGCCACGCTTGGCTAATAAGATTTTTTAATTCATTCATAAAGCCACTTTAACAGTTTAGATTAAGTGAATAAGGTGTCAAAGGGATCGGTCTATACGTATGTCCATTTAAAGAATAATGGTAACTCAACGACTATGGACTGAAAGTCCTCCAAAAATTACTCTAGGATAATATTTCCGGTATCGCCATTTGATGGATCACGATGATGCTCCAAATATTCTTGCACCATCTCATCCGTAATATTACCTGTCGACCATGCCCCATAACCAATCGCCCAAAAATGGCGACCCCAATACTAAAGTGGACCCCAATGTCAAGACCATTTTCTCCAAATAGTAAGGAGAAATATCTAACACTCTCATAAAAAATGTATTTCACTTGGTGTTTGATAATCCAAGCTTTGGTGTAGCCGTTCCCGGTTATAAAACTCGAAATAACGCTTTATCTCTGATCGCAGCTCAGGCACACTCTGGTAATCACTTTAGCCAAAAAAATCAACACAAACAGCATGGAAACCTTAAAATTAGCCACAGACGATATTTTGGTATGCCTCGACAGTGCCTTAACTGACACTCAAAAAGTCAATTTTTCCCGTAATTTTAATTTGAAGGTTATTTAGGAAATGAGTGACGAACTAAATAAAGAACACGAACTATATAAGGCATCTTTACTAGCATTTTTTAAAAATGAGTCTGATAATGATAAACTTATATTAGGATTATCAGTTGCTGGAATAGGTTTTTTTATTTCTTTAATTAAAGATTTAGATGAGATTAGCGAAATAATGTTTATTTCTTCTATTATGGCATTAGTTATGTTTTTTATAACGGGTATATTGATAATGCTTGTTTTTTATTATAATAGAAAACAATTACTGAAAATTATGGAAAACACAGGTAATGCGGATGAGACGCCAGAACTCACAGTATTGGATAAAGTGAAATATATACCTTTTTCAATAGCGGTAATAACTAGTGCAATATTTGCAGTGGCTTTATTTTTTAATCAAGTAAACAGGAATACAGATATGACAGATAAAAGAAATACTTTTCGAGATGGTATTAGTAATGTTGCCAAAGTAAATAAAAATAACAGTTCTGACAGAGGTGTTAGCGAAGTTTCTAAAGTAAATAAAAACCCGTCACAGCCAGCTAATAGTAGACCTGCTGAACCAAATAAAAACCCACCACAGCCAGTTAAGAAATGAACGAAAATTTAATCCAGGAAGCGATAAAAATGCCACTGAATGAGCGAGTGGCATTGGTAGAATTAATGCTAGAAAGGGAGGCAAAATGAAATTAGATAAAGAAGAATTAGAATTATTAGATTTAGTGGATAAAACTGATGAATTTGAACGGGTCAATGATTATGAACAGGCTATGCTTGAGGCTAAAATCATGGCAAAAAATTATCTAAATAAAACTAAAAATATCAATATTCGTTTGTCAGAAGCAGATATATTGATGTTGAAGCGTAAAAGCACTGAGTCCAATATTCCTTATCAAACCTTGATATCTTCGCTGATCCATCAATATGCTACGGATAAAATTCAATTGCATATTTAAGTTCTGGTTTTAATGAAAATCCAATACGAAAACCTTACGCAGCACGCATTCGCATTTTTATAAAAGTTTTAATACTAATCTCAGTGTGTTTGCTTATGAGGGTGAAAGTCGGCGAAAAATTAGTTTATTGAGAGATTTTTACAGCAGTAATGAATTGAGTATTTTGGTGATGAGTGTTCAGGCGTTTAATTCGGATAATAATATTATTAACGAAGATAGGCGTGATGATACACAAGGCAAAATGATTGAGTTTATTGCCCAAACTCAGCCAGTTTTGGTACTGGACGAGCCGCAAAATGCCGCAAAATATGGAAAGTGATTTATCAAAATCAGCACTCAATAAACGCAACGCTATTTTTAAATTACGCTATTGAATCTCCAAACAACCAATGAAGTATTGCTTGGGATTAATCCAACAATTGCACTCATAGTAAAACCAAAAACGATTAGATGCTTGTTTTTGGTGCTTTTTTAATTCTAATTTTTGATTAATATTGTCATTAGCAAACGGATAATTTTTGTCCGTTATTGCGCTATATTCTGCAAGCGTATTTAACTTTCGAATAAAAATTTATCACCCGCCTTTAGCCTTTATTCGTTTGATGGCTTTATCAAAATCAGAATTTATTTTTTGGGTTTTATTAAATTCATCATAGATTAATTCCGCCTTGTTTGCGGCTTGTTGTTTGCTTGTATTTCCTAAATTCTCTAGTATTTTGTATTCGTTAAATTCTAAAAATTTATTCACAGAATTAGCCAAATCCTCCATAGTCATTTTAGTGCGATTGTTAATAACTATTTCAATATGGTCAAAATATGAACTAATAACTTTTTCTAAACCTTTAATTTCATTTTCTTGTAAGTAATTTTTAGCAATGTAAATGTCAGATTTCAAAACTCTGCCATTAGGTGCATTTTTCCAAGTTTTTAATCCCATATAAGGCAAAGACTTATCGGCATGAGTGTTGACAATTTCAGCGGCCGTTTGCCCTGTAATGGCGTAGTGAAATTTATTTTGAACGTTAGCAAAAAAGGTTTTAGTTGTCTTGGAATTTTTATCATAATCAATACTGCATTCAGCGTAAATATCGGTTATCTGTTGATAAATTCTGCGTTCACTGGCTCTAATTGAGCGAACGCGTTCTAATAACTCTTTGAAATAATCCTTACCAAAATGTTTACCATTTTTAAGGCGATCATCATCCATAACAAAGCCTTTGATGATGTATTCTTTTAAAGTGCCAGTTGCCCAAATTCTAAACTGGGTTGCCTTGTTAGAATTAACGCGGTAACCAACAGACAAAATAGCATCAAGATTGTAATATTTGATGCTTGTCTTCTGAGTTTTCCCAGCAATAGCACCATGTTGAGTGGTATTTTCCAAAATGGAAACAACCACTTTTTCATCTAATTCTTCTGTCTCAAATATATTTTTTAAATGCTTGCTAATTGCAGGCACTTGCACGCCAAATAATTGGGCTATTTGTACTTGTGGCAGCCATAATGTTTCATCATATAAATAGGTTTCTACTCTGATGTCATTATTGCCATTGCTATAAAGCAAAAATTCGGTTAATTCATTTTGCACGGTTAATTTATTCATTATAGAAATCGCTATTTAAAGCCTTTTAAATGATTAGTTTTGGTTACTAATTTTCTTGATTAGCCCTCTAGTTTTTTTATAGAAAATAACTAGAAGCGAGAGTGATTCTGCCTAACGTCGCCAGTAACTGGAATTTTGTGAAGCGCAGCGTAACAAAATACCCATGTTAATTGGCCTTGTTATATTTTGTTTCATGCCATGAATAATACTTAGCACTACCTGACCAATTTGAAACAGAATTACCCTGTAATTTATTTATTATTTTTTCTAAATACTTTGTGGACACTCGTTTATGGTTTTGTTGAATCTTACCACCTTTAACGAAAATATAGCCTTTTTCAAATAAGGCGAACTCAACCCATAAGTGCAACACTTTCATTTAAAAAATAGTATTCACCAGTCATCTCAGCAAAGACCTCAAATGGGGTTTGATACCCTAAACATTTACCAAGTCTATTATTTGTATGAGTCCACCATATATTGCACTGTGGCTTGTTTTCAATGAGACCTCAGCACGTGTACTTACACCGCCGGCACTGACCGGCGGCACGTGCACTGGCGGTGCCAGCGCTGACAGTGCAAGTGCTGACAGTACAAGTGCTGACAGTACAACCCAACAAATCCGCATGAATTTTGTTGAGACCTCGCCAAAGCGTGACGCCCGGTAATGTTCACGATTCTCAAGAGCGTGACACCTTATTGTTAGGTGATGAGAGTGCACTGTATGCGGATGCTGCTTATAGCTCACAACAGACCCGAGATTAAGTTAGCTAAGTTCGGCATGGCCGATCAAGTGCAACGCAAGGGGTATCGAGGTAAACCTTTATCAAAACAAGAGCAAGCCTGCAACGAAGCCATTGCGGTCACTTGAGCAGGTGGTGAGCGACCCTTTGCCACGTATAAGAGACATTATCGGCTTGCCAGAACTCGATTTATGGGGCTGGGCAAAAATGCAACCGTTTATGGTTTAGCTGCCATGGCTGCGAACAGTCGCAAAGGGGCTAAGTTTTTAACGCTCTACGGTATACCAGAACCAAGTTATGCTGAGGTCTCTTTTAGTTTATTAACAGCTCGCTCAACCATTCCTGTAACTTCATTGTTTGCATTTGAGTAAAATAAGCTAACACTTGGGTTAGCTTTGGCATATACGCGGAATATTTCATCTGCGAATGCTTGCCCTACTTTTTCTACTCCTTGGAAATCTAGCCAAACCTCTTTGAATTTTGTAAACCTTGTAAGTACACGTTTTGCGGCTGATCTTGAAACTAACTGATCGTTATCGTAACTAGCTAGAAAAACAGGCACGTGTGTTTTGGAAAAAGCATGGTCATCGTCATCAGCAGTGAATCTATTAAATACCTCAGTGCTATCTCGTGTGGAATCAAATTCGATACTCATATGAATTGCTGTGCCTGTAGCGAATATCTTCTCACGAGATTCAAATAAATAATCTTCATTACTAGGCATGCACATGTACACCATTTCTCCCGAACGAATCATAAATTTATCAAACATTCTTGAGGTGAAAAATATCCCCTCACCAGAGTGATTATCGGGATCACTAGTTAACTTACCTTTTGACAATTCGAGTAGCGCCTGGCGCGGGTCATCTAAGTCAAAATCCCCTTGGATTTTTTTAAAAATACCAATACCCTTATCCGTGATCCTCATAACTATAGAAACAGCAGTACGTCGAATATGAATCCTAGCCACTTTAGAATCAGAATGGTCAATAACATTATTCATCATTTCGGTGAAACCGTAGTGACATATTTCCATTACATTTTTTTCTACATCCGTAATATGTGGTCTAACTAACTTAGTCCATATACTGTCTTCTTCGGTTTCTGGTAAAATTTCAATATCTTCACTAATCCTGAATTTCGTTGCAAGTCTATACTTACGTGATTTTGTTTCACCTTGTGCAAGTACATCAGCACTATCAACCAAAGCTTTTAGATGACGACTCACAGTTTGGCGTGTAAGACTAAACTCCTCTACGGTGTCATGTATTACTGTCCTTGAATTATTTAGCAGTCGATGAAGAATAAAGTTACGTATGATAATAACTTTTTTATTTGTTGATCTAGCCATTGAGTGATTGTAGCGGTTAGCCGCACTATTTGTATTAGTTTATGCGATTAATTGTAACACTTTATGTTTTCATTGTAATAGTTTATTAGGGAATACTGATAAACAGTGTCTTTTGAGGATCTAATAATCTGATAAGCTGTCAGGTTAAGATGGTATATTTTAATGCCTGTTCTTACACAACATAACGAGGCTGTAGAAAAACTCAAAAACAACTCGCTTCTTTTTGCTTCCATCCTTAATTTTTAAATTTAAATAATGCTCAACTAGGAAACAATGATTGATATTTTTTGTCAGACCCTCTTCAAACTGACAAAGCAATACACACATTGTATAACCAAATTTTCGCCATAATAAGGGGGTGCTACCCGTCGCCACCATGTAAATGAGTCGCGTATACAAAAGGCGATTCGTACGGCAAAAATGGGCAGAATTTTAGCGTTAAAGCCAAGTTTTATTCTCGCCTTCTCTGATATACAAGCAGGCATTACAGCAGTAACACGGGCACTTTAAAGCGAGTCTTATTCCTTTCTATCTCGCTTTAAAAAGCCAACTAGCAATACACTCACTATCAGCACATAGATAAGCCACCAGCCTCCTTGAACGAAAGGGGGTGCGCCTTTTAGTGGTTGCATTTCACCTTTTAAGGCAACCCTTTTAAACATGGGGGCTTGATGGGTTACTTCACCGCGCTGATTTACGATGGCGGTTAGGCCGGTATTAGTTGATCTGAGTAGATAACGGCCGCTTTCTAAGGCGCGCATTCTTGCCATTTGAAAGTGTTGATACGGCGCGATGGTGTCGCCAAACCATGTGTCGTTACTGACGTTGACTAAATAAGCTGCCTCCGGCAGGCCATCTATCGATGTTTGTTGAAAGATGTCTTCATAACAAATGGATGAGGCAAACGCATAGCCACCAGCTTGCAATAAGGGCTGTTGCTCTTCGCCTGCTGAAAAATCAGACAAGGGGATATTCATAAAACCTAAAATAATTGACGATAATGGCTTGAGCGGAATGTATTCGCCTAGTGGTACTAAGTGCCGTTTAAGGTAAAAGTCTTTTGGCTCGCGAACGCTGTGCAAGCTATTGTAATAATCCTTTGTGCCCTCAAGCATTAACGGAAGGCCCAAAATGATGTCTGATTGGTATGCCTGCGCTTCTGCTTTTAAAATCTGCATATAGCCGTGTTGAACGGTGTGATAAAACGCTGGAATGGCAGTTTCTGGCCAAACGATTATATCCGCGTCGCGCTGACGCTTTGTCATTTGCATATAAATATCGAGGCTGGTCTGACGAAAGTCTCTATCCCATTTTATTTCTTGCGGAATATTACCTTGCAACAATACAGTCTTAAGCGGCTCACCCGCCGGTTCAACCCAGTTGATTTTTTGCAGCGCCCAACCCGATGACCATGAGGAAAAAACGAGTATAATCGTCATTATTTTATGAATCTTTTGACAATACACCACACAAAAAATAGCGCCTGACGTTAACGCGAGAAACCAAGAAACACCTAATACACCGAATATTGGTGCCCAACCAGCTAACCAAGTATCAATTTGACTATAGCCCAAAGACAACCACGGGAAGCCAGTAAAAAATACTGCGCGACACGCTTCTAGACCCACCCATAAACCAGGAAAAGCCAATAAGTAACGTAGTAGCAAATTACTCTGAAAAAACCGGTTTAACAAGTACGCAAAAAGCGCCATGTACAACGCCAAAATAGCCACCATGCCCAGCGTAATAATAATCGCCAGCCATAACGGTGCATGGGCAAAGTGATGAATGCTGAAATAGACCCAGTACACACCGTGCCCAAAATAACCCCAGCCAAACGCATAGCCCAGCCACGCTGACTTTCTAGCATCCTGTTTGTTTAGTGCTATTAAGAAAAACAGCAGCCCAACGATGGCCATTGCGGGCATATCATAAGGCGCAAACGCCAAGGGAAGCAGTGCCCCAGATATCAGCGCAAAGCCGACTTTTGCTTTTTGCTTAAGCCGATCGCTTAACATACTTTATTAGCTACTCTTCCTTGGTGGAATCGAGCACCGTCATACGTAGCAAATGCACGCGTCGTTTATCCGCTCTTAATACTTCAAAAAGAAAGTCATCTATTCGCGTCGTTTCGCCGTGCTCTGGCACGTGCCCAAAGCTATTAACCACCATGCCGCCAACCGTATCAACATCATCGCCCAAATATTGGGTGCCAAAACGTTCGTTAAAATCATCTATTTCCGTTAATGCTTTGATATTAAACTCGACTGCATTGCGCTGAAGAATAAACGCTTCTTCTTTAAAATCATGCTCGTCTTCAATTTCACCGACAATCTGTTCGAGCACGTCTTCGATGGTGATTAAACCCGCTACCGAGCCGTATTCGTCGATAACAATCGCCATATGGTTTCGGTTGGCTCTAAACTCGCGCAACATTACATTTAAGCGTTTGCTTTCAGGTACGAAAATCGTTTGGCACATAACGTCCCTCACATCAAACTTCTTATCCTCAGCAACCACCACGTAACTCAACAAGTCTTTTGCTAACAATATACCTACCACTTGCGATGTTTCTTCATCTTGTACGGGAAACCTAGAGTGCGACGAATCAATCACCAAGGGGTAAATTTCAGATAAATTCGCCTCTCTGGGAATAAAAACAATATTTGAACGCGGAATCATAATATCTCGAACTTGCAATTCGGATACTTGCAGAACACCTTCAATCATCGCTAATGCATCTTCACCCAATAGGTCTCGCTTTTCTGCATCGCGCATGAGTTGAACTAAATCTTCTCGACCTTTTGGCTTGCCCATTAGCGCTTGTCTTAAACGCTCAACCCACGAGCCATTTTCTTTTTTATTTGTTTCCACTTGATTCGTCTTCGTTAGTTTTCATATGGGTTGTCAATCCCGATACTATCTAAAAGTTTCACTTCTAATGCCTCCATCACACCTGCATCATCCGCATTGATATGGTCGTATCCTTGTAAATGCAGGCAACCATGAATCACCATATGCGCCCAATGCGCGAACAGGTTTTTGTTTTGCTCCATCGCTTGGCGTAGCACAACGGGCGCACAAATAACAAGATCACCAAGAGTATCCTCCGTTAATACTTCTTTAGGCAAGCCTGGCGGTGCTTCATAGGGAAAACTCAACACATTGCTTGCACCTTGTTTTTGCCGGTAAGCGACATTCAATTCAGCTGACTCAGCTTCATCAACAAGTCGAATAACCACTTCTACCGCATTGCGTTGCTTCGTTGCCAGTTCGACCCATGCATTCAATTGTTTACTATTTGGTAAGCTTGAACAATCACTCGCAATTTGTACATCAACCGTCATGACGAACTATGCTTTTCATACGCTGGTACGATTTTTTTACCATCGGGTTCACGCGATTTTTAATCTCAACATTCAAACGCCCTTCTAACTGCGTGAGGTGCTCGTTAAATTGACCGCATAAACTCGCTAAACGTTTATTATTCAACAGTTTCAAGCTGACCTCTTTTGTTGCTTGCTTACTCAATTAAGGAACTGACTGTCTCTGATATGCGTCATTGGCAGGTTTCAATTCTGCTTTCATCAAGCGCGCCCTTAGCGAAAACGGTAAAGCTTCTGTGATAGTGACGTCGGCGAACTGACCTACTAACTTTGTGGGGCCTGCGAAATTAACCACGCGATTATTCTCAGTACGCCCTGTCATCTGCAGAGAGTTTTTCTTCGATTCGCCTTCAACCAAAATACGCTGCGTGGTGCCAATCATGCCTTTTGATATTTCTGCTGTCTGCTGCGTGATAATAGCCTGTAATCTTGCTAACCGTTGCTTCTTAACCGCCATATCAATATCATCTCGCATATCTGCGGCGGGTGTGCCAGGCCTTGCACTAAAAATAAAACTAAATGAAAAGTCGAAACCAATTTGTTCAATTAGCTTAATAGTATCTTCAAATTCTTCGTCTGTTTCTTGCGGGAAACCAATAATAAAATCAGATGAAAAACTCATTTGCGGACGAATCTTTTTAAGCCTAGCCAGCTTATCGATGTACATATCAATTTCATGCCCTCGCTTCATGCGCGCTAACACGCTGTTATTGCCGCTTTGTACAGGCAAATGTAAATGGCTGGCTAGTTCTGGAATATCTGCATACGCTTGAATCAGACTTTCTGAAAATTCTTTAGGGTGCGAGGTTGTATAACGAATACGACCAATACCTTCAATGGCTGAGACATAGTGTAGCAGCAGCGCAAAATCAGCAACTTCGCCATCTTCCATCACGCCGCGATAAGCATTGACATTTTGACCCAGTAAATTAACTTCCCGCACACCTTGCGATGCCAAACTGGATACTTCCGCAATCACGTCATCCAATGGGCGGCTCACCTCTTCGCCGCGCGTATAGGGGACAACACAAAAGGTGCAATATTTGCTGCAGCCTTCCATTATCGACACGAACGCTTTGGGGCCTTCGGCGCGTGGTTCGGGTAAATTATCAAACTTTTCAATTTCGGGGAAAGAAATATCCATCACTAATTTCTTTCGGGTTTTTGCATCTTTCAGCATCGTCGGTAAACGATGCAGCGTTTGTGGGCCAAACACCACATCAACATATGGTGCACGTTTGCGTATAACTTTGCCTTCTTGGCTAGCAACGCAGCCACCCACGCCAATCAACACATCTGGATTACGTTCTTTAAGCGGGCGCCAACGGCCTAATTGATGGAATACTCGTTCCTGTGCTTTTTCGCGAATTGAGCACGTATTAAGCAATAGCACATCCGCTTCTTTCTCGTTCTCAGTCAGCGTCATTCCATGGGAGTCTGCCAGCAGGTCTGCCATTTTTCCAGAGTCATATTCATTCATCTGGCAACCGTGCGTCCGTATAAAAAGTTTTTTGCTCATATTAAAGAGGATTTTACCATCAGTGCGCCCCACTGCCCTTTTTAACCATCATTCCTTTCGATGGGTTGTAACCCCATACCGCCACTGTCATAAAGATAATAAAAGCGGTTAATGTGTAACCACAGGCATACAGATTAAACTGCCCATACAAAGCAAAACGGATCAGTTCAACTGCTTGTGAAAAAGGATTGTAGCTTGCCAAGGTATATAACAACTCGCTGGATTCTTGAATTTTCCATAGGGGATACAAGGCTGTCGACATAAAAAACATCGGGAAAATCACGAAATTCATCACCCCTGCAAAATTCTCTAGCTGTTTAATAAAGGAGGATAACAACATGCCTAACGCACCCAGCATAAGCCCCGCTAACACCAATGCTGGAAATAGCATGACATAACCTAGCCATGGCGCTTGGATATCATAAAACCAAGCGACCGCTAAAAACACGTACGCCTGAAGAATAGACACCGATGTCCCTGCTAATAGTTTCCCTGTCAGTAAAAACCAGCGCGGTAACGGGCTAACTAAGAGCGTTTTCATACTACCCATTTCACGGTCATACACCATCGATAAGGAGCTTTGCATACCGTTGAACAGTTGAATCATGCCGATTAATCCGGCAGCAATATAAACCTCATAGAGAATATAAGTTTCATATGGCGGAATAATCGCAATGCCCAGCGTGGAACGAAAACCTGCGGCGAACACAAATAGCCAAACTAATGGACGAACTAGCGCCGCGGCAAAGCGTTCTCGTTGTTTTATAAAACGCCACAATTCACGTTTTATAATGCCGTTTAAAGCAATAATAGCATGACCCGGTTTCATGACTCATTAGCCTGCGTTAACTGCTGAAAAGTTTGCGAAATAGCATCAACGGAATCGCCATTACAAACACTAGTCACTGAGCCGTTTGCTTTTATCTCTCCTTGATGCAAAACAATAAGCTGATCTGATGGGTATATTTCATCGATTAAATGTGTTGCCCAAAGGACTGACAACCCATCGCTTTCGCACAATGAATGCACGTATTCAACAATACTTTTGCGGCTTGGAACGTCTAAACCTACTGTCGGCTCATCTAATAATAATAACGAGGGATTGTGCAATAAAGCTCTGGCGATTTCTACTCGCCGGCGATGCCCACCGTTTAGTTGCCTTACCTTTTCCCCTCGACGCGCCCACATACCTTGGCGCTCTAATTCTTCTTGTATACAAGCATCCGCTTGCTTTCGAATCATGCCGTGCAAAGCAGCGTGATAACGTAAGTTTTGTAGTACGTTTAAATCCATATCTAACGTTGTTTGTTGAAACACAACACCTAAATTGGCTAACGCGGCATACGATTGTCTTTTTACATCAAAACCGTTAATTAAAATTTGCCCGTCACGACTGTTATACAAATGGGTAATCAATGAAAATAAGGTCGATTTACCAGCCCCATTAGGCCCCAATAAAATCGCGCACTGGCCCATTGCAATTGAAAAACTAATATTGCTTAAGGTAGCCTTTTTTCCGTATGCATAACTGAGTGTTTTGACCGCTAGAGAATCTCTCATTACTTAACTGCGATGCCCCACGGATAATGCCCAACGCGAACTGACCTCGTTACTTTTAAGGCATCCACATCGATAATAGAAATATCGTTGCTCACGCCATTGGTTGTGTAAAGACGCGTCAAGTCTGGTGAAAAAGCCAAGTTCCAAACACGTTGCCCAACCAATAAGTACTTCGTTACTTCCATTGATTGAATATCCACTACCGCTACGCGATTAGCCGGCCCTAGAGCAACAAATAGGACTTTATTGTTGGGATGAGCAAGCACGCCGACGGGCTGAATTAATTCCTTATCTACACCCGGCACTTTAAAATGCAACTTGCCTGTGATTTGCTTAGTCGCCACATCAATACGAGACAATGAACCTGCAATCTCAGATGTTACAAATAAGACGCTATTATCTACTGAGAATTCAGCCGCTCTAGGTCTTGAGTCTACCAAGGTATTTTCTTTTATGCTTTGCTCTAGCGGGTCAATCCAGTGAACCATATTGGTTGTTTCAGAGGTGTTAACCACCCATTTTCCATCTTGGCTAATCGCGATACCTTCGGGCTCTACGCCTACGGAAATCTCTGCTACAACAGATTTTTTCTCCAAATCAATCACCGTCACAATATTATCGTCTTCATTTGAAACGTACAACAACCGCCCGTTCGGGTGAATTTTAAACATCTCAGGGTCTTCACCTGATGGCAGTTCACCAATAATATTCAAGCTAACGGCATCTAAAATTTGAATCGTGTCATCATCACTGGCCGCAACGTACAACAGGCTTTGGTCTTTACTGAACGCCAAACCACGCGGGCGTTGCCCAAGCTTCTTTGTTTTTAATAGTTTGCCTGTTTCACCATCAACAACCGCTAGTGCATTATCTTTTTCAAGCGTAATGTACAGCGTGTCAGCCACACTGATTGCTGAGAAAAAAAGCAAAGAAAAAGCAAGGCATATTTTATTTATCATACGATTTCACTCGGTTTAAAAGTGGCAATTGGATTCTGGCTTATCATAACCTAGTGTGTCTAAATAAGTACGCGGATGTAAAAACTCTTTATGCGGCATGACCGATACAATCGAACGCGCTGTAGCGAGTAAAACCGGCTGCCTTAACTGCTGATTCCAATTTCTGAAGGTTAATTTAACACCTTTAAATCCCGCCAAACTGAAGTCATCACTGAGCATAAATTCTTTAATCTTGGCGGGGCCCAAACTTTTAGACCGCGTTACCGCCTCACCCACTGCACGGACGGCTAACCAAGACGCATAATCAACATCATTCATCCAACGACCAGCTTGCGCATAGAAACGGTTTTGCATTTGCACTGCACCCCAGCGCTCATGCGTTCTGTGCCACGCTCTTGGCACTAAACCTTGCGTGCCAATAATCGGACGAGGCAACCATGTGTTCATCGATAAATATTCGCCAAACAAACCTTTCACGTCGGCAACCACTACCACATCGTAATCCGCGCCTTGAGTAAAAACAGGAATCTCAGCTTGCGCCGTTCTTCGTGCATCATGCTCAAACGCCCATTTTTTTTCTTCGATGATTTTAAGGCCAAAGCGTTTAGCTGATCGTTTGATTGCTGTAGCGAAATTAGTGTCTTTTGCATCCGTGCCTTCAACTAATAACCATTTCTTCCAACGTTTTTTAAGCATAAACTGCGCAAGCGCATCCGCTTGCATCACGTCACTGGGTATCATATGGAAAGTATTCGCAGCACAATCTTCGTTTCTTAGCGCCTCACCGGTAGCCGACACATTAAATAAAAGCACACCCTTAGCCGTTTCAAGCTCGGATAAGCGCCCTAACGTGGCGGCAGAGACATCAACAAGAATGAATTTATGGTCTTTCACCACCAAACTATTGAAGGCTTTCGCCACATCACCACCCACTGGAACCTCAAGGTGCTTTAAAGCATAGTGATGCCCCGTAAATTGCCCCGTTGTATTATTATCTTTAATGCCAAGCGTCGCGCCTTGGATACCTTGATCCGTCAGTATTGGATCAAGGTTCGACAGCGCAGGTGATACCGGTAGTTTTTCTGTGAGCAGCGCAATTTTTACATTCACATTTTGTGCCTGCACACAAGCCGAAAAAGCGACACTCAACAGACAAACTGAAGCGTATATTTTTAAACTTTTTATCATCTCGAGCCCTCAGCATAACATCTCAATTTTATCGTTAAACATGTGTTTTTGTTTTATGTTCTATATTTTCTGCATAAACATGTGATTATGTCCTTAATTTAAGTTGGTTTTGATCGTTTCTTGAGTTTTCTATGCAACACGGCGAGCCTATCCTATATAGTTTGTTTCAGACAAACCATACCGCGTTATAAATTTTGCACCTTTACGAATATTTAACGCCAATCAGTAACGCTATTGATACCGGACTTTCTCCGCATGGCCCGCTGTAACGTTGATTCTGAGCAGTTTGGGGCTATCTCAGTATAAACCTTACCTTCTCTTTTACGTAGCTCAAAAACCATCGTTTCCCCTCTTGCTCCACGGCCTCGCCTACCTTTTACACGTCTTGCCCGAAAGGAGCTTTCATCAACTTCAATTTGTCCTGCTAGAGACGAAAATTCTTGCTCACAAAAAATGACTATTCGAGATCTAATCGCCGCTAATTTAGCTATTTAACTGGCGTTTAAGTCGATAGAAAAGCACCGAATAAGTTCTCTGAAATGCGGAAACGGTTCGTATACTTGTTTTTATAATCTTAACAATACCTTAGAATGATAATATCTATGCTTAACTTGTCATAACCAAAAATGAAAATTAAACGAACAGCCGAGAACCCGAGCTTAAATGTGATTGAGCGCTTACCGCTCAAAGCAACTCGTCCACCTATCTTATTTATCCATGGCGCGAACATGTCAGGCTGGTGCTGGGATGAAAAGTTTATGCCCTACTTTGTCGAATTAGGCCACCCGAGTTATGCCGTTGATTTGCGTGGGCATGGTCGAAGCGGCGGACAAGAACATCTGTCTACTAACAGTATTGCCGACTACATCAATGATATTGAACGGATTATTCATGAAATTGGAGAAACGCCCATCCTTGTCGGTCACTCCCTTGGTGGCTTAGTCATTCAAAAATACATCGAGACCAATAAGGCGCCCGCTTGTATTTTGATGGCCTCTGTACCTGTTGACGGCTTAATACCCTCTATTATGGACTTATTCATCAACCCAACCTTTTTCATACAAAAAAATCTTAGTCAGTTGTTTGGTACATGGTTTTCGCCTGTGGACGTCACTCGAAAATCCGTTTTCTCCGGCCCTGTCGACGATGATGTTGTGATTCGCTATTGCACTGAAATGCAACCGAGCTCACCTAAAGTGTTGCTAGATACACTCTGGCTTGGCCTACCCACTAAGAAAAACCCTCACAAGCTCCCTCTATTATATTTAGGTGCCAATGAAGATACATTTTTTAGACCTGAGCAAATTGAGAAAACAGCAAGAGCCTATCATGCCGATTACATTAATATGGAAAACACCGGCCATGCGATAATGCTCGATTCCCATTGGCAAGAGAGTGCAGACGCAATAAATGCTTGGTTAATCAAGCAGTCTATTTAATACTGGTTGTTTACTGTTCTTTAAAGCTTTTCACCGGATCAGGCTCTAGGTCAAGAAAAATACGCGTATGGTTAAACGCACCGAGCAAACGAATCTTCTGCGACAACAATATGCCGTTGCCAAATAAATCGCTTCCTAGGTCACCGATACCTACCACATTAAAAGGCGCTAGTTTGCGTATCAAACACTCAACTGTCTAAAATAACGATTAACCTGCTAGGCAAATGCATCGCCTAGCTAAAAAGCGTGCTCGGTCATAATACCATTCGCAATATCAGAAAATATTGCTGTTCCTTTATACGTAGCTACCACTAGATAGTGGGACATCAAGAAAGTATAGGAGATATTTGTTATTTTGCTATTTCCACAGAAAAACCGCTTCAAAAAACTAAAACACAGCATGACAAAACTTACATCTGCCACAACTCACTGTCTAGATTTCCCTGCCACGCATATTGTTGTAAATTAACAGCGCCTGCTAAGAAAACAATTCCTTCCTCTTCCAAACGTTTTTTTTGCAGTAGTGCCTTATCACTACCTGCAGGAAAAGATATCTTTCCTTGCGAATTTATAATCCGATGCCAGGGTAGATTACATTCGTCTGGTGCGGTGCCTAATGCCGACCCAATCATTCTAGCACCGCGCGGATAGCCCGCAAATCGAGCCACCTCCCCATACGTTAAAACAAAACCTGTGGGTATGCTTTTAACAACCGCCCAAATTCTTTTATGTCGCTCGTTAATACTCACGCATTGACATCAATAACCACACGGCCGCGGACCCTACCCGCCACAATTTGCTCAGCTAACTCAGGTAAATTCGACATCGGTTCTAGTCGGCTAATCTCGTTGATGTTGTCTTTTGATAAATCTGACGCAAGCCTGCTCCAAGCTTCAAGCCGAAGCTCCATACTTGCCATAACCGAGTCAATCCCCGCTAAAATAACACCGCGCAAAATAAACGGGAAGACTGTAGAGGGTAAATCGATACCACCCGCTAAGCCACAAGCGGCAACGCAACCGTCTCTTTTTGTTTGTGCAATTGCATTGGCCAGTGTCTGCGAACCCACGGTATCAACAACACCAGCCCATCTTTCAGCAGCAAGCGGCGCACCTTTTTTAGACGAGTCTGCACGGTCAATAAAACCACTTGCGCCTAATTCAGATAAAAACGCATGCGCTTCAGGTCGCCCTGTAGAGGCGATAACGTTATGACCCAACTGAGCAAGTAACGTAACCGCGACGGAGCCAACCCCGCCAGCCGCACCCGTTACTAGTACTTCACCATCAGACGGCTTTACGCCTTGGCGCTCCAACATAAGTACCGACAGCATCGCAGTATAACCCGCCGTGCCAATCGCCATAGTGTCTTTCAAGCTAAACGCATCAGGCACTTTAACGAGGAAGTTCGAGTTAATTCGTTGCTTTTGACTGTAGCCGCCCCAATGTTTTTCACTCAAGCCATAGCCATTAACAAGCACCAAATCACCCGCGGCAAATTTATCAGACGATGATTCAATCACTGTTCCAGCCAAATCAATACCGCAAACCATCGGTAGGCGTTTGCAAATTTTCCCTTTGCCTGAAACAGCCAAGCCATCTTTAAAATTCAAAGAAGAGTATGACACGTCTATTAAAACGTCTTCGTCTGGCAAATCAGACAGTGTTAGTTGTTGTAATTGACCTTTGGTCTTGCCGTCCACTTCTGTCGCGACGATTGCATTGAATGTATCAGACACTGCCCACTCCTATTGAATTTTAATCTACTAAAAGAGTACCAGTTTCAGCCAATAAAACCAACGCATTTACTTGCTCGCAACCCAACTCAACGTTAACATGATTTTTTTAGGCAAAACGGCCCTCTCATTGAACCCAACAACTTATATCAGCGCACTTAGTATTCTATTCTTCAGCCTTTGTGCGCAGGCAAGCGAACCCTTACGCTTAGCGACAACGACAAGCACCGAAAACTCCGGACTTTTAGCCGAGTTATTACCCGCTTTTACAAAACAAACTGGAATTCGCGTTGATGTTATTGCTGTCGGCACGGGTAAAGCGCTTCAAATCGCACGCAATGGTGACGCTGACGTGGTGATGGTTCACGCGAGGCAAGCAGAAGATGTTTTTATTGCTGAAGGCTTTGGCGTTAACCGTCGCGATGTCATGGAAAATGATTTTGTTATTGTAGGCCCACAAAATAACCCAGCCGCTATCAAAAACGAAAATAGCACGCTTAGCGCATTAAAGAAAATTGCAACTAAGCAAATCCCCTTTATTTCTCGTGGCGATAACTCAGGCACCCATAAAAAAGAACTCTCTTTATGGAAGCACGCTGGCATCAACGAAAAAGCTAATTGGCATAAAGAGGCGGGGCAAGGTATGGGAAAAGTGTTGCTCATGGCGAGTGAATTGGGTGCATACACGCTAACCGACAGAGGCACATGGATTGCTTATCAAGACAAACTATCCCTACAAGTTTTAAATGATGGCGGCATTTTGTTGAAAAACCCTTACGGCATTATTGCGGTAAACCCTGCTTTACATAAGGATATCCAATACTTAAAAGCAATGTCCTTAATTGCATGGATTACTTCGCTAAATGGGCAGCGCATGATTGACGGTTTCCAAAAAAACGGCCAGCGCCTCTTTTACCCAACAGCGATTAAAGACGTTATTGCCGATGAATGATTTAGGTCAAGCCAGCGCCAATGCTTTTGAATTATTGCTGAGCGGCAATAATGATATTTGGGAAATTATCTCACTGTCTTTTGGCGTCTCTTTTTCCGCCATACTCATCGCGACGCCCGTCGCTTTAATCATCGCTTTTTTTCTCGCCTTTTTTCAGTTTCCATTACGCCGCACACTTATTTCCCTATTCAATACATTCATGTCCGTACCGGCTGTCATCATCGGCTTAACGTTGTACTTATTGTTATCAAGAAGTGGGCCGCTTGGCGATTTAAGGCTTCTATTTACCAGCAAGGCGATGGTGATTGGGCAAATCATGCTTAGTTTCCCCTTACTGGTGGCTATGGCACACGCAACATTTCAAGCGGCTGACCGCCGCGCATGGGAAACCGCCATTACACTCGGCGCAACGCCTTGGCGCGCTTTCCCCACCCTTATGTATGAGGTGAGGTTTGGATTAATCGCTGCCATTGTTGCTGGATTTGGGCGCGTGATTGCTGAAATCGGTTGCTCCATGATGGTCGGCGGCAATATCCTTCATTCCACACGTAACATCCCAACGGCCATTGCATTAGAAACCAGCAAAGGTGAATTTGCTCAAGGCATTGCGCTTGGTATGGTCTTACTCGTGCTATCTTTAAGTTTGAATGCAGGTGTTTCTGTTTTTCAAGGCAAAGGTGAGTTACGCACATGAGTCATTTAATCACGTACAAAAATATTACAATTTCCTTGTCTGGAAAATCGATTTTAAACATCGACCAGCTCGATGTAGCAGCGCATCAATGTACGTTATTAACTGGGCGAAATGGCTCTGGTAAAACCACTCTATTAAAAATAATCAGTGGTTTGTTAAAACCAAACACAGCAAATATTCACTACCAAGGCTTAGACATGAGCTGGAAACAAGCAAAGCCTTATATTCAAAAAGACATTATTTATTTACACCAACAACCTTATTTATTCGACGCAAGCGTCAGCGATAATATCGCTTACGGCTTACATCGCTTAGGAGAAAGCAAAGCCGTTGCACGTCAAAAGGTGATGCACGCTTTACAGTGGGCAGATTTATCACACCTTGCACACCGTTCGGCAAAAGAATTATCTGGCGGCGAAAAACAACGCGTTGCGCTCACTCGCGCTAGGATTTTATCCCCACAATTATTGTTGCTTGATGAGCCTACTGCAAGCATGGATACAGATGCTAAACAACAAACCGGCTTGCTGTTACAACGACTTAAGTCTGAAGGTGTTTCCATCATCATCAGCAGCCATGAAACGCATACTGTTAAGCACATTGCTGACCACCATTTACACATTAAAGATGGACAGCTTGAAACGATCGAGCCTTCAACTGACTCGGACAAAGTAAGCGTTTTAAAGCCATCAAAAAAACAATCCGTAACATGAGCAACTTTAACGTTCAAAGTGGCTGCGGTGATGAAAATGAGCAGGGTACGTTAACTGTCAGCCAAGCATTACAAAATATGCTTGGCGCCATTACAGAGCGAAGGAACACAGAACAAATACATATAAGCGAAGCGGTTGACCGTATATTAGCTCAAGCCATCAGCTCACCTTTAAATGTCCCCTCTCACCGTAATTCGGCGGTCGATGGCTACGCCGTTTTGCAAGCTGACTTACCTTCCGGCGAAGACACGAAAACACTTAATATCATTGGTCGCGTAGTCGCAGGACATCCTTATAAAGATGAATTAAGTGGGAAAGCTTTACCTTCCGCCTCAAGGAAACTCACGCTCTGTAGGTCTAAGGGCGAGTTACAACAGGGCGACTGTATTCAAATAATGACGGGCGCTCAGATGCCTGATTTAGCTGATACCGTCATCATGCAAGAACACGTTGAAGTGACCGGTGATAGTATTCGTTTAGACGGACGTCATACTGGCGGACAGAACGTCCGCCAAGCTGGTGAAGACATTCAAGTTGGCCAAGTTGTACTGCAAACCGGGATTAAATTAACACCTCCTCAAATCGGTTTAATTGCCTCATTGGGCATCGCCGAAATACGCGTTAAAACACCTTTAACCGCCGCTGTTTTTTCAACAGGTGATGAGGTTCTTAGCCTTGGCGAAGCAGCAAAAGAGGGTTGCATATACGACAGCAATCGCTACAGCATGATATCCGCGCTTAAAAAGTTAGGCTGTAACGTACTGGATATGGGTATCATTCCCGACGACCCCGAAAAACTTCGCCTGGCCTTTGAGCAAGCCGCTAACAGCGCAGACGTTATTCTTACTTCCGGTGGCGTCTCTGTTGGCGAGGCCGATTACACCAAACAAGTACTCATGGAAGCTGGCTCCATTAATTTTTGGAAAGTCGCAATGAAGCCCGGTCGCCCTGTTGCGTTTGGCAATATTAATGACACCATATTCTTTGGCTTGCCTGGCAACCCTGTGGCGGTTATGGTCACCTTTTACCAATTTGCACTGCCTTGTTTGCAAAAAATGATGGGGCTCAGCAAGCCGCTCATCAGCCCTATTATTAAAGCGCAGTGCAGCAATACTATCCGCAAAATACCAGGGCGCTCAGAATTTCAACGTGGCATCTTATCTCAAACTAGTAGTGGCGAATGGCAGGTTTGCACAACAGGAAAGCAAGGCTCTGGCATTTTACGCTCTATGAGTGAGGCCAACGCCTTTATTATCTTAGAACACGAACGCACCAGCATTAAAAAAGGCGAATGGGTCAACGTGCAACCCTTTAGTGGTTTATTTTAGTCTTTTGCCCGTCACACGGATAGGATAGAGGCAAAGGCAGTCATCGTAACTTCACGCATAAGAAAGGTTACAGAATCACCATCAAACGTTACGCCCGGCCTGATAATCGCGGCTAGATTAAAAGCCGTGCGCGTATTGATGACAGCTGTTGAGCGAAAAACGCGTTACACCCTTATTGGACTAGTGTGCGACCATACTTATCAGTCTTTTCATTATCGTACTCTAAAATCACACTCTGACTTAAGCACCTGCTTTTTTAAGCTTTCCCTAGCTTGCAACGCACCTGCCCCGTTCGGCTTTCCGCGATCGCCTGTTTCAGGCGTATTGACGCCCAATAACCGTACTGTCTTTTTAGTTAGATAGCACGGTTGTGTCTCCAGCAAGACCCCTAACAACTCGAGCATTCTCGCTTGCACAACTTGCTAAATAATTTATTAATACCAGCTCCCCACATAAAAGCAGTCGGCGATTCAAATTGTTTTTAATACCATCAATTAGCATCCTTTTGCCTGCCATTAGCCTATAATTAATCATTCTTTTTTCAAGGTTTATCATAACAGGTGCTTGAACTTGTACGCTCGCATACAAAACAGACTAAGCAAACTCATCAATAACCGGCAAGGAAGCAGCTTATCTGGTGGACTAAAAGGTATTGAAAAAGAAAGCTTACGCGTTAGCCAGCAAGGCAAAATTGCGCAAACACCGCACCCAAAAGCGTTAGGTTCCGCATTAACAAACCCTTATATCACAACCGATTACTCTGAAGCTTTACTTGAATTTATCACCCCACCGTTTAGCAAAACAACCGATGCGCTTAGCTTTATGGAATCCGCACACGCTTACGCCAGTCAACATTTGAGCAATGAAATGCTATGGGGCGCGAGCATGCCGTGTATTGTCGATGGCGACATGAGCATCCCTATCGCTGATTATGGGCATTCCAATATCGGCAAAATGAAACATATTTATCGTGTTGGATTATGGCACCGATACGGACGAAGCATGCAAGCTATCGCTGGCATACATTTCAACTACTCGTTGCCAGAAGACTTTTGGGCTGTTTATCAAACATTAGAAGGCGACACACAATCGGCAAAAGATTTTATCTCACAATCCTATATGGATATGACTCGCAACCTGCACCGCTACGGTTGGCTCGTGCTGTATTTATTTGGCGCTTCTCCCGCTATTTGCAAATCTTTCATTAAAGATAGTAAGCATTCGTTCGAGACGTTAGATAACGGTACCTTGTATAAACCTTTTGCTACATCATTAAGAATGAGCGATATAGGCTATAAGAACGATAGCCAATCTGATATTAATATTTCTTACAACAGCCTCGATAAGTACGTAAGCCGTCTTGTTGCTGCAACACAAACGCCATTTGACGGCTTCAAGCATATCGGCTTGAAAGATGATAATGGTCAATACCAACAACTTAACAACAACATTCTGCAAATCGAGAATGAGTATTACAGCAATGTTCGCCCTAAGCAGGTTGCTAAATCAGGCGAGCGTCCAAGCGAAGCCTTAAAGAAACGTGGCGTGCAGTATGTTGAGTTAAGATCCATCGATATAAACCCATTCGATCCAACTGGCATCAGCGCATCTCAGCTACACTTCCTTGAAGCTTTTATGATCTTTTGCTTGTTAGCTGATAGCCCCGCAATATCTGCTGATGATAAAGCGTGCGTCGATAAGAACTTAACCCTTGTCGCGTCTGAAGGAAGAAAACCTAATTTAGCATTGCAGCACCATGGAAACGAAGTATCGTTGAAAAAATGGGGGCTGGAGGTATGCCAAGAAATGCAGTCTTTATGTCATCAACTTGATTCCGATGATGAAACCCAACCCTATGCAAACGCTCTTATTGATCAGATAGAGAAGCTTAATAATGTTGAACTGACACCCTCCGCATTAGTATTAGACGCAATGAAACAACACGGATTACCATTTTTCAGATTCGCCATGAAACAAACCGAAAAACACCATGCTTTTTTCAAAGCATATGAGCTTTGTAGTCATCAACAACAGCGCTTTAACGTTGCCACTGAACAATCATTTAAAGATCAAATTCAATTAGAGAAAAGTGACGACTTAACATTTGATGCGTTTTTGCAGCAATATTTCTCTCAACACTAAAACGCCTCAGGCCTTTTATTCTATTCATATCTCATTTTATAATTCTTGATGCCCGCCTTTCTTGATACACTCAATAAAACCTATATTTAATTCGCCAAATGAACATTCAAACATTACAAACAGCTCTTGATAAAAAGCAACCTCGAGAGATTTTAAAAAAAATTTATGCCCAGTTTGATAATCTCGCTATTTCATTCAGCGGTGCAGAGGACGTCGTCTTAATAGACATGGCTTGCAAGCTCAAGCTAAATCCTTCTATCTTCACCTTAGATACTGGACGGTTACACCCTGAAACATATCAGTTTATTCAAACCGTGATGGATCATTATCAAGTTAATATTAAAGTTCTAACTCCTAATAAAGATACTTTAGAGTCACTGACACATGAAAAAGGTTTATTTAGTTTTTATACCGATGGGCATAAAGAGTGCTGCGGCATTAGAAAAGTTGAGCCACTAAGGCAGTATTTAGCAGGTTTGTCTGCCTGGGTAACTGGCCAACGACGCGACCAAAGCAGAGCAACCAGAGATAGCCTTCAAATTGCTGAAGTGGATACAGCCTTTAGCGGTAAAGATACCGAACTGTTCAAGTTCAACCCCTTGTGTTACTGGAGTTCAGAAGAAGTGTGGTCATATATAAAAGCCCTTGATGTACCTTTCAATCCATTGCACGAAAAAGGTTTTATTAGCATTGGCTGTGAACCGTGCACACGCCCAACACTACCCCACCAAGAACCTAGAGAAGGTCGTTGGTGGTGGGAAGAGAATGACAGCAAAGAATGCGGGCTACATACTGGTCTAGAAAAGCAGTAAGCCTAATTAATATGTGGTAACTTAATATCCTTGAATAGCTCATTAATCGCGCTTCGTTGTTTCAACTTCATCGCTTCATCGATAAGCTCTTTTGACAAATGTGGCGCAAATAAACAAATAAACTCGTACATATAGCCACGTAAAAAAGTGTCTTTCCGTATTCCAATCTTAGTAACACTGCGGCCAAATAAGTGACTGGCATCTAGCGCCACAAGACCTTGATCCGTTTGTTCGTCATAGGCCATTCTTGCAACAATGCCGACACCTAAACCAAGACGAACATACGTTTTAATAACATCTGCATCCACTGCAGTTAAAGCAACTTCAGGCTTAAGACCCTCATTTTCGAAGGCCTCATCGAGTTTGGACCGACCCGTAAAGCCAAAAACATACGTAATCAGTGGATGATCAGCCACATCACTCAATGTTAAATCTTTAACGGCTACTAATGGGTGTCCTTTAGGGACTAAGAGACAGCGGTCCCATGAATAACAAGGCAACATTACTAAGTTATCAAAGAGCTCAATCGCTTCTGTCGCGATGGCTAAATCAACTTTTCCTTGTGACACCATTTCAGAAATTTGAACAGGTGTGCCTTGCTGTAAATCCAGGCTTACATCGGGCAAATCTTCCATAAATGATTTTATAACTGGTGGAAGCGCATAGCGGGCTTGCGTATGAGTGGTCGCAATTGATAGCGATCCCTTACCTTCATCACGATACTCTCTGGCAATGTTTTTAATATTCTTAGCCTGCATCAATATTTCACCAGAAATGGCGATGATTTTTTCCCCTGCCGGTGTCATGTTCGTTAAATGCTTACCGTTTCGTGCAAAAATAGGTATCCCTAATTCTTCTTCCAGTATGCGAATTTGTTTACTTATGCCAGGTTGAGAGGTATAAATAGTCTCAGCGGTTGCCGAAACATTTAAATTATTTTTTGACACTTCCCAAATATAGCGCAGTTGCTGTAATTTCATAACTCTCTTATTCTTGTAAGTTATAAATATAGTGTTATATATTCTTTTTTATTATAAGAAATATGCATTATATTTCAAGCCTATTTTTAAGCTGGCTGAATTTTGGAATATTTTTACATATTAGCAGGTGCGGTTGTTGGCTTCACTGTAGGCCTAACAGGGGTTGGTGGAGGGTCATTAATGACACCTCTGCTTGTTCTTGGTTTTAACATTCAGCCTGCAATCGCTGTTGGCACCGATTTAATGTACGCCGCCATTACTAAAGCGAGCGGCGTTTGGTCACACCAAAAGCGCAAAACCATTGATTGGGTCATCGTTAGAAATCTCGCCTTAGGTAGTATTCCAGGGTCTATCAGCTGCGTACTAGTCATTCAATATTTTGAAATAAGTGATGAATTCTTTGGACGCATCATCTCGGTAACTCTCGGCTTTATGTTGATACTCACATCTTTCGTCATCATATTCAAAGACACCTTTAAATCGAGGTTTAAATCACAAACTAATTACAAACCAAGCGATATACTAATTATTTGCATAGGAGGCATTCTAGGAGTCCTTGTCACCTTATCCTCTGTAGGTGCTGGCGCTATTGGAAGCGCATTATTACTCATCCTTTATCCAAACCTTAAAACTAGAATGGTTGTGGGCACAGACATCGCTCACGCCGTCCCACTAACCGCAATTGCAGGCTTAGGCCACTATGGCTTAGGGCATGTAGACTTTTCTTTATTATTCAGTCTTCTTATCGGATCTATCCCTGCTATTTATCTTGGCACATTGATTGGGGAACGATTGCCAGAAAAAGTACTAAAATATATTGTAGCTAGCATTTTATTAGCTGTCGGACTGAAGTTCTCAACTTAAAAAACATCAAAGGAACTTTACAAGAGACCTCAGTACGTGTACTTACAGCACCCGCTACGCTTGTACTTACACCGCAGGCGCAGGCAGCACGCGTGCTGAGGTCTCACTTAATCACTAAGCAATGATGCATCTTTTATATAAACTTATATCGCATATCTGATGGCATATTCAAGCCCACACTAAACACAATAGTAAAATTCGTTAAAAATGGCATTAGATATGCCATTAAATTTATATTTTGCAGTTCCGCAAAATATAAAAACACGAATTTTTAATCTGAAAAGCTAATACAAAAACTCTAGACTGTAACGTGTAGCGATATATGTTACACTTAGTGATGATTGAAACATTTAAAAAACAGTCGCTCAATGATGACTACTTTCACGGTGTAAAGACTCGTGAAATACCAAACACGATAGAAAGTGCTTTAAGGCGTAAATTAGACATCATTCATGTTGCTGAAAATGAAAGTGATTTAAGAGTGCCGCTAGGGAATCGTTTTGAACATTTATCTGGCAAACTAAGCGATTGGTGCTCAATCCGCGTCAACAAGCAATACCGATTAATATTCAAATGGAACGAGGGTGAAGCAATTCAACTTTACTTAGACCCTCATGACTATAAGTGAGGCAACATTATGATGAAAGAACTTAAAATACCAGCACAACCTACCCCCGTAGGTGAAATGTTAACAGAGGAATTTCTAGCCCCTTTAAAGATTAGCCAAGGCGCGCTAGCAACGGCTATGGGCGTGAGTCGTAAAACGGTAAATGAACTTTGCTGCAATCGTCGTGGCATTACCGTTGAAACAGCTTTATTACTCTCTAAAGTATTGGGTACAACATCTGGATTTTGGCTTAACTTACAGCTTATTAGTGATATTTGGCAGGCAGAGCACAATGAAGCATTTAAAGATAAGTTAGATCATGCAGCTCCATTAATTGCAGTTGCTTAGTTAACAAAAATAACTAATAACAACCCTTAATTTGAGGAGTTCTTTATGACAAAGAAAAAAGGAATAGTCATAGATTGAGGTGAGCAATGTTTCTATTTCAGACCATTCCAACAAGGCTTCTGTGTCATCAAGACTATGAAGAATAGGGTGGTCTAAGTCAGCGGTTGGACTGTGTTGAGAATGATTTTTGCATGATGCATTATAGCAAAATTAATGCGAATTTGTTGGGTTATACCGCCGGCACGCGTGCTGAGGTCTCTACAAGTAAGTTTAAATAACAGCGAAAAAACACCCAACGCGTTTATAATGTCTCTTATCAAATTAAATAATCCAAGGAACAGCAAATGACATTCGTAGTAACAGAGTCATGCATCAAATGTAAGTACACTGATTGTGTGGACGTTTGTCCCGTAGACTGCTTCCATGAGGGGCCCAATTTTCTAGTCATTGACCCTGATGAATGTATTGATTGCACACTGTGCGAACCGGAGTGCCCTGTAGAGGCGATTTACTCAGAAGATGAACTACCAGAAGGGCAAGAGAAGTTCATACAGCTAAACGCTGAACTATCCCCTTTATGGCCCGTCATTACTGATTTAAAGCCTGCACCAGATGATGCCGACGAATGGGCAAAAAAAGAAAACAAACTGGAGTTTCTTGAACGGTAAAGCTAAATTAAAGTGAACGCGTTTTATCTTCACTTCAATACGTAGTGCAGGTGGATAAATAATATCCACAAAAAAGCCGGCTTAAACCGGCTTTTTGTCAATCTTCCGAAGAAGTAGCCTCGGATGGCTCTTCAATCTCTCGATCGACGAGCTCAACAAACGCCATAGGAGCAGTGTCGCCTGTTCTAAAGCCACATTTTAAAATACGTAAATAACCACCAGGGCGCTCTTTATAACGCGGCGCTAAGCTATTAAATAATTTAGTAACGCTACCACGGTCTCTTAGACGTGCAAACACGAGCCTTCTTTTTGAAACCGAGTCGGTTTTAGACGCTGTAATAAGAGGTTCAACAAAGCGGCGAAGTTCTTTCGCTTTTGGCAATGTTGTACGAATAACTTCGTGATCAATAAGTGAGTTAGCCATGTTTTGAAACATTGCTTTGCGGTGACTGCTATTACGGTTAAGCTGCCTGCCTGATTTGCGGTGACGCATAGTTAATAAACCCTTAAATTAAATTGAAGCGACCACTTTATCACTAGTAATTAAACTAGAAGGTGGCCAATTTTCAAGACGTATACCCAAAGACATTCCTTTAGAGGCTAATACACCTTTTATTTCTGTCAGTGATTTTTTTCCCAAGTTAGGTGCTTTAAGCAACTCAACTTCTGTACGTTGAATTAAATCACCAATGTAGAATATTTGCTCTGCTTTTAAGCAGTTAGCAGAACGAACTGTTAACTCTAAATCATCAACTGGACGTAAAAGAATAGGGTCAAACTCTGGCTCTTTTGGAGGCTCAGGTTCCTCTACAATATCTTTAAGATCAACAAACACAGCAATGTGATGGTGCAAAATAGTCGCTGCATTCCTTATTGTTTGCTCAGGTTCAATCGTGCCATTTGTTTCAAGCTCGATTACTAACTTATCTAGGTTAGTGCGCTGCTCAACGCGTGCGGTATCCACATTATAAGAAATTCTTTTAATTGGACTAAAAGAGGCGTCTAACAATAATGTACCTATCGGTAAATCTTCACCCAGTTCTTGCTTGCGAGAAGCCGCCGTTTGATAGCCAAAACTACGCTCAACTTTGATAGACATCGACAGTTTGCCGTTAGCTGTGAAGTTTGCAATAACAAGCTCCGGATTGATAATTTCAACATCGTGATCAATTTGAATATCCGCGGCAGTCACCTGCCCTTGACCTGATTTCTCAATCGTTAAAGTAGCTTCATCTTTAGCGTTTAGGATAACCGCTAAAGATTTAAGGTTCAGCATAATATCAATAACGTCTTCTTGCACACCGTCAATCGTTGTGTATTCATGAAGAACGCCTTCGATTTTAATTTCGGTAACAGCACAACCAGAAATCGATGACAATAAGACGCGTCTTAACGCATTCCCTAGTGTGTGCCCATAACCACGTTCCATAGGTTCAATAGTGATTTTTGAACTGGTAGGCGTAATTGACTGGACGCCAGTAACTCTAGGCTGTAAAAAACCTGAAAGTAGATTTTGCATTATATTCCCTCTTTATAAGATTACTTAGAGTAAAGCTCGACAACGAGATGCTCGTTAATTTCAGCCGGTAGATCAGATCTTTGGGGCTTCGCTTTAAACGTACCTTGCATTTTTTTGATATCAAGTTCAATCCACTCTGGAACACCACGCTGTTCAACAAAATCAAGAGCAAATTTGATACGGTTTTGGTTTTTTGCCGACTTATTCACTTCAATCACATCTTCGGCTTTAACCTGATAAGAAGGAATATTCACTCGAACACCATTTATGAGGATCCCTTTATGTCTAACCAGTTGCCTTGCTTCTGAGCGTGATGAAGAGAAGCCCATACGGTATACAACATTGTCTAAACGACATTCTAAAAGTTGTAACAAAGTTTCACCTGTAGAACCCTTAATACGAGCAGCTTCTGAATAGTATCCACGGAACTGTTTTTCAAGAACCCCATAAGTCCGGCGAAGTTTTTGCTTTTCACGTAACTGTAAAGCATAGTCTGAAAGACGTGTGCGACGTTGTCCATGTTGCCCAGGTGGATACGCCCTTTTTTCCATTGCGCACTTAGCTGTGTAGCATTTTCCGCCTTTTAAAAATAGTTTTTCGCCTTCACGACGACATAAACGACATTTTGAATCTGTATATTTTGCCATTGTAATTCCCTCGTTAAACGCGTCGTTTTTTAGGTGGTCGACAACCATTGTGTGGAATTGGTGTTACGTCTTCGATGTACGTAATATTAAATCCAATATTATTCAATGCTCTGACGGCTGATTCACGCCCAGGGCCTGGCCCTTTGATTTTCACTTCAATGTTTTTCACACCAAAGCCTTTAGCTGCTTCGCCTGCCCTCTCTGCAGCTACCTGTGCTGCAAACGGTGTGCTTTTACGAGAGCCTCTAAATCCTGAACCGCCAGCAGTTGCCCATGAAAGAGCATTACCTTTGCGATCAGTAATTGTAATAATCGTATTATTAAATGTAGCATGCACATGAGCAATGCCATCAGCTACGCTTTTTTTAACTTTCTTTTTACTACGACTTGGTTTAACCATACCGCAAATTTCCTTTAATTAATCTTACTTTCTGATTGGTTTACGCGGGCCTTTACGGGTCCTTGCATTTGTTTTAGTACGCTGTCCGCGAACGGGCAAGCTTCTACGGTGACGAATCCCACGAAAGCAACCTAAGTCAAGCAAACGCTTAATATTCATTGATACTTCGCGGCGTAAATCACCTTCAATAATGTACTTCCCAACTTCCGTACGTACGAGTTCTAACTGATCTTCAGATAAATCGCATATTTTAGTCGCTGTATCAATTGCAGCCGCTTTACAGATAGCTTTTGATCTTGTGGGACCGACACCATAAATTGATGTCAATGAAATCACAATGTGCTTATTATCAGGTATGTTAATACCGGCAATACGTGCCATTAATTCTCTCCGTTATTTTGACCAGTCGAAAACCGTTAATTATAATCTTTATTGAATGTGACTACAAGCTAATACGCTTAGCCTTGACGTTGTTTATGGCGTCCATCTTTACAAATTATACGCACCACACGATTACGCCTAACTACTTTACAGTTACGACAAATTTTCTTTACTGATGTTCTAACTTTCATAATAAACTCCTAGTAAAACCTTGCTTATGTGCTTTTCAGGTTCGCTTTTTTCATCAAGCCTTCGTACTGTTGCGACATCAAATGCGATTGCATTTGAGCAATAAAATCCATGACAACAATAACAATAATCAGCAAAGATGTTCCACCAAAATAAAATGGTACATTCCAATAAACGATTAAAAACTCAGGTAATAGACAAACCGCTGTGATATAGATGGCACCTAATAACGTAAGCTTAGTAATAACAGCATCAATGTACTTCGTCGTTTGTTCTCCTGGCCTAATGCCTGGTATAAAAGCACCCGATTTTTTTAAGTTGTCAGATGTGTCTCTCGAATTAAAAACTAATGCCGTATAAAAGAAACAAAAGAAGATAATCGCAGAAGCGTACAACATGACGTAAATCGGCTGACCAGGTGACAACAGGCTTGATAAGTCTTGCAGCCACTCCATACCTTCATTATTACCAAACCAGCCCGCAATTGTTGAGGGGAACAAAATAATACTTGAAGCAAAAATTGGTGGAATCACGCCAGCCATATTCAGTTTCAAGGGTAGGAAACTAGACTGGCCAGCTGTCATTTTATTTCCAACTTGGCGTTTAGCGTAATTAATTGTGATGCGTCGTTGAGCACGCTCAACAAAAATCACAAATGCTGTTACCGCAATCGCCAGCAAAAATAACATAATGACCATAACGGCGTTCATTTCACCCGTTCTTACTAACTCTAATGTGCCGCCAATGGCTGATGGTAGTCCAGCTACAATGCCACCGAAGATAATAATCGATATGCCATTACCAATCCCACGCTCTGTCACTTGTTCACCAAGCCACATTAAAAACAATGTTCCACTGACCAAGGTAACAACCGCTGTGAACATAAACGCCGCACCTGGATTAAATACAACAGGGAAACCACCAGCAGATTGGCTTTGAATAGCTGTAGCCATGCCAATAGCTTGGAAAGTCGCTAATATCACGGTGAAGTATCTTGTGTATTGCGTAATCTTTCTTTTGCCTGATTCACCTTCTTTTTTAAGCTGCTCAAACTTAGGTACAACAGAAGTCATCAATTGAATAATAATCGATGCTGAAATGTACGGCATGATGCCTAAAGCAAAAATACTCAGCCGTTTAAGTGCCCCACCAGAAAACATATTAAACATGTCTAATATGGTTCCAGCTTGCTGTTCAAACATAAGCGCTAGCGCTTTAGGGTCAATTCCAGGTACCGGAATATGAGCACCTACACGAAACACAAACAACGCGCCTAATACGAAAAAGAGCCTACTACGAAGCTCAGGCATACTGCTTGATCCGCCACTACCGCTGGTAACTGATGAGCCTAATATAGACATAAATTAAGCGACAGACCCGCCGCCGGCCGTTTCAATTGCTTTCAAAGCACCCGGTGTTGTAAACAAGCCTTGCAAACTAACTGCCTTCGAAATCTCACCTGAAAGAATAACTTTTACCCTTTTCGTGAAGGCGGGAACGATATTCGCTGCAATCAAAACATCCACTGTAATAACGTCAACCGATAGATTAGCTAATTCACCTAATCTGACTTCAGCAGTTAATTTCTTTTTAGCTGAAGTAAAGCCCACTTTGGGCAAACGACGTTGCAGAGGCATTTGCCCACCTTCGAAACCAATTTTAGGCATTCCGCCTGAGCGTGACTTCTGACCTTTATGACCACGACCACACGTCTTTCCAAAACCCGAGCCAATACCACGACCCACCCTTTTTGCATCTTTAGTACTGCCTGCAGCAGGTTTGATTGTATTTAGTAACATAGTTAAACCTCTTCTACCTGAAGCATATAGTGAACTTTATTAATCATACCTCTATTTTCTGGCGTATCAATCACTTCAACAGTGTGATGCATTTTCCGCAACCCAAGTCCCGCAATACATGCTTTGTGGGATGCTAAACGACCGTTTTTACTACGAATCATCGTTATCTTTATTTTCTTATCGCTCATAATAGTTATCCGACAATGTCTGCTACTTTTTTACCACGCTTCATCGCGACCTGTTCAGCATTTGTCATATCAGACAAACCTTTGATGGTCGCTCTAACAACATTTGCTGGATTATTACTGCCCACACACTTAGCCAAAACGTCATGCACGCCAACCACTTCGAAAACTGCACGCATAGCACCACCGGCGATAATACCCGTACCTTCAGATGCCGGTTTCATGAACACTTCAGCGGCACCATAGTTAGCAACGATTGGATATTGCAGTGTATTACCCCGCAACTTAATTGTGACTATGTTTTTGCGAGCCTGCTCCATTGCTTTTTGAATAGCGACTGGAACCTCACGAGCTTTACTAATACCAAAGCCAACTCTACCTTTGCCATCTCCAACGACAGACAGTGCTGAGAATCTAAATTGACGACCACCTTTTACTACTTTAGAAATCCTTCTAACAGTAATTAATTTTTCTTGTAAATCGTCTTGTTGATTATTTTGAATAGGTTGTGCTGCCATAATTGCCTCTAAAATTCCAAACCATTTTCACGAGCGGCGTCAGCTAAGGCTTTAACACGACCGTGATATTTATACCCTGAACGATCAAACGCTACTGCTGTTACACCCGCTTTTACAGCGCGTTCAGCAATTGCCTTGCCAACAACACTGGCCGCTTCGATATTACCTGCGTTTTTAACTGATGCCTTAATCTCACTCACTAGAGTAGATGCTGAAGCAATCACTGCAGAGCCGTCTCCTGATGTAACTTGTGCGTAAATATGGCGTGGCGATCTATAAACGCTTAAGCGATTTTTACCACTTTCTTTAATGCGTGATCTTGTTTTTGTTGCTCTACGCAAACGTGAACCTTTCTTGTCCATTATATCACCTATTTCTTCTTAGCTTCTTTCATAGCAACACGCTCACCAACATAACGTATGCCTTTACCTTTATAAGGCTCAGGTGAACGGAAAGCTCGTATATTTGCAGCGACTTGACCAACAAGCTGCTTGTCACAGCCTTTGACCGTTATTTCAGTATTGCTGGGTGTTTCAATCGTAATCGTTTCTGGTATTTGAAACTCAACAGGGTGGGAGAAACCTAATGTTAAATTAAGCACTTTGCCTTTAACTTGTGTTCTATAACCAACACCGCGTAATTCAAGTTTTTTCTCAAACCCCGTAGTAACGCCAACCACCATATTATTAACTAGCGAACGTTGAGTTCCTGTTAATGCTACGGATGGCTTATCGGCTGTTTTTGATTTAAAACAAAGCGTGTTGCCATCAACATTAATATCGACACAGCTAAACAAACCACATGTAAGCGAGCCACCTTTACCTTTTACTGTTAACGTTCCTGCGTCATTTTTAAATTCAACGCCTTCAGGCAACTCAACAGGACTATTTGCAATTCTCGACATAATAAAACCTAATTAACTCACGTAACAAAGGACTTCGCCGCCATGCCCCTGAGAGCGTGCTACGCGGTCTGTCATTAAACCTTGTGAAGTTGAAATAATAGCGACACCTAAGCCACCTTTAACTTGTGGCAGCTGATCTTTAGATTTGTAAACGCGCAATCCCGGTTTGCTCACACGATCAATGCTTTCTATAACCGGTTTGCCTTGAAAATATTTCAATGCAATTTCCAGTACTGGTTTAGCCGCTACTTCTTCAATTTTATTTGATCCAGTCACATAACCCTCTTCTTCAAGAACATTAGCTAAAGCTAATTTCTTTGTTGAAAACGGCATGCTAACGGTTGTTTTCTCAGCAGACTGCGCATTACGAATGCGAGTTAACATATCTGCAATTGGATCGCTCATACTCATGTATATACTCCTCTTTTACCAGCTAGCCTTTGATAGACCAGGCACATCACCACGCATAGTTGCTTCGCGAAGCTTGTTGCGCCCAAGGCCAAATTTTCTGTAGAAACCATGTGGACGGCCCGTGATATTACAACGATTACGACCACGTGAAGCACTAGAGTCTCTCGGTAATTTAACAAGCTTAGTCTGCGCTTCGTTTACTTGTTCAAAAGAAGATTTAGGGTTTCTTATAATCTCTTTCAATTCAGCACGCTTAACTGCATATTTAGCTACCAAGCGAGTACGCTTGTTTTCTCTAGCTATCATTGATTTCTTAGCCATGTTTTAACCTTGTTGTTTAATCGGGAAGTTGAAAGCCTTTAATAACGCACGGCCTTCATCATCAGTTTTTGCAGTCGTAGTGATAGCAATATCTAAACCACGCAGCATATCAATTTTATCGTAATCAATTTCTGGGAAAATAATTTGTTCAGTAACGCCCATTGAGTAATTACCACGTCCATCAAAAGATTTTCCACTTAAACCACGAAAATCTCTAATGCGTGGAATAGCGATAGAAATCAGACGTTGTAAGAAGTCATACATACGCTCGTTTCTCAATGTGACTTTACAACCAATTGGCATATCGTCACGTATTTTAAAACCCGCTATAGATTTCTTTGAAATCGTAATAATTGGCTTTTGGCTTGATATTTTTTCTAGGTCCGCAACCGCATTTTGAATTACTTTTTTATCCGCAACCGCTTCACCAACACCCATATTAAGTGTAATTTTAGTAATTCTAGGGACTTCCATTATAGATTTGAAATTAAGCTCCTTCATTAAAGCAGGAACCATTTCTTTCTTATACTTTTCTTGTAAAGTTGACATAAATGTTCTCAGTATTCTTAAGCGCCTAAGACTTCGTTATTAGACTTGAAGAAGCGAACTTTCTTACCATCTTCAAGCGTTCTGAAGCCAACTCGGTCAGCTTTTTTAGTCTGTTCGTTATAAATCGCAACATTGGAGACGTTAATAGGCATTTGCTTTTCTATGATGCCGCCTTCAACACCTTTGTTTGGGTTTGGTTTTTGATGTTTTTTAACCGTATTAATGCCTTCAATAAGCACTTTGTCAGCGGAAACAACAGATAAAACCAAACCTCTTTTACCCTTGTCTTTACCGGTTAAAACGATAACCTCATCACCTTTTTTAATCTTATTCATAATAAATATCTAACTCTTTAAATTACTTCGGGAGCAAGAGAAATGATCTTCATAAATTTCTCGTTACGTAACTCACGGGTAACAGGGCCAAAGATACGTGTGCCAATGGGTTGTAAGTTTGCATTTAAAAGTACAGCGGCATTACCGTCAAAACGAATAGCCGAACCGTCAGGGCGACGAATCGCTTTCTTTGTTCTAACAACAACTGCATTGACCACATCACCTTTTTTGACTTTACCACGTGGAATTGCATCTTTTATGCTGACCTTGATAATGTCGCCAATTCTTGCGTAGCGCTTATGCGAACCACCCAGCACTTTAATACACATAACATTACGCGCACCGCTATTATCGGCCACATCAAGTCTTGTCTGCATCTGAATCATTATTTACTCCGGCTAACTCTTATTTTGCTTTTTCAATGATTTCATGTAGCTTCCATGTTTTCGACTTTGAAATAGGTCGGCAAGAAACTAGCGAAACGATATCGCCTTCAGAACACATATTTTCTTCATCATGTGCATTGAATTTAGTTGTACGTTTAATCACCTTTCCGTACAAAGGATGTTTAACTTGGCGTGTAACTTTCACAGTAATTGACTTATCAGCTTTATTGCTTGTCACAACACCAGATATTGTTCTTAGAGCTTGCTCTTCTGTACTCATTTAGACGCACCTGCTTGTTCATTCAAAATGGTTTTAACACGAGCAATATCTCCACGGACTACACCAAATTGATGCACTTTATTTAACTGGCCAGTTGAACTTTGCATGCGCAAATTAAACTGCTCTCTTCTTAACTCAAGCAAAAGATCACTTAACTCTTGCGTTGTTTTTTCTCTTAATTCAGAAGCTTTCATTACATTATTGTCCGTTGAGCAAATTTTGTTTTGAAAGGAAGTTTTGCAGCCGCTAATTTAAACGCCTCAACCGCTAACTCTTTCGTCACACCTTGCAATTCAAATAACATCGTTCCTGGTTTAATTTGAGCAACCCAAAACTCGACACTGCCTTTGCCTTTACCCATGCGTACCTCTAATGGCTTTTTAGTAATCGGCTTATCAGGGAAAACTCTAATCCAAACCTTGCCACCACGCTTGATATGGCGAGTAATAGTACGGCGACCAGCTTCAATCTGACGCGCCGTCATTCTTCCGCGCTCAATCGATTTGAGACCAAATTCGCCAAAGCTCACAGAACTACTACGGTGAGCCAAACCGGTATTCCGGTTTTTTTGCATTTTTCTATATTTTGTTCTTTTTGGTTGTAACATCTTAAATACCTATTCTCCAGCTACTTCCTTAGCACCCATAACAGGAATAACAGGTTTTTCATCGAAAACTTCGCCTTTGAATATCCAAACTTTAATACCCAAAATGCCGTAAGTTGTTAACGCTTCTGTGAAGCCGTAATCAATATCAGCACGTAGCGTATGCAAAGGCACGCGGCCTTCTCTATACCATTCGTTACGCGCAATATCGGCACCATTCAAACGACCACTCACTTTAATCTTGATGCCCTCAGCGCCTAAACGCATGGTGTTTGTAACCGCTCGTTTCATCGCACGCCTAAACATAATGCGGCGTTCTAACTGTTGAGCAACGCTTTCAGCAACAAGTAACGCATCCAATTCAGGTTTACGAATCTCTTCAACATTAATCTGAACTGGCACACCCATAATTTTACTAACTTCTGCTCTTAATGAGTCAACGTCGCCGCCTTTCTTCCCAATCACAATACCTGGACGCGCAGTATGAATCGTAATTTGCGCATTCCCCGCTGGGCGGTTGATTTGAATCTTACTGACAGATGCCGACATCAATTTCTTTTTTAAGAAAGCTCTAGCAATCAAATCTTGTCTTAACATTTCAGGGTACACTCGCGAGTTCGCATACCAGCGAGAATTCCAATCTTTAACTATTCCAAGACGTATACCAGTTGGATGTACTTTTTGACCCATATTAATTTACTCTTTATTTAATATCACTAACTGCAACCGTAAGATGGCAGTTTCTTTTTAATATTTTATTGCCGCGCCCTTTAGCCCTTGCTTTGAAACGCTTATATGTAGGCGCCTCATCGACAAACACTGTAGAAACGTACAACTCATCCACGTCCGCACCTTCATTGTGCTCTGCATTCGCAATGGCTGAATTCAAAAGCTTTTTAAAACTATTCGCTGCTTTTTTTGTGCTGAAACTCAGAAGGTTTAATGCACTTTCAACATCTTTTCCTCGAACTTGATCCGCAACTAAACGCCCTTTTTGAGCAGAAAAATTTGCGTTCTTTAATTTAGCTCTAACTTCCATCACTACACCAATTGTTAACTTGATTTCTTATCAACGATATGACCGCGGTATGTTCGCGTTAACGCAAACTCGCCCAACTTATGACCCACCATGTTTTCAGTAATTAATATCGGCATATGCTGCCTTCCATTATGAATAGCAATCGTCAAGCCCACCATTGTTGGCGAAACCATTGAACGTCTTGACCATGTCTTAATAGGTCTACGGTTATTACTTTCTACTGCCGCTTCAACTTTCTTCATCAAGTGAAGATCAATAAACGGCCCTTTCTTTAGGGATCTAGGCACAATATATCCTTAACGTTTCGTTCTGTTTCTAACAATTAAATTGTCAGTACGTTTGTTTTTACGTGTTTTATAACCTTTCGTAGGCATACCCCACGGAGAAACCGGGTGGCGACCACCAGAGGTTCTACCTTCACCACCACCATGCGGGTGATCAACAGGGTTCATAGCAACACCACGAACAGTTGGGCGAACACCTCGCCAGCGTTTGGCACCCGCCTTACCTATTGAAATCAAATTATGTTCAGAGTTGCCCACCTCACCAATAACAGCTCTACATTCAGCTAATACTTTACGCATTTCACTTGAACGAAGCCTCAGTGTAACGTGCCTCCCTTCTCTAGCAACTATTTGCGCTATCGCACCAGCACTGCGCGCAATTTGAGCACCTTTACCTGGTTTTAACTCAACACAATGCACTTGAGTACCAACGGGAATATTACGCATTGGCAAACAATTGCCTGTAACTATGGGGGCTACTTCTGAAGAAATAATCTCATCGCCAACTTTTAAATCTTTTGGCGCAATGATGTATCGTCTTTCGCCGTCATTATATAGTATCAAAGCGATATTCGCAGTCCTATTTGGATCATATTGAATACTTTCTACTTTCCCAGGAACATCTAGTTTATTTCTTTTGAAGTCAACAATCCGATAATGCTGCTTATGTCCGCCACCACGATGTCTCGTCGTGATGCGTCCGTTGTTATTTCTACCACCTGTCTTAGACTTTTTAGCCAATAACGGGCCAAATGGCGCACCTTTGCTTAATTCAGGATTCTTGACCCTAACAACAAAGCGCGAGCCAGGAGAAGTTGGTTTTGATTTTACAATAGCCATGAGATTTTATATCTTCCAGTTAAGCAGAAACGAAATCGATTTCTTGCCCAGATTTAATTCGAACGTATGCTTTTTTGATATCCGATCTTTTACCAAGGCTCCCACCAAAACGCTTCACCTTACCCTTCACATTAAGTGTTTTTACTGATTCAACATCAACCTCAAATAACTTTTCAATGGCTGCTTTGATTTCAGTTTTATTCGCACTGTTGTTAACTTTAAAAACATACTGATTCCTCTTGTCAGCCGCTAAAGAGCTCTTCTCAGTAACAACTGGCGCCGTGATTAATTGCAATAAGAATTCTTGATTCATTTTAAACGCTCCTCAATTAGCGCAATTGCATCCGCGGTTACGCATACTTTTTCATATGCCAATAACGAAACAGGGTCAATTTCATACGCCGTACACACATCAACTGTATGAAGATTACGACTTGCCAATCCTAAATTAGCATCTTCTGCCGCTAAAACGATTAATACATTCGACAACCCTTTTTCAGCCAATATGTCGTTAAGCACTTTTGTTTTTGCTTGCTCTAAACTCAAACCATCAACAATAACTAACCTTTCTTGGCGAATGAGTTCTGAGAATATTGAACGCATGCCAACCACATACATTTTTTTATTTAACTTTTTACTGTGATCCTGAGGCTTTGCAGCAAATGTAACACCACCTTTACGCCAAATAGGGCTTCTAATTGTACCTGCACGAGCGCGGCCTGTTCCTTTTTGCTTCCAAGGTTTTGCACCACCGCCTCTTACTTCTGAGCGCGTTTTTTGTGCGCGCGTTCCCGCTCTCGCATTAGACATATACGTCGTCACTAACTGATGGATGATCCCTTCGTTGTAATCTTGGCCGAATACAGCTTCAGAAACATCTTTACCTACAACAGGCGATTGAATATTCATAATGATGCCTGCTTATTGATTTTAATGGCTGGCGTAATAACAACGTCACCATTTTTTGATCCTGGAATTGCGCCTTTAATCAACAAAACTGATTTCTCAGCGTCAACTCTTACTATTTCTAAGTTCTGAGTCGTTACTCTTTCTGCACCCATATGCCCAGCCATTTTCTTACCTTTAACAACGCGACCAGGTGTTTGGCATTGGCCAATTGAACCCGGCGCACGATGCGAGAGAGAGTTACCATGCGTTGCGTCTTGCATTTGAAAGTTGTGACGCTTAATAACACCAGCAAATCCTTTGCCTATGCTTTGTCCACGAACATCTACCTTTTGGCCTACTTCAAATAAATCCAATGGCACATCAGAACCAACTTCTAATTCTGAATCCGCATCAAGCCTAAATTCCCATAAACCTCTTCCAGCATCCACACCTGCTTTTGTAAACTGACCTGCTTTTGCTTTATTGACTCTTGCGTTCTTAACCTCGCCCGTTGTTACCTGCACCGCAGAATAACCATCAGACACTTGATTCAAAACACGCGTAACTCGGTTGGCCTCAACATGAACAACAGACACAGGAATAGAAACACCTTCCTCTGTAAACAATCTAGTCATCCCGCATTTGCGCCCTACTAATCCTAAAGACATAATTTATCCTTTACTTAATCTATTGGAACCGACTTAGTTCAGCTTAATTTGAACGTCAACACCAGCCGATAAATCCAGCTTCATTAACGCATCAACTGTTTTATCTGTTGGCTCAACAATATCCATCATACGTTTATGCGTACGAAGCTCATATTGATCTCTAGCATCTTTATTAACATGCGGAGAGATAAGCACAGTAAAACGTTCTTTTTTTGTTGGCAAAGGAATCGGACCCATCACCTGGGCACCTGTTCTTTTTGCTGTTTCAACGATTTCACGAGCAGCATGATCAATTAAACGGTGATCAAAACCTTTCAAACGAATTCTAATGGATTGTTTAGACATAATAATTACTCAATAATTTTAGTAACAACACCGGCGCCTACTGTACGGCCACCTTCACGAATAGCAAAACGTAAGCCGTCTTCCATCGCAATCGGGTTGATTAGTTTTACTGTCATTTTTACATTGTCACCTGGCATCACCATTTCAATCCCCTCCGGTAAGTCACAAGCACCCGTTACGTCAGTTGTTCTGAAGTAGAACTGTGGGCGGTAACCGTTGAAAAATGGCGTATGACGACCACCTTCATCTTTGCCCAGTACATATACTTCAGCCTCAAAGTGTGTGTGTGGGTTGATCGAACCTGGCTTCGCTAATACTTGGCCACGTTCTACTTCCTCACGCTTTGTGCCTCGTAGTAAAATACCTACGTTGTCGCCTGCCTCACCTTGGTCAAGCAGCTTGCGGAACATTTCAACACCTGTACACGTCGTTGTTGCTGTTTCTTTAATCCCTACAATTTCAATTTCTTCGCCAACATTAATCACGCCGCGTTCGATACGGCCCGTTACAACGGTGCCGCGACCCGAAATTGAAAACACGTCTTCTACTGGCATGATGAAGTCTCCATCAATGGCGCGCTCTGGTAAGGGGATGTATGTGTCCAGTGCCTCTACTAATTTAAGCACCGCAGGGACACCAATATCTGATGTGTCTCCTTCTAAGGCTTTAAGTGCTGAACCTATCACAATGGGCGTATCGTCGCCCGGGAATTCATACATGTCTAATAATTCACGTATTTCCATTTCCACTAACTCCAGCAACTCTTCATCATCCACCATGTCGGCTTTGTTCATAAACACAACGATATAAGGAACGCCAACCTGACGGGACAATAAAATATGTTCACGTGTTTGTGGCATCGGACCGTCCGCCGCTGAACAAACTAAAATAGCACCGTCCATTTGGGCTGCACCTGTAATCATGTTTTTTACATAATCGGCGTGACCTGGGCAATCTACGTGTGCGTAGTGACGGTTCGCTGACTCGTACTCAACGTGTGAGGTTGCAATGGTAATGCCACGCTCACGCTCTTCAGGTGCATTGTCAATCTCGTCAAATGCTTTGACTTCTCCACCTAGAGTTTCTGCCATGACTTTCGTTAACGCCGCCGTTAAGGTTGTTTTACCGTGATCAACGTGACCTATCGTGCCAACGTTTACATGGGGCTTGTTCCTTTCAAATTTCTCTTTAGACATTACGCACCTTTTTTCAAAACTAATTAAATTAAGACTACTTTTACCAAAACCACTTTACATCTAGCTGGAGCCCATAATCGGAATTGAACCGATGGCCTCTTCCTTACCAAGGAAGTGCTCTACCCCTGAGCTATATGGGCATACACCACACGCTACTTTGGAGCGGGTGGTGGGAATCGAACCCACGTGTTCAGCTTGGAAGGCTGACGTTCTACCATTGAACTACACCCGCGGCAATTTCGGCCTTACAAGCTTACTGGTGGAGAGGGGAGGATTCGAACCTCCGAAGGCTGAGCCGTCAGATTTACAGTCTGATCCCTTTGACCGCTCGGGAACCCCTCCGAAATTAGCCACCCATTGTCTTGCATTTAATTTTAGCTGTCAACAAAGAAAACGCCTCTGTTAGGAGTAAATTACCTGTCCTATTAATTAAACGCGTCCTGTCAAGGTTTATTCTGCCCCTATTTGGAAGGGCCAAAGACTGAACCGAACAAATTTTACGAAAGATTAAAACAGATGGGATTCGAATAAGCAGATGATGGGCATAGCGGTTAACGCAAGATGAGGCAGCAAGCCTTTTAGGTGTTGCGCTTAAGCGTTTAGATAGTGATATGCTGCGACTTATTCGTCTCAGGCGCGAGGCCGTTCTCAACGCGCTGCCAGCGCCCATCAACAGAGGCTGCGACGAGCGCGGACAGTTAAATGGATTACAGATCAACGAGGCAAATCAATGCCTTAAGCAACATTATATCCCCGTATTTAATGCTGCGTTTTCTCACCTAGCACGTGAAAAGGGCAATGTGCTGGTTCCTTTGACGGGTGTTAATCTTAATGATTACCTTTGTGAACAATATGAACGCGTCGTGCAAGAGGATAATGGTGAGCAGTTCAACTCGCTCAGTTTACAGCGACCTAAAGATAAGCACCGTGGATCTCAAGTGAACAATGCAACCTTTTCTATTTTCCATAGAACTCTACGGCTAGGTCAGTATTCAATACAGAGCGTGCTATTAGATAGAAATTAAAAACAAGCTGACGTTGCGTCATTTCGCTTCACAACGTCTAGAACAAAATAAAGACCATTTATTCAAAAACGCTAATACTTTCTATAGATTTTCAGCTACACTAAATTTAATATCTCATGTTCAACAGAGGTTATAAATTATGATTGAGTCATCTAGTAATCGAAAATTCTCTCGCATAGATGCCCTGTGCGAGGTGGCGCTCACTCACCCAAGCACAGGCGCCACATCTACAGCACACAGTATCAATTTAAGTGCTACCGATGTCTTATTTAAAACAAAGAATAAACTGAGCCAAGGCATTTCTTTAGAAATATCTGTAAAGCCCATTAACTCTGCCACCCCTCCACTAAACGCATTGATTGAAATTGTTCGAGTAACTCTTGTTGACGATGGCGAATACGAAGTGGCCGCCACTATAGAAGGCATCAAAGGTACTTAATACTTAATACTATCTGGACATAATTTGTACGCTATTACTAAATACTTAACCTTTTGTTACGGTCACCGCCTAATGAACCACCAAGGCAAGTGTCGTCATCTCCACGGCCACTCTGCGCGAGTCGCTATTACTCTTGAATCAAAGAGTCTAAACGACCAAGGCATGGTTTGCGATTTTTCAGAAATCAACGACTTTGCTGGTAAGTGGATTGATAACACGCTCGATCACAATATGTTATTGCATAAAGACGACCCCATTTTGCCTATGCTTCAAAAAGCGGGTGAGCGGGTTCTCGTTGTTGATGAACATCCAACCGCTGAGTTTTTATCACAAATGATTTTTGAACACGTCGCCGCCGCTGGCTTCCCTGTTACCAATGTATCTGTTTGGGAAACTGATAGCGCCAACGCAAGCTATTCGAATACCTAATGTTAAGCCATGTCAGTCCTATTAATAAATCGTTTTGTCTGCAAGTGCTGTGTGAAGAAAACTACAAAAAATTATCCAAGTTAATACCCAACTTCACACAAAACAATGGCGGCGAAGTAAAAGCAAAAATTTTAAACTCCGGGCCCTATACGCATACCATACAATTACAACACTGCGAGTTTGAACCGGTTGTCACCAACCCTAGCTTTACTTGTCGCGTGTACCTAGATGTCCAATCCATTGAAGTCATTCGTGTCGAAGGTGCCACGCCAATACATCAGCAAGCGTTATCGCCAAAAGCTCTTTTAAATAACAAATGGAAAATGAATTATTTTTTCGAAAAGTGGCTGGTTTTTCAGCTACAACTAACCAACACTCATCAAACCGCTGCCAGAACAGCCAACGCGTAAAGCCAAAGATTAGGCTTTCGTTTTACTCAGCTTAAAGACTATTGGACTAAGTAACAGTAAAGCAATTAGGTTGGGAATCGCCATCAAACCATTGAGCACATCGGCCAATAACCATAAAAACTCCAAGTCCATCATTGCCCCAAGCGGAATCGCTAACACCCATGCTATTCGATACCAAGGAATAACCTTCACGCCTAAAATATACTCTGCACATCGTTCACCGTAATAACTCCATCCAAGCAATGTTGTTAGCGCAAAAATAGCCAAACCAAAACTCACGACATAATCACCATAGCCCGGCAAACCCGTTTTGAAAGCATGTGCAGACAACGACGCGCCTGTTTCACCACTTCTCCAACTGCCCGTTAAAATAATCACTAGCGCCGTCATTGTGCAAATAATGATGGTATCTATAAACGTGCCGAGCATCGCTATCTTGCCTTGCCTAACAGGGTTGTTTGTTTTTGCCGCCGCGTGTGCAATAGGCGCTGTGCCAAGCCCCGCTTCATTTGAAAAGACACCTCGCGCCACACCAAAGCGGATAGCGGCCATAATGCCTGCACCAGCAAAGCCACCCGTAGCGGCGGTACCCGTAAAAGCATCATTCAAAATAAGCCCAATGGCTGTTGGAACAGAATCAAGACGTTGAATAATAATAATGCCTGCACCTATAACGTAAGCTACCCCCATAAATGGAACCAATGTAGATGCCATCTGGCCAATACGCTTAATACCGCCGAGCAATACTGCGTACACAATAACGGCCATTACAATGCCTGTCTGCCAAACAGGTATGTTTAGCGTGCTGTTAAGCACATCAGCAACTGAGTTTGCCTGAATGGTATTACCAATTCCAAACGCGGCAACTGCACCAAAGCAAGCAAACAAAAACGCTAACCATTGCCAACTTTCGCCTAAGCCATTTTTAATGTAATACATAGGGCCGCCAACATAGGCGCCATTCTCATCAACTTCCCGGTAATTAACCGCCAATACGGCTTCTGCATACTTTGTTGCCATACCCACTAAAGCGGTCATCCACATCCAAAAAATAGCCCCAGGTCCGCCCAAGAAAATCGCCGTTGCAACACCCGCAATATTGCCCGTGCCAATCGTAGCGGCCAAGGACGTCATCAAAGCACTAAATGGACTTATTTCGCCATTATCTAAGTCACTACTTTTGCGGCCACGCCACAATAACGAAAAGGCTGTTGGTAACTGCCTGATGGGCAAAAACAATAACCCCGCCATTAAATAGGCACCCGTCCCTAGCAGTAGCACTAAAATAACGGGTCCCCATACGAAACTACTGATTGAGTTAAGTAGCTGTGTTAATGTTTCCATCCGTATTCTCGATAGTCTGAATTTGACACATTATTACAGCTTATTCTTATCCAATCCATACTTAAGGAAACCATGTATAGCAAACAGTCCCCACACATCATCACACTTCAAAAAGGCGAAGAAACCTATATCTGTCAATGCGGGAAAACGGCAAGAGCACCCCTGTGTGACGGCTCCCATAAGCAAGTCGCCAGCGTTCGACCGCTTATTTATAAAGCAGACAAGGACCTGTCATTAGCTATTTGCGGCTGCGGAAAATCAGACCATATGCCATTTTGTGACGGCAGCCATAATAAATAAAAAGCCATTCATCTCATGACAACACTTAACGATTTTTTTAACTCCGACCAACTTAACGAAGAAGCCATGTATCTGAGTGAAACACATGGTTTTCTGACCAGTCTTGTTATTTTGCCTGGGACATTGTCTAGCGAACAAATACTCAACATCATCTTAGATGATAACACTGCCAATACGGCTATTAAACAAGAGATTAACGAACTGCGACAGAGTATCGAAAGGTCTTTATTAAATGGTGATTTCCCCGACACTTACAATGATGCCCTTACACTTTGGGCCGCAGGCTTTATGCAAGGTGTATTCAGCCAACAAGACCTTTGGTTTGAATCCCACCCTGAAGAGGTCGCAGAGCTAACACTTCCAATACTTACCTGCTCTGAATTACTCGACGACGAGATAAATCAACCGGACGAGGTGTTAGATGACATGGCCGATAGAATTCCAGATTGTGTGATAGATTTATACTTATTGTTTAATTCTCCAGATTAAATGTCACCGATCACACTTACTTTAGCCTGATTTCATTTAAAGCATTCATTTGATGAAATGCAACGTGGTTCTTTAGTGCCAAAAGACTGGGCGAATCATCTCAATATCGTTGATAATACGTCATCCTTAATTCAAAGCATCTTAAAAGCGCATGTCGAGTACCCTAGACGAACAACTCATAGAAAAACTCACCATCAACGATTGCCAGGTAACCCTCTTAGGTACTGCGCACGTATCTAAAACCAGTGTGGATGCCGTACACGCATTAATCACATCGAACAATTTTGATGGCATTGCTATAGAACTTTGCCCCAGTCGTTACAACGCTTTAATTGACCCTGATAGCCTTGCAAAAATGGATCTGTTCAGTGTTATAAAAAGTGGCAAAGCCGCTATGGTTACCGCCAGTTTAGCGCTCGGGGCCTTCCAACAAAAGATGGCTGATGAGATGGGCATTGAGCTAGGTGCTGAAATGAAAATGGCCGCTGAGCTCGCTAAAGAATCTCATACGCCGGTGCTGTTAATTGATCGCGAAGTGGGTATCACCTTAAAGCGCGTATACCGCAATGTCCCTTGGTGGAAGCGCATAGGGCTTTTTTCAGGCTTGCTCGCTAGCATCATGTTTCCTGAGAAGATCAGCGAAGAAGATATAGAAAAACTAAAAGAAAGCGACGTACTGGACGCCACTTTTTCGCAATTCTCTGAATCATCGGCCGAAATTTACCAGCCCCTAGTGAATGAGCGAGATCAATACATGGCGCATAGAATTTTTAACGATATTCAATCTGGGCAACACAAAAATATTCTAGCGGTTATTGGTGCGGGGCATTTAAAGGGCATTAAAGGTTATCTTGAATCTCAACTTGAAACTGCAAAACCGTTGGAAGAACTTGATTCCATTCCGCCGTCTAGCCGTTCGCTCAAGTTTATTCCTTGGATTATTGTTGCCCTTGTTTTCGTTGGTTTCAGCATTGGGTTTAGTCGTGCACCAGAACTTGGATGGCAATTAGTCATTGAATGGGTTGTGATTAATGGTGGCTTATCCGCATTGGGTGCGTTACTGGCAAACGGCCACCCCATAACCATTATCACCGCATTTTTAGCGGCGCCACTCACATCACTAAATCCAACCATCGGTGCAGGCATGGTCACGGCAAGCGTTGAAGCATGGATTAGAAAACCACGGGTCGGTGACTTTTCTACACTTAAAAAAAATACCGTCAATATCAGTGGTTGGTGGAAAAACCGCGTCTCTCGCACCTTGCTAGTTTTTCTCTTCAGTACTATTGGATCTGCCGCTGGAACTTACATTGCTGGATTTAGAATCTTTGAGCAATTAACTTAGTCAGACAGCATTTTTCCCGCTAAAGCACGAGTGACTGTTACGAGGAGAGATAAATAACTAGGTAACGCAAGACAATTGCGGTTTTAAGCTAGAATATCGGGGATTTAGCGGCAAAAATACTACAATCAAGTTGTAAATCTAGCATAAGTAATGCAAAAATCCTTGCGCCGTATTGTGTTATCACAGAGATTACCTGTTTTTTATTCCTTATGTTCTTGATGTGTTTGAAACTGATCAGGCGCTAAAATAAAATTTCGTTCTACTGATGGTAAGCTGGGCTTGATCGGTGCACCTCATCAATCATAGCCGTGACGTGCTCTGGGTTAACATCCGGTAATATACCGTGTCCCAGGTTAAAAATGTGTTTATGTCCTTGACCATAATCCGCTAATACATCACGCACTTTGCGACGAATCGTTTCTGGATTAGCGTATAAACTCGCTGGGTCAAGGTTGCCCTGAAGTGCAACTTTGTCTTGGGTCAATTCGCGCGCTAGTTTTAAGTCTGTTGTCCAATCCACCCCTAAGCCGTTATAACCAGCATCGGCCATTTGTTTCAACCAAACACCTGCACCTTTAGTAAACAACATGCGCGGTATTTCTGGGTTGCAGGCTTGCAATGCTCGCGATATTCTCCTTGTATAAGCCAGTGCAAAGGTTTCATAGTCTTTGCTGGATAAGTTCCCACCCCATGTATCAAACACCATAACTATTTCAACGCCCGCTTCAATTTGCGCTTGCAAATAGCTGATAACAGATTGGCTAATAAGATCAAGTAAACGATGCGTCAACTCTGGTGTGTCGTACATCATGCGTTTTATATGTGTAAAGTTCTTACTACCACTTCCCTCAACCATATAACACGCTAGCGTCCATGGGCTACCAGAAAAACCAATCAACGGTACTTTGCCATTAAGTGCCTTGCTAATAGTTGAAACGGCGTTCATCACATATTGAAGCTCTTGATTTGGATCAGGCACAAACAATTTATCAACATCCGCTGCTGTTCTCACTGTCCGCTCAAATCGTGGGCCTTCGCCTTCTTCGAAGTACAACCCCAAGCCCATTGCATCGGGTATGGTCAAAATATCTGAGAATAGGATCGCGGCATCTAACGGGTAGCGCTCTAGCGGTTGCAAGGTCACTTCACATGCCAATTGCGCATTTTTACAAAGGTCTAAGAAACTACCTGCCTGCGCACGCGTTACACGATACTCTGGTAAATAACGCCCCGCTTGACGCATCACCCATACCGGTGTGCGCTCAGTTTCTTCGCCACGAAGTGTTCTCAGTATTAAGTCGTTTTTTTGTTCCATCATTGCTGGTTATTGCCTTTATCTGTGAACATTCTCACGCCCGTTAAACTTTTAAGTAATCTAATATCCCTTGAGCCGCTTCACGTCCTTCATAAACAGCCGTGACCACCAAATCAGAACCTCGCACCATATCGCCTCCAGCAAACACTCGTTGATTGCTGGTTTGATAAGCAAACTCACTATCCGCGGGCGCTATGACACGGCCGCGCTCATCAAGGTTAATGCCATAGTCTGCAAACCATGCTGATGGGCTAGGCTGAAAGCCAAACGCTACAATGATGTTATCTGCTGGCACGATTTCTTCCGTGCCTGGAATAACAACGGGGCGACGACGGCCGCGCTCATCAGGCTCGCCTAATTCTGTGGTAACGAGTTTAATACCTTCAACCTTATCCCTGCCGACAATCTCAACAGGCTGACGATTCCAAAGAAAATTAACGCCTTCCTCTTTTGCATTAGCTACCTCACGGCGTGAACCTGGCATATTTTCTTCGTCACGGCGATAAGCACACGTTACCTCTTCAGCACCTTGACGAATACTGGTGCGGTTGCAGTCCATCGCGGTATCGCCACCACCTAGAATGACAACTCGCTTACCTTTCATATCAATAAACTTATCGCCCATGATGGTATTAACCCCTTCTAAATTCATCAAGCGATTAACGTTAGAGACTAAAAATGGAAGCGCTTCATGAACCCCGCCCAAATCTTCACCAGGGAAGTCACCTTTCATAAATTTATACGTACCCATGCCTAAGAAAACAGCATCGTACTGGTCAAGCAGCTGTTGGAAAGGGATGTCTTTACCAATTTCCGTACCCAATATAAATTCAACGCCCATGCCTTCTAAAATTTCACTGCGGTTTTTCACTACGCTTTTTTCTAATTTAAAAGGAGGTATTCCAAACGTTAGTAATCCGCCTACTTCTGGGTAACGGTCATAAACAATCGCTTTTACGCCGTTGCGCGCAAGAATATCGGCGCAGCCTAATCCTGCGGGGCCGGCGCCAATAATCGCTACTCGCTTGCCCGTGCTTTCAACGGCGGACAGGTCTGGTCGCCAACCTTGCTTAAAGGCTTCGTCAGAAATATATTTTTCTATTGAGCCAATCGTTACCGCGCCAAACTCATCATTCAATGTACACGAACCTTCACACAAACGGTCTTGTGGGCAAATACGTCCACAAATCTCTGGCAACGAATTAGTTTTGTGTGACAGCTCCGCCGCTTCTATGACTTTACCTTCGGCAATCAATTTCAACCAGTTTGGAATGTAGTTATGTACCGGGCATTTCCATTCACAATACGGATTGCCGCAATCTAAACAACGGTCAGCTTGGTCTGCAACTTGTGTCGCATTAAACTCACCATAAATCTCTTTAAATTCCCGCTTTCTTTGCTCTGCAGGTATTTTTGTTGGATTTGCACGAGGTACATCAACAAATTGAAAATTATTAGCCATCTGTTTCTATCTCTATCGGTTAAGCTGCTTGTGAGCTTAATGAATCTAGTAAGGACTTAACGTCCGCCGCCTTAGGAACCACTAACCAGAAATGTTGCCCGTAATCAGCAAAATTATCGAGTATTTCTTGCCCTCTTGCGCTGCCCGTTTCTACAACAAATTCTTCAATTAAACTACGTAAGTAAGCGCTTTGATCCGCCATAGACTCCGTATAAACACGATGAATTTCTATCAACTCATGATTATATCTGTCTACAAACGTACGTGATTCATCTAATACAAAAGCAAAACCACCCGTCATTCCAGCGCCAAAGTTAATGCCCGCTTCGCCCAACACAGCCACAACACCACCGGTCATGTATTCACAACCATGATCGCCTATTCCTTCAACAACGGCTATTGCGCCAGAGTTTCTAACCGCAAAACGTTCGCCAGCCAAACCCGACGCAAACAACTTTCCACCAGTCGCACCATACAAACATGTATTGCCCATAATCGTTGTTTCATGGCTGTTAAAGATACTTTCTTTGGGCGTTTTTAGAACTAATTTACCACCCGCCATACCTTTGCCAACATAATCGTTCGCATCGCCTTCCAGCGTCATATGCAACCCACCAGCATTCCACACGCCAAAACTTTGCCCCGCTGAGCCTGTAAAAGCAATCTCAAGTGGCGCATTATCCATGCCCTTATTACCGTGTCGTTTAGCAATTTCGCCTGATAGTCGCGCACCGATAGAGCGATGAATATTACCGATCTGATATTTAAATGAACCACCAGACTTTGCCTCAATCGAAGGCAAAATATCCGCCACGATATCTTCTGCGAACTGCGCATCATCGAATGGGACATTTCTCGGCGTTATACAGTGTTGTACCTTATCTTTATTTCCAGGTATGCAATCTAAAATAACCTGAAGATCTAAGCCCTTTTGCTTATCTGTCACACCCTCTATTTGTTCCAATAAATCTGTTCTACCAATAATATCTTGTAGCTTATTAAAACCAAGTTTCGCTAACCACTCTCGTACTTCTTGAGCCAAAAAGCGAAAGTAGTTCATAACGTACTCTACTTCACCGTGATAATGCTTCATGCGTAAGACGTTGTCTTGCGTGGCAATGCCTGTCGCGCAATTATTTAAGTGACAAATACGCAGATATTTACACCCCATAGCAACCATCGGGCCGGTACCAAAACCAAAGCTTTCTGCCCCTAAAATAGCTGCTTTAATCACATCCAACCCTGTTTTTAAGCCGCCATCTGTTTGCAACCGAACTTTACTTCTTAAATCATTCGCTAGTAATGTTTGATGCGTTTCCGTTAAGCCCAACTCCCATGGCGCACCTGCGTAGCGCACTGATGTTAACGGGCTTGCACCCGTTCCACCGTCATGTCCTGCAATGGTGATTAAATCGGCATAACATTTGGCAACGCCTGCCGCAATTGTGCCGACACCTGCTTCAGATACCAGTTTCACAGACACCAGGGCACCTGGGTTTACTTGTTTTAAATCAAAAATTAGCTGCGCCAGATCTTCAATTGAATAAATGTCGTGATGTGGTGGCGGCGAAATTAACGCGACACCTGGCTTAGAAAAGCGCAAAGTCGCAATCATTTTATTCACCTTATCACCTGGCAATTGACCACCTTCACCAGGTTTAGCACCCTGTGCCACTTTAATCTGTAGAACATCAGCATTCACCAAATAATGCGGTGTTACGCCGAAACGACCTGATGCGACTTGCTTAATTTTCGATATTTTATCGGTGCCAAAACGAGCTGGATCTTCCCCGCCCTCACCAGAATTTGAACGACCGCCTAAACGATTCATCGCGATGGCTAATGTTTCATGCGCTTCCGGGGACAAGGCACCGAGAGACATCGCCGCCGTATCGAAGCGTGTAAATAAGTCTTCGGCTGGCTCTACATCATCAATAGAGATAGCCTTGCTATCATCTAATTTCAGACGCAACATATCACGTATAGACGCCACGGGGCGATCATTAACCTCGTCTGCATAAACACGATATTTGTTTATGTCGCCAGTACGAACCGCCTCTTGCAATGACTGCACTACATCCGGGTTATAGGCGTGGTATTCACCACCATGGACATATTTTAATAAGCCGCCTTGCTCAGTCAATTTACGTGTATTCCACGCGACCTTCGATAATTGTTTTTGTTCTTCTTCTAGCTGCTCAAAGCCCGCTCCTTGAATACGGCTAATCGTTCCTTTAAAGCAAAGATCAACGATATTTGATTGCAGACCAACCACTTCAAACAACTGCGCCCCACGGTAACTCGCTATGGTTGAAATGCCCATTTTCGACAATATTTTATAAAGCCCTTTATTAATACCTTTACGATAGTTATTCGCTAAAACACCTTCTTCAATGCCTTGGATATCACCCGTTTCTAGCATATCTCTCAGCGTTTCATACGCAAGGTAGGGGTAAACTGCTGTCGCGCCATAACTTATTAGTGCTGCAAACTGGTGCGGGTCTCTAGCGGTTGCGGACTCTACAACAATATTCGCGTGGCAACGCAGGCCTATTTTTACTAAATAGTGATGAACCGCGCCCGTCGCTAGCAATGCATGCACAGGTAACGAGTCTTTTTGCAAACCGCGGTCACTTAAAACAATGACCACGCTGCCCTCATTGACTTTTTCCTTAACCTGCTGACAAATGTTATTGATTGCTTTTTCTAAACCCATTTTTGATGGGTCATACTGTAAGCTAATAACGGTGCTTTTATACGCTTTATCTTCGTGTGATAACAAAGCAGCAAACTTTGAAGCCGATAGCACAGGAGAGTCTACTTCTAAGCGATGTGCATGATCCGCCGACTCTTTAAATAAGTTTTTTTCGCGGCCAAAACTCGTCATTAACGACATCACCACTTGCTCGCGTAATGGATCAATCGGTGGGTTTGTGACTTGTGCGAACTGTTGTCTAAAATAATCGTACGGGCTGCGAATTTTTTGCGATAAAACAGGCATTGGAATATCATCGCCCATTGAGCCAATGGCTTCTTGCCCCGCTTCTGCAAGCACTTTTAAGACTTCTTCACGCTCTTCAAACGTTAATTGATACTGCTTTTCATGTACTTTCAACGCGTCTTTATCGAAAGGCAACAAGCTTAATGGGTCGTCATTTCTTGTTGTACTCAGTTTCTTAGTATGCTCCGCCAACCACGTTTTATAGGGGTGTCGCGCTTTTAAGCGATTATCAATATCTTGAGGCTCTATCAGTTCGCCCTTTTGAGTATCTACAGCTAACATTTCACCCGGCTTTAATCGACCTTTCTGAACGACGTCTGCAGGGCTGTAGTCATATACACCGATTTCAGACGCCAACGTAATATGACGATCTTTAGTGATAACATAACGCGCCGGACGCAAACCATTTCTATCTAAACAGCACGCAACGTAACGTCCATCTGTTAGTACAATCGCAGCAGGCCCATCCCAAGGTTCCATGTGCATAGATGAATATTCATAAAACGCACGTAAATCCGTATCCATCGTGTGCACATTTTGCCAAGCAGGTGGCACCAGTAAACGCATCACACGGAAAATGTCCATTCCACCCGCTATAAGTCCATCCACCATATTATCTAAGCTGTTCGAGTCTGAACCTGTTGATGATACCAACGGGCGAATATCGTCCATATTAGGAATTAGCGGTGTTTCAAATGTGTAACTTCTAGCTTGCGCCCAATTCCTATTACCACTAATCGTATTAATTTCACCGTTATGCGCTAAATATCTAAACGGTTGCGCTAAACGCCATTGAGGAAAAGTGTTGGTTGCAAAACGTTGGTGGAATACGCATTGTGAGCTTTCCAGTTCAGGATCATTTAGATCTGTATAAAAAACAGACAAAAACTCCGACATCACTAAGCCTTTGTACGAAATAACGTTTGAAGCCAAACTGGCAACATAAAACATGTCATCACTTTGTTCTATCCGCTTTTCCGCACGCCGCCTTGCAATATAGAGGTGGCGATCTAACGCGGCGTTATCCATGCCCTCTTTGGCATTAACAAATACCTGCTCTATAGTCGGCAGTGTTGCGAGTGCCTGCTCACCACAAGCCTTCATATTTGTTGGCACCACGCGCCACGCGATAACATCTAGTCCCTCTTTTTCAATTTCTTCTTGCAAAATAGACCGAGCCGACTCTGCTTTAAGAACCTCTTGACTGAGAAACACCATGCCCACCGCAAAAACATCGGCCATTGTCGCGCCTTGCTCTTGTGCCTTCGCACGAAAAAATGTTTCTGGCGTTTTTAACAACAAGCCACAGCCATCTCCAGATTTACCATCTGCCGCTATCGCGCCACGGTGCGTCAAACGCGCCAAAGAAGCAATAGATGTTTTAACTAACCAGTGACTCGGCTTGTCGTCAATGCTTGCGATAAGCCCAAATCCGCAACTATCTTTTTCAAACGTAGGACGGTATAAACCTGCTTGTGGAATCGATGTTTGTTTCACTCAGATAACCTTATGCTTTTAATTATTGAATAATAGACTTACTTATACGAAAGTCGACCGATGATTATAGCAACCACCACGGGTATTTTCAATTTGATGTGTGAACCCGCCACATATTGCACTGCGGTTTGTTTTCAATAATATACTGCATCGGTGTTTTTAGCTCTAAACCTTTATGCGCCCTTATGCTGTTATATTTCACTAACCAGTCAGCCCATTGTTCATTAAATGTGGCTAAATCGGTGAATAATAACTCTTCGTGATAATCGACGAACTGCTCTTGTATGGTTCGGTTGAAACGCTCACAGACGGCGTTCATCTTGGGCGTGCTTGGGTACGCCCAAAGATGCGTTATATGTGCATCGGATAACAAGGAAACAAATTCGCCTTTGAACTCACTGCTATTGTCGGTGATGACCTTTTCTATCTCGAATGGACTCAGTTTGAAGCACACTTCAAAGAATTGTTTGGCAGCTTTATTTGTAACGGCGGGTACAGCCATGGTAATGGCATAGCCGCTCACTTCGTCTCTGTAGGTGAGCAGGTACATTTTCATGCCGTACGTGCGGTGCTCACTTGCATCCATACCAACACACTCACCGATTCACTGTGGCTTGTAGCCTTTAGGCCGCCTCGTTACAGGTTTGCGCTTATAGGG